>OMWH01000044.1 GCA_900314755.1 uncultured Prevotellaceae bacterium | reverse complement strand
TGCTGTACTGTTGGCACGAGGCATGAAATCAGTGTTAAAGAAATCATCAAACATCGTTGGGAACCAACCGTTGCTTTTCATTAATCCGTTCAACATAATTCTTACCTCCAATTATACTTTTAAAGTTTAACTTGTTTGTTCTTGATCGCCTCCGCTTTTGCTTCGGCTTTCACTAACAGATAAGCAAAGTACATGCCTATGGAAAGAATCCGTGCCAGAATGACAATCTCAGAAGTCAAACTGGCACGGAATTTAAACTCGCTTAAACTATACTGACAGTTTATTAAACTCGTTTAAACATTGGCTTAAATCACTACTGCCGTTCCGCTGGTGGCTACCATGAGCATTGAGCCATTAGCACCGACTGTTTCATAGTCGATGTCGATGCCTACGATGGCATTGGCTCCAAGAGTCTGAGCACGCTGCATCATCTCCTGCATGTAGGCGGTTCTGTCAAGGTTATCTTCACAACAGCCGTTCTCTCCAGACTGCGCTCTATCGCAGCATCGAAAGCGTTTGATGAAGCTCATATTACCTGCAATTTTAGTTCCATGATAATATCACAGCGGTCATAGGTGCTCCCCTCCAAGGAAATCTCATGGAATCCTAGCTTACGGTACAGATGGATAGAGGCTTCCAGCTTAGTATTCCCTTCAAGATAAAGACGTTTTGCCCCTATTTTCCTTGCATAGTCAATCAGAGCCGTTCCTAGTTGATGTCCGATGTGATGCCCCTGCGTATGAGGCGAAACAGCCATCTTTGCCAGTTCGTATGAATCCTTATCGGGATGGTTAATCAAGGCGCAGCATCCAACGACTTCTCCCGTATTGTCGTCAAGAGCCAGAAATATCTGACCGCCATTGTCTATGATATAACTATCAATATGGGAAAAGGTCTTAAGGTCTGACTCCTCCAAACTGAAATATGTCTCAATCCATTCCGTGTTCAGACGTATGAAATCTGCTTTATACTGTCCGCTATAGGTTATAATCTTTATCATTTCAATGTTTCTTTGTGAGTTTTGTGTATACTGAGAACACATAGTATTCTGGGATTATGCGTCCGTCGGGTAACTTGACTTTGTCACGGCGAGCCGTAAGCCAAGGTCGCTTAATGAGATATTCTGACTTTAAGATTGTCCATTTTATTTCGTCTTGTCCATAACTCCTGATTTATCTGTCTATATTATTAATACTTTTGCAAAAGTAGTCATTTCTGATAAATTCCCATGAATATTGCGTAACTTTAACAAAACAGTTACTGACTGAAGGGCATTCTGTTACCGACTGAAGACTGTTTTCGGTACTCGTCATTTAAAAAAATTGGTACTCACCACTCTTTTTCTAATGAAAATTGAGTAATTTTGTCCCCAGATTAAAAGTAACTAAATCAATCGCAAAACGTATGAAGATAATAAACGACCAACTGATTAACGGTGTGATGGAACAGGCGAAACAGTCACCAAGACTGAGGATGAACTACAACTTCCACCAGAGCCTTCAAGATAAGTGTCACCGTTTCCTCAATGCCTTGGAGCCAGGTACTTTCATTCCTGTGCATCATCATCCTGACAAGGACGAAACCTTTGTCATACTGAAAGGCAAGGTCAGAGTCTCCACTTACAATGACCAAGGAGTAGTTATCACCTCTTGTGTTATCAACCCTGAGAGCGGAACATACGGTGTGGATATTCCAAAGAACGTATGGCATGGATTAGAGTGTCTTGAACCCAGCGTTTTGTTGGAATGTAAGGCTGGTCCATTCGTAGAACATGAGGTGGACGGTATCTTGGAGATAAAAGACGGTAAGGACATTTTTCTTGCCGGGGGCTGTTTCTGGGGGACAGAGCATTACTTCAAGCAGATAGATGGCGTTGTGGAAACGTCGGTGGGATTCGCCAACGGACATACTGCCAATCCGACATACAAGGAGGTCTATACGGACACTACCGGGTTTGCCGAGACGGTGCATGTGAAGTACAACCCCGATGTGGTGAGCCTTGAATTTTTGCTGCAGATGTTCTTCAAAGCCATCGACCCTACTAGTCTCAACAAACAAGGACATGATGAAGGGACACGCTATCGTACAGGCATCTATTATACCCATGCAGAGGATTTGCCCATTATCGAAAAGGTGTTCAGAGAGGTGCAGAAGGAGTACCAGAATCCTCTATGCGTCGAAAAGCTGCCACTGCAGAACTACTATTCTGCCGAAGAGTATCACCAGGACTATCTCGACAAGAATCCTACTGGCTACTGTCATCTGCCTGAGTCACTGTTTGAGTTTGCAAGACAGGCAAAGATGCCAGCGTGACATCTGCCCCGTCATATCATGCATTCAAACTCGTTTAAACATTCATTTCCTCCAAGTCATCTTGTACGCACTCTCAGCAGTTCGTACAGCTCATCCGTTGTCAGCTGCTGGAATGACTTCTTGTGCAATACCAGTTCTTGTCCGTTGCTCATTTGTACTCGTTGTACGAAACATTTTCAGGCAACCATTTGTCTTTCGGCTGTGGCTGTTCAGCGGGATAGCCGATTTTCTCGTCCAGGAGTTCGTCGCTCTTCGGACCTATCATGGCCAGATAGTTGCTGATGCCTGAGAATTTGCCGTAGTGGGCCATCCGGCTGTCAAAGGCGGTAGGGTCGCTGGTCACTAGTTGGATGTGCAGTCCGCTCTGCTGATTATATTCATCCACCAAAGCCTGCAGTGCCTCCAGCTTCTCTTTTTCGACAGGGCGTTCGGAATAGCTCCTGACACTATGCCGCTGTCTGATTGCGTCTTGAATAGTCATGTTGCTGATATATTTCTATTGATGTTTCTCCAGCCACTCCAGTCTTCTTTGGTCGGGCAGGTGCTTGATTTGGAAGTGCTCAAATTTGGCCTTGAAGCCTTCTCCGTCAGGACTTGCTGCCATCATGCCCACCATGACAGGCGTGTTGTCTTGCATCCAGCAGTTGCGCATCATCGTGTATTCCTTGTCATCGAAGGAGTAGAATACCTCTATGGCATCCAGACGGCGCACAGCCTTGATCCACACAAACGGTACGGGCTTGTCGAGCTTGATAACGCTCCAGTCGCTGGTGTGGTGGGTGACGACGGCACTGAGGTTGTACTTGCCGTCTACAAACTCGATACCTGTCTTGATGTAGTTCTCCTTGTCTATGCGAATCATTAGGCCCGCATGGTCGAAGCGTTCCTTGTACTCGCCAGAAATCTTTACCTTCACCTCGAACTCTCCGCCGCGCGTCGTATAGAGCACGGGGCCATCATCGACGGTAAAGCCGTAATGCGAAATTCTCCAGAAATCGCTGTGGGGCGTTACGTCCATCGTCAGCACATCGTCTTTGATTTCCCAATTCTCCGGTTCGTTGAACCACTGCATTCTTTCTAATGTCTGTGCCATACTTGTTGTTGCCAGCAGCATAGCTGCCATTGATACTAATAATTTTTTCATATCGTAATTTTGTATTATGTGATATCAATAAATTCCGATTTATCTGTATGTTACTTTATACGTCAACGCATCCGACGGCCATCCTGTCACATTGTGTCCCGTATCGAGGCTTCGATAACCCACACTGACGGCATCTTCAACCACCCGTTGGGTCTCCCGCTCTGGAATATCATAGACGCCAATACCCATTATCGGCATCTTAACTCCGTTATTCAACGTCTTGTATTCCATATTGCCCTCACACACGCTTGCCAAGTTCGTAGGCCTCTTGCAATTTGGGATTGCCTTCAATCTCACGGGCATCGTTCACCCCACCACAGAACAGCGTTCCTGCCAGACGACTCTTGGGATAGCAGTCTATCCAGCCCGCCAGTCCTATCTCTGCACGTTTAGGGGTATCGGCTCCATCCTCTGCAGCCGTTGACAGCAAATAGACATCACGGAACTGGTAATCCTGATCATACATCGCATTCATGCGGTCAATGAGTGTTTTCATCTGCCCGCTAAGGAGACCTTCTCCACTTCGTTTCCTGTAGCTTTGACACCTTCTATAAACTGCTCAGCGAGCATGTCGCTGTTTGAGCCATGACGCAGGCTCGTTGATATGACAATTACTTTTTTCATATTCGTATTATTTCAGTTCGCTGAATTGGAATTTACTCGCTATAATTATGGTCAACTATTATATCCAGATGTACTCCAGGCACTAAAGGCTGAATGTCACTGATGAGCTGGCTGACTAAGGCCTTC
>OMWH01000040.1 GCA_900314755.1 uncultured Prevotellaceae bacterium | reverse complement strand
CGGCGTCAGCAAGCCTGGTATGACCGCCTCCTACTATGCTTACGAATATCCGGGCGAGATGGATGCCTACGTGCCCTTCTGTGCACCCTTCATGCTTAACCAGGATGAGCCGGGTTCCTACAACTATATCCAGAGTGCCGATGCCCTGGGCAGCCGCCTTGAGAAAGTGAAGGCAGCCTTCCGCGCATACTGTGGCAACAAGACCTTGCAGCTGGAAACGGTGAAACTCTACAAGAAGGAATTCCCCTATTATAACTCCTATGATGATGACGCAGTGCGTATGTCATTATTGTCAATACTGTTCGATTCACACTGGAAGAGGATGTCGTACGTACACTATAGCCTCTGGGAGCCCCTGGTGCCCAAGGTAGGCGACGGTGCCGACAAGTTCCTGACCTTTATTTTGTCTAATGACAGGACAAGGTATGCGGGTGATACAGATATCGACTACCAGCGCCGACTGGACTATGTGGACGACTTGGAGCCTGACTCGACCATCTTCAACAACACGCCAAGAGGCTTGAACCGTGCATCAGGAGTGGAGAAGGTGCGTCTGGATCCGTTCCAGGCACATACTTGCATCGAGTTAGGAGCGGTTGCAGTTACGTTAGGCTGGGTAGACGACCTGCTGACTGACAATGAGAAATCATACCTCACTTCGAAGAAAAGCCCTGCCAGCCTTGGCTTCAATTACGACAACGGCAGCTATATCCGCAAAGTCCTCGACGGCATCAAGCTGTCCAGTTGCAACATGATGTTCGTCTATGGCATGCAGGACCCCTGGACCGGCAACCGTATTCCTGACGACAAGTTAGGCAAGAACTGCCAGATCCTCTATATTGAGAACGGCACTCACAACGATGCCATCGACACATGGAATTCCTCTGAGCGTAACCAGCTCTTCCAGTGGCTCAAAGACCTGGGCTTCGATCTGTAAGAAGTAAAACACAAAATAGAACTAGAGAATGGACATCCTTATGAAGCGTTTGATCAGAACACTACTATCACTCCTTCTGTTGCCTGCATCCCTGACGATGCAGGCGCAGATCGACTTTAAACTGGAGTTTGCCAACAATGTTGGCGACGTAGGTAGAATCAGGCAGATCAAGACCAACGGGTCAGGACTGAACTGGGCGCAGATCAGGGATGGTGCCATTCTGGGCAACAGTCCTGATGTGGATGAGGTGAAAAATATGTTTGCCTCAAAAGATCAGAAGACGCGCAAAGACCAGAAACTGTTCTGGAAGATGCGCGACGACAACCTGCTGTGCTTCCGCATTAACGAGGGTAAGGGCAATACCGGACAGTACCAGGTGCGTGTCAGGACATCCAAGAAGGACCAAAACGGAAAGCACTGGACGCAGATGAAAAATGTGTCGAGTTATTTCTTCATCAATTGCAACGCCCAGACAGACACGCTGCATATCGCCGTCAATAGATTAGGATGCAGTGCCAGCCCAGCCGACACCCTTCATGTCAGATACTATGTCTACGGCTGGGATGATAGTGACCTGTATCTGTTCAAACTCGACTCGAAGCGTCGTCGCTCAGGACTGACCTATCAGTTAGAGTATGTTTTGAGGAACGAGAAGAATGAGGATACCAAGGAGGTGCTGGAACTCAGCGGCTCCAGTTTCCAGAGTTTCTACGTGCCGAAAGATAAGGTGCTGAAGAATGTCTATCTGGTCAGTGAAAGCAAAAACCGGGTCGCGCTGGATATAAAACGTCTGGTTTATGGCGTTAACCTCAGTGACAAACTGAACCATCTGTGGCTCGACGACAACTTTACCCTGGACAAGCATGAGAACCGCGAACTGACCATCTTTAACATGCTGGGCTCCGGTCTCTTCGAGAAGTTCGACACGCTGAACCTGTATATCTATGGAAAGGGCGGCAAGCCTGTCGAGGTCCCCGTAGTCGATAAGAAGGGCGAAGGTTTTACGTTTAATGTGGCACAGGTCGATGAGAACGGCAAGTTTGTCAAGGAACTGAAGGACAGTTATGTCGGTTATAATCAAAAAACTGGTCTTCACAAGATACTGACCTTCGGCAATCCCTGCTATATCGAAGTATTCGCCCCAGATCACATGCCAGCCGTCTTCAAGTATGCCGGTGCAAAGGATCCCAAGGATGGCGTGATGAGCAGGGACCGGCTCAAGGGGAAGTTGTACATGATACCTGGTGATCCTACGAAAGACGGTCCGGATGTGGCTGGTCAGATGGTCTATATCCTGAAGGACGCGAAAAGCAGTCAGACCTACGACGGAAAGACCCACGAGGTGTTTACGGTTGACTCGTTGGACCTCAACTCCAGGACATCGTCGAGTTCCATCCTCTTCTTTGAGGATGGCGGCTATCAGAAGACACCCAAACTGCTGAATGGCAAGCCTGTCGAGAAATATGCCGAGATAGGTTTCTCCTACTCCCGTTCGAAGAGCAAGCAAGCGGTCAGCCCTAAACTGACATTCGTGGAAAAAGATGGTGGTGCCACCCTGACGGCAACGACCACCACCGGCAGCACGCTGGACGGCAACGACTATCCATGCTTCAGCCGCAGTTACTTTGAGCAACGGTGGAGCCTGGTTGGCATACTGCCCAAGAAGGACGTGGAATATAAGCCCAAACTGGACCTTGGAGACGACAAGCCGTTCGTCAAGATCCCCTATTTCGTCCGTAAAGAGTACAACCAGCAGGAGATGGAGGACGAGGGGAAGAAGAAGGCTCTGTCCTATACCATGACGAATGGTTCTCCCGACACCGAGAAGAACGGTTTCCAATGGACAGTACTCGGAAAAATGGGGTCGTTTAACATCTTGGGAAAAGACTTGCCAGGCATAGCCTTTAATGTGACACCTAACATCGACGTGCTGAACCGCATATTTGAACTCGACCTTGATTTCTCCTGGGGCATGAACGACCGTAACAAGACGGATGGCAAATGGGGTGGTCCCATGCGCGATAAATACAAGGAGACGCAGAAATTGAATAGGTACCAACTCGGCGGTGAGTTCGGCGAAGCAGGTAAGCAGAAGACCTCTGGTATAGATGTGTTGAACAAAACCGGTCTGTCGAAACGCACGAAAGATAAATGGCTGCAGGCAGAACTTGATGACATCTGTACCGTGAAACTGAACAAGTTAGGCTATGGATTCTTCTTTGACGCTCATTTCGGATTAGGCTTTAATTTTCATGAAAATAACAAGGCAGAATCCTTCTATCTGAAGGCGGCTGAGGTAACGGGTGGCTTTGGGACTGCTATTGCCTTCAATGGTGATCCTACGAGTGCCGCCACTGGTGCATTCGCCAGAGTGATAGACAAGATAAAAAATGTTCTCCAACTGAAATTTGAGTTCTGTGCAGAGTCGAACATCCAGTTGTCGACAGGTTTCAAAACCTGGAACTACATGAACGGCGATATCATTACAAAACGCATGTATGGTTTCTATGCGGAAGGAATGGTCTATGCCCAGGCAGGCGGCTCGATGGTGCTGCAGACGAGTTTCGGTGACCCCAACGATGGCGGGAAAGGGTTCTATAACGGCATCTTTAACGCCAGCGCAGGTGCACGCCTGGGAGCCAAAGCCATGGCAAAATTTACCTCAGTATGGCCCTTCGGCGATCGTGCTGGCGAGTGGGACAAGGGTGCTGCCTGTCTGTTGTTTGCGGCCTTTGACCTTTTCTATGATCTCAGGCTGTTGCCGGTTGTCCGCGTAAAAGGCAACTGGTCTATAAAATTTGGCGGCAGATACTGGTTCTTTCCGGATGGTCCCTATAACCCCGCCAATCCGTTGTATCCCAACTACAAGGTCAGTGCTAATGCCAGACAGTTCTTCGAGGACGGCACGCTGTCCTCCTCGCTGGCGGCACCATCTCCTTCGCTGCAGCGTCCTCGACTGACCCCGCGACTCGCAGCCGCCAGCGAGGTGGAAGCATCGCAGTTCCTGTTGGGCGACAACCTGATGGAGAACCTCGACGAAACGGCACGTCCCCGCTTCCTGGGTGAGGACCGCTTCGTTATCTGCCATAACAACACAACACAAAATCTCAACGATGACCGGCTCATGGAGTTCAACACCCGTCAGGAAGGTGTCACCACAATGACTAAGGCTGACGGCACCCTGTTACCCGGCAACGACCATCTGGCACAGAACCACCATACTGCCAAGGAGGGCGACATCGAACTGGTGGTCAGCGAGGAGATGACCAGCGACATTGATATCAATGTCACTAATGCTACTATAGAACAGTTGAACGCAACGTTCCGGAATGCCGCCATCGTTGCCAACATGCGAACCACAAAGAACGGTGAGTGGAAAAGACAGGTGGTGGCTTACGACGCCAGCATTGTGGATGCCAACCCCGTGGGTGCCGTCAATATTGACTGCACGCCGGAGAACCCAACCCCGACACCTACCAACCGCGCAGCCTGTCTGTGGAAGAGGGGAACATTCTACCCATTGATGACAGAGGAAGAGTTAGCAGGTATGACGGAGGAGGAAAAGGCAAACTGGCGAGATCTGAACACCTCGTTGGATGTCAGCACCTTCGATGGCGACCTCATGCTGTCATTCTACGACGGCAGCCAATGGAACACCCCCCAGAGCCTGCTGAAGTTCTCCAGAAAGGACATAGTGAAAGACTACCAGATACTGATGAGCAACGACACCGTGCTAGTTGCTGTATCGGTCATGCCAGAGGGCAAGGACAGCCTGGAACTGCGCTACTACTGTAAGCCTAAGGACAAACCCGCCCAGGTCATCACCGACAAGATGGTACCCATCAGTTTCTCGATGGACATGGTGGGCGACCTGCCGTATATTGCCATCCTGAATCGCCCTGACAGTACCTGTACCGATATCTATGTCAAGGCAATCAATATGAAAGGCGAGTATCTCGGATATGGTGCTGATCTCGACCTAAACTATCATAACCCGATGAGCGTGAAACTCATTGCCGATAAGTCGGCGGATGCTCCTATGGACTTCGCCGTAGTATGGGAGAAGATGGACAACGCCATCCGGCAGAACGGAAAATACCTGCAGACGGACAGCGTGCAGTTCATGCTGAACTGTTCACGTGTCTATATGAACGACAATCTGCAGGCCGCACCGTACATCACACTGGGATGCTCGACAGACAAACTGCACATGTCCGCCTACGATGTCTTCCTAAACGAAGACAGGGCAATAGCGCTCTGGACACTGACTGACTATGACAACGGGCAGACCTACCTGATGCGCAACGAGGTGGCGTTCTATAATGACTTCTTATACAATATCTCTTACACACAGGAGATGATGAACGACGGTGAGGTGATGCTTGTTGGCTTGAACATCTACAACATGGGCGACACGCCAATCATCGACGTGGAAGGATACCTCAACGGACAGTTCTTTAAGTTCTCAGACCTCTTCATCCATTCTTATGACTCAGAGTCGCTGTCGATAGAATACGAACTGCCGGAGAACTTCAACGGACTGCTGCAGGCAACGGGAGTGACGGCTTACTTCAACGACCTGAGTTATATGAGGCGGGCTTCTAACCGCGCATCTTCCTTAAGAGCGAGTGCTGCCTCCGAGGACTTGACGGATTATGCCACTGGCTATTCTGACGTTCGCTGCAAGGTGATCAGCCACAGCATTGAAGGCAGCAAGAACAAGGTTTATGTCGAACTGACTGATTATGACGGGCTGAACACTCAGGAGACACTCTACGTAGGACTGTATCCTGACCACGTGGCGGATATACCCATTACCAGTACTGCAGAGGTAAAACTGAAGGCTTCTGACTTCGAGGATGTGGGTGGCGAGCGCAAGGCATGGGTGGAACTGACTGCTGACAACCTCCCGGAAGAGGTGGAGGTGTTTGTACGTGCACGTGTCTATAACGACAATGTGCTGAAGTCGCTGGGTGAAGACGACAACCTCCTGGATGCTATCGTGGACAACCGCTCATGGCACGACAACCTCTGCATGCTGACCTTGCTGCCTTCTGAGTTGGACGACGTGACAGGACTGCCTGTCGTCGCAGCCGACAAGAAGATTCATAAGGTGAAGGTGGAGAAAGTGGAAGGCGGTGTATGGCTTAGCGGACTGGAGTCGGATGACATTGTCCGTATCTTCGATGTCAAGGCGATGCCCGTCTATCTCAACAGGACTCCGACAGAGCGCTTGTTCGTTCCTATTCAGGAGCGTGGCGTCTATCTGCTCAGTACAGGACAGGAAGTGGTGAAGTTCCAATTTTAAGAAATAAGAGAGATGATGAAGACTTATATATATAATAAGGTGAAAAGAATGATGCAGTTAGGGCTGTCCCTGCTGGCACTGCTGCCCCTGCATGCTTATGCTGATTACGGTATCAGCGGTGACAACACTTGGCACCAGCAATATCTTGCCAAGATAGCGAATGGCGAACTTGCCGCCCGTGGCACTCTGGTGGAGAATGCTTTCAGTGGCGGTGGCAACAAGACTAACCCTTATCTGATCAGTACGGTATGGGACCTGTGCCGACTGGCGGACATCGTCAACGGTGGTTTCGAGTGGGAAAACAACCAAGGCACCAACAATGGCTACGACCTTAGAGGCAAATACTTCAAACTTGCCAATGACCTTGACTTGGACGGAGCCGTCTGGTATCCCATTGGTGTCAGGGAGAATGCCTGGTTTGCCGGCTGTTTCGACGGCGACGGGCATACCATCACCAAGATGGGAATGACCATTGGCGACATCACGGAACTATACGGTGAAAAATACTGTTATGGTCTCTTCGGCTTTGTGAAAGGGGTTATCCACAACCTGAACATGACCGATGCCCAAGTGACAATCAGCCAGACAGAGTCCAACTTGCACAGCCTTTTCCATATCGGACTGCTGTGCGGATCTATAGGCACCGACTGGTCAAAACTGATTGCCAGTTACCCTGGAGCCATCTGGAGCTGTGACATCGCAGGCTCGATAACAGGAATGGCGGAGAGCACTAATCACTACCATTTCAACAACCACATCGGCGGTATAGTAGGAAACGTGGAGGCACCGGCAAGCATTTACCAGTGTCACGCCAAACCATATATCGATGTTAAGAATTGTGGATATGTGGGAGGCATCGCCGGATATATTGAGAACGGTTTTATTACCAAAGACTATGACGGCAACACCAACACATCACCTAAGGTGTCGTACCTCTTCGACTGTACGGCTGACGTAACTATGTCACTGAGTTCCTTTGATGGTAACTCTGTGGTCTGCGGTGGCATCTGTGGCTATAATGACGGATGCAATATCGTTGCATGTGCCTCGTCGGGAAACATTGCTTGCACGTCACCTTCCAGCGATGGCACGCTGATTGGCGGTATCGCAGGTCACAACAAACAGACCATCATGGACTGTGTCAGTCTCGTCAGCATGAAGACCAGCTATACTGCTGGCGGCATCGTAGGCTGGAACAGTTTTACTTATAACTCTAAGCAGTCTTCGACGATAGCCAACTGCGTATATAGCGGTTATATATTTAGCGGTAAGGCATACGGCATCGTGGGGAAAATAAACGAATCAGGCTATCAGCCCGTCAACTGTCTGTTCTTAGGCACGCTGAGAACAAATGACGGCTATGCCACCAATGCGCCTTTGTGGCCGAACGATAATGATCACGCTGCAAGTTATTGCGACCAGAACCTTTATGACGACTGGAATGACCGCGATGTGTATCTCTCTTTCTCTGAGCTGACCTGCGGTGAAAAAAGTAAAGCGCCGTTTAATTCCGATATCAACATCTATTTGGACTGGAAGGCAAGGCTGTATAGTACAGAACACCAGTTTTCCTACAATGGCGGCAACGAGTGGAAGTATAACGAGGGGTTCTATCCATGCCTTCAGGTGAGCAGTTCGAACATCACCAACAGTTCGGCAGACAATAGGTCTATGAGCGACGAAGTCATCAAACGCGCTGTTTCTATAGTGCATGAAAATAATAATTATGACGACAAATTATCCGCACTGCAAACCCCGAAACTGTTTCCTGCCTATGCCTGGCTTGCCTCCGTGCCAGCAGGCATTCATAACGGTCTGTTGACACACCACCTGGATGCGCCACTGTCGCTGACCCCGAAGGAGCAGAACATGGAGACCATTGGTAACGTGACCAAGGTGAAGTCGGCAAAGTACTCTTTGCCCACTGACCAGACATTGATGACTGTCTCCGGAGAGACAGCGACACCCAAGGAAGACCAACAAGGTGACGTGCTGCTGACCATCACGTCGTCCGACGGTATCAGCAAACAACTCTGCCTGCAAGTCAACACCATTAAGAAATGGGATCAGAAGATAGCGAGGGCTTATGATGCTGGTGACGGTACGGAGGCAAAGCCCTATATCATCCATAATGCCCGCCAGTTGATGAAGGCACTCACCACCAACGAGATAGGAAAGTATTACAAACTGATCAATGATATCTGGTTTAACCAGAACTTGATAACAGAGAATGGTGGCATCAGTGATAATGGTGTGGCATGGGACCACGATGGCAATAATAATGTCAAAGGTTGGAAAGCCCACCTCGACGGTGACAGTCATGCCATACGAGGGCTGTATGCCTCAAGGGCATTCTCCTTGCTGGGTAATATCGGTGAAGGTGCCTCGATAGATAATACGGCATTTGTGGACTGTGCGGTAAAGACCGAATTACATGCTTCCGGTTATGGTGGATTCCTCTCACCCAAGATTGGGGCAAACGCGGCGGTGAAAAATTGTCTCTTCGACGGTTTATATTATCGTCTCGGTACGGGTACTCTGAGCATTGGAGGTTTGTGTTGGTCTTTTTGGGGAGAATATGCGAGTGATAATTTGCCCACGATCAAAGACTGTGTATTGGCTTTCAGGTTTGCGGACATTGCACCAAGTGGTGCTATCGTTTCGTCTTGGGAGGACAATGACAATAGAGACCTTAATGACAAACTTCCTCCAGTGCATCGTGTCTTGGTACTCAATAACCTTCAGACATCATTTGGATTGTATGCGGAATATAATTCCTATACGACAAGTTTCTTCCCAGAAGGCTACCTGCCCTTGTGGGAAATGGATGCATACAACAGACATGCCAAGTCAGTAGAAGAGATGACCAATGGCACCTTCTTCACAGGTGAAGGCTACGAGAAGTGGACATGCCTGAAGGGACGCTACCCCATGCTGACGAGTTTTGCAGGTACCGCTTTCGGCAAACTGATCTCCCTGCCCATCTTTACCACAAGGGACAATGGGTTGAACAACATGAACTATCTGCTGAACTTCACGCCCAGTCGTGCCACGTGGACGGCAACAACCAGTGACATCACGGTTGACCAGGATATCCGTGTGCTGGAGCCCAAGGCGACAAGCAAGTCGCTGCTGCTGGTACGCAGCATGGACGGTGCACGCATGGTGACACCGCTCTCTACAGAGGCAACGATACAGGCGGGTATCAAGTTCACTGATGTAGAGGCAAAGAAATTCTGTCTGGAGCACTATGATGAGAACAATGACAACGAGATCTCTTTAAGTGAACTGAAGAATGTCACGCTCACCAAGTTTCAGGGAGATATGGACAAGAACGACGACAACCCCCATGACAACGACGGTGACCTGATAGCCAAGTTCCCCGAGTTCCGCTATTTCGCAGAAGTCGATGGTCTGGGCTCTTCGTTCTATGACAAGGACAAGTTGGAGGAAGTAGGTATCTCCGGCAAGATCAAGTCGCTCTCTGACGATGCCTTCAGAGGTAGTGCCATCACTTCGTTCACGCTCCCTGTCACAATGACGACGGTCGGAGCACACCCCTTCAATGGTTCAGGTCTGGAGAATTACGAGGTGGAGTTGGACCATGACGCTTTCACGACAGATAATGGGGTGCTGTTGAGCAAGGATAAGAGTCAGTTGGTGAGTGTGCCAAACGGACGGAAAGGTACCAGTGTTGTGGTTCCTGACTATGTTAAGACGGTGGCTGGTCATGCCGTCTACAAACTGCCCGAGGTGGAAGAGGTCTATATCGATGCTGCCGACTATGACTATGAGACTGTGTTGCAGCGGTCTGCCAACAGTTTTGTACCTAAGGACGGTAAGAAGTTCGTGTACTATATCGAGGATGCCACATACGACGAGTCTTCCGGAGAAGCACGGGAACTGTCGTTTGATAGCCGGCGTGCTGGTTCGGAAGAGACGGGTGAGGGTAACGGACACCTGTTCAACCGGTATAAGGAGCATGAGTTCTGGAAGGATGAGCAGCTGAAAAAGTACTTTGAACTGAAGGTGAATGCGAATAGCAAGGACGCTGACGGTAATTACTGGGCGACCATGTATATCGGATGGGATACCCAGTTGCCAGAGGGACTGACCGCCTATATCGTAGATAAGGAAGAGACAAAGGAGACGAGTCCGACGCTGGTGCTGCGGAAGATCAGCAATAAGGTGCCAAGGATGACTCCTGTGGTCATCAAGGCGACAGAGGCAAAGACCTACACGCTCTATCCGTCGAAGGAGAAGAAATGGGCGGATCTGCCCATGTCCGAGAACCTGCTGGATGGTGTCAACCGTTACGGCTTGGATGTCAACCAGTCGGATGCCAATGATGGAGGCTGTCTGACGCTGGGCAAGAACAAGTCGGGCAAGGTAGGCTTCTTTATCTACAAAGGTAAAGAAAAAATACCATGCTACCGTGCTTATATCTCTGTGAATAAGGTAAGGGAGTCACGTGAATTCCTGTTGTCGATAGATGATGATGAGGCAACGGGTATTGATGCGCTCAAGAACACGAAAACGGATGCGGATGGTGATTACTATAACCTCAGTGGACAGCGTGTGGAACGACCCTCGAAAGGTGTGTATATCCATAACGGTCGTAAGATAATAAAGAGATAGGAGGATTGCGATATGAAGAACAAACAATATATTGAACCCCAAATCGAGGTATACCAGATAACACCTTGTCGTCTTCTCTCCGATTCTGTAACAGATTTTCCATGGTCGGGAAGCAACGCTGGAACTGCCGGTCCCAATGAAATCGACGAGAATTCCACCTACGACGCTTTTTAGCAGGGCACGCACTGCTAAATGATTCTGATTTTACAAGCGGTTCAACCTGTATAATTCACGCACAAAGCAGATTTTCAACAAAAAAAATCAAGCACACAGGGGGGTGCCTCTGTGTGCTTGATTTTTCCCGTGTCGCTACAAGCATTAAACGAAATACAATGGGGAAACACAAGGAGAGAAACGACCTTTTCCAGTGGCTCGCTGGTCTGGGCTTCGACCTGTAAAACAAACTAAACAAGACGTACAAGAAAAAAAGGAGGACACCCGCTGTGGATGTCCTCCTTCTTTTTGCTTTCACCTTACTG
>OMWH01000039.1 GCA_900314755.1 uncultured Prevotellaceae bacterium | reverse complement strand
ATTTTTCGTTTAACATACTGTAAATGAAGGCTTTAAATGGTGTGAAAACAGGCTCCATTTGAATTAAATAAAGCCTCCATTTGGGGCAAAAAGAGGCTCCAAACGGTTGCGAAATGGCAACTTTTTATTTTATTTTAACAGTTGGAAAAAACCTTGTAAGGGGGGAACAAAATTAGGTAATAGTGGTAATAAAAACCGTAAGATGTATAAATCGAATCTGCGTATTTCTTTGTAATTTTGCACCCGTCAAAATGAAACAAATTATGAAAAGAATAGTAATCGTTTTAATCGGAGTATTGACTATGGCAACAATGAATGCTCAAAGCCTTAGGGCAAGTGAACGTAGTTCGGAAATGACACTGACAGAACGTCAGCGGGGATTAGCAGCATGTGCCTGTCTGATGGCACAGGGTGATTTGGAACGGTTGGAACCGGCGGTGCGACAGGCACTCGACAACGGCGTGACCATCAACGAACTGAAGGAGACTTTCTCGCAGCTTTATGCTTACACGGGGTTCCCTCGATCGCTGAATGCGCTGGGGGTGCTGAATAAGGTATTACAGGACAAGCCGAATGCAGCATGGCAGGAGGGTAAGCCCTGGACACGCCCGGCTCTCTGGGACGATGCCGACAAGGCGTTGAAACAGGGTACGGAGGTACAGACCAAGCTTTCGGGGCGTCCTTTCGACTACACCTTCTGTCCGCAGGATGACTACTACCTGAAAGCTCACCTCTTCGGTGACATCTTTGCCGGCGACCAGCTCACTGCCGCCGAACGCGAGATCGTGACTGTAGCAGCACTGAGCGGACTGGAGGGCGTGGCTCCGCAACTCGCTGCCCATAAGCAGGGAGCCGTAAATATGGGGAACTCACAGCAGACTGTCGAAGAGCTCTGCCAATGGCTCGACCATGAGGGCTACACGTTACGCAGCCGTTTCCCAAAAGGTAATCCGAATACTGCCTACGCCCGGTATTTCATCAATGACAGTTACCTGGCTCCTATCCAGCCCGCCAACCTCAGCAAGGATGAAAAGACGGTACAACCCTTTGCTAACGTCACTTTCGAACCTGGCTGCCGCAACAACTGGCATATTCACCATGGGGCACACCAGATTCTTATCTGCGTCAGCGGTAAAGGATGGTACCAGGAATGGGGCAAGGCTCCCATCGCCCTACTTCCCGGCACGGTCATTGATATCCCTGAGGGTGTTAAGCACTGGCACGGCGCACAGCGTGACTCATGGTTCCAGCACTATACGACTCATGTGGCAACAGGTGGCGAACAGTCAAATGAGTGGTTGGAGCCTGTGACTGACGACATCTATGACCAATTGAAATAAACGGTCACTTAAAGAAAAAAGAAATAATCGCAAAAAAATACGTTCTGTCAAAAAAGATCTGACAGAACGTATTTTCCTTTTTTATCTTTTCAATCAGAAGGTGTAGGTCAGTGATGCCTGTATCTGATGACGATTGTCCTTGACATTGACTGACGAGCAGCTGTTGCTCTCGGTAAAGGTACCTGTCTTAACACCATTTTCATCATAGAGATCGACAGTAGCACTGAGGTCTTTCATGAAGGGATAGAAATCACCCTTGCGCATGCTGTACTGATAGGCGAGGTCAAGACGGAACTTGTCGAAAGAGAAACCGACACCTGCCGTGATGCGATGCGTGTCCTTCCAGTTGACATAGTGCGTAGTAGACGCATAGTAGACACCCGGTGACTCCAGCGTCTGGTCACGGACACCACTTTCCTTATACATCGGAGATACGTAGTTATAACCGAGACGAACGGCAACGTTCTTGTCAATCTTATACTCAGCACCGAGCTTGAGGGTGGAAACACCTCTCAGTGTGTTCTCGGTATGACGCTTCATCACATTGTCCGTGGAGCTCTCCGTATAATAGCTGTCACTCCAGGAATCGTAATAACGTCCGTCGATGGAGCGCATGTCACAAGCACCATAGTCGGAATACTCATAGACAGCACCGAGTGCGAGGTTGTCGCCTACGGTATGACCCAGACTCAAACCGAATTTCCAAGGGGTGTTGAAACGGAAGTCCTCCTTGGCAGAGGAACGGTCACGCTTAGCCGTTGAACCCTCAGCGCAAACGAAATCAGTGTAGTTCTCTGTTGTCAGGCGATAGAAGGTTGGCGTGGCAACAGATACACCGATACGGAAAGGAGACTCCTCGATAGGACGGAAGATCAGACCAGCCTTGACGTTGAAGCCATGACCCGTGATCTTGTGGTTATCACATACCAGCACATTATCGTAAAAATCGCTGCTAAGGTTTTCAAAATACTCACTGTAGTTCTTATAACGTACGGAATGAACACCCACGGTCAAACCTAAGTACAGGCGGTTCTTGATGTTACCACTGATATTGAAGTCGAACTCACCGATATAACCGGTATTCGCACGACTGAAGTCATAACTCTCTCCATCGTAGCTGTACATCTGCTTGCTTGCCTCATCCCAAAGCATATTACCGAAATACATGTCATCGAGTTGTGACCAAGCACGGGTGTCGAAAAGCCCTGCAATGTCCTTAACGACAGTCTGGCGGTTCTGTGAAGAACCATTCAGTGCCATATTCTCCATGGCGAGCACATGGTTGAAGTTACGATTCTTACGGAAGTTGAAACCGAAGTTCAGGTAACTCGTCTTACCAGTACGACCTGCAAACACGATACCAATCTGGTCGAAAGACACATGCGTCTTACTACCGTCCTGGAACGACTTGCCGTCCTCCTGCATATTCACACTCATGGTAGCGGATACCTGTCCCTTGCGGAAGAGACCGATGCCAGCAGGGTTGCTGCCCATTGTAGAGATCTCAGCACCCAGTGCATCCATCGCACCACCCATTCCGACATAACGAGCCGTACCATTCAAATCCTCTGTGGCAAGCGCTGCACCCACATAAGTGTCCTGGGTTGCCGGCTGTGCCTGCAGCTGCATTGCTGTCATAGCTGCTGCAGCGAATAAATATATCTTCTTCATAATCATTATCTCTAAACTCTAAACTCTAAACTCTAGACTCTAAACTCTAGACTATCTCCTTCCTCCATAAGAGTGACCTCCGCCACTAGAGCGTCCTCCACCGAAGCCACCTCCACGGCTGCCTCCACCGAAGGAGCCACCACTGCTGCGAGAGCCACCGAAAGAATGGTTCGAGCCATAGTTGTGGTTGGAATAGGTGCGGGTACCGTAACTGCGTGAACCACTGGAATAACGATGGTTAGCACCAGAATAGCGGTGATGAGAATAACCGGCTCGGCTCCAATAGGCACCACTGCCTCCTCTATATCTATAGTAACGGGGACCGTACCAGCCATAATAACGGGGACCGTACCAACCATAATAATAACGGGGACCATACCATGCGGAATAGTAATAAGGTGAACGCCATCCCCAATAGGTATCATAGTACCAGGGGTCGTAATACCAGGGATCATACCAGCTGTAGTAGCTGCTGTAATACCACGGTGATGTCCAGCGGCCATCACGATAGCCCTCCCAATAAGCCTCACTCGGAGTATAGCCGTCGAAACGGCTCATCTTCTTCGTGTACTTATAGTCGGACGCATCACTGAAGACCGAGTCCGGATAAACACCACGCTTACCATCGAAGTCAATGATATCATTGCCTGCAGAGTCAATGGGTGCTACACGGCTCCATGCACGGCGGTTGTATTCGTCAGCGCTACGTGTACTGCCTGCATAATAAGTATCGGTAGGCATCCCATACTTCTCCGCTTCCTTAGCCACGTTCTCCTTCGTAGGTACGAAATAGAGATCGTCGTCCTGTGCCATCATGGTGATGGGCATGGCTCCTAAGAGGACTGAGAGTAGAACTAACTTTTTCATGTTCATTTCCATCATTTTATAGTTTCACGTTGCAAAATTACAACGATTTTCATTGCAAAGTTAAGGAAAAACCCTAAACTGAGGTAGGTTTTTCCCTATTTTTTGTAATTTTGCACTAAATATTTAACATCAGCATGAAATATTACAAAGTAGATTTTACCATTCAACCCTGCTCTCAGGATGCCCGTGACATCTTAGCGGCAATGGCTGGGGAAGTGGGTTTCGAGACTTTTGAAGAGTCGGAAGAGGGACTGACTGGTTATGTTCAGCAAGCACTTTTCAACCAAGAGGCACTGGAGCAGACCATCGAGTATTTCCCCATAGTGGACACACGTATCTTATATAAAGTGACTGAGGCAGAGGACAAAGACTGGAATGAGCAATGGGAACAGGAGGGCTTTGACCCTATCATCATCGATGACGGGAAACTGGTGATCCATGATGGGCGCCATCTCCCCAACTCTCAACGCTCAACGCTCAACTCTCAACTCTCCATCGAGATTGACGCTCACCTTGCCTTCGGAACAGGTACTCATGAGACGACCCGGATGATCTGTGCGACACTGTTGAAAGAGGAACTCAAAGGAAAGAAATTACTCGACGCAGGATGCGGAACAGGCATCTTGGGCATTGCTGCACTAAAACTTGGAGCAGAGAGCGTAACAGCTTATGACATAGATGAATGGAGTTCTGACAACACCCGTCATAATGCAGTCATCAACCAGGTCGACGACCGTATGACGATTCTCTGCGGAGATGCTACCCTACTCGACGCTATCGACGAACATTTTGACTATGTCGTAGCGAACATCAACCGTAATATCCTCCTACAGGATATGGAGCGTTTCCTGCAAGTCATGGCTAAGGATTCCAAACTGATTCTGAGTGGTTTCTACACGGAGGACATCCCCTTGTTAGAAGCAAAAGGACAAGAACTGGGACTTACCATGGAAAGGCAACGGGAAGACAACCACTGGGCATGTATCACACTTCACAGAGAATAAAATAATAAAATTATTTTCCGAAATCATAATTATTTCGTACCTTTGCATTCTGTAAAGAAGAAAATTTAAATAGTAAATAAACATTATGCTTACATTAAAACTCATTACTGAGGAGACAGACCGCGTCATCCGCGGACTGGAGAAGAAACATTTTAAGGGTGCCAAAGAGGCTATCGACGAGGTACTTGCCGTTGACAAGCGCCGTCGTGAGGCGCAGCAGAAATTAGACGCGAACTTGAGCGAGGCAAAGAAACTCGCCGCTCAGATTGGCGGTCTGATGAAAGAAGGAAAACGTGACGAGGCTGACACCATCAAAGAGAAAGTGTCTAAGATGAAGGAAGCCAACAAACAGTTGGAAGAGACCATGAATGAGGCACAGGAGGAGATGACCCGTCTGCTCTGCCAGATACCCAACATCCCATACGATGAGGTGCCTGAGGGTGCTGCTGCGGAGGACAACCACGTGGTGAAGAGTAACCAAAAGGAATGTGACGGTACGGATACCGTAGGTAACTGGACTGCCAATCCTGAGGTTCCCACGGCAAAACTGCCGCACTGGGAGCTCGCCAAGAAATACAACCTCATCGACTTTGACCTGGGTGTGAAGATAACGGGTGCAGGATTCCCTGTATATATCGGTAAGGGTGCCCGTCTGCAGCGTGCCCTCATCAACTTCTTCCTGGACGAGGCTCGTAAGAGTGGGTATACAGAGATCATGCCGCCGACGGTTGTCAATGCTGCTTCCGGCTATGGCACAGGACAGTTGCCTGACAAGGAGGGACAGATGTATCACTGTGAGGTGGACGACTTCTATCTCATCCCAACCGCTGAGGTTCCAGTGACGAACATCTATCGTGACGTGATTCTCGACGAGGCTCAGTTGCCTATCAAGAACTGCGCCTATACCGAGTGCTTCCGTCGTGAGGCTGGCTCATACGGTAAGGACGTTCGTGGACTGAACCGCCTGCATGAGTTCTCGAAGATTGAGATCGTGCGTATCGACAAACCGGAGCATTCCAAGGAAAGCCATAAGGAGATGCTGGAGCATGTGGAGGGACTGCTGAAGAAACTGGAACTCCCCTACCGCATCCTGTTGCTCTGTGGCGGCGACCAGTCTTTCACTTCTTCTATCTGCTATGACTTTGAGGTGTTCTCTGAGGCACAGAAGCGTTGGCTGGAGGTTTCGTCCGTCTCTAACTTCGACACCTATCAGGCTAACCGTCTGAAGTGCCGCTACCGTCGTGCCGACAACAAGAAGATTGAGTTGTGTCATACGCTGAATGGCTCGGCATTGGCACTGCCACGCATTGTTGCCGCTATCTTGGAGAACAACCAGACAGAGAACGGTATCAAGATTCCAGCAGCCCTCGTGCCTTATACAGGTTTTGAGATGATTGACTAAACAAACACGAACAAACAAATACTGAACTATGAATAAGATTATCAAGAAGGAGCAATTCTCTGAGAAAGTCTTTCTCTTCGAGATGGAAGCGCCACTGATTGCCAAGAGCCGTAAGGCTGGTAACTTTGTCATCGTACGTGTTGACAAGAAGGGTGAGCGTATGCCTTTGACAATTGCCGGTGCCGATATCGACAAAGGCACTATCACACTGGTTGTGCAGATGGTGGGACTGAGTTCCAAAAAGTTATGTGCTTTGAACGAGGGGGAGTATGTTGCTGACATCGTCGGTCCTCTCGGCAATCCCACTCATATAGAGAACTACGGTACGGTGGTATGTGCCGGTGGTGGACTGGGAGTCGCTCCCATGCTGCCTATCATACAGGCACTGAAGGCTGCGGGCAACCGTGTGCTCTCTGTGATGGCTGGTCGCTCGAAAGACCTGATTATCTTAGAGGATAAAGTACGTGAGTCGTCTGACGAGGTCATCATCATGACGGATGACGGCAGCTATGGCGAGAAGGGCGTGGTGACTGTGGGTATTGAGAAATTCATCCAGCAGGAGCCGCATGTCGACAAGGTATTTGCCATCGGTCCTCCTATCATGATGAAGTTCTCGAACCTGACCGCTCAGAAATACAACATCCCTTGTGAGGTTTCTCTGAATACCATCATGGTGGATGGCACAGGTATGTGTGGTGCCTGTCGTCTGACCATCGGTGGCAAGACGAAGTTCGTCTGCATCGACGGTCCTGAGTTCGACGGTGCCTTGGTTGACTGGGACGAGATGTTCAAGCGTATGGGAACCTTCAAGCGTGCTGAGCAAGAGGAACTGGAGCATTATGAGGAGCATCTGACTTCTGATACTACAGATACTATAGGAACTACAGGTACTACAGGCACTATAGAAGCTACAGAAGCCACTGATGATCCTATCGAGGTGCTGACTGACCGCAATGCTCCCTGGCGTGAGGAACTCCGCAAGAGCATGAAACCGAAAGAGCGTACTGCCATCGAGCGTGTCGTCATGCCGGAACTGGATCCGGTCTATCGTGCCACGACTCGTACGGAGGAGGTGAACATCGGACTGACCAAGGAGATGGCGATGAAAGAGGCAAAACGTTGCCTTGACTGTGCGAAACCGACTTGTGTGGAGGGATGTCCTGTAAATATCAATATTCCTTCTTTCATCAAGAATATCGAGCGTGGACAGTTCCTCGCCGCTGCCAAGGTGCTGAAGACGACCTCTGCACTGCCTGCTGTCTGTGGACGTGTTTGCCCGCAGGAGAAACAGTGTGAGAGCAAGTGTATCCACCTGAAGATGAACGAGCCTGCCGTGGCTATCGGTTATCTGGAGCGCTTCGCCGCTGACTACGAGCGTGAGAGCGGTAATATCAGTCTGCCGGAGATTGCTCCTGCCAACGGTATTAAGATTGCTGTCGTAGGCTCTGGTCCTGCAGGTCTTTCCTTTGCCGGTGATATGGTGAAGAAGGGCTATGATGTCTATGTCTTCGAGGCACTGCATGAGATTGGTGGTGTGTTGAAATATGGTATTCCTGAGTTCCGTCTTCCCAACAAGATTGTGGACGTGGAGATTGAGAACCTTGCCAAGATGGGTGTTCACTTCCAGACGGATGTCATCGTGGGAAAGACCATCAGCGTGGAGCAGTTGGAGCAGCAGGGCTTCAAAGGTATCTTCGTCGGTTCTGGCGCAGGTCTGCCTAACTTCATGAATATTCCTGGTGAGAATGCTATTAACATCATGTCATCGAACGAGTATCTGACTCGTGTCAATCTGATGGATGCTGCCAACCCGACGACGGACACTCCTATCAACCTGGGAAAGAACGTACTGGTTGTCGGTGGTGGTAATACTGCCATGGACTCTTGTCGCACGGCAAAGCGTCTGGGTGGTAACGTCACCCTCGTATACCGTCGCTCCGAACAGGAGATGCCGGCACGTCTGGAAGAGGTGAAGCATGCCAAGGAGGAGGGTATCAACTTCCTGACTTTGCATAATCCCATCGAGTATCTCGCTGATGAGAACGGTGCTGTCAAGGCTGCCGTCCTGCAGGTGATGGAACTGGGTGAGCCTGACGCTTCTGGTCGTCGCAGTCCTGTTCCCGTAGAGGGCAAGACGGTGACACTGGATGTCGACCAGGTCATCGTGGCTGTCGGTGTGTCTCCTAACCCACTCGTTCCGAAGTCTATCGAGGGACTGGAACTGGGTCGCAAGAACACCATCGTGGTCAACGAGGGTATGCAGTCGGCACGTTCAGAGATATTCGCTGGTGGTGACATCGTACGTGGTGGTGCTACCGTGATTCTTGCCATGGGTGACGGTCGTCGTGCCGCTGCCAATATGGATGAATACTTGCAAGCTAAGTAATCATGAACGGACTTTATACGATTATTCTGCTCATACTAAGCAATGTGTTTATGACACTTGCTTGGTATGGGCATTTAAAATTATCTGAGACGGGGGTCAGCAGCAACTGGCCGCTGATTGGTGTCATCGCTTTCTCGTGGATGATTGCCTTCTTTGAGTATTGCTGTCAGGTACCTGCCAACCGCTTGGGTTTCGAGGGCAATGGCGGTCCCTTTAATTTAGTTCAACTGAAAGTGATTCAGGAATGTATCTCGCTGGGGGTCTTCGCAGTCATCGCTAATATCATGTTCCAAGGACAGAACTTGCATTGGAACCATATCCTTGCTTTCTTCCTGATCATCTGTGCCGTCTATCTCGTATTCATGAAATGAACGTAGGGCAACGACTTCAGGAAAGATTTCGAAAAGCCCTGCGGGAATATCGTTTGATTGATGATGGGGACAAGATTCTGGTAGGGTTGTCTGGGGGAAAAGACTCTCTCTGCCTCTTGGAATTACTGGCACGACAGTCTAAGATTTTCTTTCCCAGATTCTCTGTCGAGGCGCTGCATGTACGTATGGAGAATATCCAATATGAGACGGACACCACTTATCTGCAGCATTTCTGTGACGAACTGGATGTGCCCCTTCATATCATTACGACCCGTTTTGAAACTGAGAAAGAAGGGGTGAAGTCTAAGCCTGCCTGCTTCCTCTGTTCGTGGCAACGCCGTAAACAGCTGTTTAACCTCGCACAGGAACTTGGGTGTAATAAGATTGCACTCGGACATCATCAGGATGATATGATTCATACGGCATTGATGAACCTCACGTTCCAAGGACATTTCTCTTCTATGCCACCTTCGCTGAAGATGGACAAGATGCCGTTGACCATCATCCGCCCGCTATGTCTCTGTGAGGAGGCGGATATCATGGAGTATGCTGCCCAACAGGGATATCAGAAGCAATTGAAGCAATGTCCTTATGAGCACGATACCAACCGTACGTCCGTGCAAGGTTTGTTGGAGCGGATGCAGCAACTGAATCCTGAGGCACGCCACTCTATATGGAATGCCTTGGAGTCGGTCTTCAAGACATCAGCCCTTATCCTTCTGCTACTGGCACTGGCTATCCCTGTCTCTGCACAACGGAGCAAGAAGACTCAAAAGAAGGTGGAACCTCCCACAGAACAAACGGAACGTATGACGCAGATGACCATGGCGACACAGCGTATCATGTTTATTGACAGTGTTGTCGTGGAGAAAAAGGATTTCCTGAAAGCCTACCATCTGTCTGCCGAGACTGGACGGATAGCGCCCTACTCTACTTTCTTCCCTAAACAGGACTCCCAGGCTTTCACTTTTATGAATGCACTGGGCAATCGTTGTTTCTATACTGACAATGACAGTACTGTCTATACACAGGAGAGACTGCAACACCAATGGACGAATGCCGACTCACTTCCTGGGATTAACAGCGACAGACTGTTGCAACAGGTCAACTATCCCTTTATGATGCCTGATGGCATGACGCTTTATCTGGCTGCAAAGGGTACGGAGAGTATCGGGGGCTATGACATCTTCATGACTACCTATGACGCTGCGGAAGGGCGTTTCCTGAAACCTGAGAATATCGGTATGCCGTTTAACTCTACGGCAAACGACTACCTGTTTGCCATTGATGAATACAACCAACTGGGGTTCTTCGCCTCTGACCGTAACCAACCGGACAGCCTGGTATGTGTCTATACTTTTATACCTGCAAAGAAATACCTGACGTATGATGAGTCGCAATATACTCCGGAACAGATAGCTTCCTATGCCCGTATCGACAGCATCAGCATGACATGGGATGACAAGCTGGCTCTGCAAAAGGCGGTCAAAAGACTGAAACAGGCTAAGAAGCATAGTGCTTCCGCCATGGCAGCTTTTGATTTTGTCATCAACGACCGGCTGACTTATCACCATCTGAAAAACTTCAAGGCGGCTGGTAACCAAGGACGGTATCAGGAACTCGTGAAAATGCGTCAGCAGTACGATACGGTCATCATGGCACTGGAGAAGGCACGTAAATACTATCCGAAGACTAAGGGAGAGGAGCGTAAGGCACTCGCACAGGAAATTCGTGGTCATGAGCAGTCTCAACACCAGCTGTATCTTGCCATCCGCCAGCAAGAGAAGATGATACGCAAAGCAGAGAATGAATATTTAACTAAAAACAAATAAGTATGATGAGTAAGAGAGTGTTTCCAGAATCTGAACTGATTATCAATAACGATGGATCATGCTTCCATCTGCATCTGCGTCCCGAACAACTTGCCGACCGTGTCATTCTTGTGGGTGACCCGGGACGTGTGGAGACGGTTGCCGCTCATTTCGACAGCCGTGAATGTGAGGTCAGCAGCCGTGAGTTCCATACCATCACTGGAACATATCAAGGCAAGCGCATCACGGTACAGTCAACAGGCATTGGTTGTGACAATATTGATATCGTCATGAATGAGTTGGACACACTGGCAAATGTCGATTACCTTACCCGTACAGAAAAGGACGAGCACCGCACACTGACCATCGTTCGCATTGGCACCTGCGGTGGCTTGCAGCCATTTACTCATACTGGCTCATTCATTGCAAGTGTCAAGAGCATCGGCATCGATGGACTGTTGAACTACTATGCTGATCGCAATAAGGTTTGTGACCTCCAGATGGAAACAGCTTTCAGACAACACATGCTGTGGAATCCCATCCTGGGTAATCCCTACGTAGCAGTAGCTGACAAGAACCTTATCGACCAGATTGCACAGGATGACATGATTCGTGGCTATACCGTAGCCTGCGGTGGTTTTTATGGTCCCCAGGGTCGCATACTCCGAGCTGATGTAGTCGATCCCGACCAGAACAATAAAGTGGAGTCATTCGAATATGACGGCATGAAAATATGCAACTACGAAATGGAGTCAAGTGCCCTCGCTGGTCTCGCCTCCATCTTAGGTCATCGTGCCATGACCTGCTGCATGGTGATTGCCAACCGCTACACCACTGAAATGAATACGGAGTATAAGAACTCCATTGATACACTCATCCAAAAGGTACTTGACAGAATATAAATGAACGACACTATCTGTGCACTCGCAACGGCTCCTGGTGGGGCTCTTGGGATTATCAGGATCTCAGGACCTCAGTCGATTAAGATTCTTTCTTGCGTGTTTAGCAAGGACATTAGCAATGCCCAACCTAATACTATTCATTATGGGCACATCAAAAATGGCTCTGAGATTCTCGATGAATGTATGGTCAGCATTTTCCGGGCTCCCCACTCTTACACTGGTGAGGACTCTGTGGAGATTTCATGCCATGGCAGCCGCTATATATTAAATAAGGTATTAGAGTTGTTGGTGCAACATGGTTGTCGTATGGCAGGACCGGGGGAGTTTACGATGCGGGCATACCTCAACGGCAAGATGGACCTGAGTCAGGCGGAGGCTGTGGCAGACTTGATAGCATCTACCAGCAAGGCTTCCCACCACCTTGCTATGAGCCAGCTCAAAGGTGGGGTCTCTTCAGAACTGTCAAGACTGCGCGGGCAACTGCTCAAACTTACTTCCCTCCTCGAACTGGAACTCGATTTCTCTGACCATGAGGACCTGGAGTTTGCCGACCGTTCGGAACTTCTTTCATTGGCTCAACACATAGACGCACATATCACACATCTTGCCAAGACTTTTGAGACTGGACAGGCTCTGAAGGATGGTATTCCTGTCGCAATAGTAGGTGCTCCTAATGTCGGAAAAAGCACACTGCTTAATGCCCTGCTCAACGAGGAGCGTGCCATCGTATCTGATATACAAGGCACTACTCGCGACACCATTGAGGACACGATACAGATTGAGGGTATCACCTTCCGCTTCATAGACACCGCTGGTATTCGCCATACTTCCGACACCATCGAACAAATGGGTATTGACCGCTCCATGGAGGCGGCACAAAAGGCGAAAGTTATATTGATGATGACGGAACCGGGAGTCCCCTACCCTGACATTCCTGTCAGAGAGAACCAGACCCTCATCCGCATCGAAAATAAGACAGAGGCTTTTCAGGCAAAATACGGCATCGGTCTCGACACATTACGCCAACAACTTCTCGATGCCGTTCCACAAACAGCAGACTCAGAAGTCATCATCTCCAATGCCCGCCATTACCAGGCACTCATAAAGGCTAACGAGAGCCTCAGCCGTGTCATCAACGGACTCCATCAGCAACTCAGTGGTGACCTCATCTCCGAAGATCTCCGCCAAGTCCTCTCTGAACTAGCAGAAATAACCGGAGAGGGACAAATTACCCCCAACGAAGTCCTCAACAACATCTTCCAGCATTTCTGCGTGGGAAAGTAGAATACGATTAACGGTCATCACTCGATATTACTCGATATGACTAAATCGTTTATTTTCAAGCAATTCCACACTCGTCATA
>OMWH01000011.1 GCA_900314755.1 uncultured Prevotellaceae bacterium | reverse complement strand
TAGAGAGAAATCACAAATCACAAATCACAGTTCATTTTAGCAAAAAATACCTTTTATTGTGCATAATTATTGTATAAATATTATTATATATATATAATATATATATTATATATATATAATAAAAAATTCATCAAGTTTTTAGTCAATAAACTAACTGTGATTTGTGATTTGTGATTTTTTATCCCATAAATTGTTGTCTTTCCCTACAGAAAAGGTTGTCTTGTTCTACTGGGATTGATTGACGACTATCGCTGTAACGGATCAGGGGACTCTAACGGAATGAAGTGTTAAGTTACGCTCTTTCCTTTGGGGCTGGGAAATGCAGATGTATAGGGTGTTTCACTACGGGAGAAGTTGCTCCAACTACTCCCGTAGTAGTCACGGGATCAAATCTTGAGATTCAGCCCCACAAACCATGTTCTGGGCAAAGCCGGACCATAGATATAGCTGGCATCACGGTCTTTTCCTTTATCAATATCCCGCTGGAACTGATTGAACATATTCTTCACACCGGCATTCAGCTCCAGGGTATAGTGCTTATAGAGATGGAACTCGTAAGCCGCTTTGAGACCCATCTCAAAGAAGCTCTTGGTTGTCACCTCCTCATCCTCTGGGATATAGCCGGCATAATGCTGAACCAACATACTGCCTGTCACCTTTCCATCAAGGGAGAAAGACAGATGATGGGTTGGGTTATAAGTCATGAGGAAATACCCATACTGGTCGGGAGTACGGAACATACGACGCTGTGGTTTGATGTTCTCATTCTCGCTCCAGGCAAAATCCTCAGTATAGCGGCTGCGCTGCCATGTAAAACCACCCTGCAGCATCAAGAGGCGACGGTAGCCAATCTTTCCCTCCAGGTTGACACCGCCCACATAAGCCCCATTAGAGTTGACACGTGTCAACAGAAGGTTGCCCTGTTCGTCATGCCCGTTCTCTGTAAGAGCGAACACATCATTCAACCGCGTATAGAAACCCTCGACGGTCAGATTCGTCTCCCAGTCACCAAAACGCTTGTAGAGATCAACGCTACCACTGATACTATGAGAGTATTCCGGTTTCAAGTCAGGAGCCAGTGTTATCAGCGACACCTCACCACCTACGGCACCTACGTGCAGATCCTCGTCGTAAGCTTGTGGCGCACGATAGCCGCTGGCATAAGAGAGACGGCATATCACGTTCTCCACAGGCGTATACCTCAGACTTGCCCTTGGTGAGAACACGACATTTTTCAAGAGGTTATGCTTCTCCAGCCGGGCACCCAACAAGATACTCCACTGGTCGTTTTTCCACTCGTTCTGTATATAGCCGCCTCCAATATTCACCTGCTGGGTCATATCACGTCCATAGCCCAGCATCTTGTCATGCAGCCGGTTGTAGGTATACTCTGCACCCACACTGATATCCCCCTTCAGTCCCCATGTGAAAGGATAGGAGTACCGGTACTGTGCACCACTGACCACCGTGATGTCATTAGTCTGTCCATAGGCATTTGGATTCTTATTGGTACCGAAATAGCTTTCACGTGCCGTATTCTGTATACTGCTGTAGAGTGACACAAAATGTTTCTGATTATTGCTATACCAGTCCCAACGCAAGGAACCGGCATCAATGCTATGACGCAGTTGCTCCGTAAGATCGGTCTCATGGGGAAGCAGTTCAAGGTCACACCCACCACGCCGGAATTCTGCCACATGATGATATTCTGCTGTCAACCGCCCATAGTCAGATGTCTTGAAGAAACTGCGGAAACCAGCCGTCGTACTGTTGAGCTTGGGAATCTCCGAGAAGCCGTCATCATCACGGTCATACTGTTTACGGTTTCGTTGTACGGCAAAGACAAAAAGTCCCATTTTACGGCTGTCTGTCACAATAGAGGCATTGAAGGCTGTATTGATATCATAGGCACCTTTCTCCAGGAAAGATGTCGTATGGGCGACATTCACGAAATTACGGGTCGGTTCCTTGGTGATGATATTCACCACACCAGCTATCGCATTGGCACCGTAGAGTGCAGAACCGCCTCCGCGGATAATCTCCACACGGTCTACCATACCGGCAGGAACTTGTTCCAGTCCATAGACAGAAGCCAGTGAGGAGAAGATAGGACGTGAGTCCATCAGGATCTGCGAATACTGCCCTTCCAGACCATTGATGCGTAACGAGGGCACTCCACAGTTCGAACAGGTCTGCTCCACACGCAGTCCTGTCTGATAGTTCAACACATCAGCCATACAATGTGCCGTTGTCATCTCAAACAAGACAGGAGAGATGACATTGACGATATTCGCAGTCTCCTTACGCTTCGTCTTATATTTATTGGCAGTCACCACGACATTATCGACGAGGAACGACTCCTCCTGCAAAACTACATTCAACTCCAGCATCTGGTCATGTTTCAGGTTGACCTTCCGTTCCTCTGTGATATAACCCACACTGGAGAACACTAACGTCTGTTCTCCAACAGGAATGTCTTTCAGAAAGTAATGTCCCGTCTCATCAGACATCGTACCGATTGTTGTTCCTTTCAGTACGATGGACACATAATGCATATGATCTCCTTTCTCATCAGCCACATGTCCCATCACATGGGCATCCTGACCGTAGCTTGCTATCGACAGCAGAGCGGTCATCATCATCATTAAAAATCTCATAAATATTTCTATTCCTTTACCATTATTCTTTCTTACGGGGCGCAAAGTTAATCATATTTTTTCTAAATAACGAATAAAACGGTGGAAATATTTAGAAAATGTATAAATAACGAAGTAACGGAAGTTGAGTAAAACAACATCAAAAAAATGCCGCTACTCACCTCGAGCAGCGACATCCAAAGCCTATGTTTAACTAAAAATCCTTTTTAAAGTAATTCCAGCCTTTAGGGGGCTGGAGGTCTTGCCTTTCGGCAAGTTATCTAAACTAATACTAACCTTTCGTTTAAAAAAGAAAGTTATGAGCGCCTCACGGCGACCACTGTTATCCTAACACATTTAAAACTTTCTTATTACCAATAACTAAAAACCTAAAACTATAAATATTACTACTAACCTAAAACAATCTATTAACCGAATGTCTTATCGGAACCGCTTGTTCCTTTTGACGATGCAAAGGTACGACGATTTCTGAAACCTGCAATGACTTTTTTGCTTTTAATCGCGAAAAATGGTATCTTCTTGACCTAAATCAACGAATTGTGTGCGCAAACAATGAAAAAACAGGGTAAAATGACTCGTATTATGGTATTTATTTGTACCTTTGCGTTATGCGTATACTGATAGTCAACACGAGTGAGCGGACGGGAGGAGCTGCCGTGGCTGCCAACCGCTTGATGGAAGCCCTTAACAACCATGGTATGAAGGCGAAGATGCTGGTGCGCGACAAGCAGAGTGGTGCATTGACGGTCGTCTCCTTACCCCCGTCATGGAAGCAGCATTGGAATTTCCTATGGGAGCGATGCTGTATATGGCTTCATCTGCGGCTGCGCCGTTCCCACCTCTTTGACATCGATATTGCCAATGCCGGGACAGACATCACGAGTCTACGGGAATTTCAGGAAGCCGATGTCATCCACCTGCACTGGGTCAACCAAGGGATGCTCTCCCTGAAGGATATCCGCAAGATACTGCAGAGTGGCAAGAAGGTAGTATGGACGATGCATGACATCTGGCCAGCCACGTCCATCTGTCACCTGACCCTCGACTGCAGGAATTTCGAGACTCATTGCCAACAATGCCGTCTGCTGCCGGGAGGTGGTTCCACCAACGACCTTGCCGCCAAGGTATGGAGACAGAAGCAGCGGATGCTGGAGGGACAGCACCTCACCTTCGTCGCCTGCAGCCAATGGCTTGCCGGTGAGGCACGAAAGAGTGCCCTGCTGCAAGGACAGACCATCACCAGTATTCCGAATCCTATCGATACCCACCTATACCGTCCTCTTGACCAACAGGAGGCACGACAGGCACTGGGACTGCCACATGACCAGCGGCTCATCCTGTTCGTCTCCCAACGAGCCACCAACCCCTATAAAGGTATGCAATACCTGACAGAGGCTTGTGAACGGCTCGTCAACCAATATCCTGAGATGAAAGAGAACACGGCAGTGGTGGTCTTAGGAGGACATGCCGAGGAGGTGACCGCTCCCCTGCCCTTCAAGAGCTATGCCCTGGGCTACGTCAATGACGAGCAGCGCATCGTGAAGGTCTATAACGCTGCTGACGTGTTCGTCCTCCCCTCCCTCTCCGAGAACCTTCCCAACACCATCATGGAGTCGATGGCATGCGGGGTACCCTGTGTGGGTTTCCGTATCGGGGGTATCCCTGAGGAGATTGACCATCAGGAGAATGGCTATGTGGCAGCCTACCGGGATGCCGCCGACCTTGCCAGAGGTATCCGGTGGGTATTGGACGAAGCACCGAGAGAGGAGGTGAGGAGTGCCTGTCTGAGGAAAGTAGCACATAACTACTCCCAGCAGCGTGTCGCACAACGTTATATGGAGATTTACGAGCAATGAGAATAACCATTATTACAGTTACTTACCAAGCGGCTGCCGTCCTGCAAAGGACGCTCGACAGTGTCAGCAGACAGACGTGCCAGGACATTGAGCACCTGATCATCGACGGTGCCTCAAAGGATGACACCGTCAAGATGGCAAAAGCATATCAGGAGAAAGTACCCTACCCCGTCATCATCCAGTCAGAACCTGACCATGGACTCTATGACGCGATGAACAAGGGACTGCACAAGGCGACAGGTGACTATCTCGTCTTCCTCAATGCAGGAGATACCCTCCATGCGGACGACACCCTCTCAACTCTCAACTCTCAACTCTCAACTCTCAACTCCCCTGCCGTCATCTATGGAGATACCGCCATCGTAGACGGTGAAGGGAAGTTCCTGCACCTTCGTCGTCTCCGTCCTCCCAAGCGACTCACATGGAGATCATTCAAACAGGGCATGCTCGTCTGCCATCAGGCTTTCTACGTACGTACCGACATCGCGCAACAGGAGGACTACGACCTGAGGTATCGCCATTCCGCAGATGTCGACTGGTGCATACGGGTGATGAAACGAGCCGAAGAGATGCGGCTGCCCTTGGTAAACGCCAACACCATCCTCGCCGACTTCATGGAGGGCGGCAATACGACTCAGAACCATCGAGCCTCCTTGAAAGAGCGTTATCAGGTGATGTGCCACCACTACGGAAAGGCTTCCACAATAGTCATGCATGCGTGGTTTTTAGTACGCCAGCTATTCCGCTGAATGTCATCCTTATAGCTTTATATTGTAAATTAAAAAAAGGAGTCCGGATCTTCACAGACCCAGACTCCACACAATGTAAAGTTCTAAAAATTACCCATTGGGTAATGCCTTATTTACCAGCAAGACCATCTGCAAAGCCTGCATAGGCATGTGTGCGGTTGAAGTTCTTATCCCAAAGACCATACAACTGCTGGTGTGTCCAACTGGTAGAAGGATCTGCATCGACTGCTGTCCAGATGCAGAAACCATATTGCTGCGCAGCAGGAATTATGTTGATATACTGCTGAATAAGCCACTTATAGAAAGCAGAAACCTTACGCAACTGTTCGTCACTCATCTGTTCTGCCGTCAGATTATTACCTTCCGCATCCTTGAAAGCGATATCCAACTCACTGACGCGTACCAGTTTACCAGAAGCAGCCATCAACTCAAACATCTTAGTGATGTGCTTTTCCTTGCTTGCCTGAATATCCTCATTGCTGTAATACGTTAAGTGCATCTGAGTACCAATACCATCAATCTTCGTCACGCCATCAGCCTCCCAACGCTTGATCCAAGCAATGAGACTCTTCAACTTAGCATTGTCGTCCCAGTCACTCTCAAGGTTGTAGTCGTTAATGAAGAGTTTGATATCCTCAGGTCCATACTCACGAGCCTTAGCGACAGCAGTACGGACATAATCAAGATCGCCCAGGTAATCCTGCCAGAAGAAGTTATTGGCATCGCCATTATCATGCTGCAGGGCGTAAACACCCTCAGAATCAGGATCACCACCCGAGATAGCCTCATTGACAACATCCCAAGCCTTCACCTTTCCGTCGCAGGCTTCCATCATGCCACTAATCCACTTATCCATAGCCCAGATCAGTGTATCCTTCTTCTCCTGATCGGTCAATGGAATAGAATTAGCAGAAACCAACTTCTCCATAACGATGTCATCGAAATAATACTTGTTGGCACCCCTTGAGGCAGCAAGGTTCCATGCAAATGTCTGCATTTGTCCACCAGAACCTACCATGTCTGCATTGACAACAATCGTCTTGTCGAAAGTCTGCCAATCATTAGTGAAGTTAACAGCAAGACCAGAACCTGCATTCCAATGGATATAAGCACCAGGAGTATTATGAGTCTGGCATTCTGAATTGGCAGCAACATCAGCGCGATATCTGAAAGAGAAATGAATCTTATCGCCTTCCTTGAGAGGCTCGTTAGCATATACGAAGAACTGCGTATCCCAGTTTTGGGAAGCACTTGGGTTGTTAGAACCATCAATCACAAATCCACGGCTACCTTTATAGCCAGCACCTGTAGCAATGGTACAACCACCTTGAGACTTACCTTGGCACTCTACTGAAACGAAGTTAGTAACATCATCACCCTCAGCGTCACCATTAGAGACAATTGGTTTAGCAATCTCCATAACTGGTGTCTCTAAATGTACAATTCTGACAGACTTTATCTGAATAGTACCAACAAAAGAACCAGACTGAGTCATAATATGACCTCCGTCAGCTACAGCTGTGAATTTAAATTCCTTCTCTTCCCAATCTGTACCAAAAGAAATACTGCCATTAGCTCTTCCTGACCATGGACCTACTCCTACACTAAGAGAACCTTCGGAGCTACCTTTAATCATCACTTTAAGAATATACTCTTGATCTGTCTTAGTAGGCAGACCATCACCAATATGATACTGAAGGAAGTAATTCTGTGAGGCTGCTACAGCATTTGAGATTTCTAGGCATCCATTTTTCATACCTATAGATGCTGTTCCCTTGATCTCAGCATTGATTTCACTCCAAAAAGGAAAGCCATCAGATTTAGTGTAGTCAAAGGCATAATCTTCCACCTCAACCTTTGCTTCAGGATCCACGTCAATCTCTTTATCAGCCAGAATGGTATTCAACCATTTTACTGGCTGCTGTGAGTGCCATGCGAGCGTATGACCATAGACATTCATACCATAGTTCTCCGCATTGGTTACGAAAGCACTTACAGTACCAAAGTCCATCGCACCCTTCTCGTTGACGATAGAAGCCATCTTCATCTCGTTGCCAGCCACCACCTCGTCGAAATTGGCATTAGCAAGACGGGTCCACATGCCATTGTTATTATATTCTGTCGCAGCCAGTGCAATGCCCAACTTAAAGTCGGGCGAGACACTGCTGTTTTCACTCTTATAATCTTTCAATGCTTCATAGTCTGCGAGATACTCCATACCTTCCATGTTGGCAGGTTTCTCAAAGGCATACTCCAGCGGATCCATGTCTGCACAGGAGGTAAAAATCGCCACTGAGAGAAGCATTGTTCCTAATATCTTATTTGTATGTTTCATTTTTTAATCCGTTTAAATCTGAAACTTGAATTACTTTTGCTCATACTTGAACCAGTCTGCTTTCACACCACGATCACGAACGACCAAAGTGTCTTTAGTAGCACAAGTGATTCCATCATACTGTAGCGTATAGTCCAGATAAAGGACATCACGGTCTTTGTTACCCCAACTGTTTTTATCGCCCTTGGAAACAAACAGACCATTACCCGTCGCTGTCACGCCAGTGGAGTTGGAAGTGATAGAGCACTTACCTTCTGCATCGAAGTTAAGTTGCAGTTTGCACTCGATGAGATCGCCATCCAGGTCTTTGGTAGGACGAGCCCACTCTACGACATTGATGCCTTTTGTTGTGAACTGGTTCTGCAACACCTCATCCTTCTCTACGAACTCTGCATGACGATTCTCTGTACCTGTCTTGGCACCGCTATAGGTATCAACACCACGACGCAGATAGTTAGACTGGTACTTGCTGATGTACTTCACAGCATAGAGTGTGAAGTCCTTAGGCTGAACAGACCAGTTAGAGGCAAACTGACGAACTGGGTTGTCAATACCATCCTGAGCCTGTCCACAAAGGATACTGTCAGCATTTTCCACATGCGTCATCTTCACAGGAATCACGTAGTTAAGTTCTGTAGCCAATGGATCATTGAAGAAAGCATCTTCCAAATGGATCGTCACACCACCAAGCACCTTACCGTTCTTGATGACAATCTGGTTACCACTGATAGTATAATAGTTACCTGGCATAGGAACCACATCACCTCCACCAACATACTGGATACCGCTACAAAGGGAGTTATCAACAGAGATATCAATAACTACATCCTTCGTATTCTCATAGACACCGCCAATTGTTGCCATTATCTGGAAATTATGCTCGTTGTCCATCGAATTATCAGTAGTCAAATCCTCACCCAAAGTGATGGTACGAATAGGGTTCTGATAAGCAAAATACACTGCTGTATTTTTGTTATCTGGGAAGCTCCAGTCTCCATTCTCGCAAGCAGTAAGAAAGAGTACTGCCAGTACCATATTGGTTATATACAATATTTTCTTGTTCATAGTTTTTAGAATTTTACAATGTTTAATTACCATCCCGCATTCTGAGTCAAAGCGCTAAAGTTTCGAACTTCAGTATAGGGAATAGGACCATAATACATATAGTCTTGATACTTACGCTCCTCGACATTGATAACCTCATAGTGGTTATTGGAGATGCGCATACCTTTAACCGGCTCATTAAGTTTGGTCAAGTCAACCTTCCAACGGCGAAGATCCCAGAAGCGGAAGCCCTCGAAACAGAGTTCAATACGACGCTCATTACGAATCAACTCACGCATCTTATCCTTGTCGTTCTTAATTGACTCCAGATAAGGATCTGCTGCATCAATACCAGCACGCTGACGGATTGCCTTAATCACGTCGTATGCTGAGAAACCGTTAGAGCCTGTTCCTGTAGGACCCCATGCCTCATTGGCAGCCTCTGCATAGCCAAGGAAGAACTCCGTATAACGCATCCAAGGCTTGATATGGGGCTGACCTGTAGAATTGCTAGGATTACAGTTAACATCCTCCACTAACAACTTTCTCAGATAGTAGCCCGTTCTGGTAGAACGACCATCAAAACGGTTGATAGCATCATCGTTCGAACCCTCTACCGAAGTGTCAATCGTTTGTCCGCTCATTTTTGAACCATTATAAACGATATAAAGGGCAAGACGAGGATCACGATTCTCATAAGGATTCTGAGGATCATAGTCTGCAGACTCACTGATTGGTGTTCCGTCAGCCATGGGGAAAGCATCCACCAAGTTCTGAGAGGGGTTCACACGACCGTTTCCATACAATGACGGTGGGAAGTTCTGCTTCTCAACGCAACCTCCTTCTGAAGTTGCATCATCACCTCCCTTATTAGAACGCCACAGTATCTCCAATGGATTAGTTCCAGCCTCCAGTGTCTTAATCGCATTATAGTCTATATACCACTTGTTGCCATTAGGATCCAACTGAGAAAGAGGATTGCTTCCAAGACCTTTCAGCACCTCTGCCATCCGGTTGGCAGCCTCTTCCCATGTCACACCAGAGCCTTGGTTATACGCAGGACTGGCAGCCAGCAAAGCAGCCTGAGCACGGACAGCCTTGGCAATACGGGCACTCATACGGTTCTTGGCATGGTCACCAAATACACGAGTATAGGAAGTGGCATTGGCACCTACCTCACGATACTTCGCAGGAACGGCATTGTTGTCCTCTGTATTGCCATAATCTTCTGGCAGATACTTGATAGCAAGTTCCACATCAGCATTCAACTGATCAATACACTCCTTAAAAGTATTACGAGGCTTATTGAAATCAGAATTGATAGTCTCTGACTCTGTCAGGATGGGAATACCCAACAATTGACCATCAGAGGTCCATCCTGCATGAGCCTGTAACAGATGATACATATAAAGGGCACGCATACCATAGGCTTCACCTAAGAAACGCTCCTTGTAAAGCTCTGCGGCAACGGGGTCATTTGCCCATTCTACAGTGGGAGCCAGTTCGATGAACTGGTTGATGTACTGCCAAGAAGCACGCAAGTAGCGCCAAGTGTCCATAGGGTTGTTATCAGAACGCCAACTACCGGCAGCCATACGGAGATAAGTGTTATTCACATCATTAGAGACAGCATCGTCTGTTGCCACCTCAGTCCATTTCCACCATTGATCAGCATTCTGTCCTAAAGGATTACTGATATAGGCATGTCCGAGCAAGCCAACAGCCCACTGAGGCATATCCTCCAACTGGCTCATATCCTTGTGGTTCTCTACTGCAGGGTTGAAAGCATCGTCACAACTGACCAGAGAAGCCATCAATGGGGCTATGATTGTAAGTATTGCTACTTTTCTTATATTTTTCATATCTTTATTCTATTTAGAATTACATTGTTTAGAACGAAGCCTTGAAGCCAATGCTATAGTAGCGAGTTTGAGGTGCACTACCAACATTCATCTCCAGAAGTTTACGCTCCTTGGCGATAGTCAGCAGGTCATTGGCGGAGAAATAAACATCAAGACCCTTTACAAACTTTGCGAATGTGTTCTCAAACACTGTTGCAGGGAAACTATAAGTCAACTGTACCTTGCGAAGTTGGAAACGGTCATTCTTATACATCCAGAAGTCTGTATAACGATAGTTGTTATCGCCATTCGTTGTTGTCAGACGAGGATAGATGGCTGTTTCTGCTGTCTCTGGTGTCCAGCACTGACGGGCTATCTCTGAATACTTGGCATTTCCTGGCATCCGGAAATAAGATCCTTCCTTCATACCATGTCCACCAAGATAGAGGTTACCCATTGTAAAGAACGTAAAGTTCTTCCATTTAAGAGTCAGGTTAATACCACTCATGAAAGGAGAATCCCAGCGACCCAGGAATACCTCATCATTAGCATCAATCTTACCGTCATTGTTTTGGTCTACGTAACGGATATCGCCAGGCTTCACGTCACCGAAGGTCTGTGTAGGTGCCCCGTCAATCTCTGCTTGAGACTGGAAGAGTCCCATGCTCTGCAATCCCCAGTAACCATTCAGCGGCTGACCAATACGAGAACGATAAGCAAACTCATAGTTCTCATCACGCTTGTCGGCTGTGCTCTTATACCACATACCGCTGACACCTAACTTCATGTCTACTTGACCGATCTTCTTCTTGAAATAAACACTGAAGTCAATACCCGTACGTTTGTCAATGTTATAATTGACATATGGGATAATCGAAGAAGAAGGATATCCTGTCTGTGTGAAATAGTTAGGATAGAGTGTTTCTACGCGTGCCAGACCACCGTCCATCTTATTAGTAAAGAAGTTGAAATCAAAGGTGATCATCTTGTTCCACAAAGAACCACGAAGACCAATGGTGAACTCCTTGCGTTTGACGAAGGTCATTTCCGGATTATCACCACGCTGGAACTCTGTGGCTGCCATACCTCCGTTATCAGCCCATTGATACCAGCCTCCAGACTGCATCACTGACTTATAGAGATAATAGCCTCCATAGTAGGCATCATCACCGTTACCTGTAGTAATATCAAGATCTTGGTTAATAACGCTATAAGAGGTTGTCAGCATCAAGTCGTCAACAAACGTATCCTTCAGGACATCCTTAACAGGACGCCATCCTAATGTGAATGAAGGTGAGAACGCAGTGCGGTTACCTTCCGGCATCTTGGTAGAATAAGGAATAGCAGCACTGAAGTCAAAGTAATATGTATGATCGTAGTTGTAAGACAACTGCAGACCAAGATTCACATTGGTTGCACGATGGTATTGACCATTACGCTGGGTCTGCCAAATGTTACCCAAGAACATACCAAACACATTGTGTTTCTCTGCGAAAGTACGGGTATAATCGAACTGACCAGACACATTATAAGTATATCGATAAGCAGAATTAGAGATATTCTCATTACCTGTCTTATGATCTTTGTTATATTGGGTAAGACCACTCAAAAGGTCATAACCAGAGGCATTGTTCCACTTATTCTCGTCAACAGAGAATGTTGCGTATTCATTAGAATAACCCTGATTATAAGTAGAAGCATAGTCAATACCATACTTAGCACGGAACATCAGACCTTTTACCAAGGAGTTCAAGTTCACGTCAAATTCTGTATTGAACTGGAACTGACGGCTCACATACTTGTTGTCACCAGCAGCAAAGGCGTCAGCATAGGGGTTGGTCATATTCGCCTGAGTACCTCCGAAGAAATAGTCACCCTGCAGATAGCCACTGTTACGAACCATATCCAAAGAAGCCTCATCCGTACCATCAATATAACTGATAGGTACCAACGGAGCTACCATATTAGGACGAAGTGTCGCTGACTGAGCCCACCAATCGGTTCTTGCCGTAAAAGCATCGTAGAACGTCACATTGGCATCTGCCTTGAACGACAGCACTTTGTTAAGTTCTACATCAATGTTACCACGTACGAAGAAACGACTGGTATAGTTGTCCTTTGTGTTACCCACTTTAAGGGCTGAAGACTCACGATAGTAACCTGTTGTCGTATAATACTTCATACGATTACTACCACCAGTCACCTCCAAGATACCCTCGTAACGAGTGTATGACTTCTTGATGTAGTCTTCAGAGAGCATATTGAAGTTTGGATAACGATAAGGATTCTCACCCGATGCGAAATGATAGATTTGCTCATCCGAATAAGCAGGACTTAAACCATCGTTAGCACGAGCCTGGTTATAATAACTCATATATTCTGCAGAACCCAAGTACTTGGGATACACTTTGGGAACATACAGACCACCATTAGCATGAACATTGATACGCAAGTTGCCTTCCTTACCACGCTTGGTAGTAATCAGGATAACACCTTTTGCTGCACGGGGACCATAAAGAACTACAGCCTGAGCACCTTTAAGAAGGGTAATCTGATCTATCTCTGTAGGAAGCACGTTGTTAGCATCACGCACCATTCCATCAACAACAGTCAGGTATGCATCGTTTCCCCAGATATTGCCATTAAAGCCGCCGACAACATTGTCAACAAATCTCAGACTATAGTTGTCATAAGCCTTCTCTGACAGTTCCTTCATGTCAATGACCGATACGCCACCCAACAAATCTTGCTGGTCTACTGCACGGAATGCCACATTGACGAGTGCAGAGTCTGTCCCTGTCTCTGTCTGGGCAGCAGCAGGCGTGACTGTCGACAAAGCCATGAGCGCTGACATATATAATATCTTATGTTTCATAATCATTTAATTTACTTTTTTACCTTTTTACTTTTTTACTATTAAAAGGTTACCAACCTGGATTCTGCTTGAATGCGGAATTAATCATCACATCCTCATTCTTGAAGGGGAGCCAGTAATGTTTAGCAGTAAGTTTGCGCTCGATAATCACTTCCTCTCTGAAGTTCTTTACTTCATTCTCCTTCGGATCAACAGTGATGTCAAGTCCAGGATGCAGGGCATCTGTCGCTGGATCGATATTGGCACCAGGAACGCGATCGAACTTCACTCTGGTCTTGATGTTATAAGGATAAACTGTCAACAGTTTCCAACGGCGGAGGTCGTTAAAACGATGTGCCTCAAAAGAAAGTTCCACGGCACGCTCACGACGAATCTCATCCATAAACTTATTCGCATCACCAGTATAGCGGGCATCAACGTCAGCAACACCGGCACGCTCACGAATTCTATTCACAGCATCCTCGGCTGTCAAAGAACAAGTTGAAGACTTACCTTTAGCACCACCATAGCCCATGTCCGCTGCTTCAGCATACATCAGATAAACATCTGCGAGACGCAACCATGAGAGATGGATATGGAATGCATTAGACCATCCACTATGACCATTATCTATCAAGTTACAATCATCAGAGATAAACTTGTACTCGAAATAACCTGTACGACTTCTGTGAAGGTCTTGAATACCATTACCGCCCTCATACAGATTCGCATACTGGAATGGCTTCTGTGATTCTTCAGTAGCATCTCCACTATACAACTTCTGTCCATCAAATCTGAAATTGTAGTAGAAGCGTGGGTCACGACCTTTCCAAGGATGGGTTTTATCAAAACCAGAACCGTCAGCATCCAAAGGCAAACCGTTCTCCATTCCGAAATAGTCCACATAGTTGGCTGCAGGACAGAGCACGATACCATCACCATTGGCAATCTCCTTAATCTGATAGACGTTAGCCTGACGCCAGTAAGAGTCAGCGCCAAAACAGGTACTACGCATAATAGCCTCTGTACCACCAGGCATCAACCAGTTCTGCTTCTGAGTCCAGAACAGGGTATGATATTCCTCGAAAGGTACCAGAGCATATTGACACTGACCTTTCTCCACCATATCCAATACCTGACCAAAAGCATCTGCGGCGCGCTTACAATAGGTTGCGTCATACTTGTATGTATCACCTGTAGCATCTATGCCATTCACCATCAGCGGACTACCGGCATAAAGCAGTGCTTTACCCATGTATGACAGAGCCCATATCTTGTTAGGACGCAACTCGTTGTTACCCTTACCCATTTGCTGACCTGTACGGGTATTATCCCAATTGACAGGCAACAATTTCGCAGCCTCCTCAAAGTCTGCAGCCATCTTCTCTGCACACTCCTGGAATGTCTCACGAGGCAGGTCAAACTGTGCACCCGGCTCCAAAGGCTCTGTGATATAAGGCAGACCGCCCCAATAAGTACATAACTCGAAATAGAACCATGCACGGAAGAATAGCATCTGACCCTTCAAGAGGTCACGCTGTTCCTGTGTCGCATCTGTCAGCAAACCGTCTTCCAAAGCCTTCAAGCCAATGTTTGCCTGGCGAATGGCATACCAGCCACCTCCCCAGAGAGACTTGTCAAAACGTGCACCTGCACTTCCTGGAATCTGGTCTACTGCCCATGGGCGATCCAGATAGCAAGATGAATTATTGATATAGCCTCTGTAGTTTCCGTTATCCACCATAGCGATGAACACACTGTTTGCCCAGCTACTATCAAAAGTATGGACTTCGTCCTCACCCCAGTTAAAGCAACTGGTCCAGTGGCTCTTAGCCACATCGGGGATGACATTGTACATGACCTCCACGAATCCCTGGAAATTGTTGAAATTCTTAAACGCATCCTCTTTCTGAAGTACAGACTCAGCGTCTTTTTCCAGATAGTCGGTACAAGAGGTCATGCTGAATGTACCGGCAAGCAATGCGCAAAGCATATATATCAAAGACTTTTTCATTTTAATAACGTTAAAGTGTAACTTTGAGACCAAAATTGAAACGACGTGAAGTAGGATATGCACTCCATCCACCCGTATTCGACTCACGGTCGTCTGGCATGTCTGTCCACAGAGCAAGGTTGTTACCATTCACGAATAACTTCAAACTTTGCAAACCAACTGCCTTCAACCATTTCTCCTTAGAGAAAGTATAGGAAATCTCCGCATACTTCAAACGAAGATAAGAACCATCGAATATGAAACGAGTACCATTCGTATAATTACTTGCCTTCACATTCGAACTCCAGCGAGGCAAAGGAAGACCTTCCTGGTTTTCGGGTGTCCAATAACCACCTTCGTGATAACCAGAGGTACGGGCATCTGCCAGACTCTGTAGATTCACATAACGGGAAACGTTGTTCGTTCCATAGAACTGAACGAAAGCACTCCATCCCTTCCAGTCTACACCTATTTGGAAATTCACTGTGTTCTGAGGAACATCAGAGAATCCATAAGGGATGTTATCATTCTGGGTAATCACACCATCTGCATCATAGTCGAGGATAACGTAGTTACCAGGCAGGCGGTTTTCGTCGTATGCATCATGGGCAGTACTTCCATACAACTCATCCCAGTTGTTATAATGACCATGATCCAGATAAGTATAGGTCTGATTGATTGCCTTACCTGCCTGCTTCTGATACTCAGGTGTCAACTGTGGATCATCTTTCTCCTCAATTTTACTTTTTGCATGGGTAAAGGCAACATTACCCCAGAGGCGCAGGTTCTTATTCAACTGTTTGTTGAAACGAATATCCAACTCATAACCAGAACTCTTTACCTTACCGAGGTTAGCCGTAGGAGCATTTCCACCATAATAAGAAGGAACAGCACGTTCATCACCTGCAATCAGAATATCGGAACGTTTCTCATGGAAGTAGTCAAATGAACCAGTAATCAAACCACCGAGGAAACCAAAGTCGACAGCGAGGTCAAGTTTCTTGGCTTTCTCCCAGTGCAGGTCAGGATTACCTTCTTGAGACATCTGCCACCAAATATATGAACTCTTGGGGAAGTCTGGACTACCTGTTGAGGAAATACCCGGACGGAAACTGCCATCGTTTGTCCAAGTGTCACGGAACAACCAGCGTTTTCCATCTCGAACATGGTCATCACCAATCTCACCATAAGAAGCACGGAGTTTCAACATATCAACAATATGCTTCTCACGTAAAACTTTCATGAAGGGTTCCTCGCTAACCATCCATCCGATAGCACCAGAGTTAAAGAAGGCGAAGCGGTTGTCCTTAGAGAAAATCTCTGATCCGTTATAGGCACCGTTATACTCAACAAAATACCTGTTCAGGTAGTTGTAAGTGGCACGGAATACCCAGTTCTCACGAAGGTGAGGAGATTCAGAACCTGTAGAATAGCGTTCACGGCTGAAGTTTGCCATAGCTCCTACGGTATGGTCACCAAAGGTACGGTTATAGTTCAACTGGGCTGAGTAGTTCAAACGACGATAAGTCATCCAATCATTAACAGAACCAGCACCTTGTGACCAAGCCACATTATTCTTATAATCGAACTTATAGTTCGTCTCAGGCTGTGTATCTGACACACCAATACCTGTATCAGGATCAATCCAATAATGAGCATCGGCTTCCCAGTCATTGGTATCGTCGACACCACGACCAGTCTCTTGGAAAGAGTTATCGAAAGCGAGTTTCAGTTGAGCGCTCAAACCCTTAGTGATAAAGCTCAAATCCTGTTCCAAGGTGAAGTCTGTGTTCAAACGGTCTACTGTGGTATAACCAATACCACCAGTACTCAGGTACTCCATCGAGTTCTGGGCAGCCTGAGTCGGGTTCGGATTATAGTAACCCCACATACCATTGTCATACTGAGGACGGAAAGCACCTGGAGCAATACCATAGAATGCTGACCATACAAGGTTCTCATACTGAGCCTGTGTAGCCTTACGTACAGCATGAGAACCTGAGAGGTTAACATGCAACTGGGTGGTCTTGGTCAAGTTGAAGTCCAAGTTACTACGTACATTAATACGGTCGTAAGAGAAGCCTGGTTCATAACCACGGGTATTAGGCACCTTCTTGTAAAGGTCACCCTCATGTGCATAATCCACATTAGCGAAATATTTCACGAATTTGGAACCACCCGATACATTGATATTAAAATTATAAGAGGTGGCTGCGCTCTTCAGCAACTCGTCAATCCAGTTCACATTGGGATAACGCGCCCACTCCTCACGGTTGGCAGGATTACGGTATTTGTTCATGATAGCCTGTGGGGTATATTTTTCCCACTGGCCAGGATCGTATGCCAATTCTTTCTCAATGGCTTTGTTACGAAGATCCAAAGCATCATAAGCATCCATGGCATCAGGAAGCTTTGAATAAGACTTCAGCGTCATGTTGGCATTGATGTTGATGGTTGCCTTACCCTCTTGACCACGCTTGGTGGTAATCAGGATCACACCATTAGCACCACGTACACCGAACACAGCTGTTGCCGAAGCATCCTTCAAGACAGAAACGTTGGCAACAGAGTTGATGTCCACACTTGACATCGGACGCTCAATACCATCCACCAATACGAGAGGCTCACCACCGTTCCAAGAGGTTGTACCACGAATGACAATCTTTGGATCCTCATCACCAGGCTGTCCAGTGGTACTCATAGTGACAACACCTGGCAGGTTACCAGCGAGAGCCTGTCCAAGACTCGTCACACCACCAGTACGTTCCAGCACTTTAGCATCGGTCTGCGTGATAGCACCCACAACAGATGCTTTCTTCTGCTGACCGAAACCTACTACTACGACCTCTTCGAGTTCGGTGTCGTCTTGAAGCGTAATCTTAAAGTTGCGCTCCTTGCCGACTCTCACTTCACGAGAAGTCATTCCCACATAAGAGACGACCAGTGTAGTCGACTCAGAAGGAACCTTCAACACGAAGTTACCATCGAAATCAGTCACTGTTCCAAGGGAAGTGTTTCCCTTCACGACAACCGAAGCACCAATCAGAGGCTCCGCATTGTTGTCAACGACTGTACCTTTAACGGTAATTCCTCCTCCACCTTGCGCTTGCAACTGGAGAGAGAATGCCAAAAGCATTAAAACCGCGGGGACAGCCCTTTTGATCAATTGTTTTAGATTTCTCATTGTTACTAAATTTGATTCATCGGTTTATATTTTGTTAGTGTTTAAAAGTGATTTTACCTTTACATTTAACATTGCGAGTGCAAATGTAAACACATTTTTAGATTTGCGATTTCTCGTTTGTAACACACTCTTTATTATTTGTAACACGCTTTAGAAAATCTTACATTTCCAGACTTTGTGACTTCCTTAATGATACATATACCATGGATTGGTGTTACAATTCTGGCACCTGAAAGGGTATAATATTCCCGACTTACCACTTCATCACTTGAAGCGACTTGGGAGACTTCTGTTGGGTTCACACCATCATTACTCAGGTAGATATCCTTGATATAGATGGGTGTTCCACCATAAGTCCAGAAGCCTGCGATGTAGATATGAGAGGGATTGATGTCGTGGTCGAACTGTGTGCAGGCATCATCTTTATAGGCTTTCAGGTTATGCAGGTCCAGGACAATCTTTGTCTCACTGCCGAAACTGGTTCTGGACGGACACGACCAATAGTTGTTGGTATCAAAAAGTCGGAAGGACGCACCTGCGCTCTGGGGCTGGCTGAGCTCTACCACCAAATATTTGTAGGCAGAAAGGTCAACACCATTGGGATATTGCCATCCGCCAAAGCCATACTGACCCGTTACCAGTTTTCCCGTTGCCTCGTCAAACGTTCCTTTTTCCCAGATGCTTGGGTTAAACCATTGATCGGTCAGTGAGAACAAGGGTTCTTCTTCACGCTTATACCCATAATCCGGTTGATTGATCATATCACTGTACTCTGGAGAAACATAATACTGATATCTGCGGAAACAGGGACGAGGACATGCCTCCGGATCTGTCAAGAAGGTGCTGCCATCAGCGGCGGAGTCCTTGTACTTGGCAAGTATCTCACCTCCCGTAAACAACAGCCAGCTGACATTGCAGGTCTCGTCAGCGATACGGATGAAGTTCGCGCCAAAGCCTTGACCACCAGCAGTTCCTGTATTGGAGAAGCCAAAAGAGCAACGGGTGTCAAAGACTTCATTTCCCTGACTATCTTTATGGGAAGGACTATACTCCTTGGGACCCCAGTCCATCTCCGTTACAACGACAGGAGCTATTTCCGCTACAGGACCAATCTGAGCCTCCCAGCCTCGTTTGAAATCTCTATAATTGACGACTACATCTTTGCCATCCGAAGTTCCGGCATTATACCATCCTGGATAACAATGAACGGCAAAACCCACATTATCACCAGTGATACGGTACTTGGCAAACCCGGCATATTGAGACTGCCATCCCAATCCCGGTACCAATACGATATTGTTACAATGCTTTCTGACAGCATCAACGACAGTCTGGAAATACTCCGTCATTTCCTGGTCTCCCGCGCGCGAACCATTATTATAATAAATACCGACGGGTTCATTGGCAAGTTCAAAGATGACAGCACCGTTATTTTTCAGTTTAGGATGTTGAGCAACATAATCCCATACCTTTATCAAATACTGTTGGTAGGCATCTCCTATCGAGATTTTCTCCGGGCAGACACCAGGTGGGCGCATGACGACATACAGTCCTTTTGAGATAGCATACTCTGCCATCGGCACGAAGACCTCATCAAGATACTTCTTAAAACGGTCGAACTTAAAATACTGAATATCACTCTCTGGTACATAATAGACACCAGCAGGAACCTCGTTACTCCAATAAGGATCCATGTGCTGACGGACAAAGGTCATTTTCCATCCGGCATTCAAGATGCCATCGATAATCCCTTTGTTATAATCCAGACAGCCTTTCACATCGTAATTCGTCCACTTGGTACCCTGCTCATTGAACCAGGGACTGAACGTCTGGGCAAATCCATGAAGGTTGACACGCTTCCCTTCCGCATTGACCAAGAACGGTCCTTCCACATGTAAAGCGGAAAGTGACTGAGCTGACACAACTCCCCCACTTAGGAAAAGAAGAAGTCCTAACAGTTTTGTTTTTAGTTTCATGTTATTCATTATATTATAAGTAATTTTGAATTTACATCGTTTCTCAAAAAATGGGGAGGTGACTCACGTCAGCCCCCCACGACTAAAACCATAACTAGCATAACTACTAATCAAATATTTCAAATCTAACCTAAGCTGATTAAAATGCTTTTTCGTTTTCTTGGTGCAAAAGTATACCTTATTTATTAATATTGCAAATTCTACAGTTACACGAACCTTTTGATTTGTAACATGGTTTCTTTTTATGGGCGTTTTGTTACAAATCACAAACTATATGTTACGTCTGATGTTGGACAGACTCATTTTTTTTGATACCTTTGCAACATAATTAAGAACCAACCAATCAACAAGTTATGAAAAAAATCATCCTAATGATCCTAACCTGTCTTGGCGTTACGGCAAACACTTTCGCACAAGACCCTAACTTTTACATCTTCCTCTGTTTTGGACAATCCAACATGGAGGGAGCCGCACGTATAGAACCGCAAGACCTGGAGGGTGTCAGCCCACGCTTTCTTCTGATGCCTGCCGTTGACGACCCTCAACGCAACCGCAAGATGGGGGAATGGTGCCAGGCGCTTCCTCCTCTCTGCCGTCCTAACACAGGACTCACTCCTGTGGACTATTTCGGACGTACCTTGACAGAGAATCTTCCTGAGAACATCCGTGTCGGTGTGATTCATGTCGCCATCGGGGGCATCCGCATCGAAGGCTTCATGCCGGAAGGGATGGCAGAGTTTGTCAAGACGGCACCCGGCTGGATGACAGGAATGCTGAAGGCATACGACAACAACCCTTACGAGCGTTTGGTCACACTGGCAAAGAAAGCGCAGAAGGACGGTGTCATCAAAGGTGTCCTCATGCATCAGGGAGAGTCCAACACGGGTGATCCCGAATGGGCAAACAAAGTACAGAATGTCTACGACCACCTGTTAGGTGACCTCCAACTCAAACCGGAGGAAGTGCCCTTATTAGCTGGTGAGGTGGTACAGGCAAATGGCGAAGGACAATGCATCGCCATGAACAAGCAAATCAACGAGTTACCCAAGACCCTCCATACTGCTCAGGTGGTTTCTTCCACTGGCTGTTCCAACGGTCCCGACAAACTCCATTTCGACGCTGCCGGTTATCGTGAGCTGGGTCGCCGTTATGGTGAGAAGATGCTGGAACTGATGGGCTACCATGTGCGCTCTCCCTTTACGGTACCTGATGATGCTGTCACGGCAGAGACAACGGTGCCGGGTAACGAGTTCCCCAAAGTCGACAAAGAGCGCCGTGCTTATTTCCGTGTGAATGCGCCGACAGCCAATAGTGTCATCGTGGATATCTGTGGCAAGAAATATGATATGCGCCGTGACGAGAAGAGTATCTGGTGTGCCGTCACCGACCCGCTGGTGGTAGGATTCCACTATTACTTTATCAATATCGGTGGAGTGAATGTCATCGACCCTGCCACCGAGACGTTCTTCGGTTGCAACCGGGAGGCAGGTGCCATTGAGATTCCCGAGGGTCCCGAGGGTGATTACTACCGTCCACAGCAAGGGATTGACCACGGACAGGTACGCTCCATCTACTATTATGCCAATGCCACACAGGAATGGCGTCATGCCATGGTTTACACCCCTGCGGAGTACGAGAAGGGGAAGAAGCGTTATCCTGTACTCTACCTGCAGCACGGTATGGGCGAGGATGAGACAGGATGGAGCAAACAGGGACACATGCAGCATATCATGGACAACCTGATAGCCAGCAAGGAAGTGGTACCGATGATTGTCGTCATGGAGAGTGGCGACGTGAAGGCTCCTTTCCGGGGTGGTGACAACCGTCAGGGATTCAGCGAATACGGAGCCTCGTTCTACAAAGTGATGATACAAGACTTAATACCAACCATAGACTCGAAGTTCCGTACCCTGACAGACCGTGACCATCGTGCGATGGCGGGTCTGTCGTGGGGAGGACACCAGACCTTCGACCTTGTCCTGAACAACATGGATAAGTTCGCATGGATGGGTGCCTTCAGCGGTGCCATCTTCGGACTGGACGTGAAGACAGCATACCATGGGGTGTTTACCAGACCTGACGAGTTCAACAAGAGGATTCATTACCTGTATCTCAGCTGCGGCAGCGAGGAGAACTTCGGTACGGAAGCTTTGGTCAAGAGTTTGCGTGACAATGGTATCAAGACCGACTTCTACGTCTCTCCCGGTACGCATCATGAATGGCTGACGTGGCGACGCTGCTTCCGCCAGTTTATTCCTCACCTTTTTAAATAATATGTATGAGAAGATTCCTATTTTCAGCCTCTCTGCTGAGTGTCTTGACGGCATCGGCACAGAACCCGATCATCAGAGACCAGTTTGCCGCTGACCCTACTGCACGTGTCTTTAATAATAAGGTATATGTCTATCCCTCTCATGACATTCCTGCTCCTGAGGGACAGCGACAGGACTGGTTCTGCATGGCAGACTATCACGTCTTCTCTTCTGAGAACCTGACGGAATGGACGGACCATGGCATGATTCTCTCGCAGGAACAGGTTCCATGGGGAAAAGCAGATGCTTATTCCATGTGGGCTCCTGACTGTGTCTATAAGAACGGGAAATACTATTTCTATTTCCCCAACGCACCCAAAAACGGACGGGGCTTTGCCATCGGTGTGGCAACTTCCGACAAGCCTGAGGGACCTTTCACCTGTGAGCAGGAACCCATCAAAGGGGTAACGGGTATCGACCCCTGTGTCCTCATCGACGATGACGGGAAAGCCTATATCTACTGGAGTGGGATGGGTATCCGCGGAGCAAGGTTAAAAGAAAACATGCTGGAGCTTGACGGGGAGTTACAGGAGGTAAAGATACCACAACGGGACGGGATGCCTGCCATGCCCCCGATGAAAGTCGGTGGACAGCTGATGGAGGGACTGCCCGAGGGTTTCAAGGAGGGTCCTTTCGCCTTCAAGCGGGGTAATTGGTATTACCTGACCTTCCCATGGGTCCGTGGTGATAATAGTCATGGCGCCAATCCCACTGAAACGCTTGCCTATGCCATGTCCAAGTCGCCTCTTGGACCCTGGGACTTCAAAGGTATCATCATGGCAGAGCATGACAACCACTGTTGGACCAACCACCACAGCATCCTTGAATACAAGGGGCAGTGGTATATCTTCTATCATCGTAACGACTTCTCTCCCTCGATGGACAAACGTCGCTCAGCACGTATCGAGAAGCTCACCTTCAACCCCGACGGCACCATCCGGGAGGTCTTTCAGACCATGCGTGGCGTAGGTATCAACAAGGCACTGGAGAAGATAGAGATTGACCGTTACAGTGATGCCGGCAAGGATGTCACCTGTCAGCTTATCGACACCGTCAACACCTTCCGTAGCTACGAGGCATCCCTGCCCAAGAAAGGAAGTTGGCTGCGGTATGACGATGTTGACTTCAGCGATATAAAGGATGGTTATCTGGTCATCAACGTGAAGGCAAATGATAATACGCAGTTTACTATCCGGGAGAACACTCCTAAGGGGAAGGTGATTGCCAACATCCAGATGACGGTGAAAAGTGAGAATGGACCGTTCCGCCGTGACAGGTCTAACCAATGGCTTACCCTGACGGCACCATTAGAGTATACACCCAAAGGGGTCACCAACCTCTGTGTGGTCTGCGAGGGCCCCGGCATCAGTGTCGACTGGTTGCAGGTGAAGAACCGCCCTGCGTATTTCTCACCCGCCAACAGCAATCCTATGCAACCTGATGCTGACGGATTCATCCGCCGCTGGCGACTGATGGAGCCTATTGCTGTCGATGTGCGTTCCAACATCATCTTCACCTACTCATGGTTGCGTGACAAGTTCAGTGAGGAACTGGCGAAACTGCCCAGGCAGAAAGGGAAATGGTATGCACTGGACAGTGAGACCTATAACATGAAACTCTTCCGCTTCGCTGAGAAATACGGCAAACAGACCTATGGCTCGTTCTACTGGTGTGAGACTGTGATTGACTGTCCTGAGGAGATGCGGGATGTCCGACTTGCCTGCGGCTCTAACGGAGCCTCCCTCTGGTGGCTTAATGGTGAGGAGGTGCTGATACTGGAGGGCGACCGCCGTATGGTGGAGGATGACGGCATGTCACCCCGACTGACCTTGAAGAAAGGTCGTAACACCCTACGTGTTGCTGTCATCAACGGACCTGGTCTCGCCGACATGTGCGCCCGTTTCATGGACGAGAAAGGCCATCCTGTTACTAACTATTTGATTAAAGCACAATGACATGAAAAAGATATTGCTTCTATCCTCAATCCTCATTTCTACAGTTGCCATTTGCCAGGCACAGACAGGTGCTCCCTATATCCACGACCCCTCGACCATTGCGGAGTGTGAGGGGAAATACTACACCTTCGGCACGGGTGGTGGCGGACTCATCAGCGAGGACGGCTGGACATGGCACAGCGGTGCCGTACGACCTGGTGGCGGTGCGGCTCCTGATGTCCTGAAGATTGGTGACCGTTATCTCTGTATCTACGGTGCCACGGGTGGTGGACTCGGTGGTGGTCATAACGGGCGCATCCTGACCATGTGGAACAAAACCCTCGACCCTAAGAGTCCTGACTTCAAATGGTCTGACCCCATAGAGGTGTGCTACTCGGATGGCATGGAGGACCAGGACGCTATTGATCCGGGCTTATTGCTTGACCCCACCACGGGCAGGCTATGGGCAAGTTACGGCACCTATTTTGGAACGATCCGCCTCATCGAACTGGACCCTAAGACAGGGGAACGTATGAAAGGGAATAAAGAAAAGGATATTGCCATCGACTGTGAGGCGACGGACCTGTTGTACAGGGACAGCTGGTATTACCTGTTAGGAACGCATGGCACCTGCTGTGACGGGGTTAACTCCACCTATAACATTGTCGTAGGACGCTCCCGCAGCGTAGAGGGTCCCTATATGGATAATGTGGGACGTGACATGTTCCATGGTGGAGGCAGGATGGTGATTGCCGCCGGTGACCGCAAGACGGGTCCCGGACATTTCGGACGTACCATCATCGATGACGGTGTGGAGGTGATGTCCTGTCATTTCGAGGCAGACTTCGACCGTAGCGGACGTTCAGTGCTGGGCATCCTTCCCCTGCTGTGGAGAAACGGATGGCCTGTGGCTGGCGAGCGGCTCAAGGAAGGAACATTTGCCATTCTCTCTGAGCGTCGTGGCTATAGTCTGGAACTGGGCGTTGATTTCGTCCGTATGGAACAGGAACGTCAGCGTTTCTGGCAGATAGACCCTGACGAGCCCGTGAAATCCATTCCCAACCAGAAACTGGAGGATGTGATAGGTGGCTGGCTGGAAGGTGAGATTGCCGTCCGTTGCAGCGACTATATGTTCCGTCCCTGGCAACACTGGCATATCAAGCCAGTACCACAGGCTGCCGGACGACTGACGGGCCCGCTCTATGAGATTTTTATTGACGGCACCAACCGGGCACTGACGGCTACGGCTGACCTGCAGGTGTCCGCCAAAGCGTTTGAGGGACAGGACAGCCAACTCTGGTGGATTGAGCAGCTGACGGACGGTACTTACCGTATCATGCCTTTCGCCATCCCCGGACAGAAGGACTTCAACCAGCAATATTGTCTGTACTCGGCAGGTGACAGCACTCCCACCCTTGCCCCTTATGATTTCAACTCTGACAACTCCAAATGGAACTTCAAAAAGCAATAGATATGAAAAGAATAATCCCTACATGGATATTGGCAGCATGTGGCATCTGCTGCCAGGCACAGAACCCTTTCGTACAGACGTGGTGTACCAGTGACCCTGCCCCTATGGTACACGATGGTACCATGTATGTCTATACGGGGCATGACGAGGACGGTGCCGACTTCTTCTGGATGCAGGAATGGCGGGTGTACTCCACACAGGACATGGTGAACTGGACAGACCATGGCTCTCCCCTTGCGCTGGAGAGTTTCTCATGGGCGGACGACCGTGCCTGGGCAAGTCAGTGTATTGAGCGGAACGGTAAGTTCTACTGGTATATCTGTGCCCACTCTAAACTGTCTAACGGCATGGCGATTGGTGTCGCTGTGGGAGACACCCCTGTCGGTCCTTTCCATGATGCGTTGGGAAAACCGCTCTTTGAGAACGGCAGCTGGGACCATATCGACCCTACCGTGATGATTGATGACGACGGACAGGCGTGGCTGATGTGGGGAAACCCTCAGTGTTACTACCTGAGACTGAACGAGGATATGATCTCGTACAGTGGGGAGTTAGGACTCCTTGACATGACAGAGGAGGCTTTCGGCGGTCCTATCATGAGCAAACGGGAGAAAGGAAAAAAATACAAGGACAGCTACGTGGAGGGACCGTGGCTCACCAAGCGGAACGGCACCTACCAGTTGCTGTATGCCGCCGGTGGTGTCCCGGAGCATATCTCCTATAGTACGGCATCCTCTCCTACCGGCCCTTGGAAATATGCGGGAGAAATCATGCCACTCAGCGACACCAAGTCGTTTACCAACCACTGCGGTGTTGCCGACTACAAAGGTCACAGCTATTTCTTCTACCATACCGGTAAACTGCCCAACGGCGGTGGTTTCGGACGCAGTGTTGCCGTCGAGGAGTTCCAGTATAATGCGGACGGCAGTTTTCCCACCATCCTGCCGACGGATGAAGGGGTAAGACCTGTCGGTACATTCAATCCTTACCGTAAGGTGGAGGCGGAGACCATGGCATACTCCAAGGGTGTCAAGACGGAGCAGAACGAACAGGTGGGTGTCTATGTGACGGATATCCACAATGGTGACTATATCAAGTTGCAGAACGTGGAGTTCGGCAAGAAGACACCCCGTACCTTCACGGCACGGGTGGCAAGTGGACTGCGTGGCGGTGCCATCGAGATCCGTATCGACAGCATCGGCGGACAACTCCTTGGTCGCCTGGTGGTTCCTGCCACAGGCGGTTGGGAGCAGTGGCAGACCATCACCTGTGATTTGGACTATCAACCCTCAACTCTCAACTCTCAACTCTCAACTCCCCACGACCTGTATTTCGTGTTTACGGGTCGTAAGGGTCCCAAGCTCTTCAATTTCGACTGGTGGGAGATGCGGGGCATGGAACAGGTGAACATGCCGTTGTTCCAGACGAAGTTCACTGCCGACCCATCCCCTTTGGTGGTGGGTGACACCTTGTTCCTATATACCTCACATGATGCCTCACCAGAGGACATCCCCGACCCCAACGAGAAGAGCTCGGCAGGTTTCTTCATGTACGACTGGCTGTTATGGTCGACCACCGATATGGTCAACTGGACGGAGCATGGTGCCGTCGCCTCTTTGAAGGAGTTCCCTTGGCGCAGTCGTGACAATGGCGCATGGGCGATACAGACGGTGGAGCGTAACGGCAAATACTATCTCTATGCCCCTCTCCACGGTCATGGCATCGGTGTCTTGGTGGCTGACTCACCCTACGGTCCCTTCAAGGACCCGCTCGGCAAACCACTTGTCTGGCAACAGGAGCACTGGGAGGACATCGACCCTACCGTCTTTGTGGATGATGACGGACAGGCGTATATGTACTGGGGAAATCCCAACACCTACTATGTCATGCTGAACGATGACATGATATCCACGAAAGGGGATATCGTCAAACTGGACTATCATATCGACCATTATCAGGAAGGACCGTGGTTCTATAAGCGCAACGGACATTATTACCTGGGGTATGCCACTACCTGCTGTCCGGAGGCACTGGGTTATGCCATGAGTGACTCACCCACGGGTCCGTGGAAGAGCCAGGGTTATATTATGAAGCCCACCCAGCGTGACCGTGGCAACCACCCCGGTATCTGTGACTACAAAGGTCGTTCCTATATCTTCGGACAGAACTACGACCTGATGCACTTGGAGACCTTTGTGCACCATGAGCGCCGCAGTGTGTCGGCAACAGAGATCAAGTATCTCGCTGACGGCACCATCGAGGAGGTACCCTACTGGCTCGACCAGCAGCCTTTGCAGCAACGGCACTGGCTCAACCCTTACCAGCGGGTGGAGGCTGAGACGATGAACTGGGGCTACGGACTGAAATCGGCAAAGATGGGTATTGCCAACACAGGTGTCATCAGCGACATGCCGGAGTCTACTGGCAAGAGGAACATGTACCTCTACGACCTGAACGACGGGGAGTATATCCGTCTGCGGGGTGTCGACTTCGGCAAAGGTGCCAAGCAGTTCAGCATCACTGCCTCGTCAACCGGCAGTCTGACCGTCACCCTCCGTCTCGACAGTCTGGACGGTCCTGTCATCGGCACCGCTGTCATCAAGACCACAGGCTCCACGGACAAATACAGGTCGTTTAGCACCAAGGTGAAGAATGCCGCAGGCATCCACGACCTCTACCTCTGTTTCAGTAACACACAGGGTAATAACCGGTTAGACTGGTGGCAGTTTAGGTGATATTCCCAAGGGGGTGTGTCAAAATAGGCACATCCTCATTATTTGTAAGCCCATTAAGGTTACATACCATAAACTATCTGTGACATATCATAAGGTGGGTTAGCGGACTTTTCTGTATCTTTGCCGGCAAAAACAGATAAAGATGAGAAAAGTACTGTTGACCGTGATGCTCCTGACCTTAACACCAACCCTGCTGGAGGTCAAGGCAGACGACTATGCGACCCTGCACGAAGAGAAGATACAGAACCCGATGCTGTGGGCTGACGTGCCAGACCCCGATGTCATCAGGGTGGGCGACACTTTTTATATGGTATCCACCACGATGCACCTGATGCCGGGTGGTCCCGTCATGGCATCGAAAGACCTGAAGAACTGGGAGACGGTAGGTTATATCTTCGACAAGCTAACCGACTCCCCTAAATACGACCTCAGGGAAGGGACGGTATATGGACGCGGACAATGGGCGACCTCACTGAAATACCACAAGGGGAAGTTCTATGCACTACTGGCTCCCAACGAGCGGGGCAGTATGGGTGACACCTACATCTTCTCTGCGGAGAAAGCGGAGGGACCGTGGACAATTGTGTCCCGCATGCGCCATTTTCACGACTGCTCGTTGTTCTTCGATGACGATGATAGGGCGTATGTCATCTATGGCACCGGAGAGCTGATGGAACTGAAACCCGACCTGTCGGATGTTATCGAGGGTACTCACCGGCACATCTTCCAACGGGAGGAGGATGAGCGCGGACTGCTGGAGGGAAGTCGTGTGATCAAGCATAACGGCAAGTACTACCTGTTGATGATATCCCATGTCTATGCCCCTGGCAAGCACCGCCGGGAGGTGTGCTACCGAGCCGACGACATCCATGGACCATATGAGAAACAGGTCATCCTGGAGAGTGAGTTCGGCGGTTTCTCCTACGAGGCACAAGGTACCATCGTCGACACACAGGATGGTGACTGGTACGGCATCATCTTCCAAGACCGGGGCGGTGTGGGACGTGTTCCCACGCTGATGCCCTGCCGTTGGATCAATGGCTGGCCGATGTTAGGTGATGAGAATGGGAAGGTACCTGACACCATGCGTCCCTTAGTCAGTGGTCAACCTGCCACAGGTATCGTAAGGGGTGATGATTTCTCCTCCGCCAAACTCGGACTCCACTGGCAATGGAATCATAACCCAGTCGATGCGGCATGGTCGCTGACAGAGCGTCCCGGGTTCCTCCGTCTCAAGAGCAGCCGTGTGGTCGACAACCTCTACCTGGCTCCCAACACACTGACACAGCGGATGGAAGGCCCCACCTGCAGTGGCAGTATCACCCTTGATGTCTCGAAGATGAAAGACGGTGACTGTGCGGGGCTTGCCGCCTTCAACAGTGACACCGGTGCCTTGGTCATCAAAAAACAGGGCAAGAAACTCACCCTTGAGATGTGTGAGTTCTCCGTGCAACTCTCAGAGCGTGACAAAGAAGTGACTGGTGTTAAGGAGAAGACGATAGAGCGTACCGTCCTGAACCTCCAGCCCTCCTCCCGCATCCATCTGCGCATCGATGCAGACTTCCGTCCTACCGGTGGTCACGGGCGGGATGCCGCCAATTTCTACTACAGCATGGATGGCGAGCAATGGACACAGATTGGTACCGCCGACTACCCCCTGCGTTTCGACTGGCAGCGCTTCTTCATGGGCAGTAAGTTCGGCATATTCTACTATGCCACGAAGAAGAAAGGCGGGTATGTGGATATCGATGCCTTCCATTACAAACGACAATAATTCCATCATGAGACGACTATTTCTATGGGGACTACTCTTGTTGAGTGTGTCCCTGCAAGCAAAGACAATCCCTTTCGGGAAGGGACAACTGACGTTCAAGACCGTTGCCCCCAATGCTGTACGTATCCAATATACACAGGGGGAGACCACCCATGACCTGCCCGACTGGTTGTATGTCAAGCACGACGAAGTGGCGGGGGACATCAAGGTGGCTGTCGACCATCAGAAAGGGATGGTACGCATTGCGGATAAGAAGGGCAACACCGTTTTCACTGCTACCCGCCATCAGTTCCAGGACGGAGAGGCTACCCTTGTCTTCTCATCCCCCCAGGACGAGTACCTCTTTGGACTCGGACAGTTTCAGGACGGCTATAGTAACGTCCGGGGACTGTCCCGCCGGCTTACCCAAGTAAATACCCAGATCAGTCTGCCCATGCTGATATCCAGTAAGGGCTATGGTATCCTATGGAATAACTACGGACTCACTGATTTCAACCCGGCAAGTCAACAGGTGAAGCTCCAGAAGATGGAAGGCACAGGGGCAAAGGAGGTTGTCAATGTCACCTCTACAGAAGGCGGAAAACAGGAAGTCAGGGAACGTAACATCTATCAGGCATCGCTGACGGTAGACCAAGAGGGGGACTATACCCTCCTGCTCGATGTCGGACAGAAGATGGCACGCCGCCATAACCTCACTATCGACGGCAAGACCGTCATAGAGATGCAGAACGTATGGTTGCCACCAACCACCTCCACCATCGTACATCTGGAGAAAGGACAACATCAGGTAACGGCAGAGCTTGCCAAGGGTGACGCTCCTGTCCTTTATTATAAGGTGGTCAATGACGAGACGGTCTTCCACTCACCTGTCGCCACGGCAGTCGACTATACCGTATTCATCGGCAGTGCCGACGAGATTATCGCATCCTATCGTGAACTGACGGGCAAGGCACCCCTCATCCCCGACTGGGCATTGGGCTATATCCATTGCAGGGAGCGGTTCCACTCCTCTGACGAGATCCTGCAGACGGCAAAACGGTTCCGCGAGGAGCAGTTACCTATCAGCATGATCGTGCAAGACTGGCAGTACTGGGGGAAATACGGATGGAACTCCATGCAGTTTGACGAGCAGTACTATCCTGACCCAAAGGCACTGACAGACAGTCTGCATCAGATGGATATCCGCTTGATGCTCTCTGTATGGTCGAAGATTGACAAAAACTCTGAAGTGGGTAAGGAAATGCTACGTGACAACTATTATATCCCAGGCACCGACTGGATAGACTTCTTCAACACCGACGCTGCAGCAGCCTATTGGAGGAATTTCCGTGAGAGACTGTTGCCATTAGGTATCGATGCGTGGTGGCAGGATGCCACAGAACCGGAGAACGACGACCTTGCAGGCAGGATGGTGAATCATGGACGATGGACGGGTGAACAGGTGCGTAATGTCTATCCCTTGCTGGTCAACAAGACCGTGTATGAGGGACTTCGTCATGACCGTCCCCAGCAGCGTCCTATGATACTGACCCGTTGCGGTTTCCCAGGTATCCAACGCTACGGCTCCGCCATGTGGTCGGGTGACGTGGGCAACGACTGGGAGACGTTCCGCCGGCAGATCACGGCAGGTCTGGGTATGCAAGCGGCAGGTGTCCCCTGGTGGACGTATGACGCTGGCGGTTTCTTCCGTCCTAACGACCAGTATACCAACCAAGACTATATCGACCGCATGCTGCGCTGGATAGAGACGAGTGTCTACCTGCCCCTGATGCGTGTTCACAGCTATATGAGCAATACGGAACCGTGGAACTATGGTGAAGAGGCAAAAGCCATCATCGCCCAGTGTCTGCAAGAGCGTTACCGTCTGCAACCTTATATCTACAGTTATGCGGCGGCTATCGCCAACGAGGGAAGCACCCTGATGCGCCCCCTCGTCTTCGACTTCCCTGCCGACACGGAGGCACTAAAACAAAAATACGAGTATATGTTTGGTAAGTCGCTGCTGATCAGTCCTGTCACAGAATCGAACGTAACCGCATGGAAGACCTACCTTCCCAAAAATGCAGCAGGATGGTACGACTACCATACAGGAAAACACTATGAGGGCGGTCAAACGGTCAGCATGACGGTCGACAAGCGACAGATTCCCGTCTTTGTACGTGGTGGCAGCATCCTACCCCTTGCCGACAAGTCGGAAGACAATGCCCTGAGTATCTATATCTACCCTGGTGCCGATGCCACCTTCTGCCTCTATGAGGACGACGGAGAGACCAACGACTACGAACAGGGAGCCTGCTCTCGCATCCGCTTCCAATGGGACGAGGCAACACTCCGACTGACAATCAGCAAGCGAGAGGGACAATTCCCCACCATGCAGAAATCACGTAAGTTCCGTATCATCCTACCCGACGGTCTTGTCAAGACCATCAACTACAAAGGAAAACAGACCGTTGTCCGCTGATTGCGTGAAAATTTCGCGAGATTCGAAAAAACACCTACCCCTGCCACCTTCAAACGTCCTTGTACAAAGGGTTTGAAGCGAGGTAGGTGTTTTGAAGGATTGAAACCTGAAACCAAAAGGATTAAAGATATACTTCATCACTCCTTGAAGCCGGCACCTTCGACCCTTGGAGCCGGCACCTTCGACCCACGGAGCCGGTACCTTCCGACTTATTCCCTCCATGGGAATCCATCATTCCCTCCGTGGGAATCCATCATTCCCTTCGTGGGAATATCTTTTCGTTATAGTATCAACTCACAAAAAATGTTGCGTTTTTCATCGCTTTTAAGGGCAAAAACGACATAAAACATCACAAACATCACCACTAATATCACCACCTCAATCCCTTTGTACATCGCCATTTGCACCATTTTGGTGATGTTGTGATATTAAAAATAAAAATTTACGTGTAAGAAAATAGTGGAACTCTGATACCCCCACTTTCCTGACCAAATATTTTGTCTTTTGAGAGAAAAGTTGTACCTTTGACCTCAAAACCATAAAATATGAAGTTATGAAGAAATTATTAGTATTATTGCTTACTGTGTTTTTTTCTCTCTGTTGTTCAGCACAGCCAATTAGTGAGTTAAAGGAAAAGGCAGCACAAGGAGTTGTAAGTGCCCAATTTCGTTTAGCCTATTGCTATTTTAAAGGCGTTGGCGTTACCAAAGACCCCAAGCAAGCGGTATATTGGTATAGAAAGGCTGCAGAGCAAGGACATGCCAGAGCCCAAAAAATATTGCCACGATTGGAGGAAGAGTTAAATAATGATGGAAAGCCAAAAAAATGAATCACTGGGACAGGTTCTTGATTCCTGTTGTGGATAATATTTGCTCCTCGTATTCTTGTTGATTCAGAATCGTGTGGAACGGATAGCCTCTTGGGATGACATTTAGCATCCCTTTTTTCGTTTTAACATCTTTACACCAAAAACGGTGGTTTTCTAAAGGTCCGAAACAAATGGGATAACCATTAAGTAACATCTACAAAAATAATTGTTACAAGAGGGAAAAAAGGTTTCAGAAGGTTTTTGTACCTTTGTAGCCAGAAAAACTTGACATGAAGGGAAAGCACTTACTGAAGCGTTATCCAGACATGGTCGTATGGCTGGGGACTCTTGTCGTAACGGCAGGGGCTTTGTTGCTGTGGGAGTATCACCTGCTATGGAAGATTCAGGAACTGAGCCTGTTCCTGTGGACACCCATGTATTTCAAGCAACAGATGGTGGTGGCAGGTGGACTACTGACCTGGCTGGGTACTTTCTTCACCCAGTTTCTCTACCAGCCATGGGTAGGGGTGCTGATGCTCTGCAGTTGGTGGTTGTTACTACTGTGGATTCTAAAACATGCGTTCCAGATTCCCACCCGTTGGGGAGCCCTGCTGCTGATTCCTGTGGCACTTTTATTGGTGGCGGATGTCGACATGGGCTATTGGATATACGTCATCAAATTCCGGGGCTGGTTCTTCGCTCCTACCATCGGTACGACAATGGTCGCTGCCCTGCTATGGGCATACAGACGACTACCTACCCGCTATGGCACACGACAGATTCTCCTGGTGACAACCACCATCGTAGGTTATCCGCTGGTGGGTATCTATGCCTTGGCGGCAACCTTGTTGATGGGTATCTGGACCTGGCGGTTGGAGGAAACACGAGGTATTGCCGTGATAAACACAATCTTGGCAGTATTGATCGTGGTGGCAATGCCTTTGCTTTACTACCGCTTCGTGTACTACCAGACGAACATCGTGAATATCTATTGGGTGGGACTCCCCATTTTCCGCATTGTGGAAAACTATCCCAACTATTATATCCCCTACTACCTGTTGGCTGGTTTCTTCCTCTTGCTGGTCGTTGGTGTAGGAAGGAAAATGAAGAATTATCTGGAAAAACCATTCTTTTCTATCGCTACACAAACAGTACTTGGAGTAGTGATGATGGCTGGCGTGACACTCAGTTGGTTTAAAGACGAGAACTTCCACCATGAGGTAGCGATGATGCACTATGTGGAGTATACCCATTGGAACGATGTCTTGAAGGAGGCGACAAGACAACAGGAAGAGCCGACACGAGCCATCGTCATGATGCGCAACCTCGCTCTCGCACGCTTAGGACGACAAAGCACGGAGATGTATCGCTACCCTGGTGGTTCACAACGTCCGGCATCCCCCTTCCCCATTCAGGCATCACAACTGGTGGGCAGCATGATCTACTATAACTACGGCATGATGAACGACAGCCATCACCTCTGCATAGAGGCTGGTGTGGAATATGGCTGGCGCATCAACCACCTGACCTACCTGGCACGTACCGCCTTGCTCAATGGCGACAGCAAGGTGATGCTGAAATACACAGGACTGCTGAAACACGCGCTCTACTACGACCACTGGGCACAATTACTGGAAGACCTGCAACGTCATCCCAAGCATATCGTGGAGGCTCGTGAGACAGCCCCCATCCTGCACATGATGCAATACAAGGATATGGTGGGAGCCGACAACGGCTATACGGAGAAATACCTGATGGGTATCATGGCAGACACGGATGCCGACGACCCCTACTTCCAAGAGCAATGCCTGCTCGCTACCCTATGGACGAAAAAGAGCGATCAGTTCTGGCGACAGTTTTCCAAATACACTCAACTGCATCCCAACCGACCTATCCCCCGCTATTACCAAGAGGCGGTCTACCTTTTCGCCCACAAAGACCGCCCAGAGGCACTAACCCTACCTTTCGATGCTGGGGTGAAAGAGACTTATGAGCGCTTTATGGAACAATACCGCTTGTATGACGGCAAATCGAAACTGGAGGCACGACAGAATCTCTATCCGCTATATGGCGATACCTTCTATTTTGACTATTTCCTGTTGAACGAACTGACCTACTTCTGATGATGAGACAACTGCTTCCCTTCATAGCCGCCGTGCTACTAACGGCATGCGGTCCACGGATACCTGAGGAATATACGGCATCACGGTCGTTACCCGATATCTATCCCGACTATATCAATGTGACCGTACCCGTCAATATCGCACCCCTGACCTTCGAGATGAATGGTGGTGCCGACGAGATGGTGGCACGCTATACAGTAGGTGATACGGAATACCTTTTCGGAGGTGACAAGATACAACCTGACGAGGACGACTGGCGGGCATTGACAGCATTGGCTCGTGACAAAGCGATGACAGTGGAGGTGTATGCCCGTCATGACGACCAGTGGATGCGCTATAAGCCATTTAATATCCTCGTATCCAACGACAGTATTGACGCATGGTTGAGTTACCGTCTGATATCTCCATCGTATGTGGGTTATGAGGAACTAACCATTAGTCAGCGTTGCTTAGAGAACTATGACGAACGAGTAATCTACGACAATATGCTGTGCAGTGTGGAAGGTGCAGGACAGTGTATCAACTGTCATCACTACCAGCAGTATAACCCCGGACGGATGCAGTTTCATGCCCGCCAGAACCAAGGCGGTACGGTGATAGTCTATGATGGTAAAGTACAGAAGATCAATATGCGGAACGACTCCCTGATCTCGACTGGTGTCTATCCCGCCTGGCATCCGTGGCTGAAACTCATCGTCTACTCCACCAACAAGACACACCAAAGTTTCCACGTCACAAATCCCAACAAGATTGAAGTATTCGACTCTGAGAGTGACATGATTGCCTACGACGTAGAGAAGAACGAGGTCACCCATATTGAGAACGCCCCCAACGAGTTCGAGGTATTCCCCTTCTGGGCTCCTGATGGTAAGACACTCTACTACTGTAGTGCCCACTTCGAACGTAAGGACTCCACAGGGTCAGTCACTGAGGTTGTCGAGAGAGGCATGGAACTGAAATACAACCTCTATAAGAAAGCATTCAACCCGGAGACGATGCAGTTTGGGGAACGTCAACTGGTTTTTGATGCCGCTGCACTCAACCTAAGTGCCACCTTACCACGCATCTCACCCGATGGCAGATGGCTCGTGTTCACGATGGCATCCTATGGGGTATTCCATATCTGGCATCGTGATGCCGACCTGTGGGTCATGGACCTGCGGACAGGTTCAGTGCGGCCCATGAAGGAATGTAACTCGCCAGAGACAGAGAGTTACCACGCATGGTCGAGTAACGGCAGATGGCTGGTCATCAGCAGCAGGCGTGACGACGGCAACTACACTCGCCCTTTCTTTTCTCATGTCGATAAGGACGGTAAGGCGAGTAAGCCCTTTGAGTTACCTACGGCAGACCCAGACTACCACCGTCAGTTCCTGAAGTGCTATAATGTGCCGGAATTCACAAAATCACCTGTTACGATTAAGCCTCAGGACTTTGCCGACGTCTTAAAGAAGGAAGGCGTTGCTGTGAAGTATGTACCCCGACTCCATAGATAAATATTATACAACCAAATAACTAACAATAAATTAAAAAGAGCAATGAGAAAAACAATCCAACTAACAATGATGCTCATGATGGTATGCGGCATCGCCAAAGCACAATGGGGACAGGCTCCTGACCCCAATGCAGGACTGGGTATGAAAGACACCTATAAAGATTATTTCTCGATCGGTGTTGCTGTCAACCAGAGAAATGTTGTGACTCCTGAGCAGATGGCACTCATTCAAAAGGAGTTTAACAGTATTACAGCCGAGAACGACATGAAACCCGTCTCCGTACATCCCAAGGAGGGCGTATGGAACTGGGGCGGTGCTGACAGCATTGCCAACTTCTGCCGTGAGAAAGGAATCAAACTGAGAGGACACTGTCTGTGTTGGCACTCCCAGTTCGCTGACTGGATGTTCTATGACAAGAAAGGAAAACCCGTTAAGAAAGAGGTATTCTACGAACGTCTTCGTGAGCATATCCATACGGTTGTCAACCGCTATAAGGATGTGGTTTACTGTTGGGATGTCGTGAACGAGGCGATTGCCGATCAGGCTTTCGGATGGCCCGGACATCCTGCCAACCCTTACAGAGAGAGCACTGCCTACAAACTCTGTGGTGACGAGTTTATCGCTAAGGCCTTCCAGTTTGCCCATGAGGCAGACCCCAATGCGCTGTTGTTCTATAACGACTATAACGAATGTGATCCCGGCAAACGTGACCGTATTTATAATATGGTGAAGAAGATGCAGGCACAGGGGGTACCCATCCATGGTATCGGTATGCAGGGACATTATAACATCTATGGTCCCTCTGAGGAAGACATTGATGCCGCTATCACCAAGTATGCAGAATTGGTGAAGCATATCCATGTGACAGAACTCGACCTGCGCACCAATACCGAGCAGGGCGGACAACTCCGTTTCTCTCGTGGTGAGACGAAGCCACAGGCTCCTTATATCGCTACCTTGCAGGAAGACCAGTACAACCGTATCTTCCGTATTTTCCGTAAGCATAAGGATGTGATTGACTGCGTCACCTTCTGGAATCTCTCCGACCGTGACTCATGGCTGGGTGTGAACAATCACCCACTGCCCTTCGACGAGAACTACAAGCCCAAGAAGTCGTATCTGGTTATCAAGAACTTTGATGCGACACTCGACAACCGTCAGCCTAAAGAAGACTTCCGTCCTAACGAACTGAACCAGCACGGACAGGAGTATCCGATGGTGAATTCTGAGGGTTATGCCCGCTTCCGTGTCGTAGCCCCCGACGCAAAGTCCGTCATCGTCAGTCTCGGTCTTGGCGGACGTGGTGGTACGGTACTGCGTAAAGACAAGGACGGTGTATGGACAGGTACGACAGAAGGTCCGATGGACGAGGGCTTCCACTACTATCACCTGACCATTGACGGTGGTGTGTTCAACGACCCCGGCACGCATAACTATTTCGGTTCCTGCCGTTGGGAGAGCGGTATCGAGATTCCTGCTCATGACAAGGACTTCTACGCCTGCCGTATGGATATTCCGCATGGCAACGTACAACAGGTATTGTTCCCCTCTAAAAGTACGGGTGCTATGGCACGAGCCTTAGTCTATACCCCACCAACGTATGGCAAGGACAAGAAGGAGCGTTTCCCTGTGCTCTACCTGCAGCACGGATGGGGTGAGGACGAGAACGCATGGAGCAACCAAGGACATGCCAACCTCATCATGGACAACCTGATTGCCGACGGCAAGATCAAGCCTTTCATCATCGTGATGACCTATGGACTGACCAACGATATCAAGTTCGGTACTATCGGACAGTTTACCGCCAAAGAGTTTGAGACCTTGTTAGTCGATGAGTTAGTACCTTATATTGACAGCCATTTCGCTACCAAGGCTGACAAGTGGAACCGTGCGATGGCAGGTCTGTCGATGGGTGGTATAGAGACTAAACTCATCACCTTGCGCCGCCCAGAAGTCTTTGGCTATTACGGTCTGTTGAGTGGCGGACAGTATGAGCCTAACGACATCAAAGACAAGCAACAAGTGAAGATCATCTTCCAGAGTTGTGGCAGCAAGGAACGCCCAGATGCCATCAAGGAGTCTACTGCTCGTCTGAAGGAAGCCGGTTTCAATGCCTATGGCTATATCTCCGAAGGTACCGCCCATGAGTTCCTGACCTGGCGCAGGAGCCTGTATCAGATGGCACAACTATTGTTCAAGTAATCCCGATGAGAAGAGTCACTTTTCTGATAACAAGTATAGCATTAGCAGCCATTGTTTTTGGCTTCCTCTGCTATTGTCAACCATGGCTGATGACTGCCCGTGAGCAGTCTCAGTTATGGTTGTGCAGTATAGACTATTTAGGGATCCGCCTGTCAGAACCCGGTGGATTAGCACGTTATATAGGAGAGTTTTTCGTCCAGTTTTATTACTATATCCTTTGGGGAGCAATCATTACCGCCTTGTTGGTTTTGGCAATGATCTGGCTATGGTGGCTCGTCGTCTACCGTATATGGAAATATCATCGAGGAACCTTATGCCCGCTATGGTTATATTTTGTATCATTGATTCCCCTGATATTCCTCTGGCTGTCGCTACGAGACATCAACGTACAGATGACATTGCCAATGGCAGTATGTCTGACATTGCTTTGTTCACTACTCATTCCTAAGCAGGGAAAAGGGACTTTCCCAACGACAATTGTATTGATGTTAGCAGATTGGTGGTTGGCAGGACCAGTCTGCATACTTTTACCCCTATTCGCACCATGGTCTCTGTTCAGCCAGCAGCGTCCTGCCATCGGCAAAGGGTTGTTGCGAATGGGGCTCCTGGCAGTACTGCTGACAGGTGTTATCCTGATATATGCTCCTCATTCCAACCGTCCTTTACGTGATATCTTCGCAGGCATCGACTACAAAGTACAAGACGGATTTATAGGTGTGGCAGAAGAGCAACAATATGACCTGTTAGTACACTTGGGATTATGGGAAAGACTACTCGCTGTAGCACAAGAGAATCCTCCACAAAAGCATTCCTGCCACTATGCCGTTCTGTTAGCGCAATGGCAGCAATGGAACACGGGAGAAGGAGAGTTACGCCAATGTATTCGTGACACTTGGGGGTCATTGTCGAGTTGTTGTTCCTCCTTTCTCATGAGTGACTTATATCTGAAATTAGGTTGGGTCAACATGTCCCAAAGAGCCGCCTATGAAGCCTTGGTATCTTTCCCCAATTACAACTATAGCGGACGTGCCTTGAAACGACTCACAGAGACAAGTCTTATCACTGGTCGATATGAGTTGGTTAAAAAATATGCGCTGATGCTGGAACAAGCCCCTTTCTACCGTTCATGGGCACAAGAAGCACTCCACATGGCAGAGCATCCCGAACTCATTGAACAGAATGTTAATTGCAGATATTTACGTCAAACCTATAACATGACACCTGATGCCATGTTCTATTAGAGAGATCAAAAGCATGAAGTTTCCATTCAAAATAGTCATATCGATGATGCTACTGCTTCTGGTAGCATGCCAGCCACAACCAGACCATGTGAAGGAGTCGGGCAACCAACCTGACATCTATCCTGATTACGTCGGTGTGACAGTTCCAACAGAGATTGCTCCACTCAACTTTGCCATGACTGATGAAGCCGTTGACTGGATTTGCGTAACAGTAGAAGGGTCTAAAGGCGGCCAAGTAACAAGTGCTGGTGAGGATACTGATTTCGATATTGATGAATGGCACCAACTGCTGACAAGGAACAAGGGTGGACAACTGAATGTTCATGTGACAGCAAGAAAAGAGGGACAATGGACAAGTTATAAGTCTTTTAGCATCAATGTCAGCCCCCTACCACTGGGTGAATGGGGCATTACCTACCGGCGTATCGCTCCCAGCTATTCTATGTACGGACTGATGGGTATCTGGCAACGCTGTCTGTCGAATTTTGAGGAGACACCATTACTGAAAACCTCACAAATACCAGGCATGTGTGTGAACTGTCATACGAATAGCAGCACGCACCCGGGACAATCTGTCTTTCATGTAAGAGGTGCCCATGGGGCGACTGTCATCCAACGACAAGGTCAAACAGAACTCCTGAAAGCCAAGAATGACACCTTAGGAGGCTCGATGGTTTATCCCAGTTGGCATCCTGGAGGTCGCTATATTGCCTTCTCCACCAACAAGACCGCACAGGCTTTCCACATGGGCAACCCCAAACTGATTGAAGTCTATGATAACAGTTCCAATGTGTTTGTTTATGACACGGAGACACAGACCATCCTTCGTGACTCACTGATCATGACCACAGCATGGTCAGAGAACTGCCCTACCTTCTCCCCTGATGGGCGATGGCTTTATTTCACCACAGCATTACAACGCACCTATCCACAGGAGTTCCAGAAACAGCGTTATAACCTTTGCCGGGTTGCCTTTGATGAACGGACGGGAAAGTTGGGACAAGAAGTGGATACCCTGATCCGGGCAGATAGCATGAAGAAAAGTGTAACATGGCCACGGCTCAGCACAGATGGACGTTATGTCATGTACTCACTGATCAACTATGGTTACTTTTCAGTCTGGCACCCAGAAGCAGACTTATGGCTCCTTGACCTAAAGACAGGAGAGACACGCCCGATGAGCGAAGTGAACAGCACCCGCTCGGAGAGCCTACATGAATGGTCTGCCAATGGGCATTGGTTCCTCTTTACCAGCAGACGGGATGACGGGCTATATACCCGCCTCTATTTCTCCTCATTCGATAAGAACGGAAAAGCTACCAAACCGTTCATGCTCCCTCAGCGACATCCCAAAAAATACTATCGTGAATTAATGGACTCTTATAATACACCCGATTTCACCATACATAAGATTCCAGCCAACCCGCAGGAAATGGGACGTGCCATAGAGAGCGACCAACGCATTGAAACACATACAAAACTCATGAAATGAAGAAAACATTCCTCACCCTTTTTACTTGCCTGACAACGTGTATGATGTCAGCGCAGCAGATTCCACTGGTTTATCCCATCGAGCATGCGTACCACCTTCTCTGGTGACAGTGTCTACCGCATGCCCTATGACCACCATGAGCTTTGTGCAATGATATGCCCACGTGCCTTACTAATTCTCGGTAACCCCGACTACAAATGGCTTGCTGACCGTTCGGCATGGATCTCTGCCCAAGCGGCACGTCAGGTATGGAAACATTTCGGTATTGAGGACCGCATGGGTTATTCCATCGTCGGTGGTCACCCCCACTGCATGCTACCAGAGAGTCAATATCCGGAAGTAGAGGCTTTCATTGACAAATTTCTATTAGGAAAGAACGTCATGACGAACTATGAAATAGTAGACAAAGTCATCCAAAAGTAACGAAAACTTTACCATTTGTAACATTCTTGTCTTTCTTTCACAAGAAACTATGATACATTTTACAAAAAGATGTATCTTTGCACTTGTTCTGATGTAACATAATCATAACCATGCAAACTGATATGAATAGTAAAGTTCTTGTATTTCTGTTCTTTTTCATGCCTTTGAGTATTACTGCTCAGACTGGTAAATTATTTGATGCTGACAAGCAGTTATCAAGTAGTTTTGTCAGTGAAGTGTACCTTGACCGGGATGGATTCATCTGGGTGGCAACCCGTAATGGACTGAACAAATATGACGGTTACCAATTCCGTTTATATAAGAAAGAGAAGAAAGCGGAACTGGGAATGGCTAGCAACTATGTCAACTGTATGGTACAAGACCGCAACGGACTTTTTTATGTGGGTATGTATGGTGCCCTCCAGTCGTTTAACGGTTACCGCTTCAAGGATATAAAAGTACACGATTTGCAAAACCATGTCATGCCACCCTACGTCACCTGCCTTTTGGAACGAGAGAATGGAGAAATACTGATAGGGACATCAGGTCATGGACTGGTCCACCTTACCGACAAAGAGAATGCACATCAGATAGGGGGCGCTCTTGCTGACATCATTGGGGTACACAGTATGATAGAAGATCAGCAACGACGGATATGGCTGGTTACCGAAGAGCAAGGACTGGTATGCTATGACGGCAATAAAACTTTCCGCTATTTCGAAGATGATGCTTCACGTACCCAAATGCGCAGTGTCTGCGAGGGCAGAGACGGAAGAATCTATGTTGGTACAGCGAAAAATGGTCTTTATGTATTGACGCAGAAAGGATTCTTCGAGCATATCGAGGTTTCAGGGACTTTACCTGTCGTAGAAATATATTGCAATATAAAAGGAGAACTCCTGTTAGGCTATGACGGAATGGGTATGGGTATCTTCCAGCCTCAGACTGGAATTCTGACCAACAATCCCTATTACAGCAGAGAGGTCGATCTCTCCAAGAGCAAGTGCTATTCTATCGTGGAGGACAAAACAGGAAACGTTTGGCTGGGACTACTGCAGAAGGGCATCTTCATGCAACCTCGCACGGAGACACCTTTTAAATATATGGGATACAAACTGGGTACAAACAACCTGATCGGACAGGCTTGTGTGACCAGCGTACTGATTGACAGCAAAGGTTATACGTGGATTGGAACCGATAAAGACGGACTCTATAGTTTCGACAACAGCAAACGTCCTGTTTTCCACTATAAGGAGAATTTCCCCAGTACCATCCTATGCATCACAGAAGATAACCAAGGACGTATCTGGGTGGGCTCTTTCCGTGAGGGATGCGGCTGGATTGACACCAAAAGTCATTCTTTCCACCGCCAGCCACTACCTCAAGGAAATGCCGTCAGCGTTTTCGACATAGCTTGTGACCAACAAGGAACACTCTGGATTGCCACAATGGGTGAGGGGCTCATTCGCCTACAACTCAAGACTGGTGAGATAAAAAACTACAAGACAGCTGAGAATGCAATTACGGACAGGAAAGTCAATAGTCTTGTGAACGACTATATCTCCAAGATGTCTCTCTCGCCCGACGGGAAACGTGTCTATCTTGCCACTACAATGGGTGTCTGTTGCTTGGATATTGCCACAGAGAGTTGGACAAAAGTCTTTGGTGTCAATACGATTAACTATGGCACTCCTATCCGTGTCGTCAAGGAATACGATAACAAACTATGGATTGGTACCAACAACGGGCTCTATAGCTATAATCTCGCCAACAAGGAGTTGCGACACATGAATATGGAGAAAGGACTTGCCGATAATGGTATCGCCTCCATCCAGCAAGGGAAACAGGGAATGATCTGGCTGGGTACTGACCACGGACTGTGCCGCTATAACCCTCAAACAAAATTAACCCAGAGCTTCTTTGTAGACAATGGTCTGCAAAGTAATGAGTTCAGTGACGGTGCCTCCAGTGTGTCACCCAACGGAACGATGATATTCGGAGGTGTCGGCGGTGTAACTTGGTTCAATCCGTCAGATATCAAACAAACTGAATGGAAAGCCGACGTGAAACTGACCGCCTTCTCCATCAATGGTGAACTGGTCACACCAGAAACAAAATCTGGTTGGTATCATGTTACCGACACTACCGTTATCGCTTCCAAAAGATTTGCACTGAGCAGTAGCGACAACTCGTTCACTATACAATTGTCAACCCTTACCTATGATAATCCTGAGCACATTGTCTACAGCTATCGTATCAACAAGGAAGACTGGGTACGTCTGCAACCAGGAAGCAACGAGATTACGTTTTCACACATGGCACCTGGCAGTTACGACTTCTGTGTGGTGGCACAACGAAACAACCAGACCTCCGAGGAGCGCTGCTTCACTGTGTATATACATGCACCATGGTATCGTACATACCTTGCCTATATTAGCTATCTGCTAATCCTATGCTTCATCGCATGGAGATACCTCCTCTATCGTCGTCACCAGGAACAGAATCGTCTGCGATTGCAAGAGCATATCCATGCAGAGGAAATGGGCGAGGCAAAACTACGTTTCTTTATGAATATCAGTCATGAGATACGTACGCCTATGACTTTGATTGTATCACCACTGCTTTCCTTGATGAAACAAGATGACGATCCGCACCGACGTAGCATTTATGAGACCATCAGGCGAAATGCGGAGCGTATCTTAGGACTTATCAACCAGATGATGGACCTCCGTAAGATTGACAAGGGGCAGATGCAGATGCACATGTGTGAAACAGACCTGATTGGTTTTGTCAGTGACATCCACACTCTTTTTACCCAACAGGCGAAGTCAAAGAACATCCAGTTCAGCTATGAGCATGACACACAGATGCTGCCTGTTTGGATTGACCGTGGAAACTTTGATAAGGTTGTTGTCAATATTCTTTCTAATGCCTTTAAGTACACACCAACAGGTGGCACTATCCGCATCGGCATCACTCATGACAACACGCATGCTACCATAAAAATTTACGATAGTGGTGAAAAGATTCCAGAAGACAAACTGGAACATATCTTCGAACGATTCTACCAGACTCCAAGCAGTATCAACGACCGCAAAGTGGGAACAGGTATCGGACTCGACCTGACTCGCTCTCTGGTAGAACTACATCATGGCACGATCTCCGCGCACAACAAAGAGGTGGGCTGTGAGTTTGTCGTTACCATCCCCTTGGGTAATGAACATCTGAAACCAGAAGAGATGATTACTGACAAAGAAGATGTAACGCACACAACCAGCTTGTTTGATGAGGACACCACAATGGCCGATTCTACCGACCTGGGGGGGGTAACTATTCCAAAAGCTAACAAACAGCAGACCATCGTCATCGCTGAGGATGACCAAGAAATCCGCGAATACCTCATACAAGAGTTGTCAAACAACTATAAAGTTATTGGCTGTGAGAATGGTAAGGAGGCTTTGACAGAGGTGCTGAAGACCATTCCTGACCTTCTGATTTCCGATATTATGATGCCTGAAATGGATGGCAATACTCTCTGCTCAAAGGTAAAGGCTAATCCTGCCACCAGCCACGTGCCAGTCATCCTTCTGACAGCAAAGAACCGGGACGAGGACCAACTAGAGGGATTAGAGACGGGGGCAGACGCTTATATCATCAAACCTTTCAATATGGATATTCTTCGTCGCACCATCGTCAACCTCATCCATTCACACCAGATGCTGCGTTTGAAATACGGACGTAATGACCAGTTAGAGGAAAAAGTGGACGAAGTACAAATGAAGTCGCCCGACGACAAACTGCTGGAGCGTATTATGGCTGTCATCAACAAGAATATCAGCAATGCCGACCTGAGTGTAGACTTCATTGCTGACGAGGTGGGTATCAGCCGTGTTCATCTGCATCGTAAGATGAAAGAGCTGACAGGACAGACACCTCATGATTTCATTCGTAATATCCGTCTGAAACAAGCTGCCAACCTGCTTACCAACCAAAATGTGAATATCACAGAAGTGATGTATGCTTGCGGTTTCAATAATGCCGCCTCTTTCTCGACCATCTTCAAGAAGTTCTATGGCATGTCGCCACGAGAGTATATGAACGAAAGAAGAGAAGGAAAGTAATCCACTTTCCTTCTCTTCCTATAAATATCTGATCACTCTTACTTAAGTATTTTCTTTCCTTGGTAGATATAGATACCCTTCGTCGTCGGCTCCCCGGTAAGTCTGCGACCACGAAGGTCATACCAATAGGTATCCTTTGCCTTGACATCGGCACGTATCACGTTGATTCCAGTGACGATACCCATCTTCTGACCGCTTTTATTATAATAGGCGGCATTCTCGAACGCCAAGTCATCGGTCTGGGAACTGCCGTTATTACTAAAGATAATACCCGTCGGCTTGCCGCTTGGTGTCACCTGTTTCTTGGTGTCGCTGTTATAGCATTTGCCATCCCAAGTCCACTTCCACACCTTATTACCATTATCCAGTGTCCCCACTTGCGAACATTCCACACCAGGCCAGTTGCCACCAGTGAAGTTTATCGTACTCCATGCCCAGCAGGTCGCTTTCGTCCAAGAGGCAGGTGACTCGAAGAAGGCACACATCTCACCGTCACTCACCTTGCAGAAAGAAGGAATAGTAAACTCCTCAGGGTCTGTCACGGTATAGGTGCGGGTCTGGATACTGCTGACGGTGCCGCCTATGAGCAGTCCCACTTTCAACGTGGTCGTTCCCTTGGGGAATGTGATTTCCGTACCACTTGCCACTTGTTTACTTCCGGATGTGGGGTTAGAGCCGTCCGTGGTGTACACCAGTTTGGCATCATTACTGGTCACTGCGGAGAGAAGCACCTTCAGCGTGCCCTCATAACTGCCTGAGGCATGACTGATCCATGCGGTATTTGCAGCCTTGTCAAGATAATAGGCATAATGATAACCTGAAAGCACCTTCACCCATGATGAACCAGAAGGGGTATAACTCCCAGCGGTCTTACCAACCACACACAATAATTTAGACTTTGTACCCTCAATGCTTACAGCATAAACATTGGTATTACTTGTCACCTGCGTATAACTGCCCGTATTCTGGATTCCTGCCAGATAACGCACGTCAATCATCGACTTGATATCCTGCTTGCAGTCCTGCCAGTGGGTCATAAACACACAAGGGGTACCAGGCATGGCAAGCAAATAGGCATTGGCGGCAAGCGTATCTTTCTTCAACGGGTCCTGAGCAGCATTGGGACGCTTCTCCGTGTCGTGGTTCTCCACAAAAGTCACGGCATACTGTTTGTAACTGCCACTATTATAGTTGTTGCTAATCAAGGGGTAGTTACCCTCGTTAGCCTGTGCTAATCTGTTCCATTGACCATTATTTGCCGCATTGCGCACCGTATAGCGGAACTGGAAGTCAAAGGCGGCACTGGTCTTGCCTGTCGCATCTATCCAGTTCTTGATAGTCGTCGTACCATCCCAGCACTCACCAACAGAGAACTGTGGCTTCGCATCCTCATTATATATCTTGGTATAGGAACCAGCATATCCTTTCACCATATCATAGCGGAAGCCCACATAACCCAAATCCTCCAATAACATCTTCAGATAAGCCTTCACGTTTGTCTGTACATTCGTGCTCTTATGGTCGAGGTCGCGCATACCATCCCAGCCCTCACCAGTATCAGCATTACTACTCAACGAATAGCCATTGGAATTAGCCCATGTCTTAGTGGCACCACCGTCGTCATTTGAAGCAATGTCAGTGGATTTCAACTGATAAGTCACATCTTTATAAGTCTCCTTGGGGAAATCTACCCAGTTACTCACATTACGACGATGATTGATGACAACATCGGCAATCGTACCAATACCTTTCGACTTAAAAGTCTTAATCATCGAGCGTAACTCTGCCTCTGTACCAAATGAGCTATTGTAGTTATTACCACCGGGAAACCAATACAAGTCGTCATAACCCATTGACTTACCACCACAGTTTCCGCTCTGAGGAATCCATACTAACTTAAAGTATTGTGACAGTTCATCAGCCTGTGACTCTAAAACAGTCCACTGGGCATCGTCATAGCCATCCCAATAGAAGCCTTGCAGCATCACGCCGCCATAGTTTGCGGGCCATCCCTGTGCCGAAGCGGTCAGTGTGGCTACCAATACGATTAATGTCGTGTAGATTTTCTTCATCATATCTCAGCAGTTTTTAGTTCTTGTGTGCAAAGATAGTGCTTTTACCCTCACGTTATTCTTTTGACCCGTTAAATATGGTTTGGACGCTCATGCAATCGGTTGCACGGACCAGCGGACTCACCACCTCAACAGCATAAAGACCATCCTATGTCGTCATAAGCCCCTTTGTAGCCAAGGTGAAAAGCCGTTCTTCGCAGTTGTTAGGAGCATCCTGGCTAACGGTTGACTCCAGTCAACCGATCTGCCGACTCCAGTCAACCGACCTGCCGACTCTAAGTCAACCACTATTTACCACTTCAGTTCATAGAGTGCGGGCTTGGCACGACCTGTATGATTGTCGAACAAGCCTCTGTTGAGCCAGTAGTTAGTGACCTGCCGCCCACTCTCATTCTCCTCCGGGAACCACCAGAAGACACCTGTCACTTGTGGGTGACGACGCAGTTCTGCCATCAGCTCAGCGGTAAACTGGCGCTGCCCCTCTGTGGTTATCGGGTAGAACTCACTATACTGGTCGGGGCTCTTCGCCCACCGGTCGTTCTCATGGGAGTAATAAGCAGCTGTCTCCACGATCATCACCTCCTTCTCGGGAAACACGGCGGCGAGGGAGTCGAGGGTGTTATGGAGTACGGGCAGACGGTCGTGCCACATCGGATAATACGACAGTCCGATGATGTCGTAGTCCACCTGATAGCGACGCATCTGCTCATAGAAGTTCTTGGTGACTGTCCAGTCGCCCGCCTTCTCTGTATGAATGATCAATTTCGCCTTCGGACACATTTCCCGACAGGCACGGACACCACCCTTCAACAAACGGGACAACACGTCGAAGCCCTCGCTACCTGCGGCATTGACACGTCCTACTTCCCACATCATACCATTGGTAATCTCATTGCCCACCTGTATCATCTCTGGTACACAACCAGCAGTTATCATCCGCTGCAAACAATGACGGGTATAGGCATATACCGAGTCGGGCAACGTCTCTGGAGCCGCCTCCTTCCACCGTTTCGGCATAAACTGTTTGGCAGGGTCCGCCCATGTGTCACTGTAATGGAAATCAAGCATCAGGGCAAGACCAGCCTTCTTCACCTGCCTCGACAGACGGATGACATAGTCCAAGTCCTGACAGACACCCTCTCCCTGATGTTCTTTGCTGGCAAACTGCGGGTCAACGAACAAGCGGACACGGACTGCATTCCACCCCTGTCGCTTCAGGAACCGCAAGGGTTTCACCTGCTTACCAGCCGAGTCACGATAGACCGTCCCGGCATCCTCATACGACGGCAGCATAGACAGGTCACCACCCAGATACCGTTGCTGGGCAGCGGCAACCATTGCCATACACGTACCTATTAATAATATAAAGATTCTTTTCATCACTGCTTGAACCAAAATCAGGCGGACAAGACTTAAGTTCCTGTCCGCCTGAGAACGGTTATAGTCTACGGGGTTATTTATATGAACCAGAACCGTAAGTAAAATTCAAATAGCACTTTTGACCTGTAGTAACATTGACACGAGGCTGATCTCCGCCATTACCACGATAGTCGATGATACCATTAGCATTAACGATGAACTCTGTCTTCCACCAGTCAATGTCATCTCCCAGTTTAACACACATGCGTACTTCGTTATCTGCTACAAATGCAGGAGAAACAAACTTTCCTTTCTCAGTCGTAGGAACTTCAAAGAGACCTGCCTCGGCAACATCCCAACTTGTAGGTGATGTATTACCAATCAGATATACTTCTGGTTTAAGAATTTCAATCTTACGAGCACCTGCAGTTTTATCGACCTTCAGAAGATACCATCCTGCTTTGCTAACCATAAGATTTGAACCATCAGCTTGAGCACCTGCCTCTGCCTTATCAACAACACTCTCGGCGTCGTAACCGAAATCATTGCCCCAGCCTTTCTGAGGTGCAAACTTAATCTTTTCCCACTCATGCAGGTAGATAATCTTCCATGACAGATTCTCATTTCCATACACTGGTACAAGTGGTTTCCAATCATCTTCAGATCCACCCCAACTATAGTAATCACCTGTTAGGTAAAGAACTGGAGTTGTATCGTAAATTGACTGGTCTTTCATGTTTGCCTCCACAGTATATGTAGAAGTCATTGCATTAATGGTAAGTGTGTAGCTGACAGCATCTTCAACTGCATCGAACTTGATATTGCCTCCCTTGTTTGTGTTTGACAACGTTCCTTCATAGGCAGGCTCATCAACACCTTCTGCTGCAGAGAAAGCACGATCCCAAGAAGCAATAGAACCATCTGCATTGAAATCTGCTGCCGGAATTGCCTTAATTTCGTAAGTAGTAATACCATCAACTGGTTTAATCTCCACGCTGAACTCTGGGTTGTCATAAACAGGTCCGCCATTATTCGTCATATGGTAGGCATCAACCCTTATTAACTTCCATCCATCGATATTACCAACTACATAATAGCCATCGGCATCAATGTAAGGAGCCGCGAGGGTCACTTTGAGTTCATAAGGATTTGCCTCGCGATGTACCGTAACCACACCATCCTCGGTAGTCACCTTCACTTCTGTAGAAACAGTAACTATCAGTGTACGCTCAACAGGAGCAGCTCCCCAGAATTGTTTCACAGCATCAATCAGGTCTTCTGCCTGCACTTTACCATCAACGTCAGCTATAATCGTGACATCCTTATCGCTGCCAACACTCTCTAACAGCACATTGTAATAACTTGTCTGTCCTTCTTGCAGATTGGTAGTAAACAATTGTATCTGATTACCTGTTTCTGTAGCAAAGTCTATGGCACTGGCTGTCGGCTGCAACGTCATCTCAAACTTTGGATTCAATTCGCTGCCAGCATTGCTTTGCGGGTTTGCCCAGTCTTTATAGTCCTCGGTGCAGGACATTAATCCTGCAACCAAGGCTATTCCACACAATATAAATTTTTTCATAATGCTCTTACTCTTTTAGTTTTTCTTAATAATACTAAACTCGCCAGTGATATCGTTGAAGCAGATAATCCAAGTACCTTCTTCTACTCCGATATTAGGAGCACCGTTCTTTGCAACACCACAGGTATTTACCTCACCGTCAGCAGAACCATAGCCCCAGTTATTATCCCACGAGCCAGCTTCCTTGAACTTAATCTGTTCCGTTTTACCTGCATCAACAGTCATCACGTAAGTCCAAACATGATTCTCACCACTCTTGTTAGCTGGAGTCATATCGGTATCACCCCATTCATTGAACGTACCTGCCATACAAATCTGTGCAAAAACCTTTGGGGTGATATCCTGCTGAACGATGGTACACTCGTTAGAGGCAGTATTAACTGTTACCTTATAGTATCCTGCCGGATCACACCAGATGTTACCACCATCAGCAGCACCATCTCGATAAATTGCAGTGTTAGCTTCTCCACCACTCATGAATCCAAGATCCCAGTTGAAGTCTTCTGGCTGAATCTTCCATCCGTCGGTTGTGAAATAGTTGAGATAAGTTATCTCACCTGTTCCTGTAGCCTTGTCGTAGGGGAAGTCGCTCACCTTAAACATTGGCAGACTACTTACACCAGGGTTATTACTCCAGGCTCCATCCAGAATATTGTTACCAACAAGATACCACATGATTGGCTCAGCATCCTTCAGCTCAATATAATAAGGATTAAAAGATAATTCAATAGAATTTGAAACTACGTTGTTCAAGCGAACACCATTTTCCAAAAGGAAAGCATTGATGCGCAGGAAAGCAGTTTGCTCAGCAGGAACCTCACTTTCCTTCCACTTCCCAATCTGGACCAAAGCTTTGTCTAAGTCAGCAGATAAGAGCGTGTAGGTGCATTGCGTTGTAGTACGAGCAATAGCAGCATAGTCGGCAATCGTTTCTCCACTTTCATCAGCGGCAGCCTCATCGGTAGAAACTGTAAACTGATTAGTGGGTGAAACCTGTATCTCATAAGTAACCTGTAAAGGTGCATTATTCGCTGTGTATTGAGGCTGAGACCATGTCAACAGCAACTCATTGGTTGCCTCCAGATCTACTGTCTCACTGGCAAAAGCAGGAGTATTCAGTGTGAATCCAGTGGGTTGTACCAACGAAGGATTCGATCCGTTATCATCCTTGCAAGCTGTGAATAAGCTAGCGATGCTTATCAGCAGAGCGCCAAGCAATAGTTTATTCTTCATATTGCGTTTCTTATTTTTCGGTTTAAACATTTATTATTCTATCTCGGTATAACCGTCAATCTGAGTCAGATTAGAGTTGGCCATCACCTCAGAAGATGGGATAGGATATACATTCAGATATTTCTCGAAAGGAGCACCAGTATAACCAGTATTGCCTCCCTTACCTTCCCAACCATAAGAAACGCTGACGCCACCGAAGTAGTTGTAACGAATCAAGTCAGGACGACGAATACCTTCGAAATACATTTCACGAGCACGCTCATCGAGAATATCGTCAAGCGTATAACTGCTACGAGTAGCAGCGTGAGCACGATTGCGGATTGCATCCATGTAGGTCTTAGCCTTGCCTGCATCACCAGTATGGAGAGCAGCCTCGGCTGCATTCAGATAAGCCTCTGCTACGCGGAGCAGATAGAAATCGATATCCACATTCTCATTGTCATGAGGTGTACCACCATTAGAATAGTTGTTATTCCATTTTGGAGTAACTATGCCGCTAGCAAAGCCATCGTTAGGATAAACAGACAATGTATGATCTACACCCCAGAAGATGGCACGATCGTCAATACCCATTGCGCGAATTTCTTTTGCGGTTTTACCTACGAATGAGTTAGGATTACTTGTAAATTTCTCTATCAACTGAGGACGACAGCGCATACCTGCCCAAGTATTCTGAGTGGTTGCAGCATCCTGACCGATAACTGTAGCCATATTAGGATCCCACATAGCTGCCACGAAGAACATTGAACCACCCCAAGCCTTCGTAACGCGACCATCCTGAAGTAATGGGAAGATAGCTTCGCATGAAGAACCATTCGAACCATTATCGCCCATGAACAGCAGGTCGTAAGGCTTATAGCCATTAGCCTTAGCCTCTGCAGACATCTTGCTGTCGTCAAACAAAGAATATCCTGAGTTGATAACTTTTTCTGCATACGACAATGCCTCTGCCCAATAAGGATTGTTTTGACCATCGTTGTTCAGATAGGTTCCCGCATTCAAATATACACGGCTCAACATCAACCAAGCAGCTGCCTTGTCAACACGACCATAGTCCGGATCACTATCGGTCTTTGGCTGAGGATCCATCAGGTTTGCCTCAGCTTCCTTCAACTCATTTACCACCCAGTTGAACAAGAACTCACGACCCAGTGCCAACAATTCTGCACGAGAGTAAACACCATCTTCCTGAAATTTCTCATTGTATGAGTGGGCCTGCTTAGGCATTTCAGTAGAAATAGCAGGAATGAATGATGGATCTCCAAAGAGGTCGAGCAACTGATAATAAAGATATGCACGAATGAAACGAACCTCAGCCAACTTAACTTGGTCTTCCTGAGCTGCAGAAAGTTCCAGATAGTGATTACAGTAGCTGACATCCATAATTAGACGATAGTACAAATAACGAATAGCATCGCTACTTGGCTTTGGTGTATTCATGCCATAGTCTTCCAATCCACCATCTGTCCACCAGCAAATACCCTCATCCGTAGATAATACATTTGCATTGTAGATATTACGTACCAGCGTCGACTTTCCAGCATTATCTACATTAAAATCAGCACTACCATCCATTCCCTCCAAAATCAGGCAAGCATAGCATTTGCTGTAGAGCGCTGTAATGTCGGGCTCGGCCTGAACTGTCGGATCAATATTGCCTTTGTCCAAGTCAGCCATACATGAGGTCAGACTAGCAACCATCATCAAGGTTGCTGCCGAAACCATTGCTTTGAATTTATTGAGTTTCATATTTCGTTCTGTATTTAGTTATGTGATTAGAAGTTGAGGTTAAGTCCCACAAGGAATGTGCGACTGCGTGGATAAACACTTCCCTCGAAACCAGACACCTGCTCAGGATCAAGTCCCTTGTACTTGGTGATGGTAAACACGTTAGAACATGAGGCATAAATACGACCACTGAGACCATGATAGTTTGCACCTTTGAACAATTCCTCGAAGTTGTAGCCTAATGTAATGTTGTCACACTTCAAGAACGAAGCATTCTGAACGAAGTAGTCAGAAAGTGGGTAATCATAAGATGTCCATCTCAATGCTGCTACATCGGCAGTAGTATTCTCATAGAATCCCTTAGATGCCTGGTAACGTTCTGCTGAGTTCATACGACTCTCTATCAAGCCGTTATAAACATAGTTGCCCAAAGAGAAACGGAAGTTAGTTCCTAAATCCCAGTTCTTGTAAGCAACCTTAAAGTAGAAACCGCCAGTCCAAGGAGCTGCGATATTCTTGTAGAAGTAACGGTCGTTATCGTCAATGTTACCATCCGCATTGCGGTCAACATAAACACCTTGAATAGGACGTCCTGCTTCATCGTACACCTGCTGGTAAACCCAGAAAGAGTTAGCAGGCTGTCCCACTTTATGATAAGTCAAAGCCTTGTTCATGCCCACTGACAGTCCAGCTTCAATCATATCACGGCCACCATAGAGCTCAGTTACTTCGTTCTTGTTATATGCAGCATTTAAACCTAATTCCATAAACCAGTCTTTGGTTTGTATGGGCTTACCCGAGATAGCAATCTCTATACCTTTATTCTTCAGTTCGCCAGCATTCAGCAACATCGCATTATCGTAGTTCTGTCCAGCTGCGATAGTTGGAGTGCAGAGCAAATCTGTTGTCTTACGGATATAAGCATCAATCGTCATGGTCAGACGTTGATTGAACATTCCAAAGTCTAAACCAGCATTCCATGTCGTAGTGGTTTCCCAAGTCAGGTCGTTGTTGTAAACCAATGGTTGGAACAGCGTTCCAGGATTGTTTGGGCCTATTGGATACAAACGGTCGTTACCAGTAGTCATCTTGTAAGTAGGAGTATAATACTCTTTACCCGTGTTCTGCTGACCTGTTTGACCCCAGCTAAGACGCAACTTCATCTCACTGATTTCATCAACACTCTTCAGGAAGGATTCGTCCTTAATACGCCAACCTGCTGCAACAGAGGGGAAGAAGCCCCAACGGTGTCCATCTGCAAAACGGCTCGAACCATCGGCACGGAAGTTGACTGTAAGGAGATAACGGTCGAAGAGTGAATAGTTGGCACGTCCGTACCAGCTGACAAGTATCATCTGGCCCCTCCAGAATGACTCGGAAGAATTATGGACAGTACCAGCTAATGGATTACCATCATCGTCTGTTCCCTCATTAGTCTCTGGATAAAAATCTTTATACCAGCTATTTCCCCAATATTTGGTGCGGCTATACTCATAACCTGCCATTATATCGAAGTGATTGTCCTTGTTAAAGTCTTTAAAGTACTGCGCATAAAGCGAAGCCAAAACGTTGTACTTCTTCTCGGTGTTGTCACCCTTACCACCATAGTAGTAGCCATAGGTAGAGTAAGGATTATTGTTGGTATATTCACCACCATACGAATAAGAACCGGCTAAGTTCATATGCAAACGCAGGTCTTCAAAACCGTGAATCTTATAGTCGGCTTCGAAATTTCCTAACAGTGTGTGCGAACTCTTATCGAATGTGTAATTATCGATTAGTTCTACAGGGTTTTGGGGAGCATCATTATTAATCGCATAGGGATATGTTGGATCATAAGCCGTAGTTGGATTTACCCACTGCCAATAACCACCCCAATTTTTGAACTGATCCTCTGAACTCTTAACAGGACGAGTAGGATCCATACGAGTTGCCATTCCAATAGCACCCTGGCCTCCAGGATTTGTCTTAGAATAGGCATATTTACCATTGATGTTCAGATTCAGATGATCGTTAAGAAGCGATGGGTTCATTGTGAATCCTGCTGTAAAACGGCTATAGTCTGAACCTTTCAAGATACCCTGCTGGTTGGTATAACCAACACTGACACGGTAAGGCATTGCCCACTTCTGGTTACCAACACCACCAGCCACACTCACGTTGTGGTCATGACTGACAGCATTGCGATATATTTCATCCTGCCAATTGGTGTTAGCCTCACCGAGTCCTGCGTATGCTTCAGAAGTCTCTCCATAATAATCCTTAATGAACTGGCGATACTGGTTGGCATCCATCACGTCTAGTTTCTTTGAAACAGAGCTGACAGAGAATGTACCATTATACGATACCTTTGGAGACTGGTTGCGACGACCTTTCTTGGTTGTGATGATGATAACACCATTAGAACCGCGGCTACCGTAAATAGCAGTTGCAGAGGCATCTTTCAGAACAGTGAACGACTCGATGTCGTTAGGATTAACAAGAGCCAAAGGATTGCTAACACCCTTTGTGGCATTGTTATCCATTTGCATTCCATCAATCACAATCAGAGGGTCGTTACTTGCATTCAAAGAAGCACCACCACGAATACGAATCTGAGCACCACCACCAGGTTCACCATTCGAGGTGTTGACATTAACACCTGCAATTTTACCTGAAATCATGTCCTGAGCCGTTGTAAGAATACCATGATTCTTTTCATCTGGCTTGATTGCCGTTACAGAACCTGTCAAGTCTGTCTTACGGGCAACACCGTAACCGATAACAACAACGTTTTCCAACATCGTTGCATCCTCCTGAAGAGTGATGTCGAGACTTGACGCTGCCTTCACGGTCTGAGTTTGATAGCCCACATACGACACGCTAATGTCGGCACCTTGATTAGCCTTCAAAGCGAAGTTACCGTCGAAGTCTGATACGGTAGCGGTCTGAGTACCTACCACACGTACCGTCGCACCGATAATCGGTTCGCCCTGAGCATCTTTAACATGTCCTTTGACATCAATCTGTGCAAAGGCTCCTACCGAAAGAAAGAGTCCTAATAAAAGGACAAGCATCCTTAACGGAGATTGAATGTTTACCTGCTTCATCATTTCTTTTTTAGAGTTAGTAATATAATTTTAGTTCACGTATTCAAAACATTTGATTTAAATCAAGTGCAAAGATAGAAGATGTTTTGATTCGTTAATACTTTTTTTGAGTTAAAAACGTTATTAGGAGTGTGCAAACGTTTGCATTTATAAATACCTATAAATAAATAAGGTTGACGTACCACAAAAAGAACTTTTCAATAACTTTGCAATCACAATACTAAGAACCGAAATGGAAAAACGTACTACTTTGACGATGAAGGATATTGCCCGTGAGTTTGGTATCAGCGTGGCAACAGTCTCTCGAGCCTTGAAGGATTCTCCCCGTATCTCTGCGGAGCGGCGTGCCGCCATCCAGCAATATGCCCGTGAGCACAACTTTACTCCTAATTTTATTGCAGAGTCATTACGCCATTCGAAGGTTCAGCCCATGAAGGTAATCGGGGTCATCATCCCTGAGTTTGCCCATTACTATTTCTCCTCGGTCCTCTCTGGTATTGAGGAGGAAGCATCGGCAAGGGGTTATCGTATCATGGTGGCACAAAGCAATGAGCAATATGAGCGGGAAGTGAAGATCTGCCGGTCATTCTACGAGAACAAGGTTTGCGGCATTATCGTCTCCCAGGCGAAGGACACCCATCAATACGACCACTTCCAGCGACTTATCGACGCTGGAGTCCCCTTGGTGTTCTATGACCGCATTTGCACGGGAGTCAATGCCAGCCGCGTGGTGGTAGATGATTATATGGGTGCCTATAATGCGGTGACCCATCTGATAGAGACAGGCTGTAACAGAATTGCCTTCTATGGCTCCTCCATGACCCTGGAGATTTCCAAGAACCGTTTTAACGGGTATAAGGACGCTCTCCTGAAACACGGTATCCAACCTGATCCTGCCCTTATATATAATTGTGATAACAGGACTGACGCTGAGGCGATCACTCCTGGAATACTGTCAGAAGATGCCCCCCCCAATGGATTTTTTGCCGTCAACGACGATACGGCAATAGGTATTCTCTATACCGCGAAGCGCATGGGCTTCAAAGTACCCGACGACATCTCTGTCTGTGGCTTTACCAACGGACAACGTGCCGTTGCCTGCGACCCTATGCTGACCACGGTAGAGCAGCGGGGCGTGAAGGTTGGAGAGGAAGCCGCCGATATCCTGATAGGACATGTGGAGGGAACGATCCCCCGTAACAAGATGGAGCGCAGAATAGTAAGAACCCGCCTGATTATCAGGGGGACGACTAGATAGGACATAGTCCCTATAGTGACTATAGGAACTATAGTAAATATAGTATATAACAAAAGAAGAATAATAATATGAAACAGAAACCGAATTTACCCTTTTGGGGATTATGGAACCTTAGTTTTGGCTTCTTTGGCGTACAGATAGCGTATGCGTTGCAAAGTGCGAATATTTCCCGCATCTTCGCTACCTTGGGTGCTGACCCCCATAACTTAAGTTATTTCTGGATACTCCCTCCACTGATGGGTATCCTGGTACAGCCGATTGTCGGAACACTGAGCGACAAGACATGGACTCGCTTCGGTCGCCGTATACCTTATTTATTTATAGGAGCAGCCACTGCCGTACTGGTCATGTGTCTGTTGCCTAATGCCGGCTCATTAGGTCTTGCCGTCAGTGCCGCCATGATGTTCGGGCTTATCGCCCTGATGTTTCTTGACACCAGTATCAATATGGCGATGCAACCATTCAAGATGCTGGTAGGTGACATGGTCAACGAGGAGCAGAAAGCCAAGGCATACAGCATCCAGTCGTTCCTCTGCAATGCCGGTAGTGTTGTCGGCTTCCTGTTTCCTTTCTTCTTCACCTATATCGGTATTAAGAATGTCGCAGAGAAGGGGGTAGTTCCAGACAGTGTCATCTGGTCATTCTATATCGGAGCAGCCATTTTGATTCTCTGTGTCATCTATACCACTTTGAAAGTCAAAGAGTGGAACCCGCAGGAGTATGCGGAATATAATGCTGTGGCGGAGAGTAAAGAGGAGAAAGAGGACTCCGCCAACTGGTTGACACTGCTACGCAAAGCCCCCTCCACTTTCTGGAAGGTCGGACTGGTACAGTTCTTTTGCTGGGCAGCCTTCCTCTATATGTGGAACTACTCGACGGGTGCCATCGCCGAGACGGTATGGAACAGCACAGACCCTGCCAGCGAAGCCTTCCAGGCAGCGGGCAACTGGGTCGGTGTCCTCTTTGCAGTACAGGCTATCGGTTCCGTTATCTGGGCGGCTGTCCTGCCACAATTCAAGAATACCAAAGCCGCTTACGCCATCAGCCTCATCATCGGCGGCATCGGTTTTGCCATCGTTCCCTTTATCCACGACGCATACCTACAGTTTATCCCCTTCCTGCTGATTGGTTGCGCCTGGGCGGCAATGCTCGCCATGCCATTTACCTTTGTCACCAATGCGTTGCAGGGCTATGGTCACATGGGAGCCTATCTGGGACTGTTCAACGGTACTATCTGTATTCCCCAGATTATCGCAGCACTCTGTGGAGGTCTTGTCCTCTCACTCGTAGGCAGTCATCAGTCCACCATGATGATCGTGGCTGGATGTCTTCTGGTTGTGGGTGCTGCCTGTGTGACAGCCATCCGTCATAAATAAAGACGCGCAAACGATTGCATGATTATAACAAAACATCACTAAAATATAGACGATATGAAACTAATATTCAATGTGGAATATCAGACCACTTTTGGAGAAAACCTGATGCTGAATATCTTCTCGGAAGAGGATAGGAACAAAGTGTCACAATACAAGATGACGACCCTTGACGGGCTTCATTGGTTCTATGAACTGACCAAAGCGGTAAAGGTGGGGGCTCATCTGGACTATTATTATAGTGTTTATCGTGGTGACGAGGAAGCACGTCACGAATGGTTGACGGAGCCACACCGTCTGGAGATCATCGCCCCGAAGGCTAACCGCTATATGGTGTATGACCACTGGCTTGACATCCCAGAGGATTCCTATATGTATTCTTCTGCTTTTACCGATTGTATTGCCGTTCATCAATGTGAGATGAGCGAGGAGACTCCCTATAGTCAGACCATCCGTTTGAAAGTGCGTGCCCCGCAACTCCGTTATAACGAGCGCCTTGCCTTATTGGGTAGTGGTGATGCGTTAGGAAATTGGGAGGCAAAACGTGCTTTGGAAATGACAGAACACGAAAGCCATGAATGGGTCATCAGTCTGGATGCCGAAAAACTGTCTGATACCATCGAGTTCAAGTTTGTGGTGCTGGATGAAGAGATAGATGTCACTCCACTATGGGAGAACGGCACCAACCGTACGGTAGCATTACCACAGATGAAGAATGGCGAGGTGGTCGTCTATGAACTGTCGCAGGCGTATTTCCCCATCCATCCATGGAAGGGAGCCGGTACGGTGATTCCCATTTTCTCCCTTCGTAGTGAGGGCAGTTTCGGTGTGGGTGACTTCGGAGACCTGAAACTGATGATTGACTGGGCGGACAAGACCAACCAGCGCATCATCCAGGTACTGCCTATCAACGACACCAATATGACCCATACCTGGCAGGACAGTTATCCTTATAACAGTATCAGTATCTATGCCCTGCATCCCCAATATACTGATTTCCGCCAACTCCCTGAGATAAAAGACCCCCAGAAGAAGGCACAATTCGAACAGTTGCGGCAAGAGTTGAATGCCCTGTCACAGATTGACTACGAACGGATGTTCTCCGCAAAGTTAGACTATCTGCATACGTTATTCGAGCAGGAATGGACAAGTGTCAAGCGTCGCACCTCCTATAAGGAGTTCTTTGAGCAGAACAAGGAATGGCTGGTGCCTTATGCCGCCTTCTGCTACTATCGTGACAAATATGGTACGGCAGTATTCTCGGAGTGGCCCAAGGAGGCAACGGTAAAGGCGTTGAAGAAGACCGACAAAGAGGTGGAGTTCTGGTATTTCGTACAGTACAACCTCGACCAGCAGATGCATGCTGCCCATGAGTATGCCAGAGCACATCGTGTTATCCTGAAAGGGGATATCCCCATCGGCATCTCCCGTGATGGTGTGGAGGCATGGGTAGAACCTAAATACTTCAACCTCAACGGACAGGCGGGTGCCCCACCCGATGCTTTCTCTGCCGATGGACAGAACTGGGGATTTCCTACCTACAACTGGGACGAGATGCTGAAAGACGGATGTGCGTGGTGGGTGCGCCGCTTCCGTAAGATGGCAGAATATTTTGATGCCTACCGTATCGACCATGTTCTGGGCTTCTTCCGCATCTGGGAGATTCCCGTTCCAGAGAAGTCGGGACTGATGGGACAGTTCGCACCAGCCCTTGGTCTCAGCAAGGAGGAGATTGCCGCCTATGGTGTCCCCTTCCGTGATGGTCTCTTCCTGATCGACCACAAGCGTAATGACCGCTGGCATCCCCGCATCGCCGTACAATACCAGCAAGCCTACGAGGAACTGAACGATACCGAGAAATATAACTTCAATCGTCTTTATAACGATTATTTCTATCGACGTAACAACCACTTCTGGTATCAGGAGGCGATGAAGAAACTGCCCCGTCTGACACAGGCTACCCGGATGCTGGTATGTGCTGAAGACTTAGGTATGGTACCCGAGTGTGTACCCTGGGTGATGAATGAGTTGCGTATCCTCTCACTGGAGATTCAGTCGATGCCGAAGGACGACAAGGTACGCTTCGGACACTTGTCACGCAACCCCTACCGCTCTGTCTGCACTATCTCCACCCATGATATGTCGACACTCCGGCAGTGGTGGGACGAGGACGAGGAGCGCACACAAGACTATTACAACACGATGCTTTACAGAGGTGGTGCGGCACCCCACCCACTGCCCGGCTGGCTTGCCAAGGAGATTGTAAGTCGTCACCTCACCTCTCCTTCCATGCTCTGTCTGTTGTCCCTGCAGGACTGGTTGTCGATAGACGAGAGCCTACGGTTGCCTGACCAGAACGCTGAGCGCATCAATATCCCTGCTAACCCACGCCACTACTGGCGTTATCGGATGCACCTGAACATAGAGGATTTGCTGAAAGCAGACGATTTCAACGAGACTATCAGGACATTAATCACACAAAGCGGAAGAAAATAATATGAGACGCATTAACTTTTTCCTAACACTATTCCTGTTGCCCTTGACGGCTCTTGCCGCCGAGGTGAAATCACCCAATGGCAATATCGTCTTGACTTTTAATGTAGACGAGGGAGTCCCTACCTATAGTATGACTTACAAAGGCAAAGAAGTCATCAGACCCAGCAGACTGGGACTGGAACTTGCAAAGGACAAGCATGCGTCTAAAGGGATGAGCGAGACAGACCTGATGGACCATTTCGTCATCAAAGAGGAGAATACCACTTCTTTCGACGAGACGTGGCAACCTGTATGGGGAGAGACTAGAGATATCCGTAACCATTATCAAGAATATGCAGTGACCCTCGAACAACGTCTGGACATTCCCCATTATCCCAAGGAAGCAGAGACAAAAGGAATGTGGGTGGAACCGCAAACACGTGAGATGATCATCCGTTTCCGGGTATATGACGACGGTATCGGTTTCCGCTATGAGTTCCCACAACAAAAGGAACTGAACTATTTCCTCATCAAGGAAGAGCACTCAGAGTTCGCTATGGCTGGCGACCACATGGCATGGTGGCTGCCTGGAGACTATGACACACAGGAGCAGATGACACAACAGACCCGTCTCTCTGAGATTCGTGGACGAATGAAGAAGGCTGTCAACTGGGGAAACTCCTCTGTTGCCGTCTTCTCACCAACTGGTGTACAGACTTCTTTACAGATGAAATCTGATGACGGCTTGTACATCAATATCCACGAGGCGGCATGTCTTGACTATGCCACCATGCACCTCGAACTGGTAGATGCGGAGACCAAAGCGCTGACAACACAACTGGGTGGCGGCAGCAACGCCTATACCCCTAATCCTAAGCCATCCTCTTATCAATTACCCAAGCCTTTCACCTTCGTCAGCCATCTGACCCCTGACGCCACAGGACTGAAAGGTTGTATGCAGACACCTTGTAATACTCCTTGGCGCACGGTAATGGTCAGCGATGATGCTCGTGACATGTTATCAAGCAATCTGATCCTGAACCTCAACGAGCCTTGCAAGATTGAGGATACCAGTTGGATCCACCCCACGAAATATTGTGGTGTGTGGTGGGAGATGATTGTGGGTAAGTCGAGTTGGCATTACACCAACGATTTCCCCAGTATTCACCTCGACCAGATAGACTGGCAGCGTGTGAAGCCCAATGGACGACATGCCGCCAACAACGAGAAGGTGAAGCGTTATATCGACTTCGCGGCGAAGAACGGACTCGACCAAGTGTTGGTAGAAGGTTGGAATGTCGGCTGGGAAGACTGGGCGAATATGTGGAAGCGGGATGTTTTTGATTTCGTGACACCCTACCCCGACTTCGATATCAAGATGCTCAATGAGTACGCTCACTCCAAAGGGGTGAAGATTCTGATGCACCATGAGACCAGCAGTTCCACACAGAACTACGAGCGACATATCAAGGAGGCGTATGCGTTGATGAACAAATACGGCTACGACGCTGTGAAGACGGGTTATGTGGGTGACATCATCCCTCGTGGCGACCACCACTACTCACAGTCGATGAACAATCACTACCTGTATGTCATCAAAGAGGCGGCAAAACACCATATCATGGTCAACTCGCATGAGGCGACACGACCCACAGGACTCTGCCGCACCTATCCCAACCTGGTAGGTGGCGAGAGTGCGCGAGGCACAGAGTACGAGGCTTTCGGTGGCAACAACCCCGACCATACCTGTATCCTGCCCTTTACCCGTCTGCAAGGTGGTCCGATGGACTATACCCCTGGTATCTTCGAGACAAAGTTAAGCACATGGAGCGACAATACCTCATGGGCACGTATCACGATTGCTGGTTCACTGGCACTCTATCTTACAATGTACAGTCCACTGCAGATGGCTGCCGACCTGCCTGAGCATTATGAGAAATACGACGATGCCTTCCAGTTTATCCGTGATGTCGCCTGCGACTGGGACGACTCGAGATATTTAGAGGCAGAGCCTGGCGACTATATCACGGTGGCACGTAAGGCAAAAGGAACCGACAACTGGTTTATCGGCGGCAAGTGTGACGAGAATGGTCACCAGAGCACCATCAAACTCGACTTCCTCGATAAAGGTAAGAAGTACAACTGTACCATCTATGCTGATGCTAAGGACGCTCACTATGAGAAGAACCCCAAGGCTTACGTCATCACCAAGAAGGTGGTAAAGGCGAGTGACACCCTGAGACTGACGGAGGCTCCTGGTGGTGGTTTTGCAATTTCACTGATAACACAATGAGAAAAGGTTTATTGATAGGAATGGTCGTGCTACTGACTGCTTGCATGCCAACGCAAGAGGCGTTTCACTTCGACGAGGTGACCTACTCGCCCCAAGAGACCGTTTTCAAGTTATTCGCACCTGCTGATGCCAAGTGCATGGTGGTCGTCGACAACGACAGTATTGGGATGACTCTTCGGGAGGACAGTATCTGGACAGCAACCCTGAAAGGTGACCAGAAAGGGAAAGCCTACCAGTTTGTCGTCAACGGACAGGCTTCTCCCGGTGTGTTCGCCAAGGCGGTAACGGTGAATGGTGAGAAAGGGGTTATCTTGGACATGCGTGACACCGCCCCCAAAGGGTGGGCTGACGACCGCCATGTGCTGCGTCCTTTCCAAGACTATATCGTCTATGAGATGCACCATCGTGACTTCTCGATAGCACGTCCGGAGGCAAAACACCCGGGTAAGTTCCTTGCCTTGACCGAGCCATGGGCTATCCAGCACTTGAAGGACCTCGGTATCAATGCCGTCCATATCCTGCCCAGTTACGACTACGGCTCTGTGGACGAGACCCGTCTGAACGAGCCACAGTATAACTGGGGCTATGACCCTGTCAACTATAATGTGCCGGAGGGTGGTTATTCCACTGACCCTTACGACCCTGTCTGCCGCATCCGTGAGTTCAAGCAGATGGTGCAGGCACTCCATCAGGCAGGCATCTCCGTGATCCTCGACGTGGTCTATAACCACACCTATGATATCGAGCACTCCAATTTCCAGCGAACCTATCCCGATTACTACTATCGGATGACCCAGAATACTCAGAGTAATCAGAATACTCCGACATATTCCAACGGCTCTGGCTGTGGCAACGAGACGGCTTCCGAACAGCCTATGATGCGGAAGTTCATGATGGAGAGTGTGAGATACTGGTATGACGAATACCACGTGGATGGTTTCCGCTTCGACCTGATGGGTGTTCATGATATCGGGACGATGAATGCCATCCGTCAGATGATGGACGCCATCGACCCCCATATCCTCATCTATGGTGAGGGATGGAGCGCAGGAGCCTGTGCCTTGCCTGACGAGCAGTTAGGTATGAAGGCGAATATACGGCAGATGCCGCATATCGCCGCTTTCTCTGACGAGATACGGGATGCGTTGCGCGGTCCTTTCAGCGACGATACGAAGGGAGGATTCCTTATCGGTGTCCCCGATTGTGAGGAGAGCCTGAAATTCGGTATTGCAGGAGCGATCGAGCACCCGCAGGTCGACATGACGAAGGTCAACTACTCGACAAAGCCCTGGGCTGGCGAGCCTACCCAGATGATGAGTTATGTGAGTTGCCATGACGATATGTGTCTGGTAGACCGTCTGAAGACCAGTAAGCCTGGCATGACGATGGATGAGTTGATTCGTCTCGACCTCCTTGCCCAGACCGCTGTCTTCACCTCACAAGGTATTCCTTTCATGCTTAGTGGCGAGGAGATGCTGCGTGACAAGAAGGGTGTCCATAACTCCTTCGAGTCACCCGACAGTATCAACCGTCTGGAATGGTCGAACCTCCAGCGTTACCCACAAGTCATGGAGTATTACAAACGGCTCATCGCCCTGCGTCAGCATCATCCTGCCTTCCGCTTGGGCACTGCTGACCTCGTCCGCCAGCATTTGGAGTTCCTGAAGACTCCCCGTCAGGTGGTTGCCTTCCGACTGAAAGACCTGAAAGGCATTGACGACTGGCAACAGGTCGTCGTCATCCTGAACGCCTCGAAGCAGCCACAACGTGTCACGATTCCCAAGGACACCTACACCATCGTCTGCGAGGACGGGCGTATCGATGAGCAAGGACAGGGAACCCTGCAAGACACCGTGGCTGTCGTCCAACCACAATCCGCATTGATGATACATCACTAAAATACCAACATATATGAAACGGACAATATTATTAGGACTTCTTACATTACAATTACTAAGTATGAGCGCTGCAGTGAAAATCGACAAGATAGACCCCACCGACTGGTATGTAGGGATGAAGAACCCCCAACTGCAGTTGATGGTGTATGGTAAAGGGATTGCCGCTGTCAAGGAGGTGACGACCGACTATCCCGGGGTGCGTATCGACAGTGTGGTACGCCTCGACTCTCCCAACTACCTACTGGTCTATATGAACCTCCAGGGAGCACAGCCTGGCACGATGACACTGAAGTTTGACAAGCAGAAAGTGGACTATCCCCTCAAGGCACGGGAGAAGAAGGGCAGTCAGCATAAGGGTTTCACCAATGCTGACGTGCTCTATATGCTGATGCCCGACCGTTTTGCGCAGGGTGCCGGGCATAACCCACAGGTAAAGGGTATGCGCCCTTATAAGGAGGACCGCAGTCAGCCGTCGTTGCGACACGGGGGCGACCTGAACGGTATCCGTGAGCACCTGGACTATTTCTGTGAACTCGGAGTCACGGCATTGTGGTTGACACCCATCCTGGAGAACGACTCCCCTGACTCGGAGAACGGGTTCTCCACCTACCATGGCTATGCCACCACCGACTATTATAAGGTAGACCCCCGTTTCGGAACGAACGAGGACTACCGCCGACTGGTGGACGGGGCGCATGCCAAGGGACTGAAGGTGGTGATGGACATGATCTTCAACCACTCTGGTTTCGAGCACCCTTGGACGAAGGACATGCCGTCGAAAGACTGGTTGAACACCCCAGAATGGCTCAAGGACGAGCAGAAGAGCAAGTACCTGCAGACCAGTTATAAACTGACACCCGTCAAAGACCCTTATGCCTCCAAGATAGACCTGAAAGAGACGACAGAGGGTTGGTTCGTACCTACCATGCCCGACCTCAACCAGCATAACCCGCACCTGATGCGCTATCTCATCCAGAACAGTATCTGGTGGATAGAGACCGTGGGTATCGACGGCATCCGCATGGACACCTATCCCTATGCCTATGCTGATGCCATGGCACAGTGGATGAAGGAACTCGACGAGGAATATCCCTATTTCAATACGGTTGGTGAGACATGGGTTACCGATCCTGCCTATACCGCTGCCTGGCAGAAGGACAGCAAACTCTCTAAGGATAACAGTTACCTGAAGACCGTCATGGACTTCTCGTTCTTCGACAAACTCAACAAAGCGAAGAATGAAGAAACAGACGACTGGTGGAATGGTCTGAACCGCATCTATCACTCGTTTGTATACGACTTCCTCTACCCCGATCCCTCGTCGGTCATGGCGTTTATCGACAACCACGATACCGACCGTTTCTTGGGGAACGGACACGACACCCTTGCCCTCAAACAGGCACTCGCCTTGTTGTTGACCGTCAAACGCATCCCACAGATCTACTATGGCACTGAGATCCTGATGAACGGTACCAAGGAAGTGACCGACGGCAACGTGCGCAAGGACTTCCCAGGCGGTTTCCCGGGCGACAAGCGTAACGCCTTCACGAAGGAGGGACGCACCAGGGCGGAGCAGGACATGTTCCGATGGACCAGTCGACTGCTGCACTGGCGACAGGGTAACGACGTGATTATCAAAGGTACGATGACCCAGTTCATCCCCTATGCAGGCATCTACGTCATCGCCCGCCAATACCAAGGCAGGACGGCACTCACCATCCTCAACGGCACCAGCAAGCCTGCCACGATGGAAGTCAAGCGCTATGCTGAGGTGATTGGAGACACTAAACGGGCGAAAGACATCCTCACAGGAAGGTATTACGACCTGTCTTCCGATCTGGCACTACGCCCCCGTCAATCATTGATTCTGGAATTTTAAGTATTAATCAAACTTAAAACGTATGACAGAAAGGGAGGAGTTCCAAGAAAATGACTACCTTTGCAGAATAGATATAAACTAAAACAAATAAAAACAGTACAACTATGGCAAACATTTTTTCATTAGAGGGAAAGACGGCACTTGTCACTGGTGCCGCCTATGGCATTGGTTTCTCTATCGCTGAGGCACTGGCTAATGCCGGTGCAAAGATCGCCTTTAACTGCCGTGGACAAGAGCACTTGGATAAAGCACTTGCGGAATACAAGGCAAAGGGTATCGAGGCACACGGCTACATCTGTGATGTCACCAACGAGGAGGAGGTCAACAAAATGGTGGCTGACATCCGTCGTGAATTAGGTAAGATTGACATTCTCGTTAACAATGCAGGTATCATCAAGCGTATTCCTATGCATGAGATGAAACGCGAGGAATTCCAGCAGGTCATTGACATCGACCTCGTTGGTCCTTTCATCATGACAAAGGCTGTCATCCCAGAGATGATGGAACGTCGCGAGGGTAAGATTATCAATATCTGTTCAATGATGTCAGAACTGGGTCGTGAGACGGTCAGTGCATATGCAGCCGCCAAAGGTGGTCTGAAGATGCTTACCCGCAACATCTGCTCCGAATATGGTGAGTATAATATCCAGTGCAACGCTATCGGTCCTGGTTATATCGCTACCCCACAGACTGCTCCCCTCCGTGAGCGTCAACCTGATGGTAGCCGCCATCCGTTCGACTCCTTCATCTGCGCCAAGACTCCTGCAGGACGCTGGCTGGACCCCGATGAACTGGGTGGTCCCGCTGTATTCCTTGCCTCTAAGGCTTCTGATGCCGTCAACGGGCATATCCTTTATGTTGATGGTGGTATTCTTGCTTATATCGGCAAACAGCCAAAATAACATCTACCATCCACAAATTATAGAATAGGAGGTACCTCAATAAAGGTACCTCTTTTAATTGCGATATTGCGAAGGTGACACACCAAAAACACGCTTGAAGGTATGGGCAAAGGAACTTGCTTCCTCGAAACCGCAATGCATAGCGATGTCAAGAATAGAGAGGTCGGGATTCTCCTTCAGCAGCTTACCCGCTTTCTCCATCTGAATTGCTGAGATGAAAGCCTTAGGTGTCTCACCAGCAGTCATCTGCAAACGGCGACGGAAGGTCTGTGTACTCATATTCAACCCTGAAGCGATATTCTCTACGCTAATCTGTCCTGCAGCCATCCCCTCGTTGACCACCTCGACAACGCGCATGAGAAACTTTCTGTCCTCGTCTGGTATCAGAGTTGCAGGGGGGGCATCAGCACTTTGTTGGTTTGACACAGTCTCTTTCCGCAATTGTTCAATCTCGCGCATCAATGCTTCAACATGCTCTTTCTCCTTCTGGTGAATACGTCGTACATACCACCAGCCAAGTAATGTGAGGACCAGGATGACAGCAATGGCAATGAGGATAGTAGTGCGATGGGTCGCACGCATCTCCTCATTCTCCTGTTGCAACCGGTTGTTCTCAAACTCAGCATGATAACGTGAGAGCGCCTGAGCGGTGGACTGTTTATAGAGCGAATCCTTAAGCAGGTCAAAATAATCCAATTCTATCTTCGCAGAGTCGGGATTCAGTTTCCAGTAGCTCTCATAAAGTCCACGATGCGAATGAATCTCGTTGTAGAGGTCTCCCATCTTCGAGAAAAGGCTGGCTGCCTCTTGATAATATGGTATTGCCTCACGGTAGCGTTCCTGTCCGATCAGTGACATACCCAGTTGGTTCAAGGCAATGGCATAAGAGTGGTAGTTGCCCATCTCTTTCAACTCAGGTACTACCTGTCGATAAATTTCCTCCGCTTCCTTATAACGATGTAGACCAAGCAGAGCAGATCCCTTCTGCGACAACCGGATAGCGAGTTTGGGTTGACGCCCCAATTTCTTTTCTATCTTAATCGCCTCCTCAGCATAACTGAGTGCTTTCTGATCGTTACTCAAGGAATGATATATTTCTGATGCCATACCCAGAATGATTGCCTTGCGCCCTGGATTGTCCACCTGATTAGCATGGTCGATTGCCTGCAGGATGATTTGTTCAGCTTCTTTTGCTTGATAGCCTGCCATATAGATTCCTGCCAAGGTATTGAGACTCGACGAGATGTCATCGTGGTTACCACCCCGCATGACTATTTTCACACTCTGCCGGGCATAGTCTGCCGCCTTCGTGAAGTCACTCAGTCTGACATATATGCAGGCTAAGGTGTTCTGACAGTCTGCCAGTTCTGGGTTCTGTGGATGATATTTCTTCAGCGCCTTCAACGCATACTGCTCTGCTTGCTCGTAGTCCTGCTGGGCATAGAGCCATTCCGCAGCCCAGTACCATACCTGTTGCTGCAGGGAGTCAACAGGAACATCATTGGTAAACTGTATCTTGCTGTCTGTAAATTGCTCATGATCGAGCTGTTGGAAGAACTGGTTTGCAGATGCTACATCCTGTTTCTGGTCGAAGAGGCTTAGCAAAGATGCTACGGTAGCGAGGAAAAGGCAATGTAAAGTCATATTTTTCAATTTTTAGAAATCAAAGGATAATTGTCCGTCACCCAACAGATTAAAAGACTTGCGGTGGTAGGGAGTGATACCATACTGTCGGATTGCCTCCCGGTGTTTTTTTGTGGGATAACCCTTGTTTGAGAGCCAGTCGTATTGCGGATATTCCTCCGCAAGACGGTCCATATAGTCATCACGATAGGTCTTAGCAAGAATACTTGCTGCTGCTATTGAGAGGTACTTGCCATCCCCTTTGACTATGGTGGTATAGGGCAGGTCCTGATATGGCTTAAAGCGATTACCATCCACGATAACAGCCTCGGGACGTACTCTGAGTTGGTCCAAGGCACGATGCATAGCCAAAATGGAAGCATTGAGGATATTGATTTTGTCTATCTCCTCAGGGGTGACAATACCCACTGCCCATGCCACAGCATCGTGCTCGATGATCTTGCGAAGTTTTTTGCGCCGTTTGTCCGTCAACTGTTTGGAATCGTTAAGTTCCTCATTATGATAGTCCTCAGGGAGGATAACGGCAGCCGCATAAACACTGCCAGCCAGACATCCACGCCCAGCCTCATCGCATCCTGCTTCCAACTTTCCTATATAATAATAACTCGCAAGCATATCAAAACATTTGTGATACACGACGAATGCCTGCCACTAAGGCATCAATCTCCTCCTTTGTATTATAGAGGGCAAACGAAGCACGGACAGTACCTTGTATTCCCAAGCGCTCCATCAGTGGCTGGGCACAATGGTGCCCTGTACGCACAGCAATACCCAGACGATCGAGCAGGGTTCCCAAATCTAGATGATGGATGTTGCCGACATTGAAACTGACGACAGCATCTTTGGCAATTGACGATTGCGGACCATAGATTTTCATTCCATCAATCGTCTGGAGCTGTTCCATGCAATAGCGCGTAAGTGCTTGCTCATGAGCTTCAATAGCATCGAGACCAATAGCATTGATATAGTCGATTGCTTGGGCAAGACCATGAGTGGCAACATAATCAGGTGTTCCTGCCTCAAACTTAAACGGCAGGCGCTCGAAGGTGGTACGCTCCCAGGTTACCTTGTCTATCATCTCACCACCACCCTGATAGGGAGGCAGCTTCTCAAGCCATTTTTCCTTACCATAAAGTACGCCAATACCTGTCGGTCCATACATCTTATGACCACTGAAAGCGAAAAAGTCGCAATCCATGGCTTGTACGTCTATCTTCAGATGGGGTGCACTCTGCGCGCCATCCACCAAAACAGGAATTCCCCGTTCATGAGCTATCTTGATGATGTCTGCCACAGGATTGATGGTTCCAAGCACATTGCTGACATGAGCTATGCTGAGTAGTTTGGTACGCTCTGTCAGGTAAGTCGCAATGTCATCGCAACTTACCAAACGTCCGTCGTCAGTTATCGGCAGATGCCGCACCACGATGCCCCGCTTTTGTGCTTGCAATTGCCACGGTACGATATTCGAATGGTGCTCCATCTCTGTCACCAGCACCTCATCCCCTTCCTTCATCTGTGACTCACAGAACGATGAAGCTACCAGATTGATTGCCTCGGTGGTGCCACGCGTAAAGACTATCTCCTCAGTTTTCTGGGCATGGATAAACTGACGTACTTTCTCTCGTGCCGCCTCATGCAAATCAGTAGCCTGTTGTGAGAGATAATGTACCCCTCGATGCACATTAGCATTCACATTGAGATATTCCTCTCGCATGGCATCTAACACACACAGAGGCTTTTGGGTTGTCGCAGCATTATCGAGATAGACCAGAGATTTCCCATATACCTCACGAGAGAGGATGGGAAAGTCTTCGCGTACCTTATTTATATTATAGTTACTCATTCCTTTCTCTTGTTGAATTTCAGCTCCATCATCGTCAAGTCGTCATTTGGAGAAGCACCGTTACGGTGTTTTTCCACAGCGTCCTTCATATATTCGATGAGTTGGCGGGCATTGTTGAAATGCATGGTATGTAGTATGCTCAACAAATGATCGTCACCAAACTGTTCCTGATCCTTGTTCTCAGCCTCGTTGAGACCATCGCTATAGAGGAACAACGACTTTCCTTCGATATTTTCAATATGCTCACCGACAAATTCCAGTCCAGGCCATAAACCAATGGGAGCATTGGTTTCTATCTCCATGAACTTGTCACCCAGGACAGGAGGGTTATGTCCGGCATTACAAAAGTCCATGCTACCCGTCTCCAGATTAATCAAAGCCAAGAACATGGTAACGAACATACCGTTCTCATTACCCTCGCAGAGTTCGTCATTCAGACGGGTGGCTATGTCAGCAGGCATCATTTGCTGTTTCGCCATGGCACGGAACAGTCGGGCTGCCTGTGCCATAAAGAGAGAGGCAGGAACACCCTTTCCAGAAACGTCTCCCAAACAGATATAGATATGTTTGTCATCTAACAGATAGTCGTACAGGTCACCACCCACTTCCTTGGCTGGCATCATATAAGCATAGAGGTCGAGACCATTATATTCAGGGAATTTATTAGGCACGATAGACTGCTGGATGTTCCGGGCAATGCGTAATTCACTCTCAATACGCTCTTTGGCAGCTGTAGTCTCCTCCAACTGGTCATAGGCAACCTTCAGTTTCTGGTGAGCCTCTTCCAGTTTGTTATGAGCAGCAGCTAAACGATGAGTAGCGCGACGGCGGTGGAGAGTGTAGACAATGAAGAAAATAATTACCAACACTAAGGCGACACCCGTACTGATAAGTCTCTGCTTGTTGAGCTTAGCCTGTTGGAGTGCGATCTCCGCTTCCTTTCCTTGCGTATCGTAGATAGTAGCCAGTTCGGCAGTGGCACTGTTCTTCTGATTGACGATGGCTGTGTCAAGCAGTTCGAAGATTCGTTCTGCAATGGCACGGGCAGAGTCCCGACGACCTGCCTTATCGTTGGCAAAGAATTTCGGCAACATATAAAGCTGGATATTATCGAGAGAAGCTTCCATACCCCAGTCATGCAACGTTTTGTCCAGTACCTGATAGTTATCTGCTGCTTCCGCATAGCGTTGGGCTGCCACCAGATATTCATTGGCATTGATACGCCCAGGTCCAGTCTTCGAATAATTCGTCTTCTGAAAAGCCAGATAAGCCTGACGGGCCTCCTTGGGTTTATCGAGTCCTTGCAGTGCCACAGCACGCATAATCTCTATACGTCCCTGATACTCGTCAAAATACTCCGAACGGGCATCTGGACGCTGGCGGTATTTGTCAAGGAGCATCTCCGTACGGTCAATCCAATAAATAGACTCAGCATAGCGACGCATGTTGATATACGCCATACTAGTATATACCGTTCCTATCACCGCCTCTTGGAAACCACGACTGGTAGAGTCTGTCTGCCAACGGTTAGCATAATGTCCACGGGCTGTGAGGAAACTCTTATTAGCCTCTTCGTCACGTCCAAGGTTCAATTGGCAGCACCCGATATTATTCAGCAGGATGGCATAGTCAATGTCAGAGCCGACCCCTTTCTCGTCCATCTTCGCCACAGCAGGGATGGCAATGCGCAAGGAACCCTCAAAATCGCCTTTGACGAGCAGGAGTTCAGATAAACGGCGTGCCACCTTAATATAACTCACCAAGTCTTGTTCCGACTTGATGTCGCTCTCCAGGGCCTTCCGATAGTAAATCTCTGCCAGCCGATACTGTCCCTGACGATAGTAGGAGACACCACGCCAACGGTTGGCATCGAGGGAGGAGATGTCTTTCGTCAACTCAAAACTGTCGGATAAGGCACGCATGCGTTCATAGTCTTTTGCCGTACCGACATCGAAGATGACGCTGTCAGCATGTGCCATCTTAGGTTCACGACTCTTCTTCACCTTGTCACAGGCAGTTATCATGACAGATAACAGCAGTGCAGTAAAGATCAGACGGGGAAAACTCTTGCTATTCATCATTACTTACAGAGTTTGCATCCTTCACACTTACTCAACTCACCACGGAAACGCTTCTCTACCAGATAATGAAGCCGGTCCCGTAACGGTTCCAGTTCCATCTGGTCAATAACCTCATTGATAAAGGCAAACTGCAGAAGAAGTTGGGCTTCCTTTCGAGAGATACCACGTTGTTGCATGTAAAACATCGCCGCATCGTTCAACTGTCCAACAGTAGAGCCATGGGCACATTTCACATCGTCTGCATAAATCTCCAGCATCGGCTGGGTATACATCCTTGTCTGTTTGGTGGCACAGAGGTTCTGGTTAGTCATCTGCGAGGAAGTCTTCTGGGCATCCTTAGCCACATAGACCTTACCTGCGAAAGATCCTACAGCCTCATCGTTCAACACATATTTATAAAGTTCCTTACTGGTACAGTGCGGAACATAATGGGTTATCAAAGTATTGTTATCCACATGCTGCTGCTTATCGGCTATCACACAACCGTTACAATAACACTCTGCACCTTCACCATTGAGTTCAAGATTGAGCTTATTACGCGTCACTCCATTATGCAACGTAATGACGTTGTGGTTGACACGGCTGTTTGCCTGCTGGTCAATATATACATTACTGATCCGTACGTTCTTGGCATGGGTCTCCTCCAGACAATATAGGTCGAGCTTGGCATTCTTTCCGACATATACCTCAATAACTTGGGTTGCGAGGAACTTGCGGTCATCAGCAGCGTGATCACAAAACAGGAACTTGGCTTCTGCTCCCTCCTCCACGATAATCAGCACACGTCGGTTGACCATTAAGTCGACATCCGAACGGAGAATATTTATAATCTGAATGGCACGATCGAGGACGACACCTTTGGGTACATATACATAAAGTCCGTCTTGCGCCAGCATGGTGTTCAAACTGGTAACTGCATCCTCATCCTTCGAGGCAAGGCGGTGGTAATATTGAGAGGTGGCAAGCTCCTTTAGGGAACCAATAACAACCCCTTCCGGAATATTTCCCTTGGGCAGTACCTTTGAATAGAAAGCGTCATTAACCACGAAATAGAGCATGGTCGACAGATTGGGGACATCACAGCGAAACGCATCGTATGGATTGACAGGAATCTCCAAACGGTTCAGGTTCAGACCATAGTCAGGAGCAAAGAGAGCCTGCATATCAGTATATTTATACCGTTCCGCTTTCCGGCTTGGAAAACCAAGGGAACGAAACTGTTCGAAAGCAGCATCCCTCATAGCATTCATCACCTCGGACGAATGCTGGAAAATCATCCCACGAGCTTGTTCGTAGAGTTCTATATATTGTTGCTCACTATTCATTCTTCAGATCTTCCTTAATCCAGTCGTAACCACGTTCCTGTATTTCTTTGGCAAGTTCGGGACCTGCCGTCTTTACAATTTGTCCTTTGTATAAGATATGTACGACATCAGGACGTATCATCTCCAACAGGCGATCGTAGTGGGTTATCACAATGCAGGAGGTTTCTGGGGTGCGCAACTTATTGACACCCTCTGCAACGATACGCATGGCATCCACATCAAGTCCAGAGTCTGTCTCATCAAGGATGGAGAGCTTGGGCTCCAACATCGCCATCTGGAAAATCTCGTTGCGCTTCTTCTCACCACCACTGAATCCCTCGTTGACGGAACGGTTGGCGAGTTTGTTATCTAACTCCACTATCTTCTGCTTCTCACGCATCAGTTTAATAAAGTCAGAGGCTTTCAGCTCTGGAAGTCCCTGATACTTACGTTTCTCGTTGATGGCAGCTTTCATGAAATTGGTCATCGATACACCAGGAATCTCCACAGGGTATTGAAAGGAGAGGAACAGCCCCTCATGGGCACGATCCTCTGGCTTCATCTCCAACAGGTTCTTGCCATTGAAGAATGCCTCACCACCAGTCACCTCATAAAGAGGATTCCCCACCAGTACTGCAGAGAGAGTTGACTTTCCAGAACCATTGGGTCCCATAATGGCATGAGTCTCGCCATCTTTAATGGTGAGATTAATACCTCTTAATATCTCTTTGTCGCCAATCTTGGCGTGTAAGTTTCGTACTTCTATCATATTCGATATTTCATTATTTCACTTTACCCCACCGTACCTTCTAAAGAGACAGAGAGTAATTTTCGTGCCTCCACGGCAAACTCCATCGGCAACTTGTTCAGCACTTCCTTGGCATACCCATTGACTATCAAGCCAACAGCCTGTTCGGTGGGTATACCGCGCTGGTTGCAATAGAAAAGCTGGTCTTCGCTAATCTTTGAAGTCGTCGCCTCATGCTCTACAACGGCAGTGTCGTTATGGATATCCATATAGGGGAAGGTATGGGCACCACACTCTGAACCTAAGAGCAATGAGTCACACGAGCTGTAGTTACGGGCATTGTCTGCATTTGAGGTTGCACGTACCAGTCCACGATAAGAATTCTGGGAATGACCCGCCGAGATACCTTTCGATATAATCGTCGATTTAGTATTCTTTCCCATGTGTATCATCTTGGTTCCCGTGTCTGCCTCCTGATAGTTATTGGTCACAGCAACAGAATAGAACTCAGCGGTACTGTTGTCACCACGCAAGACGCAAGACGGATATTTCCATGTGATAGCACTACCGGTTTCTACCTGTGTCCAGGAGAGTTTGGAGTCTACACCACGTAAATCACCACGTTTCGTCACCAGATTCAGTACGCCTCCTCTTCCTTTCTCATCACCAGGGTACCAGTTCTGAACAGTAGAATACTTTACCTCTGCACGGTCCTTGACAATAATCTCCACGATAGCGGCATGCAACTGGTTCTCGTCTCGCATCGGAGCCGTACACCCCTCGAGGTAGCTGACATAGGCATCATCATCGGCTATTATCAGCGTGCGCTCAAACTGTCCAGTATTACGGGCATTGATACGGAAATAACTGCTCAGCTCCATCGGACAGCGTACTCCCTTGGGGATATACACAAACGAGCCGTCACTGAATACGGCACTGTTCAATGCCGCAAAAAAATTATCACGATAGGGTACCACCGTACCTAAATATTCCCGAACCAAATCTGGGTGATCTTTGATAGCATCACCGATAGAGCAGAAGATAACACCTAACTCCGACAGCTTCTCTTTGAAGGTCGTCTTCACCGACACAGAGTCCATGATGGCATCCACAGCCACATTACCACTCAGCGCCAGACGCTCCTCTAAAGGAATACCCAACTTGTCAAAGGTCTTCTCTAACTCTGGGTCTATCTTTCCATCGCCTTTCGGTTTTTTCGCCATCGGGTCAGCATAATAGGAAATCGCCTGATAATCAATAGGAGGCACATGTACATGACCCCATGTCGGCTGTTCCTGTTCTTGCCAATAGCGAAAAGCCTTCAAGCGAAAGTCGAGCATCCATTCCGGCTCTCCCTTCTTAGCAGAGATGAGCCGAACGACATCCTCGTTCAGCCCTTTCTCTATAATTTCAGTATGCACATCCGTCGTGAAGCCGAACTCATATTTCTGCTCGGCTACCTGACGAACGAACTCATTATTGTTTCCTGACATTCTTACAGTTTCTGTTCTACCTCAACCTCCATGAAGGTTTCAATAATGTCACCTACCTGGATGTCGTTGAAGTTCACTAGCGAGATACCGCACTCCAGACCTGTTGCCACCTCCTTGGCGTCATCCTTGTAACGCTTCAGAGCATCAATTGGTGCAGTATGAATCACGATACCATCGCGTACCACACGTGCCTTATCTTTCGAGTGTACTTTTCCTTCGGTAACCAAACCTCCGGCAACAGTACCCACCTTGGAGATTTTGAACACTTGCTTCACCTCAATCTCACCAGTGACAACTTCTTTTTTCACCTTGTCGAGCATACCCTCCATCGTTGACTTCACCTCGTCGATGGCATCATAGATGATAGAATAAGTATTAATCTCGACACCCTCACGCTCAGCAGCACGGCGGGCATCAGCAGAAGGACGTACCTGGAATCCGACGATGATGGCATCGGAAGCAGAGGCAAGCATAACATCATTCTCGGAAATCTGTCCTACTGCCTTGGCGATGACATTCACCTGCACCTTCTCTGTAGACAGTTTGATGAATGAGTCGCTCAATGCCTCAATACTACCGTCGGTATCACCTTTCACAATGATGTTCAACTCATGGAACTCGCCCAAGGCAATACGATGGGAAATCTCATCCAAACCAACAGTCTTAGTGGTACGCAGGCTCTGTTCGCGCTGTAACTGGGTACGCTTGTTAGCTATTTCACGAGCTTCCTGCTCTGTCTCCATCACATGGAAGGAGTCACCAGCAGTAGGAGCGCCGTTGAGACCGAGGATAATGGCAGGCTCTGCAGGACCAGCTTTCTCAATACGCTGATTACGCTCATTGAACATCGCCTTCACCTTACCCCAAGCAGTACCGGCGATCACGACATCGCCCACTCGCAGGGTACCGTTAGACACCAAAACAGTGCTGACATAGCCACGGCCCTTATCGAGAGAGGATTCAATGATACTACCTGTCGCCTTTCTGTTCGGGTTAGCCTTCAGGTCGAGCATCTCTGCCTCCAAGAGAACTTTCTCCAGCAGTTCGTCGACACCCATACCCTTCTTGGCAGAAATCTCCTGACACTGGTACTTACCACCCCATTCCTCTACGAGCAGGTTCATATTCGCAAGGTCCTCGCGTATCTTATCGGGGTTAGCACCTGGTTTATCAATCTTATTGATAGCGAACACCATGGGCACATTAGCTGCCTGGGCATGAGCAATTGCCTCTTTGGTAGTAGGCATAACAGAGTCATCAGCAGCAATGATAATGATAGCAATATCGGTTACCTGGGCACCACGGGCACGCATAGCTGTAAACGCTTCGTGACCAGGAGTGTCAAGGAAGGTAATCTGACGACCGTCCTTCAGTTTCACGTTATAGGCTCCGATATGCTGGGTAATACCACCAGCCTCACCGGCAATCACATTGGTATTACGGATATGGTCGAGCAGAGAAGTCTTACCATGGTCTACATGTCCCATCACCGTAACGATGGGAGCACGACTGATGAGGTCATTCTCGTCATCAGCCTCCTCGGTAATAGCATTCTGTACCTCTGCACTCACATATTCTGTGGTAAAGCCAAACTCCTCGGCAACGAGATTGATGGTCTCGGCATCCAGACGCTGGTTGATACTTACCATGATACCGATGGACATACAGGTTCCGATAACCTGATTGACACCGACATTCATCATCGTGGCAAGCTCGCTGACCGTCACGAATTCTGTCAACTTCAGCACCTTACTCTCTGCTGCCTCTGCTGCCATTTCCTCGCTCAAGCGCTCCTGTGCGGCATCACGCTTTTCCTTACGGTACTTGGCACCTTTTTTATTTTGGTTGGTTTTTGAGGTCAGGCGTGCCAACGTCTCCTTTACCTGACGTGCCACAGCCTCATCATCTACCTCCAGAGGTTTTACAGGACGGTTCTTCTTGTTCTTCTTACCACCACCTTGCTGTTGGTTGTCATTGAAGTTCTGGTTACCGCCCTTGTTCTTATTCTTCTTACCCTGCTGTTGGCTGGCTTGATTAGCAGCAGCCTCGATGTCCACCTTGCCGGTACGGATACGCTCACGTTTCTTGCGTTCTCCATTGGCTTGATGCATGGCTGCAGCTTTCTCCTCACGCTCTTTACGGCGCTCTTCCTTCGTTTTCTTTTTCGGACGAGTACTCTGGTTGATGGAGGAGAGGTCTATCTTACCGATAACCTTGACTCCCGAGGTTGTTGTCTCCTCGTTCGCAGGCTCATCATTGGCAGGTTGCTCAACCTCAGGTTCTGGTTCTGAAATCTGAGGAGACTCTACTACAGGCTCTGCTCCTTTTACCTTAACATCTACCTCAGGCTCTTCCACTGGACTCTCGGCAGCAGTCACAGAGGCTTCCTCTTCCATTTTCTTCTCAGCAGGTTTCTTGCCTACAGCGTCAAGGTCAATCTTACCCACAGGCTTAAACTGGGGACGGTGCTCCAGCTGTTCCTCTGTGGCAGTGATTTTCTTCTCCACCACTTTCTCCACCTTCTCGGGTTTCTTCTCCTTGATTTTCTTGGTGAATATCATGTCAGCCTGGGTCTTCACAGCTTTATCGCCCTTGAACTCACCGACCAACGCCTGATATTGTTCGTCCGAGATTTTCGTGTTAGGAGTCATCTCGTCCTTCACCTCACCAAGCTCTTTTTTGTTCTTTAGGAAATCAACTGCCGTCTGAAGTCCTATATTCAGTTCTGATAATACTTTATTTAATCTTACTCCCATTAATCTTCTCTTTAAAAGCTAAACCTAAAAATTACTCAAACTCAGCACGGAGTACTTCCAACAGATGGTCAACAGTCTCCTCCTCGAGGTCTGCTTTCTCTACCAACATCTCACGGGGAGCGTTCAATACTGCCTTAGCGGTATCCAGACCGATAGCTTTGATGGAGTCGATAATCCACTGGTCGATCTCATCAGCAAACTCGTCAAGGTAGATATCTTCATCCTCCTCTGCTTCATTAACATCACGGAATACATCAATGGTAAACTCTGTCAGCATAGAGGCAAGTTTGATATTCAGACCGCCCTTACCAATTGCCAGGCTGACCTCCTCCGGATTCAGGTATACCTCTGCCTTGTGTTCCTCTGGGTTCAGCACGATTCTGTTGACCTTGGCTGGACTCAGGGCACGCTGGATGAAGAGCTGTGTATTGTTGGAGAAGTTGATGACATCAATATTCTCATTGCCAAGTTCACGAACGATACCATGTACACGGCTACCCTTCACACCAACACAGGCTCCTACGGGGTCGATACGGTCGTCATAGCTCTCCACGGCAACCTTGGCACGTTCTCCCGGCATACGGGCGACACGGCGGATGGTGATCAGACCGTCATTGATCTCTGGTACCTCTGCTTCCAACAGACGCTCCAAGAACTGCGGACTGGTGCGGGAAAGGATGATACGAGGATTGTTGTTCTCGTTCTGCACCTCTTTCACGATAGCACGGATCGTCTCACCTTTGTGGTAGTTATCACTGGGAATCTGCTCCATCTTGGGCAAGTGCAGCTCATTACCCTCGTCGTCAATGAGTAACACCTCACGCTTCCACATCTGGTATACCTCACCACTGACAACCTGTCCTATCTTGTCCTTATACTTATTATACAGGGAGTCATGCTCCAGCTCCAGGATCTTGGAGGCAAGAGTCTGACGCAGGTTCAGGATGGCACGACGACCAAACTTCTGGAAGTTGACTTCCTCAGAGACTTCCTCACCAACCTCATAGTCGGGCTCAATCTTCTGTGCCTCTGTCAAAGAGATTTCCTTGTTCTCGTCCTGCACCTCACCATCAGCAACCACGATACGGTTGCGGTGAATCTCAAAGTCACCCTTGTCGGGGTTCACAATCACGTCGAAGTTCTCATCAGAGCCAAAAATCTTGGCTATCACATTACGGAAACTCTCCTCAAGTACACTAACCAATGTGGTACGATCAATGTTCTTGGTCTCCTTAAACTCCTGAAAGGTCTCTATCATAGAGGGGCCCTTCACTTCTTTCTTTGTAACCATTATATTCTATTTTATTTGTATTATCTACTTAAATGACAGCAGGTATTTGGTGTATTTGACACCATCCATCGTAAAGGTCTTGTCGACATCCACGATAACCGGACGTTTCTTGCCCTCCTGCTTCTGTTTCTCCTTCACAGTGACCACAAACGACAACCCGTCGTCAGCCACTTCCTTAAGAATGCCTTGCTGTTTCTTTCCATCCAGGGAAAGTACTTCCACCTCTTTACCAATGTGGTTGCGATACTGCCGTACCACTTTGAAAGGCTGACCAATACCTGCCGAGCCTACCTCCAGTTCATAATCGCCCAGTTCCTCACCCAGTTTCTCTTGCAAGAAACGGCTCAGTTCTGCACAGTCCTCAATCCATACTCCGTCGGCATGGTCGATTTCAATCACAATGCGGCCATCGGGGGTCATCTCTATGTCCACCAGAAAATAGTCATTTCCAGAGAGCCATTCCTCAACCGCTGTTTTTACTACGTCTTTATTAATCATACACCTTATTTGGTAATTAAAACAAGAATGAGAGGCTTTTTCAAGCCCCTCATTCCGCTGAACGGTGCAAAATTACGCATTTTCCCGAAATCTTGCAAGTATTTTACTGATTATTTTCATTTTTGGGGGTCAGAACACGCTCATACTCTCCCGGTGTGTTCAGAATCCGCTCTGCTTCCTTCACGGTTTTGTCATATTGCAACATCGCCTCCACTTGTCCTTTCTGATAGTAGTATGCGGAGATAATGTCCTGCTCTATCATGTGTTGGATCTCTGTCCTATGCTGGTCAAGGTCCTTACTGATGTCATGATGGTCAAGTTTTACCTTCAGCGCCTCAAACTCTGCTTTTGCCTCGTCATAATAGCCCTCAAACTTAGCCACCTTTACCAGTTCCTCATACTGTTTCTTGCTCACCTGGTCATAGGTGAATCCAGCCTTTACCACCCGCTGCTTGAAATCGGCATAGTCAGCATCTGTCAGATGGAAGTCCTTGGCAGGTGCGATGGTGGGATGCTTGGCGATATAGTCGACGACATAGTCAAGTACCGTTTCTGTCGAGTCGATACGGTCAAGGTACAAGGTTATATTCGCCATGGTATCTGGTTTCACCTCGATATCGGGCTTGATACCGCCACCGTCTCTCACCTCGCGTCCGTTCTTCGTGTAGAACACCCGGGTCAGTGAGTCAGGAACATGCTCTTTATAACCGCCACCGGTATGCTTGTAGTTAATGGCTTGAATACAACGACCACTGGGGATAAAGTATTTGGAGGTGGTCAGTTTCAGGTTACCGTTAAAAGGAACCTCTATGTTGGGTATCTGCACCAGACCTTTACCATACGTACGGGTACCTATTATTATTCCTCTGTCTAAATCTTGCACGGAACCGCTGACAATCTCACTTGCCGATGCGGTCTCGTCGTTGACGAGGATAATGAGTGGCATCACCGTATCGATAGGCTCCAAACGGGTTTTATATTCTGAGTTGGCACGACGTATCTTACCTTTCGTCTCCACCAGGGTCACCCCTTTGGGAATCCACATGTTAGCAATGTCCACACACTCAGCCAATGAGCCGCCACCATTGCCGCGAAGGTCAAGGATCAGTTTCGTGGCACCTTGCTTCTTCAAGTCCAGGAATGTGCGGCGCATCGGTTTCGCAGGTTCTCCTGTAAAAGTATTCAGGTTGATGTACCCGATACCGTTGGGACGCATACCATAATAGGTAATCTCTGGCATCTTAATACTCCGGCGGGTAATCTTGAAAGTCATCTTCTTGCCTGTCGAGGGACGCTGGATCTTTAAAACGAAAGTAGTACCGGCATCACCGCGAAGATGCTCACTGACATAAGAGACGGTCTTGTCGGTCATCAGTGTATCGTCAATCTGCAGGATAATATCACCCTTCTTCAGCCCCACCTCTGCGGCAGGCATCCCGGCATAAGGCTCTTCTATCACTACTCGCTTCAACTTCTGGTGATAGCGCACCAAGGCTCCGATACCAGCATACTTACCTGTCATCAGCAGTTTCAGGTCCTTCTGTTTCTCCTCTGGATAGAACTCCGTATAAGGGTCCAGTGAACGCAACATGGCATTGATACCCGTTCCAATGACTGTCCCAGCATCCAGCGTGTCTACATACATCAAATCCAGATTCTTGTAGATAGCATTGAATATTTCCAGATTCTTTGCCACTTCCAGATTATGATTCTTAACATCCTGCGCTTGAGTCATCACCGTAGGCAAAATCATCAGGAAACCAATCAAAAAGTATTTTCTCATCTTCGCAATCTTTTAATTATGGCTGCAAAATTAGGGAAAATTTAGGGAAAAACGAATTTTTTCCCGAAAAAGTTTGTGAGATTCAGAAAAACATCGTATCTTTGCACCCGCTTAACAGAAAAACCTGCTTCAGTAGCTCAGTTGGTTAGAGCACCTGACTGTTAATCAGGGGGTCGTTGGTTCAAGCCCATCCTGAAGCGCATTAAAAATCAAGGAGTTACGAGAAATCGCAACTCCTTTTTCTTTTCCATCTGAACAAATTTTGGTTATCTATTTACGTTTTTTTAAGTATCACCTCATA
>OMWH01000043.1 GCA_900314755.1 uncultured Prevotellaceae bacterium | reverse complement strand
GTACAAAGTAAACAAAAACAGATGAAAAGTAAACAATATCCGTATGAAGTCTACGTTCTTAGGAAAAGAGTCAACCTCTCCAGTGAAAGTAGTCAACTGTACTCAGTCGAGACAGTCAACCGAATCCGTACGGGTAGGCAAATGTTAAAGAACAAGGCCTAAAAGGAGTCAACACTATACAGGGAAAGACAAAATTTTTCCACACAAATGTGTGACAGTGTGACAGTGTGACAGAAATGAAAATGAAAATCAATCAAACAAAATTATTATATATATATAATATATATATTATATATATATAAATATATATATACAAAATATGCGGTTTTGAAAAATTCGATTTTAAAAACTGTCACAACTGTCACTGTCACACCGTCACGCTAAATATTGTAGTCCCCACATTAGAATAGCCTCTAATGGGGTAAAGGAATATCTCCTTTGCCCCACGGCAGATATTGGAGTGAGGCATGGGAGATATTAGAGTGAAGCAAAAGAGATATTAGAGTGAAAATAGCCCCTATTCGTTAACTTGTATTAACAATAATTCTTCATTTTATTAACAGATTTTTACACGATTTTTCCTCCAAACTATTGACATCGCATGTTAAATGTAGTACCTTTGCCGTTGCAATGAGGAAGCAACGGCAATCAGCTATTGCAACGACGAAAGACACACAATCAATCTCTTTATCAAGAGTTAATGGATAAAAAAAGATACAAACCGTAAAATATGTGAGATACCGGTGGTGTATGCCAAACTGTATATGGACGTGCCCTGCTACCTGATCTACCACATGGAGGAGCAATTGGGTGAACCTGCGGCATGTCACCTCAGCAACACGCCGGTAAAGATACGACCTGAGTTGATACCCAGTCGACGGGCGGAGAAATAATCATTGCATTGCCGGTAGGTACAGATTCCCGACAGCTGGACATCTGTCACCCCTACCCCTTCCAACTGCAGGCGGTTGCACAGAGGAAGGTCGATGTGCCATTTGGCATATTTTCTTGCTATCCTGCTCATCTCGAAACCAGCGTCAGCAAACTGCTGGAAGACCTCATCGCCCACCTCGAAACTCTCCAGCGAGATGCCGGGACCGATGACGGCACGCATCTGGGAAGGGACGGAAGCATAGGTGTCACACATTGCCCTGACAGCCACCTCGGCGATACGCTTCACCGTACCCCGCCATCCTGCATGGACGGCACAGGCGGCATGGTGCTGCGGGTCATAGATAATAATAGGTATACAGTCAGCGGTCGACACCCCGATACACAATCCCGGCACATCCGTCATCACCGCATCGACACCCTCGATGACCTCCTGCTGGGGAGCATCCACACGGCGCACCTCCGTGCCATGTACCTGATGGGGCATGACGATATGGCTATCGTCAATCCCTAACAGTCCGGCAAGCGCACGGCGGTTCTCCGCGATATGCGCAGCCTCATCCCCACAATAGTTATTGATATTGAACGCGGCATAGTTGCCCACGGAGCATCCACCATGACGAGTGGTGCTGAAGGCAACGACCCTCTCGTCCAGATGATAACAGGTCAGTTGGGGGTTAACCATTGTCTTGGGGGTCTAGGAAATCTAGGGGATCTAGGTCTTCTAGTTCTTCTAGGTCATCTAGGTCATCTAGATCGTCTAGGTCGACATACTCAATATCCTCGTCCTCCCCCTCGTCAGCAAGTTCCTCGGCGAAGCGTGACATATCCTTGTCACGGTGTACCAAGGTATCTTCCGCAAGAACGGCAGCGAGTTTGTTGCTCTCGGCATTCAGTTCCCGCCACAGCACATCCTTCAGCTCGTCGAGTCCCATATTGGCAACCGCCGATATAAAGACCACAGGGAGGTCGTCAGGCAGTGTCTCCTTCAGCATCTCGATGAGTTCCGCATCCAGCAGGTCACATTTCGTGACGGCAAGGACACGGTGCTTGTCGAGCAGTTCCGGGTTAAACTGTGCGAGTTCGTTGAGCAGGATATCATACTCCTTCTTGATGTCGTCTGTGTCACCCGGCACCATGAAGAGCAGCAACGAGTTACGCTCGATATGGCGCAGGAAGCGCAAGCCCAGCCCCTTTCCCTCACTGGCACCCTCGATGATGCCGGGGATGTCCGCCATCACGAACGACTTATTGTCGCGGTAGCCCACGATACCCAGTGAGGGCTCCATGGTGGTGAATGGGTAGTTGGCAATCTTAGGACGCGCATTCGATAGTGCCGATACCAGTGTCGACTTACCCGCATTGGGGAAGCCCACCAGTCCCACGTCCGCCAACAGCTTCAGCTCCAGGATGATGGTCATCTCCTCCATCGGCTCACCCGGTTGTGCGAAGCGGGGAGCCTGGTTGGTGGCACTGCGGAACTGGAAGTTACCCAGTCCGCCGCGACCCCCTTTCAGCAATACCACCTCCTGTCCGTCGTAGGTGACGTCACAGACATATTTTCCTGTCTCCGCATTGTAGACTACCGTACCACACGGCACGTCGATATACACATCCTTGCCATCAGTGCCATGACACTTGTCACGGCCGCCGTTGCCACCATGTTCCGCAAAGACATGCCGCTGGAATTTCAGATGCAGCAGCGTCCAGTAGTTATGGTTACCCCGCAGGATGACACTGCCACCCTTGCCGCCATCACCACCGTCAGGACCACCGTTAGGGTTATACTTCACATGACGGAGATGCATCGATCCCCGTCCCCCCTTGCCTGAGCGGCAATAGATTTTGACGTAGTCTACGAAATTACTTTCCATTTACAGGCTGTCTATCACTTTCTGGATATCTCCGAAGATACGCTCCAACGTTCCCAAGCCATTGATATGGTGATGCAGTCCCTCCTGCTTATACCACTCAATCAGTGGCTGAGTCTGAGAGTGATAAACGACCAGACGCTTCTTAATCGTCTCCTCGTTATCATCGGCACGACCACTCTGCTGTCCGCGCTTGATAAGACGAGTCATCAGCTCATCCTCAGGAACGTCCAGCTCTATCATCGCAGCCACCTTGTCGCCACGCTCCTCCAGCATTTTCTTCAGAGCCTCAGCCTGCGGGATGGTGCGGGGGAAACCGTCAAAGATAACACCCTTGTGTCCGCGCCCGAACGAGTCATAGACACTGGCAAGGATACTGACCATCAGCTCGTCGGGAATCAACTGACCGTTGTCGATGAATCCCTGAGCCGTCTTACCCAGCTCGGTACCTTTCTTAATCTCATTACGCAGCACATCACCAGTGGAGATATGCCCTAATCCGTAGTGCTCTATGAGCAAGTCACTCTGTGTTCCCTTTCCTGAGCCGGGAGCACCAAAAATCACAATATTCTTCATGATCACTTTCTTTTCTATTTTGTCTTGTTTGATTTGTGTTTCTTTTCCTTTCCATAAGTCGACGAAGAGGTCACCTTTCCGTGCCTCCACATCACTCGGCAGATGGGGTAGTTTAATTTCTCTCATCACTTATTCTGCTAATGCGTAAACCTCCTTCAGCTGGCGACCCTGCTGGTCGTAGTCCAGTCCATAGCCCACGATGAAGGCTTTGGGTATCTCGAAAGCGGCATACTCGATATTCAAGTCAACTTCCAGGTTCTCTGGCTTCACGAAAAGCGTGCAGATATGTATCGACGCCGGATGCTGAAGGGTCAGCGACTCCATCATCTGGCGCATCGTATGACCAGTGTCCACGATGTCCTCGACGATGACGACGGTACGTCCGCTGATATCCACATTCAGTCCTATCAACTTCTTCACCTTACCAGTAGAAACCGCCCCCTCATAGGAAGCCAGTTTCACGAACGACACCTCACAAGGGATGGTCATCTCACGAAGCAAGTCCGCAGTAAACATAAAGGCTCCGTTGAGCACACTGAGGAACAGCGGGTTCTTCCCTTCCAGGTCCTTGCTGAGCCTTTGTCCCAACACCTTCACGCGCTGTCTGATTTCCTCCTCTGTAATAGAAGTTTGGAATGTCTTATCCTTTATTTTTACGGTATTCATAGTGTCCTAATTGCAAATTTGGCACAAAATTACAAATTTTTCGTCAAAGAGTTGCCATCATTTAGTATATTTTTCTTATTTTTGCACTTGCAATGAAAATATTCACCAGTACACAGATAAAAGAGCTTGACCGATACACTATCGAACATGAGCCGATACCCAGTATCGATTTGATGGAGCGTGCCGCCAAAACACTGACACGTGCCATCACGGATACATGGAACAATTCGGTGCCTGTCATCATCTTTGCCGGACCGGGCAACAACGGCGGTGACGCCTTGGCTGTCGCCCGCATGCTGGGGGACCAGGGCTATCAGGTGACGGTCTATCTCTTTAACATCAATGGGCATCTTGCCGAAGAGTGTGCCGCTAACAAGAAACGACTCGTCGAGTCGAAACGTGCCAAAGCATTTACGGAGGTCACTCAGGAGTTCGACCCTCCCCGTCTGGAGAAGGGTATGCTGGTGGTCGACGGTCTTTTCGGCTCTGGTCTTAACAAACCGCTGGCTGGCGGTTTCGCCTCTCTGGTGAAATATATCAATGCCTCGCAGGCTGACGTGGTCGCCATTGATGTCCCCTCTGGTCTGATGACGGAGGACAATACTTACAATGTGCGTGCCAACATCATCCGTGCCACGGTCACCCTGACCCTCCAGCAACCCAAGCTGGCTTTCTTCTTCGCGGAGAACCAGATGTTCATCGGACAGTTGCGGATACTGGACATCCGTCTGAGTCAGGAGGGGATAGAGAAGACTGAGGCGAACTATACCGTTGTGGAGGAGTCAGAGATACGCTCCATGCTCTTAGGACGTGACCCGTTCGCCCATAAGGGACAGATGGGACACGCACTCCTGATTGCCGGAAGCTACGGCATGGCTGGCGCCGCTATCCTGGCAAGCCGTGCCTGTCTGCGTTCCGGTGTGGGGAAACTGACCATCCATACCCCTAAGAAGAACAGGGAGATTCTGCAGATGGCAGTCCCTGAGGCTGTCCTTCAGCTTGACCCTGAGGAGACGCTCTTCTCGGAGGCTGTTGACACAGAGGACTTCCAGGCGCTGGGTATCGGTCCGGGACTGGGACAGAGTGAGACGACGGCAATCCCGCTGATCGCGCAACTGCGCCGAGCCACCTGCCCTATCGTCGCCGATGCTGACGCACTGAACATCCTGTCCAGTCACAGGGCATGGCTCCAGCAACTGCCTAAAGGTATCATCCTGACACCTCATCCCAAGGAGTTCGACCGTATGGAAGGACACTCCGCTGACAGCTATGAGCGGCTGACCAAGGCACGCCATCTTGCTGAGCGGCTGCAGGGCATCGTTATTCTGAAAGGACGCTATACCGCCATCTGCCTGCCCGATGGTCATGTGCTCTTTAATCCTACTGGCAATGCGGGGATGGCGACGGCTGGCAGTGGTGACGTGCTGACAGGTATCATCACGGCATTACTGGCTCGTGGCTACAAAGCACCGGAGGCATGTGTCGTAGGTGTCTATCTGCATGGGCTTGCCGGTGACCTTGCCGCCCGTGACTTAGGAGAGGAGAGTCTGATTGCTGAGGACATCATCCGTTATCTTGCCCGTGCCTTTAAGCGACTGAAGGAGTAACGCCATGAGAATCCTGAGAACACTGCTGACTATTTTCCTGCTGCTTGCCTGTTATGTCCTAAAGGCACAACCTGTCTCATCCGCACTGCTGAAATCTGAGAAGATGCCGGAAGGCACCGTCTACTATCTCCCCAAGACCACTGTCAACATCCATCTCCTGATCGAGAAGAAGAGCTATACGCCTGGTGTCTTCTGCAAATATGCTGAGCGATACCTGCTGCGGAAGGACATCCCGCAGGAGAAAGAGGTCGGTCACCGGCTCGTCAATTTCCAACTGACGCTGAACGGTGTCCGTGATACTTCCAAATGCTTTATCGTCCATCTGAAAGGAAAGAGTGCCACCTCTGAGATTAAACTCAGCGAGGATGGGGTATTGCTTGCCGTCAATGACACACCCAGACAGGTACAGCAACCGTTACCATTCCGTGCGGCTCGCAAGAGACAAGTTCCTGACCCGCAGAAGTTCCTTAGTGCTGAAGCGATGGCTGCCGGCAGCATGGCAAGGAAAGCGGAGCTGACCGCTCTCCAGATGGCAGAGTTACAGGAGCATCGCCAGTTACTGATTACAGGGGAGGCTGAGGAGATGCCTGCCGACAAGGCGCAGCTGCAACTGATGCTCGACGAGATAGACCGTGCCCACGAGGCATTACTCTCTCTCTTCACCGGCACCACGGTTTGTGACACGACGGAACAGCATATCTCCCTCTGTCCTGAGAAAGAGATGGACCGTGAGGTGATTTTCCGCATCAGCAAGTCGTTAGGACTGGTAGATAAGGACGACCTTGCCGGTGTTCCTTTTTATATGAGTCTCGAGGACCTGCACCAACAGACCCAGCAGCAGTATGACTATCCGGAGAACAAGAAAGACGGCGGGTTCTATACCAGTGTTCCGGGTATCGTCCGCCTCACCCTCTACCGTGAGGACCAGCAACTTGCCACCTATAACTATCCTTTCGCCCAGTTCGGTTTCACTGAACTCCGTGGCGGTTCCCTTTTCAAGAAATATCCCACTCAGATGATTCTCAACCCCATCACTGGTGCCATTGAGAAACTGCATGCGGAAATGCCTGAGAAGTAATGACCATCACCATGAGGCAGGCGAGGAAACTGCTCATCCCCGTGCCGTTGATTGATTTGAATTTCATCGTTCCCATTCTTTTAGTCGCTTCGCTTTGTAAAAGCGTCTTGCGACGATTACTTCAATCCTTCAACTCTTCAACTCTTCAATTCTTCAATCCTTCAACTCTTCAATTCTTCAATCCTTCAACTCTTCAATCCTACAATGTTGTTTTTTCCATATTTCTCTAATTGTTTTTGTATTTTCTGCTGCAAAGTTATGAAAAACCAGTGAATTACAAAAGAAAAGATTCCTTTTCTTTACATTTCCGATGAGAAACGGATAACATAAAAAGCCCCGGAAAAATTTCCAGGGCTTTTTTATAAATTGATGTATAAAGGATTATCCTAACTTACCGTCAGAACCAAGTACCTCCTTGATCTTGTGGATGTACATCTTCTTCATGTTCTCACGAGCGGGCTTCAGATACTGACGAGGATCGAAGTGGTCAGGATGCTCAGCGAGATACTTACGGATGGCAGCGGTCATGGCAAGACGAGAGTCAGAGTCGATGTTGATCTTGCAGACAGCACTCTTAGATGCCTTGCGGAGCTGCTCCTCAGGAATACCTACAGCGTCGGGC
>OMWH01000042.1 GCA_900314755.1 uncultured Prevotellaceae bacterium | reverse complement strand
TCGGGAAAAGCAGACTCGTAGAGCTCTGGAACTTGCGCTATCAGCGGGTCTTTGCTTGACTGTATTTTTATCAAATTCATGACTATATTACGATTTATCTGTTATCACATTTTTTTCATATAATAGCCCATTCTGTTCAACTGCATGGCGGCTCCCATCAGGTAGAGTTGATGCAGACAGGAAACATAGGCATCGAAAGCCTCCTTGGTTCCTGGCTCTATATGCTGGTGCATCAGGGCATTATAGACCCGCGAGGCACACTCGCCAGTGACTTTCTCCAGAACGGTGTAGTCAACACCTTGCAGCAAAAGGACATCTTCACGGATATATTCATCCATTGCATCGTAGCCCCTCTTGTCTCGCATATAGGCATAGAGGTTGTCAATCTTAGAGTAGATCTCCCATTCGGCATCCCAGAACTTAGCGACGGCCATTCCGATATACATCATCCAACCGAGGGAGGCAGACGGGAAGTCATTGAACTCCCTGATGCCGTCTGGGATGTAGGCTTTGGCTATCTCCTCCCACTTGTCTTCAACATCGGGGCACTCAGGCAACCGCTCATCCACCTCCTTCATTGACTGAAGGAACTGATGCAAGTCCTGATGTAGCTGTTCTTCAAATTGTTCCATTGTTTCTCTTAAACTTTGTTGTAAAACGAGGCAAATTTACTCATTTCTGCCCGATTTTCACTACTTTTGTGCCAACAATTAGGATTGTTTATGAAGATATGATAGAAATTGGACTAAAACATACGAGCGAATTGACAGTTACAGATGATGTTACTGCTATAACTATTGGCTCTGGGGACATGCCGGTTTTGGCAACTCTGAAGCAAAGGAGATATTAGAGTGAACTCACCGTTCCGACGGTACCATAAATTAAGAGCCCACTTTAAAAAGTGGGCTCAATTAATTAGAAATATCAATTAAAAGCTATAATACTTCGACAGGAAATAGGTCCTTTCCCAATCTGTAATCTTTATCTGAGATTCTTTTTCTGAATGGATATTGAACTCATCCAAGACCATCACCCTCTTGTCACGCAAGTCATAGAGAGGCCACTCCTTCGCTTTACCGTCAGGAGAGAGGTCGGCACTAAGCGAAGGATTCCCTGTCTTCGCAAACTGCACCCACATCTTACGCATGGTCTTGGAGAAGGTCTCATCAAATGCACGTCCCGTGTCACCGTCCAGTTCAGGATGTTTGAACAAGGGAGCTAACGCCATTCCATGTGCGCTCTTCATCATCGGCAGGGCGGACTCAACCGTAAAGTAGTAGGTATATGACTTACCGCCAGCCTTGACCTGCTCCTCTGACATTCTGATCTGAGGTGCGTTAAACATCAGCTGACTGAACAATTTGCAGTATGGCTCATAGTCTTCACCCTTCACATCCTTACAGAAACTTTCCACCAGTGCTTTCTCCTCGTCCGTCATCAGAGCAAGTTTCTTCGCCTTGCGATCGGAAGCCCACTCAATGAAGGGCTCCGGTCCACCCATTCCAACCAGGAAGAAGTTCATCTCGTCCTTATTGACACCATGCAGATAGGTGATGTCCTTCACTGCACCGCCGGCAACAGCCTCCCACGGATTCAGAGGCAGGAAGTTTCCATCTCTCTCCGGAGCGATACGCAGGGAAAGCAGTTCTGACGCAACACTTACGAGTTTCTGGGCATCAATCTTCTGCAGGTCGGCGACGGTCTTGCAACCTAATGCCTCCATCAACTCATTGGTACATGCGATGGCTGCTTCCGTGGATCTCGACAATCCAGGGGTACCGCTCAGGGCAATGACTTTGTTGAAATACTGATGCGACCCCTTGACCAGTGAGAGATTCGTTACGCTGCCACCGCCTGCCGACTCACCCATGATAGTCACATTATCAGGGTCTCCGCCGAATGCCGCAATATTCTCATGTACCCACTTCAGAGCCATTAACTGATCCATGAGTCCCAGGTTCTGTGCATCGGGAAAGTCTTTGCCATCGGGCAAATGCGACAGATGCAGGAAACCCAGTACACCGAGTCTGTAAGCAACACTGACAATAATGACATCGGGATTCTCCTCTACAAAATTATGGAAGTCATACAGCGGGTCAACCGTTCCCCCATACTCATAGGCACCACCATGTATCCATACGATAACAGGCTGACGATGGGAACCCACCATCGTCTTCTCCTCAGATTTTCGGGCAGGCTTCCAGACATTCAGATACAGACAGTTCTCGTCCTGATAGTAAAGGGAGGACACCTCTGCCTCCGGCTGACAGGCACTTTTCGCATTATAATACGCCTCATAGACGCTGTCGCAGGGTACCACATCCACAGGGGCTTTCCAACGCAGACTGCCAACAGGCTGCTTGCCTACATACGGGATGCCCCTGAAGACGATGGTATTATCCACCTTCTTGCCGACGAAGGTTCCATTGACACACTTGACTGCCAGCGACGTGTCGTAGTTGCCACCGGTGATGGCTTTATTCTCGCCATACCAGGACCTTACGATCTTCTTATGCTCTGCAGTCTCATCACCTGACTCACCTGCAGACTGTTTACCGCCTTTGCACGCCGTCAACACCGCTCCCGCACCGCAAATCAGGATGACGGCGAGCATCCATAGCTTACTTTTTCTCATACGCAAATCTGTTCACTATTCACTTTTAAAAACCTGCTTGCCTTCGAAGTAGGTAGCAGCGGGCTTCGCCTCGTGAATCTCCGTCACCGGACAGGTCAGCACGTCCTTGGTGACAAGCAGGAAGTCAGCATACTTGCCAGTCTTGATACTGCCACGTTCGTTCTCCAGGAACATCTGACGTGCCACGTTGATGGTCAGGGCGGTAAGAGCCTGCTCACGAGTGATACATTCTTCAGGCCACCACGGTTTTGCCTGTTCAGTATAGTAAACACCCGTGACTACAATCTCCATAATGCCGAAGGGGTCATCAGGAGCACCACACAAAGCGGGGAAGTCGGAGTGAGAAGAAAGATTGATGCCATGGTCGAAGAAAGACTTCATGGGATAGCCTTTGTGATTCATGCCCTCAGGAAGTATGTGAAGCAGTTCCTTTTGCAACACGCTGTCGCAATGATGCCACAACATACCTGAGGTGACGTAGATGTTATTGTCTGCCATACGCTGATAGTCGGGCTCGCTAACACCATACACATGCACCAACGTGTTGCGCATCTCCTTCTTTCCAGCTTTGACATAAGCGTTGACAATGCGTGTGACACCCTTGTTACCCATCACGTGCACATGCATGGTGATACCCTTTTCATTAGCCTTACGTGTGATCTCCGTCAGTTCCTCTTCCGACCAGTTAGGAATGCCCTGATGTCCGTCAGGATAGACCGGGTCTATAAATCCGGTACCGCTCTCCACCGTGCCGTCCATAAACATCTTGAGCCAATTGGTCTTGATGTGCGCAGTCTCGTATTTCTTCGTGGCAACAGCCTTTTCCAAGGTCTTATCCACATCCATCCAGCTGTCCAGTTCCCATGCGGTACCCAACACAAAGTGCATGTCGCCAGCCTGGTCCATCTGCTGGGCAGCCTTGTAGAAGTTATCATTGAAGAAATAGGAGGAGTAGCCGTCCTGATACATCGTATAGCCCTCCGAGAGCAGCTGTTCCTGGATGCCAGCCATGTTTGCCTTGGCGACATCGACGGAAAAAAGATACTCATTGTCCAGGAAAGAACGCACGTAGGTGCCAGCCTGTTCCTTCACGTAGCCAGTAGGTATGCCGTCAGCATCCAGCACAACTTCACCGCCGCGCACTTCCGTCTTGCCGGCAGAACCGTCCTCTTTGATGAGACCTGCCTTCTTCAGCAGGATGGTGTTGGCAAGACCCTTGTGTCCTTCCTCGTCAGCGAAATAGATGGGGATGTCACTGCAGACCTCATCCAACAGCTTGCGGTAGCACAAGTCCTTGGGGAATTTCATCATGTCCCAGCCGCTGCCAAACACAACATTAGCCTTATTGTCCTTTGCCTTCTTGACTGCGGCAGGAACGATTTCCTTGATGAACTTATCCACACCGTCTGCTCTGTCCATGACTGTACCTGCCGACTGGATGGCATAGCCCAGCGAATAGTGTGCGTGGGCATTGCCACAACCAGGCATCACAAGACCCTTGCCAGTGTAGTCCACCACCTCAGTCTTACCTTCCTCAATATAGGCTTCGGCTCCCGCTTTGTCACCCACATAGATATATTTGCCATCCTTCACGGCAAAGGCTTCTACAATCTGACCGCCCTCTGATGTGAATATCTTGCCATAAACCACCAGGTCGGCACTGTCGTTACTCTTACAGCCAACAAGCATTCCGATGCTGATGACTACGCACATGACTGTGATGTACGATAAAAACTTTTTCGCATTCATAAGGATCATTAGTTTACTTCATTAAAATGTTATTGTGATAGGCTTTATATTGCTTTAGGCTTTATAGACTTCTTCGCCGTCTACGATGGTAGCGATGATGTTCGCCTTACCCACTTTTTCAATGTCGTCATGCAGGAAGTCGCAGTCGAAGACCGTCATATTGGCAATCTTGCCGTACTCGACGGACCCCATGCGATGCTCCTGATGGAACTGACGAGCCACGTTGATAGTCATGGCACGCAGCGACTGCTCACGGCTGATGGCTTCATCCAAATTGCGTGGGGACATCGCTCCACCATAGAGTTCCTTTGGAACGTTGCGCTTTTCTGCCGTATAGAAACTGAGTTTGATATCCATCATCGGTGAGACAGGATAATCGGAGTGGAACACCACATTGGCACCTGCGTCATAGAACGACTTGATGGGGTAAGCCTGGTCTGCCAACTCCTTACCGACATACGCAACTTCTTGTTCATACATTCCAGGAGCTTTAGGTGTCCACAATGGCGGAACGGCAGGCACAGAACCCGTCGCTGCCATGCGGTGAACATCTTCGTCAGTCACAAAGTGCAGGTGTGCCAGCACGTTACGCTGATCCATATTGCCAGTAATCTTCTCGGCATCCTCGATACATCCTAACATGTAATGCGTAGCACCACCACCCTCTGAGTGGACGTGAACGGACATTCCCTCCTTGTTAGCCTCAACTATCAGTTCCACCATCTTGTCGTGGTCGTTGAAGCGCTCTGCGCCATGATAGCCAGGCTCATCCAGGTAATCCTGATTCTGCCAACCCGTATGTGCCTCGGTCACACCATCCAGGAATGCCTTGGGTCCGATAATATTGAAATACTCTCCACCCAACTCTGCTCGCTGCGCTGCGATGCGGGCAATCTCTGCCTTTGGGTCGGCTATATTATCGGTAACGTACATCCATGCAAAGGTGCGCAGCTTCAACTTGCCTTCCTCCTGCAGTTCTTTAAATGCCTTGGGAGCGTCACGATGAACAATCTCCACACCAGCATCACCTACAGCGGTAAAGCCACTCTTGAGAGCGATTTCCTGCCATGCGAGCAGATACTCCTTGATCTCTTCCAGACTTGTGGGAATTTTTGGTGTAATCTCAAATACAGGACCCTCACAGATATAGCCATCAGGCTCCCCGTCCTTATCTACATGCACTAAGTCATAACCCCATTTCTTGGCATACGCTGCGTCAATGCCTGCCCATTGCATCGCCTTGGTATTGAGCAGCATGGAGTGCCCGCCACCCGTTTGCATAATCAATGGTTTGTCAGAACATATCTCATCCAGATACGCCTTGGTGACGTATTCCTCATTCTCCACCCATCCGGCAGCCATATAAAACTGGCGCTGCGGGTTCTTCGCAATGAATTCCTTGATAATCTCACGGTATTTAGGATAGTCTGTAAAACCTGCCTGCATCAGGTCTGCCTGTCCGATAGCACGGTAACCTGCCAGATGACCATGACAATGGGACTCAAGGAAACCTGGATAAACATAGTTGTCACCATAGTCCAACACCTGCGCATCACTGCATGCAAGTTTCTTCACTTCCTCTGCACTGCCGACATAGGCAAACACGCCGTTCTTCACTAAAGCAGCCTTGGCAAAGGGCTTTTTCTCATCTACCGTGATGATGTTGCCAAGAATAATCGTCTGTTTCATCATTTTAGGTTTTAATTATTGTTATTAGATTAAGTATTGTTATCGCCTATCCATGCTGTCACACTTTTCCCCATGTGTTGCTTGAAAGCATTGCTGAAAGTGCTGTAACTGCAGAATCCGCTTTGCTGTGCCAGCTGCTTGAGAGTAAAAGATTGCTGAGACTCAATAGTCTTACGATAGAGATTGACGAAATGGTCGATACGCAGACTATTGATATAGGCATTATAAGTATTTCCTTGCCGTGCAAAATACTTACTAAGATAAAAACGGTTTGTACCAACCGCCTTGGCAAGCTGGTAAACGGTCAGGTCGCGCTGCAAGTAGAGTTCCACATCAATGCAGCGTTGTTGTAATAATAAGCCTATCTTGTCTTGAGCAGACTGCGAGAAGTTATCCTCCATCGACTCTCCTCCCCCCGCCTCCGTTTCCACAGCCAAGCAGAGAGACTGAGAGACACTAAGGTCGCTTAACGTCTCGACCCGCCACACGAGGAAGCTTATCAGTACGATACAGGTCACCTGCAAGGTGTATTGGTAAGCTACGCCATCGTTAGTAAACACATAGATGACGAAGACCAGCAGCATGATGAACAACACCACGATACTCTGCCACACCTCCTTGTGCTCCAGATCGGCATAGTTGTCACGTAACCAGCGACCATACTTCCTCACCTCACGTACCATATATATAACAATTCCCACGCCCAACAACAGGAAATAACCATATATGATCATAATAAGTGTATAGCTGCGGTTGGCAATGCACAATGACATACCCACGACGAGCGGTGCCACCATAACGGCAATGGGCCACAGTGGTCGACATCGGTCTTGCAGCATGACAATCATGACGACTATCGCCAAAGGAAAAATCGTCATAAAGTCAAGCAGTCCACCTATAAGATCCACCAGTCTAAGATCATCGCTGGAGGTGAGGAAAAATAACGGGAAATACCACAAATGTCCTACACCTACGCTGGCAAGGAACGCTGCTGTCCAGCGACGCAAACGCAATGGCGGGGTGATGTCGGCGGCAAAGGCATTGCCCTGTCGGAACAGCAGATAACAGCTTGCCACCAATGACATGGTTGTGACAACTGTATAAAGCATGATAAAGAGAACATCTCCCCGGATATAATCGTACATGGCTGATGATGGTTAAACCATTCTGTTATTTTGATACCATTTCTTTACCTTATTTGACTTCCTGCCGAAGTAAAATATCAGACAAGGAGTTATAAATCCAATGACACTGCCCATGCATACGTCAGACAGGAAATGTTGCGAGAGATAGACACGCGAATAAGCACCCAGTGCAGCAAATGACAACAGCAGCAACAGCGAGAAGGAGAACACCGCCCATGACTTGTGATTATCTTGTCCGGTACTGAGCTGATGATGGTATGCCAGAAAGATAGCGCAGCATGTGAAGAAGACAAAGAACGTAGAGGCATGACCCGATGGGAACGAATTGCTGCTATGCAAGTTGACACCCTCCACAACAGGCAAAACCATATCGGGGTAATTCTCAAATGCGCTGTGGGGACGCGGCATACTGATAAGATGTTTCAGTAATTGCAATACCGCACCACCTGTCAGTTCACTGAGGGCGAAGAAAATGGTCAGTTTAATATGCTTCCAGAAAACTGGGAGCAGGGCAAAGAAGTATAATGGTCCTTCTGCCAGCATGGAGTAATAAGTAAAGAAGATATCCTGGAGCCTCGTGTGATAGGAGTTCAACAGCAGATGAAGCTCCAGTTTCGGATACACCCAGAGCAATACCAACACGACTGCCAGCAAGAGAAAATAGGCTATACCATAAATTGAAAAGTATTTCTTCATTATTATATATTAAATCATCTTACATTTTTACAATATCAGGGATGGTGAACAAATGTCCTGTAGCGGCATCATAATATTTCAGGGTCACCGACTCGCCCTGGGTACTGCCGTAGATGGTCAGTGACGTGTTTCCATAAGGAGAGAGCATCTCCGTACCACGGCATTCCTCTCCCACAAAGGCAGACACTACATTGCCCTGGACGGGTGTGATGCCGACTCTTGTCAGGATACTCTCCACAATGACTGTCTTCATGACGGGATACTTGGCAGAGCCGCTGGTGAACGCTGGGATATAGTCCGACTCAATACCTGTATCCAAATCCGAACTGAATTTGATGACATCAGACAGGGTGAAGATTTGCTTCAGCGTTTGGCTGTAGTATT
>OMWH01000035.1 GCA_900314755.1 uncultured Prevotellaceae bacterium | reverse complement strand
TATCTATGTACTGAAGAAGGAAGAGGGTGGACGTCACACTCCATTCGGAAACAAGTATCGTCCTCAGTTCTATCTCCGTACAATGGACTGCACCGGTGAGATCACTCTGCCTGCTGGCGTTGAGATGGTAATGCCTGGTGATAACGTAGAGATTACCGTTGAGTTGATCTACGCTGTAGCCCTGAACCCAGGTCTCCGCTTCGCTATCCGTGAGGGTGGTCGTACGGTAGGTTCTGGTCAGATCACAGAGGTTTACGAAGACTAATTAACTTGTTAGGAATAGTTCCTATAGTTTCCTATAGTCACTATAGCTCCTAATAAGAAGTCAATAAACAAGCCCCCGCTCAAGGGTGGGGGCTTACTTACGGGAATAGCTCAGTTGGTAGAGCATCGGTCTCCAAAACCGAGGGTCGTGGGTTCGAGTCCTCCTTCCCGTGCTAAAAAGATAAAGACATGAATATCGTAAAGACATTTTTCAATTATTGCAAGGCATGTTATGAAGAACTTGCGCATAAGACAACTTGGCCGACTCGAAAAGAACTGACCCAGAGTGCAGTACTTGTTCTTTCGGCTTCTCTTATTATTGCAGTAGTGGTATGGCTGATGGATGTTATATTCAAGGCAGTCATGAGTTCAATATATACTATCTAAACGTTGAGAATAGATGTCTGAGACTAGTATGAAGTGGTACGTGCTGCGTGCCGTTAGTGGAAAAGAAGGCAAAGTCAAGGAGTTCATCGATGCTGCTAAAAAACACAACGATGTGCTGGAGGCTCATGTGGGAGAAGTATTGCTTCCTACAGAGAAGTATGCCATGCTCCGTAACGGAAAACGCGTCATCAAGGAAAAATTGTTCTTGCCAGGATATGTTCTTGTGCAGGCCAATTTGCAGGGTGAGGTAGCACATATGCTTCGTTTCATCCCCAACGTTCTGGGATTCTTAGGTGGTATGGATAACCCGCAGGTAGTGCGTCAGTCGGAAATCAATCGTATTTTGGGTACCGCTGAAGAGTCTGCTGTGGAGAATACGGAGATTAGCATACCATATAGCGTTGACGAGACTGTCAAGGTGATTGACGGTCCGTTTAGCGGATTCAGCGGAGTGATCGAGGAGGTCAACTCTGAGAAGCGCAAGTTAAAGGTAATGGTTAAGATATTTGGACGTAAGACTCCTTTGGAGTTGGCGTTCACGCAAGTAGAGAAAGAATAAGGTGTAAGTTACGGTATGCCTGTTCTATATATACGGTCGCGGCTAAAGAAGTTGCTGGATTAATCAAATTACAGATTAAAGGTGGCGCTGCGAATCCTTCTCCCCCAGTAGGACCTGCTCTTGGTTCTAAGGGTATTAATATCATGGGATTCTGCAAAGAGTTCAACGCCAGAACCCAGGACAAGGCAGGCAAGGTATTGCCAGTCGTTATCACTTACTATGCAGATAAGTCTTTTAGCTTTGTTATCAAGACTCCTCCCGCTGCAATTCAGCTGATGGAGGCTGCTAAGGTTAAGGGCGGCTCTCTGTGGAGTCGGCTATGAAGTTGGTTGCCGGTACAGCAAGAAGTATGGGTATCACTGTAAAAGGGGACTTCCCTGGTAAATAACAAATAACTTCAATTAGAAAAATGAGTAAACTGACAAAAAATCAAAAGTTGGTAGCTGATAAGGTTGAAGCAGGGAAAGCATACTCTTTGAAGGAAGCCGCAGAACTGGTGAAGGAAATCACCACTACAAAGTTTGAGGCATCCCTTGATATCGATGTACGCTTGGGCGTTGACCCGCGTAAAGCCAACCAGATGGTTCGTGGTGTCGTATCACTTCCGAATGGTACTGGTAAGGTGACTCGCGTGCTCGCTCTCTGTACTCCCGACCAGGAAGCTGCTGCTAAGGAAGCAGGTGCCGACTATGTTGGTCTTGACGAGTATATCAACAAGATCAAAGGCGGTTGGACTGATGTTGATGTTATCATTACAATGCCCTCTTGCATGGGTAAGCTCGGTCCTTTGGGCCGTATCCTCGGTCCTCGCGGACTGATGCCAAACCCCAAGAGTGGTACTGTGACTATGGACGTTGCTAAGGCAGTTAAAGAGGTAAAGCAGGGTAAGATTGACTTTAAGGTTGACAAGGCAGGTATTGTGCACACGTCAATCGGTAAGGTGACCTTTACTGCTGATCAGATTTATGAGAATGCTAAGGAGTTTATTCAGACTATCATTAAGCTGAAACCTGCCGCTGCCAAGGGTACATACATTAAGAGTATCTTTATCTCAAGCACGATGAGTGCAGGTATTAAGGTAGATCCTAAATCAGTTGAATAACTCCGTAAAAGTTTAGTAAAATGAAAAAGGAAGTAAAAGATACTATTATTGTAGAACTCGGAGAGAAACTGAAGGAGTATCCTCATTTCTATCTGGTAGACGTTACCGGACTGAACGCTGAGCAGACAAGTAATCTTCGTCGCAAGTGCTTCAAGAATGAGATTAAGATGGTCGTAGTGAAGAACAAGCTTCTTCACAAGGCTTTCGAGGCTTCTGAGATTGACTTCGAACCACTTTATGGCTGCTTGAAAGGTAACACTGCCATGATGTTCGCTCATCAGGCAAATGTTCCTGCTAAGTTGCTCAAGGAATACAAGAAGGAAGGCATCCCCGCCCTGAAGGCTGCGTATGCAGAGGAGGGCTTCTTTGTAGGTGCTGACAAACTTGAGGAACTGGTTGCTATCAAGAGCAAGAGCGAACTTATCGCAGATGTTGTTGCCTTGCTGCAGTCTCCTATCAAGACTGTCGTATCAGGTTTGAACGCTGGTGGTAAGATCCATGGACTGCTTGACGCTGTCGCTGAGCGTAACAAATAAGCGAGAAGTATAACAATTAACATTAAAAACATTAAAATTTCAAATAAAATGGCAGATATTAAAGCTATTGCTGAAGAGTTGGTAAACTTGACAGTTAAAGAAGTACAAGAGTTAGCTACAGTCCTGAAGGACGAGTATGGAATTGAGCCCGCCGCTGCAGCTGTTGCAGTTGCTGCTGGTCCTGCTGCTGCAGGTGCCGCTGAGGCTGCTGAGGAGAAGTCTTCTTTCGACGTTGTTCTGAAAGAGGTAGGCGCTAACAAGCTCCAGGTTGTTAAGGCTGTTAAGGAGGCTTGTGGTCTTGGTCTGAAGGAAGCTAAGGATCTCGTTGATGGTGCTCCTGCTACTATCAAGGAGGGTATGGCAAAGGCAGAGGCTGAGAACCTGAAGAAGGCTATCGAAGAGGCTGGTGCCGTAGTTGAGCTGAAATAATTTAAGCACAACAACAATAATATGGTTGGGAGCTCTCCAGTAGAGGGTTCCCGACCATTTTCTTGTTTTTTTTATTTTAAAACTATAGTTTCTATAGGGGCTATAGTGACTATAGTAAATATAAACCAAAATTTATGGCTTCAAAAGTAATTGATAACAGAGTAAACTTTGGCAGCGTCAAGAATCCGATGCCGTTTCCGGATTTCCTCGATGTGCAATTAAAGTCATTCAAAGACTTCCTGCAGTTGGATACTCCCCCTGAGGAACGCAAGAATGACGGTTTGTATAAGGTGTTCGCAGAGAACTTCCCTATCACCGATACGCGTAATAATTTCGTTCTTGAGTTCTTGGATTACTATATTGATCCGCCACGTTACACGATTGACGAATGTCTGGAGCGTGGGCTGACCTATAGTGTACCCTTGAAGGCAAAGTTGAAACTTTATTGTACTGATCCCGATCATGAGGATTTCGGAACAGTGATTCAGGATGTTTTCCTGGGTCCGATTCCTTATATGACCTCAAATGGTACTTTTGTTATCAATGGTGCTGAGCGCGTGGTAGTATCACAGTTGCACCGTTCACCTGGCGTGTTCTTCGGTCAGAACGTACATGCCAACGGTACGCTGCTCTATAGTGCCCGTATCATCCCGTTCAAGGGTTCTTGGATTGAGTTCGCTACAGACATCAACAATGTCATGTATGCGTATATCGATCGTAAGAAGAAGTTGCCTGTGACGACCTTGCTTCGTGCTATTGGTTACGAGAACGATAAGGACATCCTTGAGATTTTCGAACTTGCCGAGGAGGTAAAGGTTAACAAGACGGCTTTGAAGAAAGCCCAGGGCCGTAAACTGGCAGCCCGTGTGCTGAAGAGCTGGAATGAGGATTTTGTTGATGAGGATACCGGTGAGGTAGTATCTATCGAGCGTAACGAGGTTATCATGGAGCGTGAGACAGAGATTACTGAGGAGAATATGGATGACATCCTGGAGAGTGGTGCCCAGACGATTCTGGTGCACAAGGACGAGACAGTGGCTCAGGATTATTCTATTATCTTCAATACTTTGCAGAAAGACCCCAGTAACTCTGAGAAAGAAGCTGTATTATATATCTATCGTCAGTTGCGTAATGCAGATCCTGCTGATGATGCCAGTGCCCGTGAGGTCATCCAGAACTTGTTCTTCTCTGACAAGCGTTATGATCTGGGTGATGTCGGTCGTTATCGTATTAACAAGAAGCTGGGTCTGAATACAGAGATGGATGTTCGTGTACTGACGAAAGAAGATATCATTGAGATTATCAAGTATCTGATTCAGTTGGTGAACTCCAAGGCTACTGTCGATGATATTGACCATTTGTCTAACCGTCGTGTACGTACCGTTGGTGAGCAGCTGAGCAACCAGTTCTCTATCGGTCTTGCCCGTATGAGCCGTACTATCCGTGAGCGCATGAACGTTCGTGATAATGAGGTGTTCACACCAACGGATTTGATTAACGCCAAGACGATATCCAGTGTGATTAACTCGTTCTTCGGTACTAATCCGTTGTCACAGTTCATGGACCAGACCAACCCACTTGCAGAGGTGACTCACAAACGTCGTTTGTCTGCCCTGGGTCCTGGTGGTCTGTCTCGTGAGCGTGCCGGTTTCGAGGTTCGTGACGTACACTATACCCACTATGGTCGTCTTTGTCCTATTGAGAGTCCTGAAGGACCAAACATCGGTCTGATCTCCTCTCTTTGTGTATATGCTAAGATTAACGAACTTGGCTTCATCGAGACTCCTTACCGTAAGGTGGAGAATGGTGTTGCCAACCTCAATAATGATGATATTGTCTATCTGACCGCCGAGGAGGAGGAAGACCATGTGATTGGTCAGGGTAATGCGCCTCTGCGTGACGATGGAACGTTTATCCGTCCCGTCGTGAAATGCCGTCAGGATGCAGACTTCCCTGTTGTTCCACCTTCAGACGTAGACCTGATAGATGTCTCTCCCCAGCAGATTGCTTCTATTGCAGCCTCATTGATTCCGTTCCTGGAGCATGATGACGCTCACCGTGCGCTGATGGGATCGAACATGATGCGTCAGGCAGTTCCTCTGCTTCACAACGAGGCACCTATTGTAGGTACCGGTATTGAGAAGCAGGTTTGTGAGGACTCTCGTACGATGATTACTGCTGAGGGTGACGGTGTGATTGACTATATCGACGCCACAACCATCCGTATTCTTTACGACCGTACAGAGGATGAGGAGTTTGTCAGCTTCGAGCCTGCACTTAAGGAATATCGTATTCCTAAGTTCCGTCGTACCAACCAGAACATGACGATTGACCTTCGTCCTATCTGTGAGAAGGGTCAGCGTGTGAAGAAGGGTGATATCCTGACGGAAGGTTATGCTACGGAGAATGGTGAGCTTGCCCTTGGACGCAACCTGTTGGTGGCATACATGCCATGGAAGGGATATAACTATGAGGATGCTATCGTGCTCAACGAGCGCATCGTCCGTGAGGATATCCTGACCTCTGTCCATGTGGACGAGTATTCTTTGGATGTCCGCGAGACAAAGCGTGGTGCAGAGGAGTTCACTGCAGATATTCCTAATGTCAGTGAGGAAGCCACTAAGGACCTCGACGAGAACGGTGTCATCCGTGTCGGTGCCCGTGTCGAGCCAGGTGACATCCTGATTGGTAAGATATCCCCGAAGGGAGAGAGCGATCCCTCTCCGGAGGAGAAGCTGCTCCGTGCCATCTTTGGTGACAAGGCAGGTGATGTGAAGGACTCTTCCCTCAAAGCCAATCCGTCACTCTCTGGTGTCATTATCGATAAGAAGCTCTTCACCCGTGCTACCAAGACCCGTGCTACCAAGCAGCAGGATAAGATACTGCTCGCTAAGATTGACGAGGAGCACGAGGCAAAGATTGAGGACCTGAAGGATATCCTGGTCGAGAAACTTGCCACCTTGACAAAGGGCAAGACCTCACAGGGTGTGAAAGACTATACAGGTGCCGAGATTATCTCCAAGGGCAGCAAGTTTACCATTGCCGCACTGAAGAATCTTGAGTATGGTGATATCCAGATCAGCAATTGGACCAATGATGAGCACAAGAACCAGCTCATCGCCCAGCTGATTATCAATTATATGAAGAAGTTTAAGCTGCTCGATGCCGAGATGAAGCGTAAGAAGTTTGCCATCACCATTGGTGACGAGCTGCCCTCAGGTATCCTGCAGATGGCGAAGGTATATGTTGCCAAGAAGCGTAAGATCGGTGTAGGTGATAAACTTGCCGGTCGTCACGGTAACAAGGGTATCGTCTCCAAGGTGGTTCGCCAGGAGGATATGCCATTCCTAGAGGACGGTCGTCCTGTAGACCTGGTACTCAACCCGCTGGGTGTGCCTTCTCGTATGAACCTCGGTCAGATTTTCGAGGCTATCCTCGGTGCTGCCGGTAAGCGTCTTGGTGTGAAGTTCGCTACGCCAATCTTCGATGGTGCTAAACTGGAGGACCTTGCCGAGTGGACAGATAAGGCAGGACTTCCCCGCCTCTGCTCTACCCATCTGTATGATGGTGAGACAGGTGAGCAGTTTGACCAGCCGGCAACGGTAGGTATTACCTACTTCCTGAAGCTTGGTCACATGGTAGAGGACAAGATGCATGCCCGTTCTATTGGTCCGTACAGCCTGATTACCCAGCAGCCACTTGGTGGTAAGGCACAGTTTGGTGGTCAGCGTTTCGGAGAGATGGAGGTCTGGGCTCTTGAGGCATTTGGTGCCAGCCATGTACTGCAAGAGATTCTGACCATCAAGTCTGACGATGTCGTTGGTCGTTCGAAGGCTTATGAGGCTATCGTGAAGGGAGAGCCCATGCCAACTCCAGGTATTCCGGAGTCACTCAACGTACTGTTGCATGAGTTGAAGGGTCTTGGTCTCAGTATCAAGATGGACTAATAGAGAATTGAGAAGTTGAAAAATTGAAAAATTGATAATATGGCTTTCAAGAAAGATACAAAGATAAAGAGTAATTTCACCAAGATTACTATCGGTCTTGCCTCTCCCGAGGAGATCCTTGAGAACTCCTGTGGCGAGGTGACCAAGCCTGAGACCATCAACTACCGTACGTACAAGCCCGAGCGCGACGGTTTGTTCTGCGAGCGCATCTTCGGTCCTACCAAGGACTACGAGTGTGCCTGTGGCAAATATAAGCGTATCCGTTACAAAGGTATTGTATGTGACCGCTGTGGTGTAGAGGTAACAGAGAAGAAGGTTCGTCGTGAGCGTACAGGTCATATTGAGCTTGTGGTTCCTGTGGCTCATATCTGGTATTTCCGCAGCCTTCCCAACAAGATAGGTTACCTGCTCGGTCTTCCTACCAAGAAGCTCGATGCCATCATCTATTATGAGCGTTATGTCGTTATCCAGCCAGGAATCATGGCAGGAAAGAAGGACGCTGAGGGTAATGATGCTATCGGCTCTAACATGTATGACCTGCTGTCTGAGGAGGAGTACAATGACATCCTCGATAATAAGATACCTGCCGAGAACGACTATCTTGACGACAGTGATCCTAATAAGTTCATTGCCAAGATGGGTGCTGAGGCAATCTATGACCTCTTGCTCCGTCTTGACCTTGACTCCCTGTCTTATGAGTTGCGTGACCGTGCCAACAGTGACTCGTCCATGCAACGTAAGAACGAGGCGTTGAAGCGCCTGCAGGTGGTCGAGGCATTCCGTTCCAGTGTCGAGAAGGGCATCAACCGTCCCGAGTGGATGATTATGAAGATCATCCCTGTGACTCCGCCGGAGTTGCGTCCGTTGGTTCCACTGGATGGCGGCCGTTTCGCAACCTCTGACCTGAACGACCTCTACCGTCGTGTCATCATCCGTAACAACCGTCTGAAGAGACTGATGGAGATCAAGGCTCCTGAGGTGATTCTCCGCAACGAGAAGCGTATGTTGCAGGAGGCTGTCGACTCCCTCTTCGACAACAGCCGTAAGTCCAGTGCCGTCAAGAGTGAGAGCAACCGTCCGTTGAAGTCACTCTCTGACTCCCTGAAAGGTAAGCAGGGACGTTTCCGTCAGAACTTGCTGGGTAAGCGTGTTGACTACTCTGCCCGTTCCGTTATCGTTGTCGGTCCTGAGTTGAAGATGGGTGAGTGCGGTCTTCCCAAGCTGATGGCTGCCGAGCTCTACAAGCCGTTCATCATCCGTAAGCTCATCGAGCGTGGCATCGTGAAGACGGTGAAGTCGGCTAAGAAGATTGTCGACCGTCGTGAGCCGGTTATCTGGGATATCCTCGAGAATGTGATGAAGGGACATCCTGTATTGCTCAACCGTGCACCGACGCTGCACCGTCTGGGTATCCAGGCATTCCAGCCCAAGCTGATCGAGGGTAAGGCAATCCAGCTGCACCCATTGGCATGTACGGCGTTCAACGCTGACTTCGATGGTGACCAGATGGCTGTCCACCTCCCGTTGAGCAATGAGGCTATCCTGGAGGCACAGATCCTGATGCTTCAGAGTCATAACATCCTGAATCCTGCCAATGGCGCTCCTATTACCGTTCCTTCACAGGATATGGTGCTCGGACTCTATTATATCTCTAAGATCCGTCCCGGTGCCAAGGGTGAGGGACTCACGTTCTATGGTCCTGAGGAGGCTATCATCGCCCATAACGAGGGCAAGTGCGACCTGCACGCCCAGGTGAAGGTGATGGTGGACGATATCGTGGATGGCGAGCCCGTGAAGCACATGGTGGAGACCTCTGTCGGTCGTGTCATCGTCAATGGCATCATCCCGAAGGAGGTAGGCTATGTCAACCGTATCATCTCTAAGAAGAGTCTTCGTGACATCATCGCCGACGTGATCAAGAATGTAGGCTTCGCTGAGGCTTGTGAGTTCCTCGATGGTATCAAGAACCTCGGTTACCGCATGGCATATGAGGCAGGTCTGTCCTTCAACCTCGACGACATCATCATTCCGGAGTCCAAGAAGGCACTGGTAGAGAAAGGTAACGAGGAGGTTCGTCAGATTACTGAGAACTACAACATGGGATTCATCACCGATAACGAGCGTTATAATCAGGTCATCGATACCTGGACACATATTAACAATGACTTGGGTAATGTCCTGATGAAGGAGATGACCGAGGCAGACCAGGGCTTCAATGCCGTATTCATGATGCTTGACTCTGGTGCCCGTGGTAGTAAGGACCAGATCCGTCAGCTCTCCGGTATGCGTGGTCTGATGGCAAAGCCTCAGAAAGCCGGTGCCGAGGGTGCGCAGATTATTGAGAACCCCATCCTGTCGAACTTCAAGGAGGGTATGTCCGTGCTGGAGTACTTCATCTCTACCCACGGTGCCCGTAAGGGTCTTGCCGATACCGCTATGAAGACGGCAGACGCAGGATACCTGACCCGTCGTCTGGTTGACGTGTCACACGACGTGATTATCAATGAGGAGGACTGTGGAACGCTCCGTGGCTTGGTATGCACCGCCCTGAAGAATGGCGATGAGACCATCTCTACCCTTTATGAGCGTATCCTTGGTCGTGTTTCCGTACATGATATTATCCATCCCTCTACCGGCGAGCTGATCGTTGCTGCTGGTGAGGAGATTACCGAGCCTATCGCACAGGCTATCGAGGACTCTCCTATTGAGAGTGTCGAGATCCGTTCCGTACTCACCTGTGAGTCGAAGCATGGTGTCTGCATGAAGTGTTACGGACGTAACCTTGCCACCCGCCGTATGGTACAGAAGGGTGAGGCTGTCGGTGTCATCGCCGCACAGGCTATCGGTGAGCCGGGTACACAGCTGACACTTCGTACGTTCCACGCCGGTGGTGTTGCCGCCAATGCTGCTGCCAACGCAAGTATCGTGGCAAAGAACGACTCTGTATTAGAGCTGGAGGAAGTACGTACTGTCCCATTCGATGAGGACGGTCGTGAGTGCGAGATGGTTGTCAGCCGTCTGGGTGAGGCACGCTTTGTGGATCCCAATACCAAGATCGTGCTCTCTACGGTGAACGTGCCTTACGGTTCTTCCCTGTACTTCAAGTCAGGAGATACCGTGAAGAAGGGTGATAAGGTAGCCCAGTGGGATCCGTTCAATGCCGTTATCGTCACAGAATATGCCGGTACCTTGAAGTTCCATGATGTCATCGAGGGTATCACCTTCCGTGCTGAGACCGATGATACCACCGGTCTGACCGAGAAGATCGTCACCGAGTCGAAAGACAAGTCAAAGGTTCCTACCTGTGACGTCATCGGAGCCGATGGTGAGGTCATCGGTACCTATAACTTCCCTGTGGGTGGACACGTCGTCGTTGAGGATGGTCAGACCGTGAAGACCGGTGAGACCCTCGTGAAGATTCCACGTGCCGCAGCCAAGGGTGGTGATATCACCGGTGGTCTGCCACGTGTCACCGAGTTGTTCGAGGCACGTAACCCATCCAACCCTGCCATCGTCTCTGAGATCGACGGTGAGGTGACCATGGGTAAGGTAAAGCGTGGTAACCGTGAGATCATCGTCACCTCCAAGACGGGTGAGCAGCGTAAGTATCTTGTATCCCTGTCCAAGCAGATCCTGGTACAGGAGCACGATGCCGTCCGTGCCGGTACACCGCTCTCTGACGGTGTCATCACTCCTGCCGACATCCTTGCCATCAAGGGTCCCACGGCAGTACAGGAGTACATCGTCAACGAGGTACAGGACGTATACCGTCTGCAGGGTGTGAAGATCAACGACAAGCACTTCGAGATTATCGTCCGTCAGATGATGCGTAAGGTGCAGATCAACGAGCCCGGTGACACCTCCTTCCTCGAGCAGGAGATTGTCGACAAGCTCGACTTCGCAGAGGAGAACGACCGTATCTGGGGTAAGAAGGTGGTCATCGACGCCGGTGACTCCGAGAACCTGCAGAAGGGTCAGATTGTCACCGCCCGTAAGCTGCGTGACGAGAACTCCATGCTGAAGCGCCGCGACCTGAGGATTGTCCAGGTGCGTGATGCCGTTCCAGCCACCTCCACGCAGATCCTGCAGGGTATCACCCGTGCAGCCCTTCAGACCAAGTCCTTCATGTCTGCCGCATCCTTCCAGGAGACGACGAAGGTGCTCAACGAGGCAGCCATCCGTGGTAAGGTCGACACCCTTGAGGGTATGAAGGAGAACGTGATTGCCGGTCACCTGATTCCTGCCGGTACGGGTCTCCGTGAGTTCGAGAAGATCATCGTCGGCTCGAAGGAGGAGTACGAGCGGATGCAGGCTAACAAGAAGAACGTCCTCGATTTCGCAGAGGAGCCTGCTCTTGAAGAAAAGTAAATTCTAAACCCTCATAAAGGCGCCGCTGCAATACCTCTTGCAGTGGCGCTTTTTCTCTAAAAAACTATCAACCTATGAACAAGTTATTTCTCGCATTATCTTTCAGCGCCTTTGCGCTTACAGCCTATGCCCAGCAGCCTACCATGACAGAGTGGCATGATTTACAGGTAAACGAAGTCAATCGTTTTACCCCCCATACTGACTTTTTCGGTTATGAGTCCGAAGCACTTGCCCTTGCCGGTGATAAGAAAAGTTCTGCCAATTATTTGTCACTCGATGGGACATGGCGCTTTATTTGGACGGACCATGCCGACAAACGGCCTGTCGGGTGTTTTGATATTGATTTTGACGACCATGCCTGGGCTACGATGCCTGTACCTGGGATATGGGAACTCAACGGCTACGGACATCCGGAATATGTGAACATTGGTTTTGCCTGGCGTGGTCATTTCGAGAACAATCCGCCTGAGGTTCCCGTAAAGGATAATCATGTGGGAACGTATCGTCGCAAGATTTCTATCCCCTCCAGTTGGAATGGCAAGCAGGTGATAGCTCATTTCGGTTCTGTCACCTCTTGTATCTATCTCTGGGTCAATGGTCATTATGTGGGCTATGCAGAAGACTCCAAGGTGGCTGCCGAGTTTGATGTGACACCTTATATTCATTCTGGCGAGAACTTGATAGCTTTCCAGACTTTCCGGTGGTGCGACGGTTCTTACGATGAAGATCAGGATTTCTGGCGTCTGAGTGGGGTAGGGCGCTCTTGTTATCTCTATGCACAAGACAAAGATAATCATATCCAGGATATCCGCATCACTCCTGACTTGGTGAATAACTATCAGGATGGTGTGTTGACGGTTCAGTTGGCCACTGTCGGTCATGCGGAGGCACATCTCTCTCTGCTGGATGCTGATGGCCGTGAGGTGGCATCAACGAAGGGCTTGGAGATGAAAGTGTCGAATCCTCATAAGTGGACGGCAGAGACCCCTTATCTTTATACGCTGTTAGTGCGTTATGGCGATACGTTTATCGCACAGAGAGTCGGGTTCCGCAAGGTTGAAATCAAGGGTGCTCAGTTACTGGTGAATGGCCAGCCTATATATATAAAAGGTGTCAACCGTCATGAATTGGATCCTGATGGTGGCTATGTGGTGTCTCCCGAGCGTATGTTACAGGACATCCAGTTGATGAAGCGTTTCAATATTAATGCCGTGCGAACCTGTCATTACCCCGATGATCCCTTGTGGTATGACCTCTGCGACAAGTATGGTCTCTATCTGGTTGCTGAGGCTAATCAGGAGAGTCACGGTTTTGGTTATGGTGATGATGCGCCTACGAAGAAACCCCTCTTCGCCCGTCAGATACTGGAGCGTAACCAGCATAATGTCATGATGAATTTCAACCATCCCAGTATTATCATCTGGAGTCTGGGTAACGAGACGGTGAATGGTCCCAACTTCACTGCAGCCTATCAGTGGATCAAATCGCAGGATACAAGTCGTCCCGTTCAATACGAACAGGCGCATGGTGGCGATAATACAGATATCTTTTGTCCGATGTATATGCGCCAGGACCATTGCGAGGGCTATGCCAAGGATGCCAGCAAACAGAAACCGCTCATCCAGTGTGAGTATAGTCATGCGATGGGTAATAGTAGTGGCGGTTTCAAGGAGTATTGGGACCTCGTTCGCCGCTATCCTAAATATCAGGGTGGTTTTATCTGGGATTTTGTAGATCAGTCATTGCATGGTTTTGATTCCAATGGACGGGCTGTTTATAAATATGGTGGCGACTATAACAACTACGACCCCTCCGACAATAATTTCTGCGACAATGGTCTTGTCAGCCCCGACCGTGTTCCTAATCCTCAGGTTTATGAGGTGGGGTACCAGTACCAGAACATCTGGGTCGAAGCCGTTGATATCAAGAATGGCCGCATCCGTGTCAAGAACGAAAACTTCTTCCGTCCACTCGACTATGTCTATCTGTCATGGACTCTCCTGTGCGATGGCGTTCCAGTCAAGCAGGGTACAGTAGCCAACCTTGACTGTCAGCCGCAGGCTACCACAGAGTTGACTCTGCCGTTAGGTCAGCTGTCTGCCATAGGCGAATACTTCCTGAACATTGATTTCAAGTTGAAGGAAAAGCAGCCCCTCATGGAACAGAACCAGACGGTCGCTTACGCTCAACTGCCAGTCACCGGTCAGAGGTCCGAACAACACATGGCATCCAGCTCTCAGCCTTTTACGCTCAGTTTCGACCAGTCCACAGGCTTTATCAGGGAATATGTTGTCAATGGTCAGTCAATGCTGGGTAAGGGTGGCACACTCAAACCCCTGTTCTGGCGTGCCGTTACAGACAACGACATGGGTGCCAGGTTGCATGTGAAGAATCAGGTATGGCGTAGTCCGGTGATGCAGCTCAAGAGTTTCAATCAGAGCAAGAAAGACAGGAAAGGCGCCTATACTGTTACCGCAGTTTATGACATGCCGGAAGTGAAAGCCACGCTGACCCTTCAGTACCATGTAGAGAAGAGTGGTGTTATCACGGTCACTGAACAGATGCAAACCACACCTGGCGAAACCGTTCCCGACATGCTTCGCTATGGCATGGTGCTACAGATGCCCTACAGCATGGGAATCAGTCAGTATTATGGTCGTGGACCGGTGGAGAACTACAGCGACCGCCATCTGTCACAGCGTGTCGGTATCTACGAACAAACTGCCGACGAACAGTTCTACCCCTATATCCGTCCGCAGGAGACAGGTACAAAGACGGATATGCGGTGGTGGCGGCAGACTGATGCCGCCGGCAGGGGCTTGCGCATAGAGGCGGATCATCCTTTCTCTGCCTCTGCCCTGCATTATAGTGTGGAGGACCTTGACGAACCGGGTATGCAGAAGGCACAGCGGCATGCTCCGCAGGTTCCGAAGTCCCGCTATACCAACCTGAATATCGACATGGTGCATGCCGGTGTCGGGGGCGTGGATAGTTGGAGTGAGTGGGGGCAGGCTTTGCCGACTTATCGTGTTCCGTGCCGGAACCGGGCATTTACCTTCCGGTTAATACCGCTATAATCTTTCTTAAATAAATATGGTTAACATTTAAACAACAAAACGATATGGAAAATAACGAGAAGAAACAAGAGCAAGGACAACTGCAACTGGAACTGCCACAGGACGTGGCACAAGGCGAATACGCTAATTTCGCCATTATCTCACACTCGAGTAGCGACTTCGTCATTGACTTCGCCCGCATCCTCCCCGGTGTTCCCAAGAACCAGGTCAGGAGCCGGGTGATACTGGCTCCCGAGCATGCCAAAAGACTGCTCGGTGCCCTGCAGGATAATATCATGCGGTACGAGCGTGAGTTCGGTCCTATCAAGATTCCCAACCAGGAGCCACGCACCATTTCCCCCTTCCAAGTAGGCAAAGGAGAGGCATAAGGGCGGTTAATTATTTCTAAAACACTTATTTTATGTTAAAAATCATAAGGTAAGTGTTTTTTCGTGCTTTATTAATTAGGTGGTTTCCCGAAAAGTTAGTACCTTTGCAGCCCAAAAGCGACCTGTGAGAAGGGCGCAGTGTGTCAAGTAGAATATATACATATAATATAATAATTTAAAAATCAAACAATTATGCCTACAATTTCACAATTGGTAAGAAAAGGCAGAAAGGAGCTCGTAGACAAGAGCAAGTCACCCGCGCTGGACGCATGTCCCCAGCGTCGTGGTGTCTGCGTGCGTGTCTACACAACGACTCCTAAGAAGCCTAATTCGGCTATGCGTAAGGTAGCCCGTGTTCGTTTGACCAACCAGAAGGAGGTCAACAGTTACATTCCCGGAGAGGGACACAACCTGCAGGAGCACAGTATCGTACTGGTGCGTGGTGGTCGTGTAAAGGACCTTCCCGGTGTACGTTATCACATCGTGCGTGGTACTCTTGATACCGCCGGTGTTGCCAGCCGTACTCAGCGTCGTTCTAAGTATGGTGCTAAGCGTCCAAAGGCTAAGAAATAATAACCGGAGAAGGTTAGTATGCCAAGCGGACAAGCCCTGAAGTTTGAAGAATTGAAAGATTGAAGAATTGAAGTGATCGTCGCAAGACGCTTTGCTTGCAAAGAATTGAAGGGCTGAAGAATTTAAAGAAAAAACTGTTTTGCTGGAGAATTGTACGAGACAGGTTGAGTAAATGCTCATGTGAGAGCGTTGAAGATCAAGTAAGGACAGCCCCATGCAGACAACAAAACAACAACATTAAAATGAGAAAAGCAAAACCAAAGAAGCGTGTGATCCTGCCGGATCCAGTCTTCAACGACAAGAAAGTGTCGAAGTTTGTGAACCATCTGATGTACGATGGTAAGAAGTCTATCTCCTACGAGATTTTCTACAATGCGCTCGAGGCTGTGAAGGCTAAGATGCAGAATGAGGAGAAGTCAGCTCTGGAAATCTGGAAGCAGGCTTTGGACAACATCACTCCCCAGGTGGAGGTGAAGAGCCGCCGTATCGGTGGTGCCACTTTCCAGGTACCTACGGAGATTCGTCCTGACCGTAAGGAGAGTATTTCTATGAAGAATATGATTGCGTTTGCCCGCAAGCGCAGTGGTAAGTCTATGGCAGATAAGCTGGCTGCTGAGATCATGGATGCATTCAACAACCAGGGTGGTGCTTTCAAGCGTAAGGAGGATATGCACCGCATGGCTGAGGCTAACCGTGCGTTCGCTCACTTCAGATTCTAACTCTTACCCCCTAAGTTAGGGGGATGGGGGTCTGAACAGACTCAGATATTAATTATTATAAGGAAAAAGAAATCAGAAGGGGGAAAGAACCTTGTTCAGACCCCCGCCCCCCTAACTTAGGGGGGGTAATAAGGAAAAGAAAAAACAATGGCAAATCGCGATTTACATTTGACCCGTAACATCGGTATTATGGCGCACATCGACGCAGGTAAGACCACCACGTCAGAGCGCATCCTTTTCTACACGGGTAAGACGCATAAGATCGGTGAGGTGCACGACGGTGCTGCTACCATGGACTGGATGGCTCAGGAGCAGGAGCGCGGTATCACCATCACCAGTGCTGCCACTACCTGTAACTGGAAGTGGAACGGCAAGGAGTACAAGATCAACCTGATTGACACTCCGGGACACGTGGACTTCACCGCTGAGGTGGAGCGTTCTCTGCGTGTGCTCGACGGAGCTGTCGCCACCTACTCTGCCGCTGACGGTGTTCAGCCTCAGTCAGAGACCGTATGGCGTCAGGCTGACAAGTATAACGTGCCCCGTATCGGTTACGTCAACAAGATGGACCGTTCCGGTGCCGACTTCTTCGAGACCGTACAGCAGATGAAGGACATCCTGGGTGCTAACCCCGTGGTGATCCAGGTGCCCATCGGTGCTGAGGAGAACTTCAAGGGTGTGGTAGACCTCATCAAGATGAAGGCTATCCTGTGGCACGATGAGACCATGGGTGCTGAGTATGACGTGGAGGAGATCCCCGCCGACCTGAAAGAGGAGTGCGACGAGTGGCGTAACAAGCTCCTTGAGGCTGCCGCTGAGTATGACGAGCCCCTGATGGAGAAATACTTCGACGATCCCAACTCAATCACTGAGGACGAGATCATCGCCGCTATCCGCAAGGGTACCATCTCCATGGCATGCACCCCGATGATCTGCGGTTCCTCTTATAAGAACAAGGGTGTGCAGCCCCTGCTTGACTATGTCTGCGCATTCCTCCCCGCTCCTGTTGACGTGGACGTGGTAACTGGTACCAACCCCAACACCGAGGAAGAGGAAGGACGTAAGCCCAGCGAGGACGAGCCCACAGCAGCTCTTGCCTTTAAGATTGCCACCGACCCCTACATGGGACGTCTGGTATTCTTCCGTGTCTACTCTGGTAGCGTGAAGGCAGGTTCCTATGTATACAACCCACGCTCTGGCAAGAAGGAGCGTATCAGTCGTCTGTTCCAGATGAACTCCAACAAGGAGATCCCCATGGAGTCCATCGACGCAGGTGATATCGGCGCAGGTGTAGGTTTCAAGGATATCCGTACCGGTGATACCCTCTGTGATGAGGAGAAGCCCATCGTACTGGAGTCCATGACCTTCCCCGACACCGTGATCTCTATCGCCGTAGAGCCTAAGTCTCAGGCTGACGTGGCAAAACTGGACAACGGTCTTGCCAAGCTTGCTGAGGAAGACCCGACCTTCACCGTACGTACCGACGAGCAGAGTGGTCAGACCATCATCTCCGGTATGGGTGAGCTCCACCTCGACATCATCATCGACCGTCTGAAGCGTGAGTTCAAGGTTGAGTGTAACCAGGGTAAGCCACAGGTGAACTACAAGGAGGCTATCACGAAGACCGTCATGGGTTACCGTGAGGTTTACAAGAAGCAGTCCGGTGGTCGTGGTAAGTTCGCTGACATCATCGTCAACGTAGGTCCTGTTGATGAGGACTGGAACATCAAGGAGAACGGTGGCTTGCAGTTCGTCAACGAGGTGAAGGGTGGTAACATTCCTAAGGAGTTCATCCCCTCCATCCAGAAAGGTTTCGAGGCTGCCATGAAGAACGGTATCCTCGGTGGCTATCCTGTTGACTCCCTGAAGGTTGTCGTTGTCGACGGTTCGTTCCACCCAGTAGACTCTGACCAGCTCTCCTTCGAGATCGCTGCCCAGATGGCATACAAGGCTGTATGTGCCCAGGCTAAGCCCGTGCTGATGGAGCCTATCATGAAGCTCGAGGTTGTTACTCCTGAGGAGAACATGGGTGACGTGATCGGTGACCTGAACAAGCGTCGTGGTCAGGTAGAGGGTATGGAAGAGGCTCGCAGCGGTGCCCGTGTCGTTAAGGCAATGGTTCCCCTGTCAGAGATGTTCGGTTATGTGACCGCTCTGCGTACCATCACCTCTGGTCGTGCCACCAGCTCTATGGAGTACGATCACCACGCTCCTCTGTCTTCTGCTCTTGCTAAGGCAGTGCTTGAGGAGGTCAAGGGTCGCGCTGATCTCGTATAATAAGTGAAGAGTGAAAAGTGAAGAGTGAAGAATTTATTTGCTTTCGCTCTTCACTTACACAAAGCTGCCGTTGAGCAAATGACTCTTTAGCGGCGGTAATCATAAAGTTCAATATTTAAATTTAAAGTTTCAAAGTAAGTTATGAGTCAGAAAATCCGTATCAAGCTGAAGAGCTACGACCACAAACTCGTAGACAAGTCAGCAGAGAAGATTGTGAAGGCAGTGAAGGCTACCGGTGCTATCATCAGCGGTCCTATCCCCCTTCCCACACACAAGCGTATCTACACGGTCAACCGCTCTACCTTCGTTAACAAGAAGTCTCGTGAGCAGTTCCAACTCTCAGACTACAAGCGTCTGATTGACATCTACAGCTCTACTGCAAAGACTGTTGATGCCCTGATGAAACTTGAGCTCCCCAGTGGTGTTGAGGTAGAAATCAAGGTGTAGTGTAGTATGAACAAGAACGAGAAATTTGTCATTACCATCAACCGCGAGTTAGGTAGCGGCGGTCGTACGGTCGGTGAGAAACTGGCTGCCCAGCTGGGTGTGTCCTTCTACGACAAGGCACTGATCAAGGGGCTCTGTGAGAAATACCATCTCACCGTCGACGAGGTCGAGAGGCTGAAGGGCCAGAAGAACAACTGGTGGTCAGACTTCAAGCGTGTCGTCTCTATCGGTGAGGCGTTTAACAGAGAACGCTATTATAAGGTGGAGGTAGGCAGTGAGCCTGAGCTGATCACTACCGACGAGCTGTTCCGTGAAGAGAAGAACATCCTGGAGGGCATTGCCGAACAGGAGTCCTGTGTCCTTGCCGGACGCTGCGGCTTCTTCATCTTCCGCAAGCACCCCAACCACCTGTCCATCCTCATCCAGGCTCCCAAGGAGCAGCGCATCCAGCGTGTGATGAGAAAGCAGGGCATCACCCATGAGAAGGCTGAGAAGATCATCGATACCGTATACAAGATGCGTGAGAACTACGTCAACAAGTATACGGGAACCTCACGACATGACACTCGTAACTATGATCTGACTATCTCGATGGATGGTATGACCGAGGACGACGCTGTCGCCGTCATCATGGAATACATCAACCGTCAGGGGTAACCCTTGTTCTAAAAAGATAAATCCCTGCCGAGCAATATGCTCGGCAGGGATTTCTTGTAATACTGAAGTTTGGAAACTAATATCATTTTTTTGACACCGCCTGCTCTTCCCCCCTTCCCTGAGGGGACATCCCCTGTTTTAACATTTTTTACACAAAAAACGGGCATTTTCGGGCGACATGAAACATATGTGAATGTTTTTGGAACAAATTGACGAAGATTTTTCAAAAATAATGCGTAACTTTGCACCACCTCTTTGGAGGAAAAAGTGTTCTTTTTGCTTATGGGTAAAAAATAGAGCCAAATAGTTTTCGGTCATCTTAAGTCCAATTAAATCAGAATAATCGAAACGAAGGCTGTCAGCTCATGTCCCGACTTAGGGATGTGGGCATTGATGGTTTTCTGTCTTTCGATTTCTGATAATGGACACAAGATGAGGGCAGAGAATTCAAAGATGTCCACGTCTCTTTTTTTTTTTGAAGCGGAAAAAGCAAAGTTCTAAAATAATATAATAAGAGACGACAATGGAAGAGATTACTTACTATCAGCACTTCACGGACACCTGTCCGGTGAAGACGACGATGGAGAACATCGTCAGGCTGATCAGAGATGACGAGACGGTGGCAGCGAAGACTGCCGCCCACCGTGCCGACCCCGAGGCGGGTCACAAGAGGACATGCCCCCTGTTTGCCGTCGCCGGCATCATGGAGGGGGGCAAGGCAGAGAGTAATATCGTGGCGATGACCGGACTGGCGATGGTCGATGTGGACCATGTCAGCAGTCAGGAGGGTGGCGGCTCACAACCGCTGGAGACACTCTTCGGCAGACTCTGTGGCGACCCTCACACGCTGCTGTGCTACCGCACCATCAGCGGTGACGGCATCCGTGTCGTGTTCCGCTATGAGCTGGACGACGGCTATGACCTGGAGCAGCAGAAGCAGTACCACCCCAAGGCGTTCCTCTATGGCAACGAGTACTACCGCCGCACCTATGGCGTGGCATACGACGAGAAATGCAAGAACGTGGGGCGGCTGAGCGGTCTCAGCCACGACCCGGACGTGTATTACGAGCCCGGGGCGCAGCCGTTCACCAAGGAGGAGATACGGGCGGCTGCCGAGCGCCTCGTCCGCCGGAGGAAGGAGCAGCGCAAACGGGAGCGTGAGCTGCGGCGCATCGCCGACTGTTACGAGAAGGAGATCCGTCCGAAGGTGGAGGCTGACGGTGCCGTCTATGCGGCGGGCAGTCATAACGACTATGTGATGCGGGTAGGGTACCTGCTGAACCAGTATGGTTTCGATAAAGAGGTGGCGAAGGAATGGGCAAATGCCGTTTTCCGCGAGTATGATAACGTGTTGGGTGTGATTGATAGTTGTTATCAGAAAGTGGAAGAACATGGAATTTTTAGGGTTAATAATAGAAAGTCCCATTCCCTTCGCACACCTCATTTTTCTGACAGTCAACCCTGGGTGAGCGTCGAGGATATCAAGGCGTTCCTCACAGAGCATATCCAACTGAGACATAATGTGATCAGGGGGAGGGTGGAGTATAAGCAACTGCAGACCCCCTCCGACTCCCCCTGTTCAGGGGGAGAGGAAGGGGAGTGGGAGCCTATCACCGATAGGGTCGTCAACTCGCTGTGGGTCGAGATGTCGAAGGATAAGAAGGTCAATGTGCAGGATATGTTCCGCATCATCGAGAGCGACTTCGTACCACCCTACAATCCCTTTAAGGCGTATTTGGAGGGGCTGGAGACCCTCCAGACCCCCTCCGACTCCCCCTGTTCAGGGGGAGAGGAGCATGACTATATCCGTGACCTCGCCAACACCATCACCCTCAAATGTCCTCCCCCTAAACAGGGGGAGTCAGAGGGGGTCTCGTCTGTCTCTGGTCTCTTCCCCACCTACCTCAAAAAATGGCTGGTGGGTATGATAGCGGCGTGGCTCGACCCCTCCGTGGTCAATAACGTCATCCTGGTACTCATCGGTGAGCAGGGCACCTACAAGACGACATGGTTCACGTACCTGCTGCCACCGCCCCTGCGCCGCTATTTCTATATCAAGACCAATGCCAACCGCATGGGGCGTGACGACCTGATCACCCTCGCACAGTACGGACTGGTGTGCTGTGAGGAGCTGGACACCATGCGCCCCTCGGAACTCAACCAGCTGAAGGCGGCAGTCACCATGACGAGCATCGACGAGCGTGCCGCCTATGCCCATTTCCATGAGCACCGACCCCATATCGCCTCGTTCTGCGGAACGGGTAATAACAAGCAATTTTTGTCGGATTCAACGGGAAATCGCCGCTGGCTGCCCTTCGAGGTGGAGTCCATCCTGTCACCCCGTGAGCACCCCTTCAACTACGACGGCATCTACCGTCAGGCATACCGTCTCTACAAGAGCGGTTTCCGGTACTGGTTCTCGAAGGAGGAGATCGTCATCCTCTCCGAGCATAACCGCCAGTTTGAGTCGCCACGCCTGGAGTGGGAACTCGTCGACACCTATTTCCGGGTGCCCGCTGCCGGCGAGCAGGGGGAGTTCATGCCAGTGTCACGGGCGGTACAGATTATGGGGGGAAGCATAGCTGCCAAACTCAGTGCCGTCCTGGTCGGCAAGGCTTTCAGCGACCAGGGCTATCAGCAGATTATACAGAAACATAACCGTGGCTATATCGTCGTGCAGCGCACTGCTGAGGAGATCAAGAACCGGTTAAGATTAGCGGCGGTAACAGATGTAACAGAGGAACAGTCGGTTTTCTGACCTCTCACGTGCGTGCGCGCAGGAACTTCCCAAAACTGGAATCTTCCGAGTTCCTGCGCGCGTACGCGTGAAGGGTTTAAATTTCATCTGTTCCTCTGTTCCATCTGTTACCAATCTTTCAAAACACATTTAATCTTTTACCATGACACCATTTATAATCAGAGACTATGGAAAACGCGAGTTGGGACGGCTCTACTTCAAGAAGACGAAGACGGAGAAGGGTGCCCTTAACAACCTGAAGTTCTGGATACGGGGCAACAAGGAACTGATGGTGGCACTGCGTGCCATCGGCATGCCGAAGCGGGCACAGCACTATTCCGCCGAGGAAGTGACGGTGATCGTCTACTACCTGGGGGAGCCGTAGGAAGGCGGCACCTCCGCCCCCAGGAGGTGCCGCCTCCTGCCGCCGGAGGCGGCACCTTCGGCGGGCGAAGCCCGGGGCTTCGCCCCTCGAATCTCGAATGTCGAAATATCGAAATCTCGAAATTCGAAAAAAATTTCCCCTTTTCCCCCCGCAAATGCTCGAAGAGCACAGCGGGGGAAAATTTTTTTCGTACCTTTGCCATTGCAATAGAGATACAACGGCGATGGCGGGCTGCGGCTCAGCATAGCTCGAGCGGGCTCGGCTCTGCTTTCACCTTGCATCGACATTGCAACGGATATCCAAAAAACAACAGTAATAACCATTTAAAACACACAAAACATTATGGCAACAAACAAAATCGCATTGAAGATCAATTACCGTAAGAACAACAACATGCGCTCCGTGTCCTACGGGAAGTTTTTCCCGGAAGTCGACCGCAACGAGACACTGTCACTGCGCGGACTCGCCGAGCATATCAAAAACCACGGCTCCGTATACACCCGTGATGTCATCGAGGGCGTGCTCATCAAGATGTCGGAGTGCATCCCCGAACTGGTGTCACAGGGTGTCGGCGTGAAACTCAACGGTCTCGGCAAGTTCTATGCCACGGCACGCTCGGTGAAGGGCGGTGTCCCTGAGGAGGAACTCAAGGGTGTCAACTCCAACGACGTGGTGAAGGGCATCCGCATCCGCTTCCTGCCCGACAGTGCCTCTCTGGATAATATCACCAGCGTGGAGTTCAAGAAGAAATGCTCCCTGGAGGCTGCCCATATCGTCGAGACCCGGAAGGTCGCCGGCAAGACGGTATCTATCAAGACTCCGATCGCCGACTGGCTGCACATGAAGGAGCAGGAGACACAGAATCCTTAACCGTCTAATACCATGAAAGCACTATGAAAAAGGAACTTATCAAGAAGATCATCCAGATCGTCATCACGATCCTCACTGCTATCAGCTCCACGTTAGTGGTGCAGTCGTGTTACTAAGTTGAGAGGTGAGAGGTCTCTCACCTCTCACCTCTTACCACTCACCTCTAAACGTTGAGTATGCGAAACTTAAATTCCTAATTTAGAAATGAAAAACAACACCCTTGCACGGGGGCTCCGTAACAACAACCCCCTCAATATCATCAAGAACAAAACAGTGCGGTGGCTCGGTGAGACCAACTGCGAGAGCGAACGCACCTTCTGTACCTTCTCCTCCATGACCTTCGGACTCCGTGCCGCCCTCAAACTGCTCCGCACCTACTACCAGCGGCATGGCTGCGTCACCATCCGGCAGATCATACGGCGGTGGGCTCCCGAGACGGAGAACAAGACGGAGGCGTATATACGCACCGTCAGCCGCATGACGGGAATACTGCCCGACACCGCGCTGCCCCCGATGAAAGGGGAGACACAGGAGGTGTGGCACGCCATCGTCCTCGCCATGGCGACGGTGGAGTGTGGACTCGACCAGTCGGACCGCAACGAGTTGCAGCCCTACCTGGAGAATGCCTGGAGCCTGCTGTGACACCGCATGGGAGTGGTGTAAAATAGTTAAAGATTATAAAAAGTATTAAATAATGTTATGAGGTGCGCATCAGATATTGCGCACCTCATTTATTATGTGTACCTTTGCAGCCGCAAAAGTGCGTATTGCGCTGGCTCGATGGCTAACAATACCTTGAGAAAGAGCGATTTACCTTCAGTTTAGAAGAAGTGATGAGTTTCTTTTTGAGTGTGTTTGTGAACCAGAGAATAGCGAGATGACACTTAAAAAGAAAAGAATATATTCACATTATTATTTAAATTTAAACTGAAATGCCAGGATTAATTGGAAGAAAAATCGGAATGACATCCGTTTTCAGTGCCGACGGTAAGAATGTTCCGTGCACTGTTATCGAAGCTGGTCCTTGTGTTGTAACGCAGGTGAAGACCGTCGAGAAAGACGGTTATGCCGCCCTTCAGTTGGCTTATGGTGAGAAGAAAGAGAAGAACACCACCAAAGCTATGCAGGGAATTTTCAAAAAGGCAGGTACAACACCAAAGGCTCACTTGGCCGAGTTCAAGTTTGACGAGGAGCATAACCTCGGAGACACCATTACTGTGGAACTCTTCAATGACAGCGACTTTGTCGATGTTGTTGGTACCTCAAAGGGTAAGGGTTTCCAGGGTGTAATGAAACGTCATGGTTTCGGTGGTGTAGGTCAGGCTACACATGGTCAGGATGACCGCGCCCGCAAGCCAGGATCTATCGGTGCTTGTTCTTATCCCGCCAAGGTATTTAAGGGAATGCGCATGGGTGGCCAAATGGGTGGTGACCGCGTGACAACGCAGAACCTTCGTGTGTTAAAGGTAATACCAGAGCATAACCTCATCCTTGTGAAAGGTAGCTGCGCTGGCTGTAATGGTTCAACTGTTTTAATTCAGAAGTAAGCTATGGAAATTAACGTATTAGATATCAAAGGTCAGGAGACTGGTAGAAAGGTTACGTTGAACGAGTCTATCTTCGGCATTGAACCTAACGATCATGTTATTTACCTGGATGTAAAGCGTTACCTCGCTGACCAGCGTCAGGGTACCGCAAAGGCAAAAGAAAGAAGTGAGCATAAGGGTTCAACCCGTAAGCTGGGTCGTCAGAAGGGCGGCGGCGGTGCTCGTCATGGGGATATCAACTCACCTCTGTTGCGTGGTGGTGGTCGCGTGTTCGGTCCACGTCCTCGTGATTATCGTTTCAAACTGAACAAAAAGGTGACAGTTCTTGCCCGCAAGTCAGCACTTGCTTACAAGGCAAAGGAGAATGCTATCATCGTTGTTGAGGACTTCACTTTCGAGGCTCCTAAGACCAAAGAGTTCTTGAGCATTGCCAAGAACCTTAACGTAGAGGGTAAGAAAATACTCATGGTTTTGCCAGAGTCTAATAAGAATGTATATCTGTCAGCGCGTAATCTGCAGAAAGCAGAGTGCATCATCGCTTCAAATGTGAATACTTATAAGGTATTGAACGCAGATGTGATGGTCATCACAGAGAACTCTCTGAAAGCTATCGACAGTGTGTTAAACAAATAAAGAAGAGGAGACATAAGATATGGCATTTATTATCAAGCCTCTGATTTCAGAGAAAATGAACAATATTACTGAGAAGACTTCTGTCGACAGGACTTTTAAGGCTAAGACAGGCGCTCATAAGGGTGAGATGGTGACCAAGAAGGCACATGCCAAGTATGGTTTCATCGTTAAGCCTGAGGCTAACAAGCTGGAGATTAAGGCAGAGGTTGAGGCTCAGTATAATGTGACAGTTGAGAGCGTGAACACACTTCGTTATGCCGGCAAGCGCTCACAGCGCTATACAAAGGCTGGTCTCTTGAGAGGTCAGAAGAATGCGTTCAAGAAAGCAATCGTTACTCTTAAAGAGGGCGATACCATTGATTTTTACAGCAATATTTAAATAAGAAATGGCAGTACGTAAATTAAAACCCGTAACTCCGGGTCAAAGACACAAAATTATTGGCACGTTCGAGGATATTACTGCATCCGTGCCAGAGAAGTCTCTCGTTTACGGTAAGCGTTCTACTGGTGGTCGAAACAACACTGGTAAGATGACTGTCCGTTATATGGGCGGTGGTCACAAGAAGAAGTATCGTTTCATCGACTTCAGACGAGAGAAGGATGGTGTTCCAGCTGTAGTGAAGACAATCGAGTACGATCCAAACCGTTCGGCTCGTATCGCATTGTTGTACTACGCTGATGGTGAAAAACGTTATATCATTGCTCCTAACGGACTTGAGGTTGGTGCAACCCTGATGTCTGGTGTAGAGGCAGCACCTGAGGTAGGTAATGCTCTCCCACTTGCTAACATCCCTGTCGGTACCGTTATCCACAACATTGAGATGCGTCCCGGTCAAGGTGCCAAACTCGTTCGTTCGGCAGGTAATTTCGCTCAGTTGACTTCTCGTGAGGGTAGTTATTGTGTGATCAAACTTCCTTCTGGTGAGACTCGTCAGATTCTCTCTGCTTGCAAGGCTACTGTAGGTAGTGTAGGTAACTCAGACCACGCTTTGGAGCAGTCTGGTAAGGCTGGTCGCTCACGCTGGTTGGGACGTCGTCCTCATAACCGTGGTGTTGTTATGAACCCGCATGATCACCCAATGGGTGGTGGTGAAGGACGTCAGTCTGGAGGACACCCACGTTCACGTAAAGGCTTGTACGCTAAGGGTCTTAAGACTCGTGCACCTAAGAAGCTTTCAAATAAGTATATCATTGAAAGAGCTAACAAGAAGTAATCACGAAGTTAATTAGAGAAAATTATGAGTCGTTCATTAAAAAAAGGCCCGTACATCAACGTATCACTCGAGAAGAAGATTCTCGCTATGAATGAGAGTGGTAAGAAGAATGTCGTTAAGACTTGGGCAAGAGCTTCAATGATTTCCCCCGATTTCGTGGGACATACAGTTGCAGTTCACAATGGAAATAAATTCATCCCTGTTTACATTACTGAGAACATGGTAGGACACAAGCTCGGTGAGTTCTCCCCGACACGTCGTTTCGGTGGCCATGCTGGTAATAAGAAATAAGCAGGCTAACCCACCAGAAATAAAAAGAATAATATAATGGGAGCAAGAAAAAGATTAGCGGCTGAGAAAATAAAAGCAGCCAATAAGACACAGTATTTTGCAAAGCTGAAAGGTGTTCCTTCTTCTCCACGCAAGATGCGCTATGTCGTTGACATGATTCGCGGCATGGA
>OMWH01000034.1 GCA_900314755.1 uncultured Prevotellaceae bacterium | reverse complement strand
GAAAGTATAGTACTTTCATAAAGGTTGACGCAATCCGTCTCTTCATTCATATATTTATAAAGCCTTTCCATCCTCAATGTTTTTTATTTCTTCATATGTCTTTCCTGTTTTTATTTTCCATGGCTTATTTGCAAAATGCGACCATCTCTCTTATCAATTGTAATATGAAAGCATCCCCCCTCATATCCTTTTTTTAGCCTACCGCTTATATTCCACATATTTTTGTTCACTAATGAAACATTATATGGTTGTTGGCATTCTATCTGATCCTTTCCATATATATGAAATAAGACAATCTCAGCTATCTCTACTGCTACTTGAGGAGAAGGAACAACGCCTTCCTTTTTGTTGTAAACGCCAAAGGGGTCAGCACTCTCTGCGTAAATAGTATCTCGTTCATAATTGACATTGCTGATGGTCTCCTCTCCCATATATTTATATTTCATCATTGTTTCTTTATGATGGTTCTGTTTGCAAGCAAGATACACCTCACACATGCACATTAAGCATAAAAATAAGACGATACTTTTTTTCATTGATTAAAGAAAACTTTGTTAATTATTCTTAGAAAATCCTCCATTGTATATGGATCAAAAATTGGGGACTCAATGATCCACTTCTCCTAAGGATAGGTGAGCTCCTTTTGTATATTTGGAAACAAGTTATTGTCATTGTTATATTAATTAATACTGTGCAAAGGTATTTCTTTTATTTCATAGAACAAAATAATTCACAAGAAAATGGATCATTCAGAACCGTCCCCAGCTTTCTTTTAAGAAGAAAGATCTCAAATTACCATAAATGAACGTATGCCCCACTTGTATTATACTATCTCTCCCCATTTGCCAGACATAAAGTCTGTATTTTCCAAATCATCAAGGATTGTAGGAAGTTCATTATAGTACATCTTTATATTTGGATTTCCGTTTTTCATTAATTCGACCCTTTGAAGTATTAACTTTTTAACTATATTATAATTATCTGGAGAAACAATGCGAGTAGCTATCAAATAATTGGGAATCCAGTCGAACCCATAAGGTAAATCTTGATCTCCTTTAATTAGATTAACAACACAATAATTATAATAGTCTACTAAAGTAGATATTTTATTAAAAAAATAATTTGCATTTTTAACAACTTCAAACTGCAATTTTTGAAGGTCCTTTTGATAATCTTTTCGATTTTCCAAAAAGCAGAACTCATAAGTAGCACCGATCATATTCCCAGAAACTCCAATACTATATTGATCTCTTTGGTCTGTCAAAGTCTTCTTTGAATATTTTTCAAACCACTTGTGCAAAACATTAAAGCGTACATCATAATTTGGGTGAATCTCCAATGCAAGATCGTCACGTAGTAAATCATATCCATTATAATACTGGAAAACGACTCTTTTATACCCAGCCTTTGTCTTGTATATAATAGAGTTGTCGCTTTTTCTGATTACAAAATCATTAAAGAAAGGATCAGAGGCAACAACCTCTATAATCTTTAATACATCATTCTTATTCATGATTATTCTATTTTTGATACTTGTATTTTATTTCGAGGGAAATTGGGGACTCTCAATGATCCACTTCTCCTAAGGATAGGTGAGCTCCTTTTGTATATCACTTGACTAATCCCAATTTTTTCAGAATGGGGATGACGACATTGGGAGAATAACAGTTCTGCTCTTTTGATGCGGCTTTGTATTCCGCCAGGAGGTCATCATGACCTTCCAACAATTTGAGCATAAACTTCTCGTCAATAGGTTCCACAAAGGCATCCTCGGCGGAAGTAGGCGACAAGACATAACACTGGTAGTTGTCATTGTTCGTTGAAGCAGCGATAGCTCCACCGATTAATCCAAACATGAAGGCTGCGCCAGCGGTATTTGACCGTGCGTTAGTGCTTAGGGCAATGAACAGAAAGCGTCCCCTGTCATAAGCCATAGCAGATGAGTACCAATTCCCCAACACATTCCCTTCAACCTTCATCTCACGACAATTCACATATAGAGAGTCATTATGCATGATGAAGCGGGCTTTCTTCTTGAGCAGCTTGTCTGTTTTCTTATCCCCTGTTCTGGGTTTAAAGTTAGAGCCTCCCCACCATAGTGACTTGTTACCCGAGCGGTATTCAAACCTCAGTTGCTCTAACGGGAACCATGTATCAGTCAAGTAGTCCAAATACGACAGGCAATACTTATTTTGTGCCTCGCAAACAGTTACGAGACTAAGCAGCAATAATAGTAATATGGTCTTTTTCATTGTATTATTCTTATTATTTAATAACATAAAATATTTTCACTAGAAGTGGATCATTCAGTCCCAAGCTTTCCAAAAAACCTGTCCAGGTGATTTCTTATCGCATTAACATAAATTCTATTCCCAAATCATAATGATTTCTCTTAATGGCTTTATACAAATCTTCGCATACAATAACATCATTAATTGCTGGCTGAGAGTTAAAAATAATTAGATTTTTTGTCTTATTATTGTCTAATCGCACCCTCAGAATAACATCTGTATCCTTTGCATAAATAGTTTTTGCTTTGTCAATGACATCAAAAATCTTCCTAAAATGTAAAATATAATAAATACGATCTCCATATTCTTTGCTAATCACCTTTACAGGAAGATACTCAATCTCATTATTATCGCCAGTAAAAGATTCTATTAATTTTTTAAATTCTTCACTAATAATATTAGCACCTCCTGTGCATGCATGAAAATGACAATATACGCCATCTCTCAATTCTAACACAAGTGATTGCCAGTTTTTTACTTCTTGCCCATCTCTTGCAATAGGGTATGGTACACTTGAAGGAGCATACAATACCCCTCCGAGTGTGTCATTGCCATCAATGATTAACTTATAATATTTCATCGTTATGATATAAAATGTTTACGGGAAATTTGGGACGGTTCCGCATGATCCACTTACAGATGTTTGTATTTGAGACATTAGTATCTTTGTTTTAAGTTTTTATACGACGGTTACAGTTTAGTGAAATCGTACTGAAAAGGTTGACTATAACTTTTACTATATATATAATATATATATTATATATATAGTAATATAAATATACATGTTTTATTCGCATTTTGGGTTTCTCATTTTTGGAAAACTGTAACCGTCACCGTCACCGTTTTTATTGTGCACGTTTTCGTACACGTTTGGGGCAGGAACTCTTGACATCGCATGTTAAATGTTGTACCTTCGCATTGTCAACGGAAGGAAGTCGGTTACCGACTGAAGGGTGCTCAGTTACCGACTGAAGGGTGCTCAGTTACCGACTGATTCCAGCGACAGTGCGCACAACCAATTAACCCAATAGGAAATTGGGGGTTACTTTGCAAATCAATTTGATTTACAATGAAGGGATACCTCCCTTACAAAATATCCTATAGGAGATGTCGGAATCACTATTCGTCCTGATAGGCTTCCTCCCCTATCTGCTCACGGGCACCGATGGTGAGTTTGCGGAGGTCGTAGAAGGAGCCATTGTAGATATTGAAGTCGACGGTACCCTTGATGCCGGCGAGTCGCCCGTTATCAGTATGCTGCCAGAATTTCCAAGGTCCCTGGTACTCCACCTGCTCTACATAATAATGAGCTATCCAATACGGATAGCTGTCAAATACTGAGTCGTTTAAGTACTTGAGCTTAAATTTGTAATAAGTATAGATAATCGGCTTGACACGATAATGTCGCTCAACGATCTCAAGCCACTGCAACACACTCGCCTTGAACTCCTCGACGGACTGGTTCTTAGGTTTATGCTCCACGTCAAGGACAGGAGGCAGGTCACCATTCTCCAGTTTCACATTCTTGATGAAATACTCCGCCTGCGCCTTCGCTGGTGAGTGGACGCTATAGAAATGGTAAGCACCACGGGTGAACCCATATTCACGAGCCTGAAGGAAATTCTCATAGAAATTCTCATCGACAATACTGGCACCCTCTGTCGCTTTGATATAGATAAACCGGATAGGGTATTTGTCTATCTGTCCGTTGTCCTTCAGCTCCTGCCAGTCAATCTCCCCCTGGTGGTGACTGATGTCAATACCATGGATCTCATACCCCTCCGGGTAGTTGACATCACCATACAGGGCACGCCAACGGAAGCCGAACGGTCCGACGAAGATATAATAAAAGAAGAAGACGTAAAGCCCCACTATCAAACCGCCGCCGACCCACCAAGCCCATCCAGGCATGTGCTGAAGCAGACGCACGAAGAGTCCTGGCCGCTTATGGCGGACAGGACTCGTGATACGTCGCTTAGTCGTCGACTTATGTTGCGGTTTACGCTTTGTCGGCATATACTGTATTAAGCCTTCTCAAGAGCCAGTGTCTTCGTAGGCTGGTCGCAGACCTCTGCGGGTCCCCAATACTGGATAGGACCAGGATATACGTAGCAGGTATCCTTTGCCCACTGGTCACGATGAGCGGCAAAAGTCTTGAAGGGAGCACCGTCCAGCTCCACGAGAGCCTTACGGATAACAGGTTTCATCTCACCGTTACGACGCTCCATGTTCATCATCATGGTGATGGGCACACCACCAGCCACCCACTGGTCAGCAGGAGCAGTAGTGTTCTTCACGATAGCCATGTAACCAGTCTTGCCATTGGCAATCAACTGGGCTGCGGAAGTACCGAGGGCATAGCAATAGTCAGCGTCGAAGTTAGAAGGAGCGGCGCAGCGTCCCTCATAACCGAAGAAGTGATGAAGGGCAGAGAACTTACCAGAGTACTTACCAGCCTTCTTCATACGCTCCAGCTTCTGAGCCACCATGGTAGACAGCAGTTTCTCGGTCTCAATCAGTGACACCTGTACGTTTCCGTGCGGGTCACGGTCAAGGGCGAGCTGACGAGCCACGCCGACAGGCAGGCTGTTGAAGACAGCGAGGTTCTCCTCGGTGAGATGACTCTTGGCGAAGTCCACCTGCTCGTCACGGCTGATGTGCTTAGCCTCCGGCATGGCAAGCACGTCGTTCAGCTGGGCGATCAGTTTCTTGATAGCGGGGATGAACTCGATGAGTCCCTCAGGGATAATGATGGTACCGAAGTTATTACCCTCAGCAGCACGTGTGGCAACAGCATTGGCGATATAGGTAACAATATCGTCCAGGCTCTGCTCCTTAGCCTCCACCTCCTCGCTGACGAGACAGATGTTTGGCTGTGTCTGCAAAGCACACTCCAAGGCGATATGAGAGGCAGAGCGTCCCATCACCTTGATGAAGTGCCAGTACTTACGTGCAGAGTTACAGTCGCGCTCGATATTACCAATCAGCTCCGAGTAGGTCTTACAAGCGGTATCGAAACCGAAGGAAGTCTCAATCTGGGCATTCTTCAAGTCACCGTCGATGGTCTTAGGACAACCGATGACCTGTACGCCATAGTTCTTAGCGGCATAGTACTCAGCGAGGACGCAGGCATTGGTGTTAGAGTCGTCACCACCGATAATCACGATAGCCTTGATGTCGAGCTCACGGATAATCTCCAGACCCTTCTCAAACTGGTCTACCTTCTCCAGCTTCGTACGACCTGAGCCGATCATATCGAAACCACCCGTGTTACGGTACTCGTCGATAATATCCTTGGTCAGCTCCATGTAGTTATGGTCTACCAGACCGCCAGGACCCAGGATGAAACCGAACAGGCGGTTCTCAGGGTTGAGCTTCTTAATCTGGTCGAACAGACCGGTAATCACGTTATGACCACCAGGAGCCTGACCGCCAGAGAGGATGATACCCACGTTCATCTTCTTGGTATTAGCCTCGTCAGCAGGAACGAACTCCACGATAGGCATGCCATAAGTGTTGGGGAACAACTTCTTGATCTCCTCCTGGTCACCTACACTCTGGGTCGGCTGACCCTCCTTGATTTTCACTGCGCCCTGAAGAGCCTTTGGCAATTTAGGCTGATAGGCTGCTCTTGCTTTCTGCAATGCACTCTTTTCCATAGAATCTTTATTAATTAATTGAATAATTTCCTAATTGGCTGACAAAATTAATCATTTTCTGGTAGAAATAAGAAAGAATAAGAGGTATTTTCTCCTTTTTAATATTTTTTTGTGATGAAAGCTTGGTAAGTAGAAATATTTTCCGTATCTTTGGAGTGCAAAACAAAATAAGTAATAATAGGAGGAGACAATTTATGGCAAACAGACGAGATCTGAAAAAACAAATCAACCTAATCTGTGAGGAACTCTTTGTAGACTTCGTAGCAGCATCGTTGTATGGTAACGCCCCTAATCGCTTTGAGGTGGAGACCATCTTGCATTCTATCGCTAAATTACAGGAAAACTACATCAGCCGTATCTCACACCCGGAGCCGGGAATGCCGGCGAAACTGTATTTCAAAGACCTCAGGGAGAAATTCAACAAGGAGGTCTGCGAGATCGTTGACCATATTAATTTTTTGTAGGAGTATGTGGAAATCATTTTGTAATTGGCTACTTTACAAACGTATGGGGTGGACCACCGAGGTAACGGAGGCTCACCCCGACAAGTATATTATATGTCTGGCTCCCCACACCAGCAACTGGGACTTCCTGATCGGACAGCTCTATAGTGGCGCGGAGGGCATTGACAGCAACTTCCTGATGAAGAAGGAGTGGTTCTTCTGGCCGCTCGGTCCTATCTTCAGGAAACTGGGCGGCATCCCCGTATGGCGGTCGAAGAAGACGAGTATGACCGACAATATGGCGGAGGCGGCACGACAGGCAAAGACCTTCCACCTCTGTATCACGCCGGAGGGCACCCGTTCCCCTAACCCTGACTGGAAGAAGGGTTTTTATTATATCGCCCTGAAGGCAGAGATGCCTATCCTGCTCTATGGTGTCGACTATGAGCGGAAACATATCGAATGTACGAAAACAATTATACCCAACGGCGACATCGACCAACAGATGCGCGAGATTAAACTATACTTCAGCAAGTTCAAGGGCAAGAAACCCGAGAACTTCACGATTGGAAACAACTGATGAGAAAAACAATATTTGTTTTATGGATGACCGCAGTGCTCTGCGGTGGACAGACTTGGGCACAAAACTCGAACACAAGTGCCATCAAGGACAAACTGGAGAATTACTTCAAGAACTACAAGCCACAGGGAGCCCAGTTCTCCAGGACTGCCCATCTTTCAGACTTGGAGATGGACGATGAGAATGAGACGCTCACCGTCAAGGTGAATGACGCCTTTGCGGAACAGAGCTTCACCCCACAGGTGGTGGAGGATATCTATGCCAAGATAAAAGAGGTGCTGCCGTCACCTTATGACGACTATTTCCTGAGGGTGGAGACTCACAACTACGAGATACAGGAGCTCATTCCCAACCGTCTGAGGAAACACAAGGACAAGGACAAGACCCGTATGTGGGGGACTACCGACTACCAAGGGGAGCCATGGGTCAAGAACATGGACGTTCCTCATGATATCACGGAGGGACTGCAGAACAGACACCTCTCCCTATGGGCAAGTCACGGCCGTTATTACGACGTGAAGAACGGGGTGTGGAAATGGCAGCGTCCGAAACTCTTCGGCACGACGGAAGATCTCTTCACACAGACCATCGTAGTCCCCTACCTCATCCCTATGCTGGAGAATGCGGGAGCCGTCGTCTTCACTCCCCGTGAGCGTGCCTGGCAGAAAGAGGAGGTCATCGTGGACAACGACGGCTGCAAACGCAACTATATCGAGGCGACCTCCCATGGTAGATGGAAGGATGCCCCCATGGCTGGTTTCGCCTATCATGACACTGCATACGTCGACAACGAGAATCCTTTCATGGCTGGTACGGCACGTATGGTGAAGACCACCAACAGCAAGAGCCGTTACTCACTGGCAAGTTACCAGCCTGACTTCCCCAAGTCGGGACGCTATGCCGTCTATGTGAGTTACCAGACCGTGGACAACAGCATCGACAATGCGGAATATACGGTATGGCACAAGGGTGAGCGCACCGTCTTCCATGTCAACCAGCGGATGGGTGGCGGCACCTGGGTCTATCTCGGCACTTTCGAGTTTGACAAGGGGTATAGTGAGTTCAACCGTGTGACACTGACGAACCAGAGCAACCAGAGTGGTGTGGTGACGACGGATGCTGTCCGTTTCGGTGGCGGCATGGGTAATATCAGACGCGGTGAGACTGTCAGCGGACTGCCCCGTGCCATAGAGGGTGCCCGCTATTATGCGCAATGGGCTGGCATGCCCTACTCTGTCTATAGCGGCAGGATGGGTACTGACGACTATGCCGACGACATCAACGTGCGCTCTAACATGACCAACTACCTGGCTGGCGGCTCCCCCTTTGTTCCTGACACCACCGGACTGCGCGTTCCTATCGAGTTGTCACTCGCCATACATAGTGATGCGGGTATCGCCAAAGAAGAGAATGGAATAATTGGCACCTTGTCGATCTTCACCTCCAACTTCAACGAAGGAAAACTCAACGCAGGGATCTCCCGGCTTGCCTCCCGTGACTTTGCGGATGCGCTGTTGACGAATATCAGCACAGGGTTACAATACCAATACGGACGCTGGAACCGTCGTGAGCTCTACGACCGCAACTATTCCGAGACCAGACTGCCTGCCGTGCCAAGTGCTATCCTGGAGACATTGTCGCATCAGAACTTCAATGATATGCGCTACGGACATGACCCTCATTTCAAGTTTACGCTGGCACGTATCATCTACAAAACCATCCTCCGTTATGTCAACGAGCAACATAACCGCTCATGTGTCGTAGCACCCTTGGCTCCCGAGAATTTCTATATCGAGCTTTCCAAGAACAAGGCACGACTACATTGGGAGGAGGTGACAGACCTGCAAGAGCCGTCTGCCGAGGCAACAGGGTATATCGTCTATACCTCACAGGGTGGTGCTGATTTCGATAATGGCACTTATGTCAAGGGCAAGAGTCATGAACTGGAACTGGAACCTGACATGCTCTACCACTTCAAAGTGGTTGCCGTCAACAAGGGCGGACGAAGTTTTCCCTCTGAGACCCTCTCCGCCTATTATCACCCCGGTGCGAAGAAGACGGTGATGATCGTCAACAACTTCCACCGCTTGTCGTCTCCTGCTATCCGTACCATTGGTGGCGAAAAGGAGTTTGACATAAACGACGACCCGGGTATCACTTATGGCACGACGGCTGGATGGGCTGGTCTGTCGTTTGTCGCCGGCAACGAGTTCAACTATGTCACCACCCATGCCAAGGCGATTGCCTCTGCCCAGGAGTATAATATCGTCAGTGCGTCCGACAAGGTGATCGAGGATGGCAAGGTGAAACTGAAGAACTATCCGCTGGTCGACCTCGTGTTAGGACTGGAACGCAACGACGGACATAGTCTGGTGTACTATAAGACGTTCACAAAGAGCATGCGCAAGACACTCACAGACTACACCCGTCGTGGAGGTGCTCTGCTGGTGAGTGGTGCCTATATCGGTACGGACATCATGGGAACGGAAGAGGAGCAGTTTGTCAGTGAGACACTGAAATGCACCTATGGCGGACAATACCGTGCGGAGAATAATCAGGTGAACGGACTGGGAACCGTCATACCTTATTATAATATGCTCAACGAGGAGCACTACGCTGCCACGTCGGCAGACATCCTCCGCCCTGCGGCTCCTGCCTTCACCGTCATGCAATATGCGGACGGACAGGATGCGGCTGTCGCCTACAAGGGAAGGGACTACCGCTCGTTCACCATGGGATTCCCCTTCGAGTGCATCATGGATGAGCAGAAGCAAGGTGCTATCATGCGTGGAATATTAAATTTCTTACTTAAATAATAACTAAAAACCTATTGATTATGTACAAGATTCAAACAAACTCAAGTGGTACAAGAAACATTGAGATCAGTGACCAACACTTAGAGACTATCGAGAAGTACCAACTCTTCCGTGACCTGATTGACTCCAACGGCTATGTGGACGAGCAGGTACTCGACAAACTGAAACTGAACATCCGCTCCATGCTGGAGTCGGACGCAGGGAAGGACAAGAACCTGCTGGACCTCTGTCTGGATGTCATCTATCACCAGAACATGAAAGCGTATGGTCTGCAACAGCTCGTCCTGTTGTTTATCAACTGGAAGAACCGTGGCAACGACAACCTCGGTATGACGACACGTGCCTTCCAGGGGACACCGTTTAATTAAGAGGTGAGAGGTAAGAGGTAAGAGGTGAGAGGGATGGAGTATAAGCTAACGGATTTTCTTCCGACAACGAAGAAGGAACTTGACCTCCGTGGATGGACGGAGGTCGATGTCATCTTGTTTGCTGGCGACGCATACGTTGACCATCCCTCCTTTGGTGCCGCCGTCATCGGACGGGTGCTGGAGGCTGCCGGCTATAAGGTAGCCATCGTACCGCAGCCTGACTGGCATGGTGACTATCGGGACTTCAAGAAACTGGGTCGCCCCCGTCTGTTCTTCGGTATCTCTCCGGGATGCATGGACTCGATGGTCAACAAATACACGGCTAACCGTCGTCTGCGCTCGGAGGATGCCTATAGTCCTGACGGCAGACATGATGCCCGCCCGGAATATCCGACCATCGTATACAGCCGCATCTTACGTGAGCTCTACCCCGATGTTCCCATCGTACTGGGAGGCATCGAGGCTTCCCTGCGCCGGCTGACGCATTACGACTACTGGCAGGAAAGACTGCGCCCATGTATCCTGTGTGACGCTCCTGCCGACCTTATCTCTTATGGCATGGGGGAGAAGACGATTCTTGAGATTGCCCGACGCTTGGATGAGGGACAACCGGTCAGCGCACTCCATGACATCCCCCAGATTGTATATCTATCCAAGGAGCAAGACATCCCTGGAGGTATCACCAGTCAGGATATCGTACTGCATAGTCATGAGGAGTGTCTGAAGGACAAGCGCCTGCAGGCAGAGAACTTCCGACACATCGAGGAACAGTCGAACATGATGCATGCACAACGGCTCATCCAACCCCTCAACTCTCAACTCTCAACTCTCAACTCTCAACTAGTCATCGTCAACCCTCCCTATCCGCCGATGACCACAGAGGAGCTGGACGCTTCTTTCGACCTCCCCTATACCCGTCAGCCTCATCCAAAATACAAGGGGAAACGCATTCCTGCCTACGAGATGATCAAGCACAGCGTGAACATCCACCGTGGCTGTTTCGGCGGCTGTGCCTTCTGCACCATCTCCGCCCATCAGGGTAAGTTCATTGCCTGCCGCTCCAAGGAGAGTATCTTGCGGGAAGTCAGGGAGGTGATGAAGATGCCTGACTTCAAAGGTTATCTCTCTGACCTCGGCGGTCCCTCTGCCAATATGTACGGCATGAAAGGACGTAACATCAAGGCGTGTGAGAAATGTAAGCGACCCAGCTGCATCCATCCGCAGATTTGTCCGAACCTGAATACCGACCACAGTGCCCTGCTCGACATCTACCGCTCCGTCGACGCACTGCCCGGCATCAAGAAGAGCTTCATTGGCAGTGGGGTGCGTTACGACCTCATCCTGCATCACAGCAAGGATGAACAGACCAACCGTGCCGCCATGGACTATGCCCGGGAACTCATCACACGGCATGTCAGCGGCAGACTGAAGGTGGCTCCCGAGCATACCAGCGACCGGGTGCTATGGCTTATGCGCAAGCCGTCCTTCCAACTGTTCTATGACTTCAAGCGCATCTTCGACCGTATCAACAAGGAGGAGCACCTCAACCAGCAGATTATCCCCTACTTCATCTCCAGCCATCCGGGATGCACGGAGCAGGACATGGCACAGTTGGCGGAGATTACCAAACAACTGAACTTCCACCTCGAACAGGTACAGGACTTCACCCCTACCCCCATGACGGTCTCCACGGAGACATGGTATACAGGGTATGACCCCTATACACTGGAGAAGGTATGGAGTGCCCATAGCCAGAAAGAGAAACTCGCCCAGCGGCAGTATTTCTTCTGGTATAAGGAAACGGACAACAGTCAGCGGTCAGCAGACTACAGACATCAGACTTCAGACACCAGACATCATGACTATCATCGAGCAAAACCTCGTCGCGAAGAACCCGCAAAGAAAAAGCGAGGACGGAATCCTCATCACCCCTGACTTCATCGCCGTCATCGATGGGTCTACCTCAAAGACCGACTATCGCCATAGTATCTTCCGCAGTAACGGGCGACAGGCGATGTGGCTGGTATGCCACTACCTGCGCCATGCCCCTAAACAGATGACGTGTCATGAGTTCCTGCGTGGTGTCACCGCCTATATCCGCAAGCATTACAGGAAATCACGGATGCAGCGGTTTGCCGAACACCCGGAGGAGCGACTCACCTGCTCCGCCATCATCTACAGCCGCTTGCAGCGACAGATATGGATGGTCGGTGACTGCCAGTGTCTGTTGGACGGTCAGCTCTTGGAGAATCCCAAACCTGAGGAGGCTGTCTATGCCGCCAAGCGTGCCGAGAAGGCAAAACAGTTATTAGCCGGGGGGATGACCGTTGAGGAACTGCGCACCCATGACACGGCGCGTGACTATATCCTCCCCGACATCATCGACAGCATGAAACGGCAGAACGTCACCTACTCCGTCATCGACGGTTTCCCCATTCCCGAACAGCACGTACCCGTCATCACCCTCGACTTCCAACCCCATGAGATTGTCTTTGCCACCGACGGCTACCCCTTCCTCTGTCCTACCCTCGCAGAGAGTGAGCAGCGGCTGGCGGAGCAACGGCAGAACGACCCGCTGAACATCCACACGTTCCTCGCCAGCAAGGCATTCATGCTGGGACAAGACTCCTTTGACGACCGCACCTACATAAGATTTAAAGTATAAAATTTGGCTATCTCCCAATTTTTATTTACCTTTGCACCCGATTTGATGGTCCGGTAGCTCAGCTGGATAGAGCAACAGCCTTCTAAGCTGTGGGTCTCGGGTTCGAATCCCGACCGGATCACAAAGATAAAAGAGTCTTGAATCATGAAAGCTTGCTTTCAATGTTCAAGACTTTTTTAGATTTGTATGATGGCTTGCGCCAGCATAAGGGATATCCAATCCCGACCGGTGATGGCTTGCGCCAGCATAAGGGATATTTAATCCCGACTACCTACAATTTTATGAATATACGCTTACGATATAGCACGTAGCCGATAAGGAAAATAATTGCTACAAACGATAGAGCGTAAGCGAGAGAGCACCATTTCAACGACGTGACAACAGCATGGAGGACGTCATACATCATGGCAGAGACACCACAACTGCCAAACAGGATGGCAAGCAACTCACTGCCCACATAAAGGATAAGAGCGTTCATTCCGAATATCTGGAAAGGCTTGTAACAGAGGGAATTACACAAACGCACGTCTACCAATAACATGATGAGTGCCTGCAAAGAGGAAGCAAGTCCACAGGTGACGAGCATGTACGAGGGACTCCATATACATTTGTTCAAGGGAAGTCCGTAGCTCAACAGATATCCTCCCATCAGACACACTGTCCCGACAGCAAACAGTCCTATCATCTTATGCTCGATGGTGGCTGCCGTCTTGATGAGCTGACCACAATAGAAGCCGACAAGCACATGAGCAATGCCTGAGATGGTGCCAAGCAGTCCTTCCGGGTCTACAGGGGTATAATGGTAAAGATGGTCGTCACCAAAAAGAAACCGGTCGGTACGCCCGAGAATATTCACACTGGCATCCTCTGCATATCCGTCACCCACGATTAAAATAACGCCATACACACCCAACAGCACAAGGATGGTCGGGATGATGTAACGATGATTCACAAAGAGGGCGAACATGGAGACAAAGAAATAACAGAGTGCGATGCGCTGTAACACGGCAAAGTAACGCAGATGTCCCAAATCAAGCCAGTCGCCATACATCGCCATGGAAAACCAGTTGATGAACAGACCTATCAAGAAAAGCAACACACTACGCCGCACCACTTTATAGAGTATGTGACGGGTAGGTGTAAACTGGCATTTCGAGAGAGACAGATAACAGGAGATTCCCATGATGAACAGGAAGAAAGGGAACACCAAATCGCAGGGTGTCAACCCGTTCCATGCCGAGTGCTCCAGCATCTCGAACGAGTCACCACTCCCATTGTTCACCAAAATCATTCCTGCCACCGTCATACCACGCAGCACGTCCAGCGACAACAGTCTCTTGTTATCTTCCATACAGCAACAAAATATTACAGATAGGTATTATCATCGATTCCTTTGAACATATCAAGGAAACGGAGGGCACGCTGACGGGAACGGTCTGTCTCACCTTGGTAGGGCTCTGGAATGGTCGTGCCGTTAAACAATTCTTCCCCCTTGTATTTCTTGGCTGAGAAGCGCAACAGACGCTTGCCATCAAACCACATCCGCAGCTCGTAAGGCGACAAATCGTCTGCCACATCGGGGGTGAGGACGTAAATGAACATCACCTGTCCCTTTGCGTCGTACAGGTACTCCTCGTAAAACTCACGGGCTGCAAAATTATACTTCGCAGTGGTGAATCGCAGATAATGCGGCGGGTAAACCTCATCTTCGTCCGCATCCAACTCATTATAGTACATCCGGATATGTTCGTGATGCGGACCTGTACCCGGCAAGTTCTGCAACACATTCAGGTCATAGTATACGGGAGGGGACGGTGTTTCCCTTTCTTCATTAGGCATCATCAGGGCAATATCTTGCTGAACGGCTTGATATTCCTTACGGATACTCTCTACGGTGGTCTGTGCACTGGCAGGCAGCGTCCACGCCACACACAACATCAGAGCAATGACGATTTTCAGTTCTATCTTCATAACGGCTATACTTAATAAAGAGACTCAAGGAAAATCAACTCGGCTTCGAGCATCGCAAGTTTCGGCATGTCGAAGCCGACTTTTTTTGCCTCTGCAATAGGACGGGTATAGAGATATGATATCTCCATCCGGCGACGGTTGTCATAGTCGAGCTTCATAGAGGGACTATAGGGCACCATCGCATCCGTCATTGCCATCATCTTATCTGCGAACTCACTGGTCAACGCTGTCACACCAAGAGCATTGGCGGCTCCAACGACCTCCATCATCTGGTCATAGATCAACTGGCGGGTAGCGGGGTTCATCAACAACTTGTCGGTGGAGGTGTTCAGGGCGACAGTCATGCCGTTGAAAGGCATGTTCCATACGGCTTTCTTCCATCGTGCCTCCAGATAAGGCACCTCAGCAGCCTCGATACCTGACTCTTGGAAGTCTTTGAGCAATTCATGAAACAATTCCTCCTTACAGGAATAGTTGCCAAGGTTGATAGAACCATAACACTGATGCGACACACGTCCGGGAGACACTTTGCTCGAACAGATAAAGGCGAGACCAGCCACGATCTGCAACTGCGGGAACTCCTTTTGCAGGTCCTCCTCCACTCCGATACCGTTCTGGATGAGCACCACCAAGGTATCCTCTTTCAGGATGGGAGGCAGCATCTCCCTCAACTTATCGTTATTGATGGACTTCAGGCATACCAGCACCACATCTGTCTTCGGCATCTGTCTCGTGTCATTATACGCTTCCACCCCGTCGAGATGGAAACTGCCGTCGCAGGAGTCTATCTGTAATCCATGCTCCTTCACATACTCATAGTCAGAGCGCAGCAGGAATCGCACTGTCCTTCCGGCCTTTCTCAATCGTCCGCCATAGTATCCTCCTATGGCACCTGTTCCAATCACCGTATAGTTCATATTTACTAATTTGCTTATGCCTCTGCAAAGATAGTGTTTACTTTGTTTTCTTCCATCACCCTACTCTTCCTGCCGATAATAGACGGAGCCTTGTTCGTTCTTCAGCGTGCGGGTCTTGGGGTCATATTTGTAGCAATCCTCTTCTGAGTCTACATCTTTCGGTTTCAGACAGATCGTGTTGCCACTGATCCTGTAGGTATATTCCGTAAAATTCAGACTTCCAATCATTCCCCATGTTGCTGTACCATCGCTCATCAGACAAATGCGGCTCTCCTGCTTCTCATCATCATAGATGCCTTCCATATTGTCGAATGTCAGTTCCGCTCCCTGAGACTCCTCCCCCTGCTGAATCACCCGGCGGAGATAAGCCTTGTCATCCTCTCCATCCTCGGAAGGACAGAAATCATCAATATACCAGTCATCACGCTCAAAACGAAGGGCGATGGTCGTTTCCTTGTCATTGAAATTATGGATAGTGAGGTCGACGAATGCCGTGGAATCCGTGACCTGATAGACTTTCTTCACTTTATAACTCCAGTCCTCAGAGAAATCCTGTCCGCATACCCAATGGTCATAGTCATAAAGGACTTCACCTGTTTTCTCACACACCTCCAACGCCTGCTGCATCAACGCATAGTAGCGTTGAGAACAGTAAGCACTGTCACGATTGAAGTCACTTGCGATGTAATCCACCCGGTTTCCCTCAGCATCAACAATTGCTTTACCTACGGTCTTATAGATGGTATCTATGCGCTGGAGGATATACTCCTCCGTATGCTTGTTGACACCATTATCTTCACTCTTCTGCTCCTTCTTCCCACCGCATGCCGTAAGGACGAGCAGTACTCCCAACATTAATAGTTTACAGTTCATAGTCATCACTTTTTGAATAGAATTTTCTCGAAAATTGTTTATTACCCTGCAAAGATACACATTTTTTTCTACCAGGCATGACATTTCGCAAAATATGTTTGCACTAAAAGGAATAGATGCCCAGTTGGAACGTGCACTGGAGTATGTCAGAACGGGAAAATAAAAAAAGAATATATCAAAAAGAGGGTGTGCCTATTTGACACACCCTCCTTTTTCTTCCTTATACTATTAGTCGAGGTTCAGACTCTTCTTGATAGCGGCAACCTTCTCCATAGCGGCATTGGTGCAACGCTCGTAGCAGCCGGCACACTTGAAGGAAGGATCCTTGATCTCGCAGTAGAACTTGATCTTTGGCTCGGTACCGGAAGGACGGACACTGATCTTCGTGCCATCCTCACAGAACCACTGCAGCACGTTAGACGTAGCTGGCATGTCAATCTTACAGGTCGTGCCGTCGGCATTCTTCTGCTCCAGAGAACGGAAGTCCTTCCATACACAAACCTTAGAGCCACCCAGTTCCGTGGGAGGATTCTTACGGAAGTCCTCCATCATCTGCTTGATCTCGTCGGCACCACTCTTACCCGGCTTCACCACATTGATGGTGGTCTCCTTCGAGAAGCCATACTCAGCGTAGATGTCCATCAGCAGGTCGTAGAGTGTCTTGCCCTGATCCTTAGCCCATGCGGCAATCTCACAGATAAGACAGATAGAGGCAGGAGCATCCTTGTCACGTACCTTGTCGAATGGCAGGAAGCCGAAGCTCTCCTCACCACCGCCGATATACTTCTTCTTACCCTCGTTGACACGGATACGGTAGGCAATCCACTTGAAGCCAGTGAACTCGTCGAACAGCTCAACATTGTTCTTCTTGGCAATCTGTGCGATAACCTCAGAGGTCACGATGGTCTTCACGAGGAACTCGTTACCCTTCATCAGACCCAGCTTCTTACGGTTGGTGATGATATACCAGCAGAACATCATTGCCGTCTGGTTACCATTGATAATCTCCCACTCGCCCTTCGGGTTGCGGACGACGATAGCGAGACGGTCAGCATCGGGGTCAGAGGCAATCACGAGGTCGGCATTCAGACGGGTACCCAGTTTCATACCCAGTGTCATAGCCTCCGCATTCTCGGGGTTAGGAGAAACGACGGTGGGGAAGTTACCATCCACTACCATCTGCTCGGGAACGACATGGATATTCTGGAAGCCCCAAGAGCGCAGTGCCATGGGAACAATATGACGACCCGTGCCGTGCATAGCGGAGTATACGATATTGAGGTCTTTCTGGCGGTTGATGACCTCCTGGTCAATCATAGCCTCATGGACAGCCTGGATATAGTCCCAGTCCATCTCACCACCGATAATCTCGATAAGCTCCTTGTTACCCTCAAACTTCACGTCGTTGATAGTCACCTTGTTCACCTCGTCGATGATACCCGTATCGTGTGGAGACAGCACCTGTGCGCCATCATCCCAGTAAGCCTTGTAGCCATTATACTCACGAGGGTTGTGGGAAGCGGTGACGTTCACACCAGCCTGGGCACCCAGCTCACGGATAGCGAAAGAGATCTCCGGTGTAGGACGGAGGCTCTCGAACAGATAAACCTTGATGCCGTTGGCAGAGAAGATGTCAGCAACGGTCTCAGCGAACATACGTCCGTTGTTACGGCAGTCATGACCTACGACAACAGAGCACTGCTTGCCGGGGAAAGCCTTCAGGATATAGTTGGCAAAGCCCTGAGTAGCCATACCTACGATATACTTATTCATGCGGTTAGTACCGGCACCCATGATACCACGGAGTCCACCCGTACCAAATTCCAGATTCTGATAGAAAGCGTCCACAAGGGCTGTCTTGTCGGGATTGTCCAACATAGCCTGTACTTCCTTACGTGTCTCCTCGTCAAAGGCTGGAGAGAGCCATTCTTTTGCCCGTGCCTCACACTGAGCAATGAGTTCGTTATTTTCCATAATACTTCAAATAATATAATTTGTTTTAGATTCAGTTGCACATATTGACTTACAAAGATAAGAAAAAAATCGAAAACAAATACGACAATGGTATTTATTTTCGATTTTTTAGCATTAGAGCTTCCGCATGATCTTGTCTATCTCCTCAAATTGCTTGCCCATATTCAGGTTGAGGTAGATACGATAAAGAGCCGGTGCCCATTTCTGTTTCTCGTCAGGAGCCAGTTTCCGGTATGCCTCCATATAGGGACGTGCCTCCGCATACAGTTTATGCATCTGCGAACGGTAGACACGAGGCTGGTTCCGGCGGTCGAGTGCCAGCACCTGGTTCAGTTTTGCGGTAGCAATATTGAAATATGGCTCGGGAAGTGAGTCGTTAAGAGCAATCAAATGCTCACTCACCTTGATACACTCGTCGTAACGTTCCAGATTCAATAAGGCAAGCGACTTGGCAAGAAGGAATATTTGACCATCCGGGTACTCCTCCAGTGCCTCCTCCGCATAATACAATGCAGAGTCCGGACGCTCTTTCGCATTATAGTAATCAACCAGTCTAGGGAAGAAGTAAGGGAAATCAGGATAATTGTCAAATCCCCGTTTGAGCATGAAGAGATATGCCTGCTCATCCTTTTGCCAGTTATATGCCTCACAAGCATACTGCATCACAAATTTTGCCCTTTCCTCATCCTTCACTGCCCAGTCGAAATATTTCAGTGTCTTTACGGCATCCTGCATCTTATACCCAGCATAAGAAGCCCAATAGGCTGCTTCCGGCATCCTCTTGTCCTTCTCCTGATAGTCATAGCCGGTAAAGAGCGGCTTACTGGCAGCATCCAGATACGTTTCGAAGAAATCGTAGGCGGTTGGAAGCTCCTCCTTCCTCAGGAAATAGGTGCCTCCAAAATAGAGGTTAGGGCGTAACTGGTCGAGCATCTCAGCATGGTCTTCACGATAGCGTATCTTCACCCTCCCCTTTTCGTCAGGTCGGGCATCCAGCGTATCCAGTGTCTCAGCAATGCTATAGAGCCGGCGTGTCAGATTGAAGAAAGCTGCGGTGTCATATTTCTGCTTCAGATACAGTTTCTCATTGGCTGCCTTATATTGTTCTGTGACAGCCTGAAACCATGTCAGGTAGATTTTCTCGTTGGTTCGGTTAGCTGAATCCTTTTTCAACAAGTCGGTCATCAGTTTCTCCGCCTTGTCAAAATCCTTCCCACTCTTGATATAAGACCGTGCCTGACTGAGCTCTTTCTTCTGAGCCCTCAGGCACGGTGTTATCATGAGCAGAAGGAGAAGCAGCACCATTGTTTTTTGCTTCTTCATCTGCAAGTATTATTTCTATTTATTTAGTGTCCAGTTCAGCATCCTTGGTCTTGGGGTCATCAGCACCATAGAGTCCATAGTATGCCTGATAGCGGTTATATCCCCAGTTAGCCTGCTGCTTGTTGGGGTCGAGCTGCTTAGCTTTGTCGAGAGCCTGTACAGCCTCCTGGTAGAGAGCCTTACGCTTGGCGGCATCATCTGTCTGACCAGCCTGTACACTCAGACAGGTACCCAGGTAGGTCTGGATAACAGGATTCTCAGGACTTGACGCAGCAGCCTTGCGGAGCCAGTTAGCACCTTCTTCAGCATTATTGTCAGCGATAGCCATCATACCCTTGTTGGCAAGAGCGGCGAAGCTGTTAGGATACTTTGCGAGGTGGTTGTCGAGCAGTGCTGTCTGTGCAGCCTTGTCCTTCATACCATCGTACATAGTGAACAGCTTGTCGAGGAGAACGTCATTCTCAGGATCATTGTTATAAAGGGTCTTCAGCTGATCAATATACTTCAGAGAATCCTCCTTGCTCTTGAGGTTGCTGCCTGCAGCGTACAACTTAAAGGTCAGAGCGTCTTTCTTCATCTCGGGATCCTTCATAGCGATATCGAAGTACTTGTCGGCACGCTCCATCTGCTTAGCATCAAAGGCATAGCGTCCAGCGAAGAAGGCTACCTGTCCGATATATCCCTTCTCTTGCTCATGGTCCTGAGCGGCAAAGAGAGGATCAGCGTCTGAGTCAAGGAAAGCACCCCAGTATTTCAATACAGCGGCATTATTGTTCTTACGAGCCTCTTCCTGACCGATATTCACCAAGTGAGTGCGTACAGCCCAGATGCGCTGTGCGTTCTTCTCATCATATTGTGGCTTAACCTTACCTTTTGCATTGGGAAGCTGGTCATACTTGTTACACTCGATAGCTGCGGCAATGGCATTGCAGATGGCATCACCCAGTCCGAGGGTGTCGTATGCCTCCTCCTTGCCTGTACCCAACTGAGCGGCAGCCTGGTTCTGGGCGATAGTACCCGTCTCCTTACCCACCTTTTCCATGGCGAGGTCTACCAGTTTATTGTATGCTTCGGCACGCTCCTCGTCGTTAGCGAGCTGTGAGGTCTTCACAAGCTGAGCGGCATCAGCATAGTTCTTTGATTTCTTAATAGCCTTCAAAGCGTCACTGTCACCGGCAAAGGCTGTAGCACTTGCTACGAGTGCCAATGCCATCATCATTACTTTTTTCATAAGCTTTTAATATTGGTTAAACTATTTATTTTCTGAGTATTCGGATTAATTCTCTTCTTCCTCATCGACAATCTCTGCCTCTTCTACATCCTCTTCCTGACTGGATGTCACCTTGCAGACACTGGCAATAGTGTCGTTCTTCTTCGTCAGGTTGATCAGACGGACTCCCTGGGTAGCTCGTCCCATCACTCGTACATCAGCGACTTTCAGACGGATGAGGATACCACTCTTATTGATGATCATGAGGTCATTCTCGTCAGTCACTACCTTGATAGCAACCAGGCGACCCGTCTTCTCGGTAATCGCCAAGGTCTTCACACCCTTCGTGCCACGATTGGTCTTACGGTAGTCCTCTATCTCTGAGCGCTTTCCATAGCCATTCTCACTGACAACCATGATGGTCTCTGCCTGCGGGTCGTTGACGCATACCATGCCGACAACTTCGTCGTCACCACCGTCAAGACGCATTCCGATAACACCAGTTGAGACACGTCCCATGGTACGTACCTGATCTTCGTTGAAACGGACGGCACGACCATTGCGGTTGGCGAGCAGCAACTCGTTGTGTCCATTGGTCAGACGAACACCTACCACTTTGTCGCCCTCGTTGATATTGATGGCGATAACACCATTGGTACGTGGACGGCTGTATGCCTCCAGACAAGTCTTCTTGATGACACCATTCTTCGTGGCGAACACCACATAGTGTGAGTTCAGGAACTCTGTATCATTGAAGTTCTTGATGCGCAATACTGCATTGATGGCATCATCCGGCTCGATATTCAGCATATTCTGGATGGCACGACCCTTTGAGTTCTTGTCACCCTCAGGAATCTCATAGCACTTCTGCCAGTAGCAGCGTCCCTTCTGGGTGAAGAAGAGCAGTGTGTTATGCATCGTGGCAGGATAGATATACTCGGTGAAATCGTTGTCACGGTGGCGGGCAGCCTTGGCACCGACACCACCCCTGCCCTGCTCATGGAACTCATCGAGCTTGGTGCGTTTGATATAACCCATGTGGGAAATGGTAATCACCACAGGATCGTCGGGATAGAAGTCCTCGGCATTGAACTCGTGGTCGAAAGGAATAATCTCCGTACGACGCTCGTCACCATATTTCTCTTTCACTTCCTGCAGCTCGTCCTTCATCACCTGCTTGCAACGCTCGGGGTTATCAAGGATTTCCTGCAAGTCGGCAATGAGTTTCTGCAAGTCGTCGAACTCCTGATGCAACTGGTCAACACGCAGACCCGTCAACTGAGACAGACGCATATCTACAATTGCTTTTGACTGCAGCTCATCCAAATTGAAACGCTCCTCCAGGTTATGCTGGGCATCACTCGGGGTCTTACTATTTCTAATAATGTGTACGACCTCGTCGATATTATTCACAGCGATGATCAAGCCCTCCAAGATATGAGCACGCTCCTGTGCTTTCTTCAAGTCGAACTTTGTACGGCGAATGGTTACATCATGACGATGCTCCACGAAATATTTCACGCATTCCTTGAGGTTCAGCAGACGGGGACGTCCCTTCACCAGTGCGATGTTATTCACAGAGAACGAGCTTTGCAGAGCGGTCATCTTAAAGAGCTTATTCAGCAGCACATTGGCATTGCAGTCACGCTTGCAGTCTACTACAATACGCATACCCTGACGACCCGACTCATCATTGACATTGGCAACACCCTCAATCTTATGCTCGTTGGCAAGGTCTGCGATATACTTCACCAAGTCAGCCTTGTTGACACCGTATGGGATCTCGGTCACCACAATCTTATCATGGGTCTCGCCACTCTCTATCTCTGCCTTGGCACGCATCACGATACGTCCACGACCGGTCTCATAGGCATCCTTCACACCCTGCAAGCCATAGATATACGCTCCCGTAGGGAAGTCAGGACCTGGGATATATTTCATCAGTCCATCAGTGTCGATATCAGGATTGTCTATATAAGCGCAGCAACCATCAATCACCTCACCGAGGTTATGGGTCGGCATATTGGTAGCCATACCCACAGCAATACCGTTACCACCGTTCACCAGCAGGTTAGGAATCTTCGTAGGCATCACCGTCGGCTCCTGCAAAGAGTCGTCGAAGTTGTTCATCATGTCAACGGTATCCTTCTCCAAGTCGTCCATGATATGCTCACCCATCTTCGAGAGGCGGCACTCCGTATAACGCATGGCAGCAGGAGAGTCACCGTCCACGGAACCGAAGTTTCCCTGTCCGTCAACGAGTGTATAACGCAGGTTCCAGTCCTGTGCCATACGCACCAATGCTCCATAGACGGAGGAGTCGCCATGGGGGTGATACTTACCAAGTACCTCACCGACGACGCGCGCACACTTCTTATACGGCTGGGTCGATACGTTGTTGATGTTCATCATACCGTACAGGATACGGCGGTGTACCGGTTTGAAACCGTCACGTACATCAGGCAGCGCACGGGCTACGATGACCGACATGGAGTAGTCGATATACGAGGATTTCATCTCCTCCTCGATGTTGATTTTGATAATTCTGTCGTTGTCGATTGTCTGATCCATTTTTGTTGTTATTTTGCGTTTAAGGGCATTTTAAAGCCCGCTGACGCGTTTTTACCTTTTTTCAATTAGCGTACAAAGGTACGCATAAGTGAGTAAAAAACCAAATAATATTTGAGTTTTTTCGAACGAAAGTACCTTAAACATAGTTAAAGGTAGTGCAAATCGAACAAAAAACCAAATATTATTTGAGTTTTTTTGAGATGCAGCCTACCTTCAAGACTAAATTTGGTCTTAAAGGTACGAATAAGTGAGCAAAATGCAAAATAAATTAGGATTTATTTTCATTTCAGAACGATGCCAAGGAAAGAAAAACCGAGAATCTTTTGGTTTTCTAACGACTTATTTGTACTTTTGCACCATTCACAGCCATGCCATCCTGTTGTTTTGGCACAATGTTTGTAGAAAACACTAACGTATGACAAGTCAATTTTCACCAAAGGTATCGGAAATTCTCGCTTACTCACGCGAGGAAGCGGCAAGACTCGCCAGCAGGAGTGTCGGACCAGAACACCTGTTGCTCGGTATGATGCGCATCAAGGAGGGACCCGTCAATGACGTGTTCCGCCGTCTTGCCATCAACACTTCAAATGTGAAGAGGGAACTGGAGTCACGTGTGAGAGAAGATGAGATCGGGATGCCTATCAATACCAGTGAACTGGTTCTAAACGAAAAAGCCAGCAATATCCTGAAACTGGCGGTGCTGGAGGCACGTATCCAGCGCACCACCCGTGTGGACGAACAGCACCTGCTGCTCGCCATCCTGCATGACCAGGTGGACAACGGAGCTAAAATAGTATTGGAAATGAATAATATGAATTATGAGGATACGCTGACACTATTCAGTGTCAAGAATGGTATCGGACTGCCAGACGAGGACTTTGAAGAAGAGGAGGAAGAACAGACCTCTAACAGTCAACGACAGTCGGCATCGGGCAGTCATACCACTACCACACAGACGAAACAGGCAAAGTCGAAGACTCCGGTGCTGGATAATTTCTCGACAGACCTCACCCAACAGGCTCTGGACAACAAACTCGACCCCGTGGTGGGGCGTGAACGGGAGATCCAGCGCGTGGTGGAGATTCTGGGTCGCAGAAAGAAGAACAACCCCATCCTCATTGGTGAGCCTGGTGTGGGCAAGAGTGCCATCGTAGAGGGATTGGCACAGATGATTGCCCGCAGGGACTGCTCACCTATGCTCTTCGGCAAACGACTCGTGACCCTCGACCTGACGGGCGTGGTGGCTGGCACGAAATACCGTGGACAATTTGAGGAACGCATCCGCCAGCTCATCAAGGAACTGGAACAGAATCAGGATGTGATTATCTTTATCGACGAGATTCACACCCTCATCGGAGCTGGTTCCACACCAGGCTCGATGGATGCGGCAAACATTCTGAAACCCGCACTGGCAAGGGGAACCATACAGTGCATCGGTGCCACGACACTCGACGAATACCGCAACTCCATCGAGAAGGACGGAGCATTGGAACGCCGTTTCCAAAAAGTGCTCGTCGAACCTACTACGTCAGAGGAGACGCTGCAGATTCTGCATAACATCAAAGGACACTACGAGAACCATCACCATGTGAACTACACGGATGACGCACTGTCTGCATGTGTCAAATTGACAGACCGCTATATCAGTGACCGTCAGCAACCTGACAAGGCGATTGACGCCATGGACGAGGTAGGCTCACGCGTACATCTTAATAATGTACAAGTACCCCCTGAGATAGCACAACTGGAACAAGAGCTGAAAGAGGTAACGGAGAAGAAGCAGCTTGCCGTCAAGAACCAGAACTTCGAACTGGCAGCTGGCTACCGTGACCGTCAGACAGTGATGGAGAGCCAGTTGGCGGAGATGAACCGCAAATGGCAGGAGGGTGACATCGATGACCGTAAGACGGTGACGGAGAAAGAGGTGCAGGATGTCGTGTCGATGATGACGGGTGTCCCCGTACAGCGCATGGCACAGGAGGAGGGCATCCGACTGAAAGGCATGGCACAGGAACTGAAGCAACAGGTCATTGCACAGGACAAGGCAATAGAGAAAATGGTACGTGCCATCCAGCGCAACCGCGTAGGACTGAAAGACCCCAACCATCCTATCGGAGCCTTTATGTTCCTCGGACCGACTGGTGTGGGTAAGACTTACCTTGCCAAGAAACTCGCCGAGTTTATGTTTGGTAGCAGTGAGGCACTGATCCGTGTCGACATGAGTGAGTACACGGAGTCGTTCAACGTGTCACGACTGATTGGTGCTCCTCCGGGCTATGTAGGCTATGAGGAAGGTGGACAGTTGACGGAACGGGTGCGTCGTCACCCCTACTCCATCGTACTGCTCGACGAGATAGAGAAGGCGCATGGCAATGTGTTCAACCTGTTGCTGCAGGTGCTTGACGAGGGACGACTGACAGATGGCAACGGACGTTTTGTAGACTTCCGAAACACGGTGATTATCATGACCTCGAATGCCGGTACCCGCCAACTGAAAGACTTCGGACGCGGCGTGGGATTCACCAGTGGCGGCTCAGGCTCCCTGATGCTCAACGAACAGGACAAGGAGCATGCCCGCAGCATCGTGCAGAAAGCACTGTCGAAACAGTTCTCGCCAGAATTCCTTAACCGTCTGGACGAGATCATCACTTTCGACCAGCTTGACCTTGAAGCCATCAAGCAGATTATCGACGTGGAACTGCAAGGTCTCTATAAGCGCATCAGCGACCTTGGCTATACCATCAACCTGAGCGACGAGGCGAAACAGTTTGTCGCCGAGAAGGGATACGACGTACAGTTTGGTGCCCGCCCCTTGAAACGTGCCATCCAGACGTATATCGAGGACGGAATCTCGGAACTCATCGTCAATGGTGACCTCAAGAACGGAGATACTATATATATAAATAAGGTGGAAGGGAAAGACGAACTGTCGTTCACCCATTAACATTCCACACATATTCCCTAACAAACGCCAGCTGGAAAAGCTGGCGTTTGTTGTTTTCGCACACATAATAACCGTATATTATTGTCATTTTTACCTTGATTTTCATCAATTAGTGACAAAAAGAAACTTTTTTCGTTATTTTTTTGATAAAATGTTTGGTAATTCAAAATTTTGATGTAATTTTGCATCCGAAATAAACTAAGAGACAAATTTCAATAGTATAATAACCAAAAAAAGTAAAAAGATTATGAATGCAGCAAAAGTTGTAGAGGATCTTAAACAGAGATTTCCCAATGAGCCGGAGTACATCCAGGCAGTAAGCCAAGTTCTTCCTACTATCGAAGAAGAGTACAACAAGCACCCTGAGTTTGAGAAGGCAAACCTCATCGAGCGCCTTTGCATCCCCGATCGTGTTTATGAGTTCCGTATCACATGGGTAGACGACCAGGGTAAGGTTCAGACCAACATGGGTTATCGTATCCAGCACAACAACGCTATCGGTCCGTACAAAGGAGGTCTCCGTTATCACAAGAGTGTGAACCTCGGTATTTTGAAGTTCCTCGCCTTCGAGCAGACTTTCAAGAACTCACTGACAACCCTGCCAATGGGTGGTGCCAAGGGTGGCTCTGACTTCTCTCCACGTGGCAAGAGCGACGCTGAGGTAATGCGTTTCTGCCAGGCATTCATGAATGAGTTATATCGCGTGATTGGTCCGGACGAGGACGTTCCCGCTGGTGACATCGGTGTCGGTGGCCGTGAGGTAGGTTACCTCTTCGGACAGTACAAGAAGCTGACCCACCAGTTCCAGGGTGTGCTGACCGGTAAGGGAATCCCCTTCGGTGGTTCACTGATCCGTCCTGAGGCTACCGGTTACGGTTGTGTATACTTCCTGACCTCTATGCTTGCTACCCGCAATATCGACATCAAGGGTAAGAAGGTGCTGATCTCCGGTTCTGGTAACGTAGCACAGTATGCTACTGAGAAGTGCATCCAGCTCGGTGCTATTCCTATGACCCTCTCTGACTCTGACGGTTACATCTACGACCCAGACGGTATCACCGCTGAGAAGCTGGAGTACGTGAAGGAGCTGAAGAACGTAGAGCGTGGACGTATCAAGGAGTATGCTGAGGAGTATCCTAACGCTGTTTATCACGCAGGTGAGCGTCCTTGGCACGAGAAGGCAGATATCGCACTGCCTTGCGCTACCCAGAACGAGATCAATGGTGAGCAGGCTCAGGCTCTCGTAGACAATGGTGTCATCGCCGTCGCTGAGGGTGCTAACATGCCTTCACTGCCTGAGGCTATCAAGATATTCCAGGATGCTAAGATCCTGTATGCTCCTGGTAAGGCTTCCAACGCCGGTGGTGTATCAGTATCTGGTCTGGAGATGTCACAGAACTCTGAGCGTCTGTCATGGACTGCCAAGGAGGTTGACGACTACCTGAAGCGCATCATGAACGATATTCACGAGAACTGCGTGAAGTACGGTACTCAGGCTGACGGTTACATCAACTACGTGAAGGGTGCCAACGTGGCAGGCTTCATGAAGGTGGCTTCCGCCATGATGAGCCAGGGTATTGTATAAGAACTACCTTCCGACACAAACACTGAATAGATAAGAGGGGTGGTCAACATGTTTGACCGCCCCTCTCTGTAATTATCGAGGAGAATATTTGGCATTTTACTCACTTATTCGTATCTTTGCAACGAACACATCATGAAAGGAAATGAAAATAATACGATTTATCTTGACGTTTGCGGTTTTGCTCGTGACACTGAATGGACATGCACAGGACGAGGATGAGGATATTGCCTATTCACTCCATCTTGCCGAGACGGTGGTGCTGCCCGAGGGCATGACCTTCGAGGAGTACCTGCTGAAGAAGGTGCTTGCCAATTCCCAGCCGCTCAAAAAACGGGTCAGGGCACTGCGCTACTCGGTGACCTGCCAACTGGAGAAGGATATTGACCTGACGAAGTTCCCCCACCGCAGGACCATCACCTTCGCTGCCCGCCTGGCAGGTTACGGACCTATCGTGACCGCCCTTAGGGAACATAAGCATTTCGGTATCACGATGGCAGAGGACGTACTGTTCAACAACGGCAGGATCACGACCTCGAATGTGCGGATGGTGGAGATGAAACAGGAACTGACGGAGAAGCAGATCAAGTCGTTCCTGAAGCACGATGGCATGATGAGTGCCAACGTATATGACCAGTTCTATAAGAGGGTTCGCGAGAAAGTGAAGGAACTGCAGAAGAAATATAGGAAGAAGAAAGAGACGGGCATGGAATATGTGGGCAGTTACACCAAGGGCAACAGGACGTTCTATATTGTGAAACTCGACAACATGAGGGTGCATATCGCTGATGGCTGCTGGCAGATATCACGCATCAACTGGCAGGAGAAACAGAACAACATGCAGTATGAGTTCAAGGAAGTGAGACCCGACCTGTTCCTGCTGTCACATGGTTCGGCAAAATTCTTCCTGGACAAAGTGAAATGGCCCAAGGGCTACGTCTCCATGAGAATGACCTATACGTACCATTGAAATTGGGGGCGACCCCGTTTTATTTATTGTTTGGTATGAGTATCGAATCTTCGCGCGCACGCGCGCATACATAAAGTTTTTTACCCTTGCAACCGTTGCCACCTTGCAACACTATTTGAGAATCAGCGTGTTACGTGTGGCAACGAGGTGACAAGGGTGACAACGAATGGCGTTTTTGCCCTAAATATTCACTCAACATAGTAACTGTGTTCACCAAACTACTGCATGGGGGGTGCGAAGCCCCGGGCTCCGTGGGTCGAAGGTGCCGCCTCCGTGGGTCGAAGCCCCGGCCTCCGTGGGGCGAAGGTACGGGCTCCATGACCCTTGGGGAATATCCTTATCAAATGGAGGCTTTAATCGCCCTCGCCGTCCCACCAGGGGACACTTCTTGTGGGGTCGCCGCTGCCAGCCAGTAACTGGCACTTGTGTTGCAGTTCGATTACTCTCACAGATGGCTTCATATATTTCTTTTTCATAATTCTTTCTTTTTTATCCCTGCATTATAGCCGCCCCTTATCAAGGGGCTCTAAACCTTACTTGATTACAATCTTACGTCCATTGTTGATATAGATGCCCTTGGTGCTGGGCTTGCCGCTCAGACGCACACCGTCGAGCGTGTACCATGCCTCGCTGTCGAAGGTCATCTTGCCCGTCTTGGTGTCAATCTCGCCGATGGCGGTAGTCTCGCCGCTGCGGCTGACGAGGCGCACGGTGATGCTCTGGGGCAGGTCGTCGGTGGCAGCGGCTGAGCGTGTCAAACCACGTGCCGGGGCTGGGGCCTCCGTGCCAACGTACGATAGATAGCAGCGCATGGGCTTGATGAAGGCGTTCGTGGTGAAGCGGACGAACTGACCAGCATCAACGGTTGCCGCGCCGCCAGCCTCGGCGCCACTTCTTGCTGCAAAGCCGTAGTCATTGCTGGCAACTGCCCAACTCTTCCCTTTGTACGTGCCGTGGAAATTCCAGGCTGCATCGGTCGTGGCACCGCCATAGACACCGTCGTTCGCCGTCGTGGGCAGCAGCGTCACAACTCCGCCTGTCATGCTCGAGATGTTCGGGAACGTCATCGTCGTTGCATCGTTCGGCATGAATACATACGGCGTGTTGGCAGTAAGCGAGGTCACGTTATTTGTGCCTTCTACGCCCGGCTCCTGCATCGTGCAGACCCACTTGTGCAAGCCTTCGTTGTAAACCACTTCCTTGAAGCCGTAGAACTTACCGCCCTCGTTGTCGTTGCAGATATAGTCGAACGGCAGTATCACCGTGGCGGCCTGTGCTGTGTGCGGCCTGTGCTGTGTTGAACGGGCGGTTGTAGGTCACGCTCTTGATATTGCCTACCTCCTCCGTGATGTTCACGCCCACGAGGTTCTCGCCCGTGCCGTTGATGGTCACGCTGGCCCGTTCCTCATCGTCATCGAAGGGGTACTCCACCACCACGTCGCCATACTTCGGCGTGTAGTAGTTGCCGTCGTAGAGAAAACCGTTCTTGTAGCCCTTCACCATTCCGTGGTCGGTGGTCGCATTACCGAGGTTGGCGGGTGCGACGGTCGCCGTGGCTGCGGGGCGTCCCTGTCTGTTGCCGAGGATGCTGGTATAGTAACAGTTCGTCATGTGGTAGGTCGGGTTGCTGTTTGGATAGACGAACGTGTAGCATTCGTCGCCCAGCGTGTTCTTGCCCGTGCCGTATGCGACAGGGGCGAAGAGGCAGTCGGTGAACGTGACGGTCAGATTACTTCCAAAGAGGTTTCCTATGAAGCCGCTGCAGTAGGTGGTCGCATCGGGCTCGCTGGGGTTGTATATCAGTCCGTCATAGACGCAGCCCGTGACGGTGCACTCGACGCTTGAGTCATACCAAAATGCGATGATACCGATGGCCCACCAGACCGCCCAAGCGCTCATAGTTGCCGCCCGTGATGGTGCCCTGGACGTGGAGGTTGCTGATGGTGGCGCCATTGATGTAGTGGAACGGGGCGCAGAATTCCTCGGCGGCAGTGCGGTTGAAGGTCAGTGTGTGGTTCTGTCCGTCGAACGTGCCCTTGAACGGGTGACCGCTCTTGCCTGCCATCTCCGATGAACTGACATTTCCAGCGAGTTTCACGATCTTGCCGCTGAAGCCATAAGCCAAGTCGTAGTTTGTGGCAAAGCAGAACCAGCCCCAGCCGTTGGCGGTCTTGATGGTGTAGGTGTCGCCGTTCTGCTCGAAGTTGCTGGCATCGGGCGCTGAGATAGTTGCGCCAATTTTGACATCTTCCTGAGGCATGGTGAACGTGTAAGTATTGGCACCCGTCGAGGTCAAGGTGATGTCGTTGCCAGAGGTTGCGCCCGTCGCGGTCACAGCCGTCAATGTCTCGCCGTAGAGTGACGTGAAGGTCAGTGTGACCGTCTCGCCGTCCAGAGCATAATTGCCTTCCTTGTCGGTAGTGAACTGCGGATAGTTGGTGTTGATGCCGCAGAATGTTCCCACGCTATAACTCGTCGTCAGCGTGTAGCCCGTGCCTCCGGCGGTGATGGTGACGCTGGCGGTGTAGGCCCCGATGTCATGAGGCGATGAGGTGCCGAGGCTTTCGCTGGTCGTATTGTTCACGTAGGTGATGTCGCCCGCCGTGGCTCCCGTCTCCGTCGTGAAACCCGCAATGTTCGACAGCGTGGCAGGGTGATACACATATTGCCCGTAGGCGGGGAAAGTCGGCGGGGTCAGCGTCGTCGAAATCTGCCAGTTGTCCGACGCAAGGCTGCAATCCTTTCCGTCGTTGTGGGCGCAGGTGGCAGTCAGCGTGCTACCGTTCTTGCTATACGAGAAGTTGTGGGTGTGCGTCAACGTCGATGCCGTAGGCTCGTAGGTAATGGTGATGGACCCTTTAGAGAAGAAACTGCCAGTATATGTTGCGTCATAGAGTTTGATTTCAAGATAGTCGTCCTCGTTCTCAAGTTGGATGCCATCAGCGTTACTGAATTCAAAACTTTTCCAAGCATTATTTCCTTCATCGTTCTCAGAAAAAGAATTTGTCCAAGTACTACCCTTACCTATTTTCATATAACCTTGTCCTGTGGCCATATATGCAGATGAAAAAACGATACTCTTCACCTTGCCGCTGATGTGCGGATAGAGTCTGAGTGTTCCTTCCTGCTGGTATGGGCCATACAATGATATATAATAAGGATTAAAATTTGACTTAAAGGCCATTTCATCGCCTGTGGCACTGATAAAGAGATTACCATCGTAAGTCAGCTGATTTTGGGTCGCCCCATTCGCAATGTTAGAATTGGAAAACACCTTCGTTTCGTCTGTCGCCCACGCTGTCTGCGCCATCGTGAGCATCACGGTGAGGGTGAGGATGAGATGGAATGATAGTTTTACTCTTGTTTTCATACTCCTCATTTTGTTTCTTTTTTAATTGTTCTTGTATTATGGCTACTTTATAATTCTCTCATCAAAGTCTGGTAGGGGGAAGCACTATCGGTATGGGCATAAAGAAAGCGCGGACCCCGTCCCATATTCTCAGCCAGGCCTGCGACAGCCCCAAATACACTATGGTGGAAGTCTGCGCTATGGTGCGCAGCTTCAATGTGTATTTGGATTTGCTCATTAAATCTCGTTCGAGGTCGCAGTTCGGCTGAGAAATTGAGCAATAAAAAGATTCGTGTTCAAAGAACACGTTGACAAGACTGCGGTTAAGCGAGAGCAATGATGCATGCATCAATTGCCGAGCGTGAGCAGTCTCGCACATTTCATTGTGCAAAGATACAATTTTTCTTTGGATTAGAATACAGAAATCAAGTTTTTCTGCATAAAAATTTGGAAGTTTGGAATAAAGATACCCTGTCAGTATGGGCATAAAGAAAGCGCAGACCCGATTATTACCATGTATAACCTTGCAAAGTTACAGCATTAATAACAAAATCACCCTCGGCATGGACCGGAAATCGGCCGCCGAGGGCAAAAGTCTTTACCCAGGTTAAGAGTTTTTGTAAGAAACTACATTTTTTCCTCCCAAAACGTAATGTCACCCCGCTCCTTCATCATATCTCGTCTCATCATTGTTTATGGTCGGGTGGTTTGAATTAGAAAATTACCAACCGAAAATATCTGCGTGGGTGCCAGTTTCTAGGAACAAAAGCGTTAGCTGTTTGTCATTCTGTTCCCAGGTCATCAACCAGTTGGGCTGGATGTGACACTCCCATTGCCCTTTATGATCGCCTTTCAATTGGTGAGGGCGATACTCTTCGGGAAGTGTACCTGTGGCAGAGAGAATCTTTATAGCATGCTTAATGGCATCTATATCCAAGCCTCTCTTGGCACACTTTCTTAAATCCTTCTTGAACTGATGAGTATAGTCAATACTGTACATTAGCCAAGAATTTGTTTAAACATGTCATCGACACTATTGGCGTGATAAACACGTCCATTCTTGACATCATCCATAGCTTCTTTGTAATGGGCAGTTTTTGTGATGTCATCAACTTTAGGAGTCGATTTCTGTACCCTGACAGAAGTCACGCCCACAAGCATCTTGCAAGCGTTCTTTACCTTTGAAACCAAGCTCTCATCTGGAACCTGTAATACTACTGTTGCCATGATAAATACGTATTTATGTGAAATTCCACTGCAAAGTTACGAACTTTCCATGAAAATTGGTCACGGTTTTCCCACTTTTTTAGAGTTGTTGTAAATTATGTGGCTAATCCTTGCCGAAAGTGATATCCTTTCGGATCATGCTGATGTTTAGAGTATAGAGAATGTCATTCAAGCAACCACTTCCATGCAGGAATT
>OMWH01000031.1 GCA_900314755.1 uncultured Prevotellaceae bacterium | reverse complement strand
GGGAGATATTGGAATGAGCTATGGGAGATATTAGAGTGAGGCATAGGAGATATCGGAGTAAAAAAGGAGACGGATTTTGTTGACTTGCATGTAAAACACCCTTTTACATGAGATTTTCAGAGTGCAAAGTTAGAGTCCCCAGCTTTCTTTTTTCATGATCTATAATTTATACAATAATTATTTGGAAGTAAATATCAAATTTAGTACCTTTGCACTATCATTGAAAAATACATAAATCGTATGCTTTTAATACAATGAAGAAGAAACTTTTCTTAATCCTATGCTTGAGTCTCTCAAGTATCATTGATTTTGCACAAGGATTGCAGGTTAACAAGAAATGGGGTAAGCCGACCCAACAAGAACTAACGATGACGGAATATGCTACCGATCCGGATGCTGATGCCGTTATATTATATAATAAGGTGGAAACCTATTATACCATACGTTCCAATGGTTTTCTGGTGACTAATCAGGTGAGGTGCCGCATTAAGGTGTTGAAACCAGATGGCAAGGAATGGGGAAACGTGAGTATCGGCTATTGGGACCATGAGACCAACCACGAAATAAGAGAAAAAGTCGTAGGACTGAAAGGAATATCCTATAATATGGAGAATGGGACTGTCGTGAAAGCGAAACTGGAGAGTTCTATGATTCATGAGGAACGGTTGGACAAAGAACAGAAGCAAATCAAGTTCAGCATGCCTAAGGTGCAAGTCGGCACAGTGATGGAATATGAGTACAGGATAGAGAGTGAGATGTTCTATGACTTACGAGACTGGTACGCTCAAAGCAGTATCCCAGTGCTGTATACAGAATACTCATTATCAGTACCAGAATGGTTTAAGTTCAGTATTGAGGAGAGTGGTGTTAATCGATTGGATAAAGAGCAGGGTGGCGGTTCAATCAATTGGGGTAACGAGATCATCCCGACCAATGACTGCACTTTTATAGGTCAAAACTTGCCAGCATTGAAAGACGATGATTTTGTATGGCATGCCAAGGATTTCGGCAGTAAAATCACACACGAGCTAAGAGGAATCTACGTCCCTGGACAGGTTCTTAAGAACTATACCGCGAACTGGGAAGATATTGACAAGACCTTATCAGACGACGCAGACTTTGGAGGTAGGTTGAAGAAAAGCAGTCTTCTCAAAGAAGAGATTGCCGCCTTAGATATTCCATCCATTGCCGACAAGAAAGCGAGGGCACTTGCTGTCTTCCAGTTGCTGCAGAAGAAAGTACGCTGGAATGGAGAATATGCTTTTGAGGCAAAGTCAGCCTCTAAACTGCTGAAAGAGGGAACAGGAACGAATGCCGACATCAATTTCCTGTATATCAATATGCTTCGAGACGCAGGTGTTGAGGCGATGCCCGTCCTGCTTCGTAAGCGAAGCAGAGGCAGGTTGCCACTGACCCATGCCAGTATCAAATATCTGAGTACTTTTGTCGTAGGCATACAAGATACAGACTCGACACTATGCTATATCGACGCCTCCGTTGAGGCTCCCAGTCTGAATATATTACCTCCAGAACTTCTGGTAGAGCGTGCTCGTGTGTATTCTCCCAAAGGACAGGGTTTTTGGGTAGACTTGCAGAAGGTCGCAAATGGAAAAGAGAAGAAGGTGATTCAAGGAAAACTGGATAGCCAAGGTTTGCTGACAGGACTATGTAATAATGTCTACAAAGATGAGGAGGCGGCATGGGTTTCCAAGAAATGGCGTGAGGCGAAGGATAGCCTGTCTATGATAAGTAGTATGAAGGAGCGTGATGGTATTGATATTACAAAATACCAGAGGAAGAGTATTGCCGACAAAACTTTCACTGTCAGGGAGACAATTGGTTTCACGAAACAGTTCGATACGGCAGGTGACCAGATATATCTGAATCCACTTGTCTTGATTCCTATGAAGGAGAATCCTTTCAAGTCAGAGAAACGTGATCTCCCCGTGGAGTTCCCATATTGTCAGCAAGAGACACTCAACGTCATGATAGAGCTGCCGGCAGGTTATCAGGTAGAGGACATCCCCAGCCCGATCGCCTTGGAGTTTGACGGCATGACTGCACGGGTTATCTATAGACAGCAAAACAACCAACTGACCGTTCAATATCGAATGGAAGTGTCCAAACTTTTTTATTACCAAAACCAGTATGCTGATTTAAGAAGTTTCTTTGATAAGATTGTCGAGAGTTGTAATCAGATACTGACAGTGAAAAAGCTATGATGAGAAAAGGTTTGTTCTTTCTTCTGCTGTTCTGCGGAGGCAATGGGTTTGCTCAGAATGTCATCGTTGAGGAGTCACTCACTGAGACAAGATGTGAGAGTAAGACGCACATGACGACTCACTATAAGGAGACGAAAACGATTCTGAACGAACAGGGAGCGGATCATGCTCATTTCCTCTGTTCCTGTAATAAGCAGGAGCGTCTGACTTCTTTTCGTGGACAGGTTACAGATGCTTCTGGCAAGGTCATCCGTAAGATCAAGGAGAGTGAGCTGCAACGGACGGAGTATTCACAGTATCTTGCTGTGGATGATTATAAGATGTATTTCACCTATACTCCTCCTGTCTATCCTGTGACTATCACCTACGAATGGACGGTTGACAGTCACGATGACCTGATAGAGTTCCCACCGTTCTGTCCGCAATCAGACTATAAGGTTGCTGTCAAGAAAGCCACCTACCAGTTGACGGTGCCGAAGGATATGACGGTATGCCGTAAAGCACAGAATATACAAAAGGACATCTCTGTGACAAGTGATGAGAAAGAACGTCAGGTGTTCTCCTTGGAACTCACTGACTTACCTGCTATACAACAGGAACGTTTTGGGCGCTCCCTCCGTGAGAGAATCCCTCTTGCCTTCTTTGTTCCACAAGATTTCCAATACTACAAGACAGAAGGGAGTCTTGACTCGTGGAACAGCTATGGTAAATGGTTGTATTCGTTGATGGATGGACGTGATGCCTTACCAGAGACACTGAAGGCTGAAGTGCATCAGATGACTGATGGGCTCAAGACGGACAGAGAGAAGGTGGAACGACTCTATCAATACTTAGGAAAGACCACACGCTATGTGGCGGTGTTCCTTGGCATAGGCGGTCTGCAACCTGCCTTGGCTAAGGATGTGTTCAAGAGCGGCTATGGCGATTGTAAAGGATTGAGCAATTTCATGCATGCTCTTCTGAAAGAGGTGGGGATAACTTCTTATTATACCACCATCAGTACCAAGAACCGGCACCTGTTCCATGACTTTGCCAGTGTGGGACAGATGAACCATGCCGTCCTGCAGGTTCCATTTCCGGGTGACACCTTATGGCTGGAATGCACCAATCCCTTGCTGCCCATGGGATATGTCCACGAGGATATCGCAGGACATGATGCTGTTCTCATAACTCCTGATGGGGGGGAATTGGTAACTCTCCCTTGTTATGCTGACTCTGCCAATTTTATGGGGAGTAGTATGAAGATACAAATAGATAACCAGGGGAAAGCGACAATGGAGATGAGGCAAGTGGCGAAACTGCAACAGTATGAGAGCGTTTTGCCACTATTGTATATGGGACAGGACGATAGGAAACGTGTATTACAGGAGACGTTGAGTATTCCTCAAATGGAGATAGGGGAGATAGAGGTCAAGGGTAATGACAAGGAGTTGCAAATCAATGTCCCTTCTTTGAAGAGTCAACGCTATGCTACGATTTCAGGACAGCGTATGTTCATACCCGTTTGTCCTTTTCATAAAGGATATGGTATGTCGAAAGACGATAGGGAACGAACAGAAAATATCTATGTGACAACAGGCTATCAGGACAAGGATGAGATTGTCATTGCTCTCCCTGAGGGGTATACCATCGAGGCGATGCCCAAGGATGGTATGATAGACACATCCTTTGGTAAATACAGTTATCGCTTGAAAGTCGATAAGGACGGTCGTCAGGTAACCATCCGCTACCGGCTGTTGTTAAAGTCTGGTATCTACGATAAAGCCCAATACCATGAATTCGTCACTTTTATCAATCAAGTGGCAAGTGGCTATGCCCAGAAAATAGTCTTAAAGAAGAATAGTAAATCAACGTGAGCCCGATAAAAGAATCCTCTTCATAACCAGTACCCTGAATCGAGGGCACTGGTTTTGAAGAGGTCCCTGCCGTGAAGCAGTTCAAAGGTACTTCTTTTATTTCATAGAACAAAATAATTCACAAGAAAATGAATCATTCAGAGTCCCCAGCTTTCTTCAGGTAAATGCCAGTATTAAATTAAGTAATAAAAAATACTTTTTCATAACTTTCTCACTCTTTTAAATCAAAAGCGACTCTCCTTGGTTTTAAGGGAACTATGATTAAAATTCATTTATCATGCATACATGATATTATCTTACCATTAAATTTATTGATTAACAAATAGAAATTACCTTTCCATTGCTTATTTTTATTTCGTGGTCTTGATGTTCCAGAAACCATCCATAAACTGTCATTAACAATAGAAATATGATACGGCTGTTCTATCTTTGCTATTTTTTCCCCAAAAAGATTTGATACATAGACATATGTTAATAATGCGGCAGATTTTGTATCATTAACAACACTTAATAGACTCATCGATTGGTTTTCAGGAAACCAGAAATCTTTGTCTTTGATAGTATCTTCCTCTACGAATGAGCATCTGTTACTCACAGTTCTTACTTTTGTTTGTGCAAATGCTGTATTTGTACAGATACACAAACAGCACGCTATTATATAAACCTTATAATCCATAAAAAACATTTATATCTTCTATTGTATTTATGTCATTTTGATCTTTTGGCATGTTTGTATCAACTGGGAAATTTGGGGACTCTCAATGATCCACTTCTCCTAAGGATAGGTGAGCTCCTTTTGTATATTTGGAAACAAATTTTTGTCATTTGTTATATTAATTAATACTGTGCAAAGGTATTCCTTTTATTTCGTTCTACAAAATATTTGGACAGGAAAGTGGATCATTGCACGTGGGAACCCATTGGTTTCCCCTAAGGAACCTATCGGTTTCCCATAGGGGACAGGATTGTTTCCATAATGAGAACAAGTCAGAAGGTTAATTTGAAAGGCTTTTAGCTTGGGTATAACGACTGATTAGGGCTATCACCACTATTCTCTTAGAATGCCTTGAATGATGGATTGTCAACCTTGCGTATAGCCATGCACTCCATCTCTACCAGCCAGCCGGAACGGCAGACGGGAGCATGGACGATGACATAGGGCTTGCCATGGAACCGTGTCTCATACATCTTGTGTACCAGCTGATAGTCAGAGGTGTCACGCAGATAGACCACCATATAGCACACGTCGTCGTAGGTGCATTCCGCCTCGGCAAGAAGGGTCTCCACGTTCTCCCACATACGCTCTGTCTGCTTGACGATATTCTTGGGATATTTGATCTCGCCCTTGTTGTTGATACTTGCCGTACCGGAGATGAACACATGGCGGCGGTCCTGATAGTCAACACGGGTGCCACGCTCGAAGCTCACCCCGTAGTCGCTGGTGCGGTTGAGGTGGGTAGGGGCATAGAGGTAGTGTATCTGCTCCTGCTCGATGCCTGCGATGGCATAGTTGTCCATCTGCGACAGCACGTTAGGGTCAGCCTGTCTGCCACCGATACCCGTAGAGGCGATGAAGTGTGTGTTGACGGTGAGTCCCTGTGTGAAGAAGAACTGGTTACGGGCACGGACGACACCCCCATAGTTAAGGTCCACGTCATTGACGAAGAACCAGGTGCGGATGCAGTTGTCCTTCAGGGTACAGCCCTCCTCCAGCAGTTGCATGTTATACTCGTTGAAGAGCAGGCGTGTCTGGTATTCGGAATTGGCGGCAAGGTTATGGGCACTGCCGTTCCACAGGTGCTTGAAGCCATTGTGCTCTACGGCATAGAGACCGCCATGGGTGACAGATGTCCTGACACCTGTCATGAAATAAACCCACAAGGCAATCTTCGTACCGTCAAGGGGAGCCTGCTGGATGATGCTCTTGGCACAGTCGGTCATGTCGGCGACAATGACCTCGTCCTGCTGGTTGGCGGCATCACTGAGGAAATAGCGTTTGAAAACAGCCTGTGCACCAGGCAGCTTCTCCTCTACCAGTGAGTTATAGGCATTGAGTACCGCCTCTAACTGGTTGGCGAAAGGAAGCCCTGGTTCACTGACGTGAATCATGGCATGAAATTCCTTTACTTCTGTCCCGTTGTCAAACTGATATATCTCGGCGTATGCTTTCTCGAATGTTATAGTATGGGTATTACTTTCCATTGTTCTTTTATTTGCGTGCAAAGGTAATGAAAATCATGCACAGAACCAAAGAAAAACGACTTTTTATGCATAGCTGTGCATGCCACCCAGGAAATAATTCACACCAAAGTAGGTCATGAGGATGGTCAGGAAGGCAAGTGTCATATACAGATGGTACAGGGTCGGCTTGCGGAGGAATGGCAAGGACTGCTCATGGACACCTACGGCATAGATCATAAAGGTGATGAGTGCCCATGTCTCCTTCGGGTCCCAGCTCCAGTAGGTGCCCCATGACACATTCGCCCAGATGGCACCGATGAAGATGCCGAAGCCCAGACAGGTGAGGGCAGGGAAGAGGAAGAGCTGCGACAGCAGTTTCAGCTCCTCTGCCTGCCGCCGCATGATGAATGCGGTGATGCCACAGATACAGGTCAGTGACAGCAGTGCGAACGACATCATGATGATGCTGACATGGATGGTCAGCAGGGGGGAGTTGAGGACGGGCATCAGATGGCTGATCTGCGGGTCCATCTGTGAGATATGGCTCACCAGCAGGAAGAAGCCCGACAGCAGGAAACCGAAGGTGAGCATGATAGGGAACCAGCTGCACACGATGAGTGACAGCAGCATGATGCTCCAGGCAAGGAAGAGCATGGTCTCGTAACCGTTCGACATGGGGATGGTCCCTGTGATGATCCATCGTAGGGCAAGACCGTACGACAGGACGAGGAATGCCAGTAACAGGAAACCCCGCTGCCACCAGAACGTGGGGCGCATCTTGTTGAATATCAACAAGAGGAACGAGAGGATGCCCATGGTGAGACATGCCATGAAGAGGATGGTGGCAAACGCCACCTTATTATATATGCGCTCAGCCTTGACCTGTGTGTCAGTAGGCAGGGAGGAGGCTCCGAAGGTCTTTTGGTAGTCCTGCATCTTGTCGAGGAAGGCATTGGCACGCTGATAGTTGCCTGCCTGTATCTCTCCGTTGAGAAGGGTGAACACGTCACGGATATACTTCCGGTGTTCCTCGTCCATCTGCTCAGGGAGGTTGTCTGTGGGGGCATACCAGGTGATAGTGCCTTTGTCCTGATAGGGCAGGAGTTTCAAGGGCGTTCCCTTGTGCAAGTCCATGATGAGCATGAGCTTCTCGTCCATCTTGGAAACCTGCTTGTGGAAACTCTCCTGTTGCTGTCCTTGGTAGAACTCCTGGACGTAAGGACCGAGGATATAGCCGTTCTTGCCGAAGAAATAGTTCATGCTGGCATAGTCGGGGATACCGAGGCGGCCTTTCAGTTCTCCGCCCTTCACCTTGATGACCGGTTCTTCTGCCCAGTCGTCGTGGAAGAAGACAAAACCGGTGAGTACCTGTTCGGCAGAATATTCCCCATACGAGCGCTTGCCATAGAGTTTCTTGGTGAAGTCGATGGCGTAGGTCTGTACCGGACATACCCGGTCGTTATATACCATGAAGAGTTGTCCGAACTTCTCGGCAGTCTCTTTCGGCAGCACACGGGGGGCGGCGTGAAGAGGTGAGATGGAAGAGGTGAGATGGAAGAGTGCCAGCAGCATCATTCCCCGTTTCAGGAGCGGGGAGCGAAGCAGTCGGCGATAGGTGCCCTTCGGGTCAAAGAGCATCCAGATAAGGGAGATGAAGAGAAGGGCATAGCCCAGATAGGTGACGGGGATGCCCCAGGGGTCACTGTTCATAGCAAGGATACTGCCTTGCATATCCTCGTCGAAGCTGCTCTGATAGAGTCGCACGCTATGGAAGGAAGCAATGTTATTCATGGAGATCCTCTCCTGCTTCTGTTCCTTACCGTCATCCATCGTGATGGTCGAGACATAGTCGGCAGCGGCACTCGTCCCCTCATGATACTCCACCTCGAAACGGTCGAGCCTTACTGAGAAGGGCAGGGGGTGCAGTTGCATGTCCTCCGTCATATAACGGTCTGTAGACTGACCGGTGCGCAGGTAGATAATCCCCTTCTCGGCGGTGAGATGCGTCAGCAAAGCACCGAGTAGGATGACGACAAACGACAGATGGAGGGTGACGGCAAAGGCACGGCGTACCCGCTGTTTGATAAAATAGCCGACGGCAAAGGCGGTGAGGACAGCCCAAAGGGCAGAGAACCACCAGGAACCGTAGATATGCTCGGACACATAGGAGGTCCCTTGGTATTTCTCAACAATCGTGGCGACAGCCATGACGGCTATCACCACGATATAGAATGCTATGACAGTTTTCTTCATATTGTGCAAAGATACACATTATCTGCCATTCAGGCAAGAAAACAGTGTATTAAATAGATTCAATGAACTTCACGACAGCGTAACGGTCTGCCTTCGGGAGGTTATAGAACTGTACGGCGGAGCTGTAGGCATCCGACTGCTTGGAGTAGGCATGCCACATAATCGCCTCGATGACGGTGCGGGCACGGCAGTCATGCAGACGGTCGTCAGCACCCGTCAGCTGACGGGACAAGCCACGTCCCCAGAGTGGGGTGGTGCGGCACCAGCCCGTACGGATGTCGTTCTCCATGAAGAGACGGTGCTGTACCATATCGGTATAGGGCCATATCTTCTGGTAAGGATATTTGGGCAGCATCTCACTGGCATCCTTGCCGATGCTCTGCGCATAAGCCTTGATGCTGGCATCCACCCACATATTGTCGGCACCTGTCGTCCAGGAAGGACGGTGACACTGGGCGCATCCCATCTGTGTGAACAGCGTCTTACCACGCTGCACGTCCTTGTCGTCAAGGTTACGGGCGGCAGGAACGGCAAGTCCGCGGTGCCATACCATGAACTGGTAGTACTGCTTGTCGGACATCTCCTCCTCACCACCATAGTACTCGTCGTTCAGCAGATACTTCTCGAAGGTGTCTTTGTAGGCTATGCTGGGGGTATTCAGCACCTCATAGACACGAGCCCTGATGCCCTCGTCGGTACCGTCGGCATAGTAAGGGTGCAGGATGCTCAACGGAGAGGCACCATGCTCCTTGATATAGGCGATGACCTCAGCGTCCTCACTCTGAGCCTGAGCCCATGCTGTCGTGCTGTAGAGCCAGTGACGGTCGGAACGGGTCACATTGGTGATGTTCCAGATAGCGTTGGCACCGGCACCATCCTGCAGTGAGCCGCGGGTCATGGCATAGGTGAACTTCTTCACGATACCCTTGCCGCCATTGTGGCTTTTGGTGTCATTATAGCCTGCACCGTAATAGGCGGAGGCTGCAAAGTCATTGGCAGCCTTGTCCCACATAGCGGGGTTCAGGTCTACGTAAGGAGCCTCCTTGCGATACTGCTCACGCATGTCGTCATCGCTGATGGCGTCAATAAGTCCAGTGCCATAGACACCAATGGTAGACTCCAGGCGTACCTCATAATTGGTGGGTACGGGATTGGTGTTGAAGGCGGTGGCAGGGATAGTCACCTCAGGATAGATCAAAGCGTATTTCTCACCGTCAGGGAAGGTCATGGGCAGACCACTCGGCATCTTGGTCACGTCTTTCCACTCAATCTTGATCTGGCTCTCGTCGATAGGAGCCTTGAAGGGAGACATTGCCTGTGTCTGTGGCATACCAGTTACCTCAGAGATATAAGGGGAGTTGCTGGTGGTGTAGCGTACACCATCCTCGGTATATGCCTCTGTGGGGTGATAGATAACCAGCAGGTAACCGTTGCCGATGGTGTTGGCACGATACTCTGTCTGGCGCTTGCCGTGACCATAGCTGGGGTGGCAGGCGATACAGCCGTTACGGACCCAGGCGGGACCGAGTCCCTTACGGGGTGCTACATCGAAAGTGTAGAGATGCTCGAAGAAGTCTTCACCCGTGTTGAAGTCTTCCTCCATGGCTTCAGCGGCAGGTGTGATGGCAGAGTAGCTTGCCTTCTCCGTCGTTCCCAACTGACCGCCAGGGTACCATTCCTCGGCGGTAAACACGTCGTTAGCCTTGCCAAAGGCACTCTCCTCTGGTGTCAGCTCACCGATTCCGCTTGGCGTGTTGTCATCAGAGCATGCCACCAGTGACAGGACAGCAAGTCCGAGCATCACTTTTGATAGGTTTTTCAGTTTCATCATATTACTTATTTTAAAGGTTATTATTTTAACGGCTGAAGCGTCTCACCTTTTTAGGGTGAGGCGCTTAGCACTAAATAGTCTATGTCTGTCTATTTAATCCCAGTCATTATCATCTTCGAAATTAATATTCCAGATGCTGCAGCAATACTTCACGAAAGGAGAGGGCATATTGCTGATAGCCTCGATGGCGCGCACATAGGTGCTCTCCAAATCCTGGTTGACATTCTCTTGCTTCACACTGGCAAAGAAAGTGTGGAAGCTGTATTTGTTGGCTGTCTTATTGGTAGATCCCAACCAGATATTACGGATTGAGCGGATGTTGTCACGGAAGTCAGCGATAGAGTTATAGCTGTAAGGTGACTCCACGTATGACACGTCACCGGCAGAGAAGGGATTGGCAATCTTTGCAGTACCTACCTCATTGGCAATACCTACACAGCTGCCCTCGTCGTTAGAGAGTACCTGAGCAATCGCTGCCTTCAGTGATTTGAAAGTGCTCTTGCTGTTAACACCAGCGCCTACCAGATTCTCACCATAGCTCAGTCCGTTCTCTGTGGTATAGTCAAGACCAGCCTCCTTTACGACAGCGACACGGCTGGCATTGGCAGAAGTCTCTCCCTCCCATGCTACCTGTAACTGGAAGCAACGCTGCTTCAACAGGGTGCAGATGGTCTGGGCGTATGCCAGTTCTTGCTCACCGGTAATCTTCTCGAAGCCCTTATAGGTGTCAGTTCCTTGGAACTCAGTCACCTTACGGGGCTGACCGTCACGGAAGAGGATGAACTCCATAGCATGGAAGCCGAGGATGGTGGCATCGTTCAGCATCTCTTCACTCATGCCATTGTTGAAGTAGCTCAACAGCAAAGAACGGTTCAGAGGCCATGAGTCGATGGTCGGGTCAATGTCAAAGTCTGAGGCGGCACCCATCAGGAATGCCTCAGAACGCTCCCAGTGGAGACGGGCAGCCTTGAAATCTTCGCATGCCTTGTTAATCTGGGACTGTGTGATGGTGCTGACGGTGAGACCTTTCAGTGTCTTTTCCAAGTCCTCTACATTGTCAGCGAGATCGGTATAAGTTGGTACGATTACATTGTCAACTAAGTTGTCGAGTACCAGATACAGATAAGACTCTTGAACGTCTGTGAGCTTAGAAGCCGTAATGACAGCGTTGGCAGCTGTCAGCTCATCAACGAGATCAGTGCAACCTTCAATGGCGGCATTACCAAAAGATTTATCATTGTAACCTGTTGTATTGTCGGCATAAGTATCTTTGTCAACAATAGGAGATGTTGTCACGATATTGAACTCGGTATTATCGTCACCATCATCTTTACCACCATTTTTGTTGTCATCATCACCGCAAGCAGTGAAAGTCATTACACCCATCAGGGCAGCAAAAGAGAAAATTAAGTACTTTTTCATTTTTGTTTGTGATTTATGTTTACATTGTTTTTTGTTTCAGTTCATCCAATTGCTGTTGCAGTTGGTTGATGCGCTCATTGAGCTTCTGTACGTCATACTGCTCCTGCTGGGCAAGTTTCTTGTGTCCAAGGTCAAAGAATCCCTCATAAGCGACACCCAGATTAAGGGATGGCTCGTCATTATAGATACTCTTGAGGAAACGGTGAGAGTATTCAGCCTTCACCACTACCTGTTTGAGTGGATGGTAGTTGAGACCGAAGGCAAGACGCTTCACCTCCGTATAACCATACTCTGTGTCCTTTGTCTTGCTGGCATAAGGGTTGTATTGCTCATAACGTCCGAAAATATACATCTTCTGGTTGTGCTTACGGGTATAGTGAATCTGTGAGAAGATGTCGTAACCTGCCTCTATACCGATGGCATAAGCATTCTTGCTGACAAAAGCAGAGTGCTTGTATGGTGACTTGGAGTTCAGACGGTTATAGACATACTTCAACTGCTCTGCGTCACCGAGATAACCATAGTCTGCCTGTCCGCGGACAATCCAGTTGTGGGCATTATAGGTGAAGTCGATAGAACCGATGGCTACCACTCCCTTGTATTCGTTATCCACGCCATTGGCATTACGGGGATAGCTGTTGCCGATGCTGTGTCCATAGTAGCCACTCAGACCGATACGCAGACCGGGGATGGTGTAGTTGTCCATGCGCAGGGCGATACCGTATTTGTTGGCAATGTCAAACTCCAATGGTGACTTATGACCTTTGTGAATCCAACCGGTATTGGTGAAGTGGTCGGCATTCAGACCGGCAAGGAACTGTGCCTCATAACGGAAGTCTTTGTAACGTCCCCAGAAAGAGATACCTGTCTGGTGCCAGGTGGAAGGGAGGATGGTGTTCTCACCCTCCGGGCGGTAGACCGTGAAGAAATTGAGAGGCTCGTGATGGGCATTGTTCAGACCGACAGGTACGACGATGTGTCCTGCACGGATGTTTGCCCATTTGGCGAAAGACTTCTGAATCCAGAACTGCTCCAGCTCTACCTCACCGCCTTTCTCTGTCTCCTGTTCCCATTCTCCGCCTTCCTCGTCCTCTTTCTCATAGGCGATGCCATTACCACCATGCTCGAACTCAATCTCGGTGCCTAATGTCCATCCCTTACCGAAGTCATAGCCTAAAGCGATGGTGAAATGGGGTATGTCGAAACGGCCATGGCTGGGGTCGTTCTTATGTGCCTCTGGCTGACTGTAGCGGCTGACGTGATCACTATAGAAGTTACGGGAGAAGGCAAGCTCACCATAACCACCGATGCTCAGGCGGTCCCAGAATGTGCGTTGTGGTAGACTGTCATTTTTGTTCTCTTGCGCACTGGCTGTAAAGCAGGTGGCAAGAAATGCAAGTGTAAATAATACTTTTTTCATCATATCTAAGTGTATCCTTAATTTCTTTTTCCGCTGCAAAGGTAGATTGTTTTACACTTTCCCACAATACCTAAAAATGATGAATTTGTTTATAACTATTGCATGAGTCCCGTAAATTCAGTACTTTTGCACCGTCAATATATTTATAATAAGGTATATAGCGGTATGAAGAATTTGAAGATGTATGAGCCCGAAGATAAGATGATTACTCTTATCAAAGACAATTATAACCTGCTGCAGGCTCTGGGTAGTTTCGGTATCAATCTCGGCTTTGGCGACAAGACCGTATGGGAGACTTGTGAGATGAACCATGTGGATACCTATACCTTCCTTGCTGTCGTCAACTTTACCATGAACGGCTCAACGAATAATGTGGATGATGATCAGATTGATGTTCGTACCCTGCTGCATTACCTGGATGCCAGTCATGCCTATTTCCTCGACTATCAACTGCCCTCTATCAGGAGACAGCTGGCGGAGAGCTTTGATGAGAATGATTCCTTGGGACATCTTATCCTGAAGTTCTACGACGGCTATGCCCGTGAGATACAACGCCACATGAAATATGAGGAGAAAACCTTATTCCCCTATGTGACGGCATTACTGGAGGGACGTACGGTGAATGACTATAATGTGGAGACGTTCTCCAAACACCATGAGTCAACAGACAGGGCATTGCGTGAGTTGAAACTGATGATCATCAAATATCTGCCTTCTGACCCTCATAGCAATAATAAATTGACGGCGACCCTCTATGATATATATAATAATGAGGAGTGGCTGATGCAACATGCCGAGGTGGAGGACAATATATTCGTGCCTGCTGTCCGTCGCCTGGAACAACAACAGAAGCAGAATACGGTGACGAGGAATATCTCTACAATGGTATTCAAGAGCGGACAGGATAACAGCGAGGCGTTATCAGACCGTGAAAGGGATGTGATTATAGCTTTGGTACAGGGTATGTCTAACAAGGAGATTGCTGACCATCTGTGTATCTCTACCAATACCGTTATCACACATAGACGTAATATTGCCCGTAAACTGCAGATTCATTCCCCGGCGGGACTGACGATTTATGCGATTGTCAACGGGCTGGTTGACATCTCTTCCGTAAAACTGTAATAACTATATCTTGTTGATGTCTACGTATCCGTGCATCACTGCATAGATGGTGAGTGCGGATACGCTTTTCATGCCCAGTTTGTCCATGATATTCTTGCGATGGGTAATAACCGTGGCGAGTCCGATATTCAACTTGTCAGCAATCTCTTTGTTGATATATCCCTGGACGATAAGTGACATTACCTCTATCTCACGGTCGGATAAGATCTTCTGTTGTAATACCTGGGGCATGGGAGGCAGGTTCTTTCCTCCGCCATGGGCATGCTGTGCCAGCATCAGTAGCTGACGGATAAGTTGTGGTTCTGGTTGGTTGATGCAGAGACTGTGAAACTCTGACAGTCGTGCGGTGTCTTCCAGTTGTAAGGTAAGTACTATTGTCTTACACCGTCTTTCTTGGAAGAATTGTCTCTCCTGTAAGACAATGTCCATAGCCACAAAATAATGAACATACTTATCTGGTTGGTTAGCTTCCAGCTCAGCAAAGGAGCCAAACGTCTCAACTGTCATGATAGGCATAACATTCTGTAGAATCTGTTTCAGACCTAATGTTGCCAGTGTGTTGCTGTCAACAATGGCGACTAACGGTCTTCCTTGTGGCATATGAATGTGTTCCATCTCTTCTACGACTTATTACTTATTCATGAAAGACAGTTTGGATGCTTGCTCCAAGATTATCTGTGCCATGTCGCTGTTATGCTCCGATACACCGTTGATGATGTCGAACATCCATCGGATTCCCGCCTTACCCCCGTCGTTTTTCAGGATGTGTACAATGCAGATATTCTGTATTCCGATATTGGAGGAAAGAATATCAATGTCGGTAGTTCCTAACTGGAAGAGTGCCAACTGGTAGGCGTCATCGAAATTATCACTGATCAATTGTTCAATATCGGCTAGCGTTTTCATGCCCATCTCACGAAGCAAAGGGAAATAGCTCATCGGAGAAGACGGGAGTAACTCTGCCTTTGTGATAGCTGCAATCTGCTTATTCAGTTTGTTGAAAGGCTGCATGTCGATATAGGAGCGGAAACTGTCACCATCGAGAGATATTTCCTCCAACTTTCCATCCTTCATCAAATGCTCGATACGTCTACGGTAGTCGCTGATGTCTGTACGGATACGGCTAAACTCATTGTCAGCCAGCTCTAACATACCGGCAAGGCGACTGAGGTTACGGTGGTATTCCACAGGTATCTCGATGTCGTTTTTGTAACCGATGTCATGCTGGATAGCTGACCATACGTGCTGTAGTGCCGTACGCATCTGCAATTCGAATGGAATCTCATTCAGTTCAGGATGCTTCTCATCATAGAATAGTTGCTTAGGTATCTTGCAGATATAATGTAGTGAGTTATACCCGAAGCTATCGTATTGGTGCATTTTTCTTTTATCGATGGAGTTAGCCCAGTCAATGTCGAATAGTATTTCTGCCATCGATGCGATGCGGTCCACGTCTTCGTTGTAAAACGTAATGATGCGGGCACCGAAGATGTCGGTGATATCAGTAAGAGAGTCATACTTAGGACCTTTCCGCTCCAGTTTGCCTGCCAATGACGCTTCTGTCTTTATGCGGGACTCCATGGAATTCAGTTCAATACCAGATTTTTTGACTAACTCACCGAGCTTCTCCATTACCACCTGCTGTAGAAGACGGTATTTCGGGAGTTGCTCCCGATAGTCTTCTAACAGCATGGTGCAATGAATATCCAGTCCGTATTCTGTCATCTTTTATTTAATCTCAAAGAGATTATAGAATCCAGTCATCATAAAGACTTTCTTAATCTCGTCATTGATGTTGACAATAATGACTTTACCACCTTTTGCAGCGGTTTCTTTACGAAGGCTGAGGAAAAGGCGCAATCCGGAACTGCTGATATAATCCAACTGGGTACAATCCAGTGTGATCTCTTTGTCAGCATGGTCCATCAGGGGTTGAAAGTCTTTTGCTGCTTGTACTGCTGCAGGGGTGTCTAAACGACCAGCCATTTCTGCAGTGTATCCGCCGTTTTGTTCTTTGATGTCGATTGTCATAATATTTGTTTATTTCTTATTTTATGATAGCCTTGCGGGCTGCGTTGATTTTATCCTTTGCTTCAGCGAGCTGCTTCTTCATCTCATCAACAGTGGTAGCGTTGAGTACCTCTAATGGAGCGACAGCCTCAGCAACGGGCTTGATGTCTGCGTCATAGTCTGTGAGACGGTTGATGGCATCGAGGATGACAATGATACGGAAAGTAACATCTGAGACAGCCTCATCAGTGAAAGTGCTGAGGAACTTGTCGGTGTTCTGGTTCATGACATAGAGCTCCTCAACCAGAGCTGCTGATGCCAGCTGCCAGAAGAAGTTGATGCGTCCGTTCTCATCCATAGCGTCGTACAATGTGCTGGATGTCTCAAAAAGGTTGTTGGCATTGTCAATGACCTTGAAGGAAGGATCGTTGATGTCTGCTACAAGCTTGGTGATAGCTTTGTCATAATCCTCTGTCGGCATCTCATAGAGAGAAGCAATCTTTCTGTCTACGTTAAGGGCGCTTAGGATGCGGTATTTCTCAGCCAAGGTGGCAGCCTCTTCGGCAACATTGGCATTCAGCAGGTAGTCGGGCTTAACTTGTTTCTCTTCTTTGGTCAGTGTGAAGCCACCGTTACCCTCCTGAACGAAAGGAAGCTGCTTGAGTTTCCCAAGGTCTGCGGCGATGCTGTCAATATGCATCTTAATGCTTGCCTCAATCTGTTGCTGTTCGAAACTCTTCAGAGAATCAGCGTCCTCTGTGTTCTTGGCATTTTTCTGTCCTCCACATGCTGCGAAAACGATAGCAGCGAATGCGATTGCTAATACTGTTAATTTCTTCATTTTTGTTTAAGAATTAAGTTATTAAATGTTTTATGTTTGTTTATTCATTGTTGGTCTTTCCTGATATATCGTCCTGGACGGTCTGTCAACAGGAGAATGGTGACGATAACGCTCATCAAGAGAAGTACTGCCATATTGAACCACAGGGTTTTGACGGGAGTGTCACCCAGTATCTTCACACTGCTATAGAAAGGTGCACGTCCAGTCTTATTGCGTGGTGTGAGGAAAATAGGACCTGTGCGTGGCACAATCGTGTTGTCAATCACGTCAAGCAATTTATGATTCCCTGCGCTAATGACAAAGTCCTCTAACTTGAGGTTAAAGTTATTGCGTTTTAAGTCGAGCAAGGCATCCTTACCATAGTTTCGGATAAAGTCTGCTGTCAGTGCATCCACCTTGAGGGTCGCCTGATTGCTGCGCTTGGAGAGAATCTTCTCTGCCTCTTTCATGTAATTATAGAGTGAGGTGTAAGACTCATCTCCCTGATAGGCTTTCATTCCGCAGTATTCTGTCACAATGGGCAGGTTGGTGCGTATCACCTCCATGTGTTCCGGTTTTACGTCCTTACCATGAGTCTGTTCGTCTTTGAGCGTTTCCAGCTGTGACTGTATCTCATAGAGATAACCGATATTATAGAATTGTGTCTCGTATTTCTCCTTGTCTAAATTGAAAAACAGCCTTTCGTATTTGTTATCTGTAAATGATGTGACAGCAAGAGCCTCAAACGACCAGCGTGAGGGGATAAGGTCACCGATAATAGGTACATTACCTGTCTTGCTCTTAGGTGTCAGATCGGAGAAACTGACCACAAGGCCACAGAGTAGGATTTGTGGAATGAGCAGGAGAGGAATACTGATATAGATAGCTACTACGGAGTTAAGGCACTGGGAGAGCAGCAGACCTGTCAGACTAGCGAGGAACGCAGTGATAAACAGGATGAGCCACCAGGTCCAGAATAGCCCATGTAGCCCCATGATGGCATTTCCGATTATAATAAACAGGAAGGTTTGTATCAGTGAGACACCTGCCATGTAGACAATCTTTGACCAGATATAACTGCCGTACGAAAGGTTGAGGAATCTCTCACGTTTCAAGAGGGCACGGTCCTTGATGATTTCCTCCGCACTGCCGCTCATGCCTATAAAGGTGGCGACGATGACAGCCATGAAGAAATAGCTTACCAGGTTCTTGTTGCTCATGACGGTATAACCCTCGGGTGGCGCATAGCGTGTAAGAAAGGCGCAGATAACTGCCAGAACTGGGGCTACCAATAATGTGATACACAGATACTGGATATTTGTAATCTTCGTCTTGATGTTACGGCGAAGGAAAATAGCAAATTGCTTCAGTTTCCCTGGCTTCCTTTGATCCGATGGCGGAACGTCAGAGACTGCTGGTGCTTCCATTTTTCCCCTGTTCTCCAGATAAATCTCATGCCACTCCTGCGGTGTGGTTTTTCGCTCGTCAGAGGGCTCGCCAGTATTGCTGAGTGCTTTTTCATCGATGATATTGAGCACAATCTCAGGATTGACATTACCACATGTCGGACAGGCGCTTGTCTCCGCATCGGCATAGTTCGCAGCCTTCTTAAAATAGGTGATAGCATCAATGGGGTTACCGTCAAAGACAGGATAACCTCCTTTGTCAAGCAGCCACAGGCGGTCGAAAAGTTTATAGACATCACTTGATGGCTGGTGGATGTTGACGATGATAAGTTTTCCTTTGAAGGTCAGTTCCTTTAATAGGTTGATGACCTTTTCTGTATCTGCCGACGACAGTCCGGATGTCGGTTCATCCAAGAACAGAACGGCAGGCTCGCGAATTAACTCCAGGGCAATATTCAGTCGCTTGCGTTGTCCTCCGGAAATGTATTTGTTGATGGCAGACCCTGCCTTCAGGTCTTTCGCTGCATCCAGTCCCAGGTCTTTGAGGGTCTTCATGACACGTTTGTCGATGTCTTCTGCGGACATACCCTCAAAACAGAGTTTTGCCGTATACCACAAGTTTTGGTAGACTGTGAGCTCCTCGATGAGCAAGTCGTCCTGAGGTACGAAACCTATCAGGTCTTTGGCAGCAGGCTCTGAAATGTCGTGTCCGTTAATGGTGATGCTTCCCCCTTGTGGCTTTATGCTGCCGTTCAATAGTGACAGCAGTGTCGTCTTACCTGTGCCGGAACCTCCCATAATGGCAAGAAGCTCACCGTTATGAAGGTTGAAACTTAGGTCATGCATGCCATTATCGCTGTTGGGAAAACGGAAATTGATGTTACGTCCGCAGAATGCTACTTCTTCCGTCTTCTCGCCCTCGTTGCTATAGGCACTTGCTATTGTGGAATAATATAAGGGTTTTCCGTTACTGCTCTTCAGGACACTGCTCTGCAGCCATACCTGATAGGCTCCGGAGAGAACAGGAACATCATTCAGCAGGACCGTATCATCTCCCATATATGTGAAGATCAGAAGTCCTGTAATGTTGTCCATGAGGGTCTTCAGTTCTCCGTCGAATCCTTCTGGATGATGAATCATTACATGAGCAGTAGGCTGATTGGTGACATAAGCATAGAAATCGTCATACTGTGCCTGGGGGATGTTGAACTTCTCCGCCATAGTAGTGAACATGCTGTCTGATTTCAGTCCGTCGTCGCTGCAGAACTCCATGAGACGCAGCAACAGTAACGACTCCTCTTCAGGACGGATCTTTCCATGCAGACTGGAGCAGATGGCTGCCACTGTTTCCTGAGTATTCAGGTTGTCAGTCATCTCATAAGCCCCTCTCATGTCAGTGTATAAATCGAGATATAGGTCTATGTTCCTGATGCCGAAATGATGCCGCAAATAACTAATAAGCATGTCCTTCGCCCATGCCTCATCCACTTGCTCTTCCTTTCCGAATAGAGCAAAAAGACTGATAAAACTAGATAATACGACGTCAGTCATGTTCTTATTTGTATTTGCAAATTTATTAAAAAAAACTTTTAGTCTCTTCTCGTGCTGGTTAAAAATTACTAATGTGCCTTGTTTCTATAGTCCCTGTGAGGCATGTCATGTTAGGTTCTTTCGTAGTGTCAGTACATTCTTTCCATCAACCCGTTCATAAGTGACAGAGTCCATAATCTGCTTAACCAGATGAATGCCTAACCCTCCTATGGAACGTTCCTCCACGCCTAATGTGGTGTCAACGTCTTCTTTCTCCGTAGGGTCAAACTCAAATCCGGAGTCGGTAATAATGAATGTAATGCACTTCTCATCATATGTTGTATCGATATCCACAAGACCTTCTTCTTCTTTCGGATAGGCATAGAGGATGACATTTGTGACAGCTTCTTCCACTGCGAGATTCAGACTGGCGACAAGCATGATGTCAATGCCAGCCTTCTCACAGACAGATTCGACAAACGCAGGTAGTTTATTGAGTTCTTCGACCTCGTTCTTTAGGGTCAGATGTTCTTGATTAGGCTCCATCATGTATACATAATTATTTGCAAAGGTACAAAAAAAATGGTAATCCGTTACAAGATTACCATTTTTTTTTATCGTAGTATTGAATTTATGATAGGAAGCCAAGCAAAGCACCAGCTGCCACAGCAGAGCCGATAACACCGGCGACGTTGGGCCCCATGGCATGCATCAGTAGGAAGTTGTGACGGTCGTATTCCAATCCAAGGTTGTTGGAAATACGTGCTGCCATTGGCACTGCACTAACACCAGCATTACCAATCAGCGGATTGAGCTTCTTGTCTTTGGGCAGGAAAAGGTTCATGATTTTCACGAACAACACACCACTCATCGTAGCGATGATGAAGGCACCTGCACCAATCATAAAGATGTATATCGTGTTGATAGTCAGGAATTCTGAGGCTTGTGTGGAACAACCTACGGTGAGTCCTAACAGCATGACGACGATATCGTTCAGCGCGGCACCTGCTGTCTTGGCGAGACGGGTGGTCTTACCAGATTCCTTCAGTAGGTTACCAAAGAAGAGCATACCTAGCAAGGGCAGGCCAGAAGGCACGATGAAAGTGGTAAGTAACAGTCCTATAATCGGGAACAGAATACGTTCAGTCTGGGATACCTCTCGTGCAGGCTTCATCTTGATGACACGCTCTTTCTTGGTGGTGAGAAGACGCATCAATGGTGGCTGAATCAGCGGTACTAATGCCATATAGCTATAGGCGCAGACAGCGATGGCTCCCATCAGGTTGGGGGAGAGCTTGCTTGACAGGAAGATAGCGGTAGGACCGTCAGCGCCACCGATGATAGCGATACCTGCGGCTTGGTTAGGTTCGAATCCTAAGGCAAGGGCGAACATATAGGCACCGAAAATACCAAACTGCGCTGCTGCTCCAATAAGCATCAGTTTCGGATTAGCAAGAAGAGCGGAAAAGTCCGTCATCGCTCCGATTCCTAAGAAGATCAGTGGGGGATACCATCCTTGACGTACGCCCTGATAGAATATGTTTAGTACAGAATTGTCCTCATAGAGACCAATCTCCAGTCCGGCATCCGCACGGAACGGAATATTTCCGAGGATGATGCCCAGTCCTATGGGCACCAGCAGTAGGGGCTCAAAGTCTTTTTTGATGGCAAGCCAGATAAATAGAGCGCCTACAGCTATCATGATGAGGTTACCTGTAGTAGCATTGGCAAATCCAGTGTACGTTAGGAACTCATTGAAGTTTTCTACGATAAATTGCCACATAATATTGTCGTTATTTCGTTATTTCGACATTCTGATATTATCCAATAGTAAGCAGGACGGCACCTTCCATGACAGAATCGCCTTGATTGACGGTGATGGAAGTAACGGTACCTGCATACTCTGCCTCGATGTTATTCTGCATCTTCATAGCCTCCAAAACGACAACGGTATCACCAACGGCGACAGTGTCACCCACTTTGACATTGATACTGGTGATAGTACCGGGCAGTGGAGCCTTCTGTGCATTGCCTGCACCTGCGGCGGTAGCGGGCTGTGCGGCAACGGGAGCGGCAGCGACTGGTGCCGCAGCGACTGGTTTCGGTGCCTCGACCTTTGGTTTCACGATGGTGGGATGTTTGGCAGCATTAATAGGTTGCTGCAGTTCTACCTCGAATGGAATGCCGTTGACATTCACTTTGGCGATGTTGCCCTCTACTTCCTCAATTTCTACTTCGTAGTCAACACCTTGTACTTTATATTGATACTTACTCATATCTCTAATCTCTAAACTTTAAACTCTAAACTTTATTTCAACTCCGGACCCGTAGGAATCTTTGGTGCCTGGTGGCTGGTGGGCATAACAGGATCGTGGAAATGGGTCATCTGAGTGTACTCATCATCCCATTCGGTATCACGGTGCTTGATGGTAATGACACCGCTCTCTACATCATGGACATCGTCACGATACTGCTGAAGAGCCATACCGATGACGGCGAGGTATACCTCACGGTCGATACCCTTGGTTTTCAGTCCTTCCTGCAGGATGACACCCGTCTTGTGACCTACCTCCATCGTCTTCTCTACCGTCTTGGTGATAGGTTTGATAGGCTGGGTGTTAATGACTTTCTTAGCCGTCTCCTGATGGCGCATGAACATGCCGAAGAGCGTGAAGAATATCCATAATAGGGCAAGACAGAGGAACACGATACCCATTGCCATGATTGCCATAGCGATACCATAAGGGTCTTCGCGTTTGAACTTCTCTACCTTTGACTCACTGACGGTTGTCATATTCTGGATACCCTGTGTCACACGGTCACCCGACTTTACTTCCCAGTCAGCGGACGTTCCGTTATTGGCAATACGGGCAAACGACTGGTCTGCTTGCAGCACAGGAACAGTCACAGAGTCAATCAACTGGGTGGCGTTACCATTGTAAAGGGCAATCCACGTTGGCTTAGAAGGGTCAACCTTAACAGCAAGATGCAGCGATCCTTTGGTGGGTTGGCTGTTCAATTGGAATACGAGGAGCTGGCGACCGCTCAAGTTTGTACGTGCATCTCCATTAGGGATAATGCTCATCCGCTTGACACGCTCTGGCACACTCATCGATTTGTCTAATACAGAACGGTCGGTGGTCAGGTACATGCCACGGATGTTATACGTCGAGTGTGAGATATTAGCAATCTCCACCCACGCATGGTGCGTTCCGTATTCATCAATCAGACTCGACTGGTTGTCAGTCAGCACCTCGTTCAGTTTGATGCTGGCGTCCATCTGGGCGTGCATCGGGAGGCAGATGACAGCAAGTAAGCCTAATAGGAATGAGCTTTTTTTCATTTTGTTTTGTGTATTATTATATTATCTAGTATTTTTGGTTTTCCTGGTTATCCGCAGAAGAACAGCACGACAATCTGTGCCGTGAAGATGCGTAGAAACATCGACAGCGGGTATACTGTGGAGTATCCGATAGCAGGAGCCTCCTTGGAACATACTGAGTTGGCATAGGCAAGTGCAGGGGGATCCGTATACGTACCAGCAATCATACCCATGATGGTGAAATAATTGAACTTATACCGGATGCGGGCGATAGGTCCTACAATCAGGATAGGAATGACGGTAATCAGGAAACCTGTCAGCACATACAACAGTCCGTCACCTTCCACCACTGTCTCAAAGAAGTTGGCACCTGCTTTGATACCTACACTGGCAAGGAACAGTACCAGTCCGATTTCTCGTAACATCATATTCGCTGAGGTTGTCGTATAGGTGACCAGATGAATCTTATAACCATAACGACCAATGAGGATGGCAATGATCAACGGACCGCCTGCGATACCCAGTCGCAAGGGAACAGGCATGCCGGGGATGGCGACAGGCAGGGAACCGAAGATAATACCCAGGATGATACCGACAAAGATGGTAGCGATATTAGGCGCGTTCAGACGGCGGATGGAGTTACCCATCTTGTTAGCAACACGGTCGACGGCATCCTCCGGACCTACTACCATGATCTTGTCACCCACCTGCATCGGGAGGGATGCAGAGGCGAAGAGGTCTAAGCCATGACGGGTGATGCGGGTGACATTAACACCATGTACACTGGAGAAATGCATGGAGGCAAGAGTCTTACCGTTAATGCTGGGGTTGGTGATCAGAATACGCTTGGATACCAGTGGCTGGTCAGACTGCTCAAAGTCGATGTCGAGCTTCGGACCGATGAATGCCATGATAGCTTCCTGGTCAGCTTCGGCACAGACAATCAGCATCTGGTCGCCCAAGTGGAAAACGGTATCTCGGTTAGGAATGCATAACTCACCATTATGGACAAGGCGTGACACCACAAAGTCGCGGTTCAGGAAGTCATGTACCTGCAGAAGGGTTTTCCCCTCCAGGTATTTATTCGTCACCTCCAAGTGCATCTTGTAAGGTTTCTTGTTGGCTTTGGTCTCATCCATGGCAACCAATTCCTCCTCTTCCTTCTCCAACTTGACTTTACATATATACCTTATTAATATAGTAGCACCGATGATACCTAACACACCAAGCGGGTAGGCGCAAGCATAAGCTGATGCTATCTGTGGGGCTCCATTGGGGAATACTGCCTGTAATGCCTCATTGGCAGCACCAAGACCCGGGGTGTTGGTAACGGCACCATATAATGTACCTACCATCATGGGCAGGTTGATAGGGTCGGAGGTGTTGAAGAAGATGAAGTAACAGGCGAACATCACCAGGATGTTCAGCAGGATACCGGTGGCCGCAAGAGCATTGAGCTTAATGCCTGCCTTGCCGAAGCTCTCGAAGAAGCCCGGACCAACCTGCATACCAATCATGAATACAAACAAGATGAGTCCGAAGTCCTGAATAAATGTCAGAATAGGCAGCGGTGCGGTGAACCCGAAGTGTCCTGCCACAATACCGGCAAAAAGTACAAAAGTTACTCCCAAGGAGATCCCCCAGAACTTAATCTTGCCCAAATAAACACCGACCGCAATAACTATTGCATATAGTAAGGCTATATGCGCAACAGAGTCAGTAGTCGTAAATAAATCTTTTAACCATTGCAAGGATTCCATAGCATGTATTTCTGAAAAACGGTTGCAAAGGTACAAAGAAATTGCGCAATATCCGAAAGTTTGTGCAACTATTTTTCATAAATATGAAAATATTATTAAATTCTTCGGGATTTGAGAAATTATTGTTACCTTTGTGGGCTGTTATTGGCAATCTGCCATATTTACAGGCGGTGAACTTAAAACAACTTATATAATAATACAAAATTATGGCAAACAAAGAGAAACTCTTCACCGAGTTCCAAGCTCCAACCACCCAGGAATGGCTGGACAAGATTGAAGTGGACCTGAAAGGTGCCGACTTCCAGAAGCGGCTCGTGTGGAGAACCAATGAAGGCTTTAACGTACAGCCTTTCTATCGCCGAGAGGACTTGGCGAACCTGAAAACACCTGATGCCCTGCCCGGCGAGTTCCCATTTGTTCGTGGTAACAAGAAGGACTCCAATGAGTGGTATGTACGTCAGAACATCAAAGTGGATGACCCTGTTGAGGCTAACAAGAAGGCACTCGACATCCTGAACAAGGGTATTGACTCCATCGGTTTCCGCTTCGGCGGTGATATGGTGAGCCCAGAGTTCATCGAGACCCTGCTCAAGGATATCCGTCTGGATATCGTGGAGGTCAGCTACCGCACCTGTCCCCGTCATGCCGTCGAGCTTGCAGAAATCCTCGTGAAGTATTTCGAGAAGATGGGTTATGACAAGGAGAAGATTGTGGGTGGTGTCGGTTTTGACCCTATCGACAAGATGTTGCAGAAAGGTAAGGATACCACACCGATGCTTGCCAACCTGCCTAAGATCGTGGAGACCCTGAAGGACTATCCCAACCTGCGCTGTGTGATGGTACATTCCGATACCCTCAACAATGCTGGTGCTTATATCGTTCAGGAGTTGGGCTATGCACTGGCATGGGGTAATGAGTATCTCCAGGAGTTGGTAGATGCCGGCATCGATGTTGATACTGCTGCCAAGAGCATCAAGTTCTATATGGGTATCTCCGAGAACTACTTCATGGAGATTGCTAAGTTCCGTGCCGCCCGCCTGTTGTGGGCTCAGATTGTGAAGCAGTATGAGCCGAAGTGCGACTGTGCATGCAAGATGATTATCAATGCCTCTACGACTACGTATAACCAGACCCTGTTTGACTCTTACGTCAACCTGCTCCGCTCTCAGACCGAGGCGATGAGTGCTGCCCTGGGTGGTGTTCACTCCATGGTGGTTACTCCGTTTGACGCTCCTTACGAGAAAGCTACAGACTTCAGTGAGCGTATCGCCCGCAACCAGCAGTTGCTGATCAAGGAGGAGAGTCATTTTGACCGTATCGTCGACCCGTCTGCCGGTTCTTATTATATCGAGCACCTCACCGATGCCCTTGCCCAGGAGGCTTGGAAGATCTTCCTGAAGATAGAGGATGAGGGTGGTTTCCTGGAGGCTGTCAAGAAAGGCATCGTACAGGATGACATCAACGCTACCAATGTGAAGCGTCATGGTGATGCTGCCAAACGTAAGGAGTTCATCCTCGGCACCAACCAGTTTCCGAACTTCACTGAGAAGAGTGAGGGCAAGCGTGCACTCAGTGCTGCTGCCGGTTGCTGCCATGGTGGTAACTGCGAGGCTCCTTTCAAGAAACTGGAGACTACTCGTCTGGCTGCCGACTTCGAAGACCTCCGCATCCATACGGAGGAAACGAAGGTTCCCACTGCGTTTATGCTGACCATCGGCAACCTCGCCATGCGTCAGGCTCGTGCCCAGTTCTCTTGCAACTTCCTCGCTTGTGCCGGCTATAAGGTGATTGACAACCTTGGTTTCAAGACGGTAGAGGAGGGTGTTGATGCTGCCTTGGAGGCTAATGCCGACATCGTGGTCATCTGCTCTTCCGATGACGAGTATGCGGAGTATGCCATCCCTGCCTTCAAATACTTGAATGGTCGCGCCATGTTCGTCGTAGCCGGTGCTCCTGCTTGCATGGAGGACCTGAAGGCTGCCGGTATCGAGAACTTCGTCCATGTGAAGTGTAACGTACTGGAGACTTTGAAAGAATATAATCAGAAACTTGGAATCTAATATAGGAGGATTGAATGATGCGTAAACAATTTAAAGATATCGATATTTATGCTGGCATTCATGCTCAAGATGGTGCCAAGTGGATCAAGGACAACAATATTGTGGCTGACTGGAAGACGCCAGAGCACATTGAGGTTCGTCCAGTATATACTAAGGAGGACTTGGAGGGTATGGAGCACCTCGACTTCACGGCAGGTATCCCTCCCTATCTCCGTGGTCCGTACTCGATGATGTATCCGTTCCGTCCGTGGACCATCCGTCAGTATGCCGGATTCTCTACCGCTGAGGAGTCGAATGCGTTCTATCGCCGTAACCTCGCCTCTGGTCAGAAGGGACTTTCTGTTGCCTTCGACCTGCCTACACACCGCGGCTACGACCCCGACAACGCACGTGTCGTTGGTGATGTGGGTAAGGCTGGTGTAAGTATCTGTAACGAGGAGAATATGAAGGTGCTGTTCTCGGGTATCCCCTTGAACAAGATGTCTGTCTCCATGACGATGAACGGTGCCGTGCTGCCTATCCTTGCCTTCTATATCGTGGCTGGTCTGGAGCAGGGTGCACAACTCGAGGAGATGGCTGGTACCATCCAGAACGATATCCTCAAGGAGTTCATGGTGCGTAACACCTATATCTATCCCCCCGCATTCTCGATGAAGATCATCGCTGATATCTTCGAGTATACCTCACAGAAGATGCCTAAGTTCAACAGCATCTCTATCTCTGGTTACCACATGCAGGAGGCTGGTGCTACCGCTGACATCGAACTTGCCTATACCCTTGCCGATGGTATGGACTATCTGCGTACGGGTGTTAATGCAGGTATCGACGTGGATGCCTTCGCACCTCGTCTGTCCTTCTTCTGGGCTATCGGTATGAACCACTTCATGGAAATAGCCAAGATGCGTGCCGGTCGTCTGTTGTGGGCGAAGATTGTGAAGTCATTCGGTGCCAAGAACCCGAAGTCTCTCGCACTGCGTACCCACTCCCAGACTTCTGGTTGGTCGCTCACTGAGCAGGATCCTTTCAATAACGTAGGTCGTACCTGTATCGAGGCAATGGCTGCCGTACTGGGTCACACCCAGTCGCTGCACACCAATGCCCTTGATGAGGCTATCGCACTGCCTACCGACTTCTCGGCTCGTATCGCCCGTAATACCCAGATCTATATCCAGAACGAGACGAAGGTCTGCAAACAGATCGACCCATGGGCTGGTTCTTACTATGTGGAGACCCTGACCAACGAGCTCGTTCATAAGGCTTGGGAGCACATCCAGGAGATTGAGAAACTGGGTGGTATGGCAAAGGCTATCGAGACCGGTCTGCCTAAGATGCGTATCGAGGAGGCTGCTGCCCGTACCCAGGCTCGTATCGACTCTGGTGTACAGACCATCGTAGGTACTAACAAGTATCGCCTGGAGCATGAGGATCCTATCGACATCCTCGAAGTCGACAATACCGCTGTGCGCAAACAGCAGGAAGAGAGCCTTGCCCAGGTTCGTGCTACTCGTGACGAGGCGGCTTGTCAGGCAGCCCTCAAGGCTATCACGGAGTGTGTCCGTGACTTCCAGGAGGGACGTAAGAGTGAGAATAACCTCCTCGACCTTAGTAATCAGAACAATTTCAGGCGTGTATAGTTCAGAATCAAAGAACGACAGCGACTTCGAGTTGGCTTGCAAGCTGACCGACGAGTTCGCGAAGAAGGAAGGTCGCCGTCCCCGTATCTTCATTGCCAAGATGGGTCAGGACGGTCACGACCGTGGTGCTAAGGTCGTTGCCACCGGTTATGCCGACTGTGGCTTTGACGTGGATATGGGACCGTTGTTCCAGACTCCTGCCGAGGCTGCCCGTGAGGCTGTCGAGAATGACGTGCATGTAGTCGGTGCCTCTTCGTTGGCTGCCGGTCACAAGACGCTTATCCCTCAGCTCATCGAGGAGCTGAAGAAGCTCGGTCGTGAGGATATCATGGTCATTGCCGGTGGTGTCATCCCCGCTCAGGACTACGACTTCCTCTACAAGGCTGGTGTTGCCGCCATCTTCGGTCCTGGTACCTCGGTGGCAAAGGCAGCCGTTGAGATGATGAAGATTCTGCTCGACGAGGAGTAATCTTTAAGAGTAATTTTAAAAACCCTCGAAGAGGATGAGCCCCGTTGCCGGTGGCGCATCCTCTTCTTTTTTCGATGTAATAATTTGCAAGAAACTGAAGCGAATTCAGACAAAAGTTGTATCTTTCTGGTCATAAATAATTAAAACGTTATCACTGGCGGAATGGAGAATCTGCCAGTCGTATTGCTTTGTAGTTTTTGTCAAGAAAACTTGTCGAAAAACGTGTATGGTTTTTTGTGCATTCTAGGATTTCAGGCGGCACCTCCGAGGGGTAAAACGGGGTGTTTCGGAGTTAGGACGTACCTTCGGAGGAGGAAGGCGGCACCTTTCACCCCCGAAGGTGGCACCTTCCTGCCTCGAAGGTGCCGCCTAAATCAGTGGGAAATAGCACTAAAAATAGCGTTTTCCAGTCGTTTTTGAGGACTTTTCAAGGGGTAATTTATATCTTGAGAAAGTTAACCGGCTGATGCACAGTGCATTATGATAACCGCCTCATTTTCGCATATTTGAGATCAACTTAGGACTTGGTGGATTTCACGCAAATCTCCAGCGACGTTTTGTCAAGAAGTTTTACGAAAAGAACGTGTCATTTCCTGAAAAACGATCGGTGGTGAAAGTTATTTGAAACGCATCCCCATGTTGTAGAGGATGAAGGAGTAGATGTCTGCCTGCTCCTCCAGGATTTTCGCCAGGGGCTTGCCACCGCCGTGACCCGCCTTGGTGTCGATGCGGATGAGGGTGGGGTTAGGACCGGCATTACACTCCTGCAGGGTGGCAGCGAACTTGAACGAGTGGGCAGGCACCACACGGTCGTCATGGTCGGCAGTGGTAACGAGGGTGGCAGGGTAGGAGGTTCCCTTCTTCAGGTTATGGAGTGGGGAGTAGCCCTTGAGGTATTCGAACATCTCCTTGGAGTCCTCACTGGTACCATAGTCAGGAGCCCAGTTCCATCCAATGGTGAACTTATGATAGCGCAGCATGTCCATCACACCCACCTGTGGGATGGCAACGCGGAAGAGGTCAGGGCGCTGTGTCATGCAGGCACCGACGAGCAGTCCGCCATTCGACCCACCCACGATGGCAATGTGCTCTTTGTCGGTATAGCCCTCACGGATGAGCCACTCGGCGGCACCGATGAAGTCGTCGAAGACGTTCTGCTTGTTCATCTTCGTACCAGCCTGATGCCACTCCTCACCATACTCGCCGCCACCGCGGAGGGTGACCTGTGCATAGATGCCGCCCTGCTCCAGGAAAGGCATGCGGTTAGCAGAGAAGGAGGGAACCAGTGAGATGTCGAAGCCACCATATCCATACAGATAAACCGGTCTCTTACCTCTAACCTCTGACCTCTGCCCTCTCTTATACGTCAGGAACATGGGGATGCGGGTGCTGTCCTTGCTTTGGAAGAACACCTGTTCCGTCACGTAGTCATTGGTGTTGAACTTCACCTTCGGCTGGGCGTAGAGTGTGCTCTTGCCCGTCGTCATGTCATAGCGGTAGACGGTGCCGGGGACGGTGAACGACGTGAAGGTATAGAAGCATTCCGGTTCCTTCTCGTCACCTGTGAATCCCACACTGCCCACGGAGGGAAGAGCTATCTCACGGATCTGCTTGCCGTCAAGACCGTAGAGGTACGCATGGTCGGAGGCATCCTGACTATAGGTGAGAATCATCTGTCGGCTGATGACCTCCACATCATTCAGCACGTTCTGCTGTTCGCCAATCAGCTCCTGCCAGTCACCGACACCCGGCTTATGGATGTCTGCCGTCATGATGCGGTTCTTCGGAGCGTCCAAGTTGGTGAGCAGGTAAATCTTGTCACCATCTGTATGGAAAGGAGTATAGCGGTACTCCATGTCTGCCGTCATCTGGATAAACTGACTGTCGGGTTTGCGGAGGTCACGGACATACAGCATATTGCCGGCACCGGCACCGTCCTCGTAAAGGAACATCATCGTTTCCTCGTCGTTGGTGGAACAGGTATAGAAACGCTTGGGATAGGCAGCATTCTGATAGAACAGCACATCCTCCGACTGCGGTGTCCCTATCTTATGATAGTAAATCTTATGCCCCTCGTTGACATTCGATAACTCCTTGCCCTTTGTAGGTGCGTCGTATGCTGAGTAATAAAAACCGTCGCCCTGCCAAGCAGCTCCCGAGAACTTTGCCCATTCAAGATGGTCGCTGGTCAGTTGTCCCGTGGCGAGGTCGATGACGAAAAACTCCTGCCAGTCGGAACCCGAGCGGGAGATGGTATAGGCGGCATATTTCCCGTTGTGGGAGAAATAGACTCCCTTGAGGGCTACCGTACCATCGGAACTGAGTTTGTTGGGGTCGAGGAACACCCGGGGCTCCCCTCCCAACTCGTCCATGACATACATCACGTATTGGTTCTGCAACCCATTATTCTTATAAAAGTACCATTTCCCATGATGTTTGCGGGGAGCCGTAATCTTCTCGTAGTTCGACAGCTCGGTGAGTCGCTTGAGCAGTTTCTGCCGGAAAGGAATTTTTGAGAGATAGGCTTTGGTGACTCTGTTCTCTGCCTCTACCCAGGCAGCTGTCTGCTGACTGGTGTCATTCTCCAGCCAGCGGTAGGGGTCAGCGACCTCCGTACCGAAATAGTGGTCTACGGTACCGTCTTTCTGCGCTTTCGGATACTGGATACGCTGTGCCGATACAGTTGTTGCGGCGGTGATTGTTGCCATGATAACGATGAATTTTCTCATACCTTATTATATATATATTAATGAACTCATGATATAGTCGCTGATGAACAGTCCCTTGCGGGTCAGCGACAGGTGGTTGCCGTCGATGCGGAGTTCTCCGTCATCAATAAACCGCTGCGCCTCCTTCAGACAGTAGCGGCGGTGCTTCGGTGAGAGCGTGGTAAGGTCGAGACCCTCACGGGTTCGCAGAGCGACGGTGATACGGTCGTTATAGTGTGTGTCGTCGTCAAGTGTTTCCGACTCGAAAAGACGTTCCCCTCGTTCTATTGCCTCCATATACTGTCGGATGTCGCTGACATTCCAACTGCGGCACTTGCCATCGTAAGAATGGGCGGCGGCACCCAGTCCGATGTAGGGGATGTCATGCCAGTAGCTGCTGTTATGGCGGGAACGGAATCCCGGTTTGGCGAAGTTTGATATCTCGTAATGCTCATACCCTGCCGCCTCCAACTTGTCAATGAGCCGTTCGTACATCGCCCGCTCCAGTTCCTCCGAGCCATTTCTCATTTCTAATTTCTCATTTCTCATTTGATAGAAAAGGGGTGTGCCCTTTTCTACCGTAAGGCAATAGGCGGAGATATGCTCTACGTCGAGGGTGAGAGCGACATCAATGTCGCGCTCCCAATCGGAGAGTGTTTCGCCCGGGAAACCATACATCAGGTCGATGCTGATATTACGGATGCCGGCATTGCGGAGATGGTGGACGGCTTCCTTCACCTGACCAGAGGTGTGGCGGCGGTGGAGGAAATGCAGCCGTTGGTCGTCGAAGGTCTGGGCACCCATGGAGACACGGTTGATGCTGAGCTGCGATAATATCGCAGCATACGCAGGGGTGATGTCATCGGGGTTTGCCTCGATGGTAACCTCGGGGGCTGACGGGGGCAGGGCAGTGAGCAACTGCTGCAGTTGCTGAGGGGTGAGCTGACTGGGAGTGCCGCCGCCGAAATAGACGGTCGTGGCGGGCGTGGACATTTCGTGGCTTCGTAATTGCCACTCACGGCATACCGCATCCACGTATCGCTGCCGCCACCGCAGGTCGGTGGTAGAGTAGAAGGCGCAGTAGATACAGCGGCTCTTGCAGAAGGGAATATGTATATATATGCCAGCCATCTTGTTGCTATTTTGGAACAAAAGTACTAATAAAGTTTAATATTTGAAAGTGTTTTGAGGTTTTTCGCATGAAAATGTCTAACTTTAGCGTCGCTTAACAAAAAACATACCTAAAACATAACCGATATGAAAGTTTATCAAACCAACGAAATCAAAAACATTGCACTGCTTGGCAGTGCGGGTAGCGGCAAGACTACTCTTGCCGAATCAATGGTCTACGAAGCTGGCATCATCAAGCGCCGCGGTACCGTAGAGGGTAAGAACACCATGAGCGATTATTTCCCTGTTGAGCAGGAATATGGCTACTCGGTGTTCTCTACTGTTTTTCATGTAGAGTGGAATAACAAGAAGTTGAACATCATCGACTGTCCGGGTTCCGATGACTTCGTCGGTGGTGCTATCACGGCATTGAACGTGACCGACCAGGCTGTCATCCTCATCAACGGACAGTATGGTCCTGAGGTAGGAACGATGAATGCCTTCCGCAATACCGAGAAACTGAAGAAGCCTGTGATCTTCCTGGTTAACCAGCTCGACCGTGATAACTGTGACTATGACCAGATCCTCGCTCAGTTGAAGGAGGTCTATGGTAATAACTGTGTTCCCGTGCAGTATCCTATCCAGACAGGTGCCGGCTTCAACAGTGTGATTGACGTACTGCTGATGAAGAAATACTCTTGGAAGCCCGAGGGTGGTGCTCCTATCATCGAGGATATCCCCGCTGAGGAGATGGCAAAGGCTAAGGAGTGGAAAGCCGCTTTGGTAGAGGCTGCCGCTGCCGGTGACGATACCCTGATGGAGAAATTCTTCGAGAGCGAGGACCTCACCGAGGACGAGATGCGTGAGGGAATCCGCAAAGGTCTGGTGACCCGTAGCATCTATCCTGTCTTCTGTGTTTGCGCAGGACGTGACATGGGTGTCCGCCGTCTGATGGAGTTCTTAGGAAACGTAGTACCTTTCGTCAGCGAGATGCCTGTCATCAAGAATGCTGCCGGCAAGGAAGTTCCTGCTGACGCCAGTGCACCTGCCTCTCTGTATTTCTTTAAGACTGGTGTGGAGCCCCATATCGGTGAGGTGCAGTATTTCAAGGTGATGAGCGGTGTAGTGAAGAGCGGTGATGACCTGACGAACGCCGACCGTGGTTCTAAGGAGCGTATCGGTACGCTGTATGCCTGTGCAGGTGCCAACCGTATTCAGGTTGAACAGCTCGTGGCAGGTGATATCGGCTGTACGGTGAAGCTGAAGGATGTGAAGACGGGTAATACCCTCAATGCGAAGGATGTAGAGAATAAGTTCGACTTCATCAAATATCCTAACTCTAAGTTCTCTCGTGCTATCAAGGCTGTCAACGAGGCTGAGACCGAGAAGATGATGGCGGCACTGCAGCGTATGCGTCAGGAAGACCCCACATGGGTGGTCGAGCAGTCTAAGGAGTTACGCCAGATCATCGTTCATGGTCAGGGTGAGTTCCACCTCCGCACTTTGAAGTGGCGTATGGAGAATAACGAGAAGATTCAGATAGAGTATCAGGAGCCGAAGATCCCTTATCGTGAGACTATCACGAAGATGGCTCGTGCCGACTATCGTCATAAGAAGCAGTCGGGTGGTGCAGGACAGTTCGGTGAGGTACACCTGATTGTGGAGCCTTATACCGACGGCATGCCTGATCCAACCTCTTTCACCATCAATGGTCAGGAGTTCAAGATGAACATCAAGTCGAAGGAGGAGAAAGACCTGGAGTGGGGCGGTAAGCTCGTATTCATCAACTCTGTAGTAGGTGGTGCCATCGATATGCGCTTTATGCCTGCTATCCTCAAGGGTGTGATGGAGCGTATGGAGCAGGGACCGTTGACCGGTTCTTATGCCCGTGACGTACGTGTTATCGTCTATGATGGTAAGATGCACCCGGTAGACTCTAACGAGCTCTCGTTCATGCTTGCCGCACGTAACGCCTTCTCCGCAGCCTTCAAGGAGGCAGGTCCAAAGGTGCTGGAGCCTATCTACGATCTGGAGGTACTCGTTCCTGCCGACTATATGGGTGATGTGATGAGTGACCTGCAGGGTCGTCGTGCCATCATCATGGGTATGGACAGCGAGGCTGGTTACCAGAAGCTGACGGCTAAGATTCCTCTGAAGGAACTTGCCAGCTACTCTATCGCCCTCAGCTCACTGACTGGTGGTCGTGCATCGTTCTCAACAAGTTTCAGCAGTTACGAGCTTGTTCCGAACGATATCCAGCAGCAACTCATCAAGGAGCATGAGGCTGAGATGAAGGAAGAGGATTAACCCCCTCTCTTCCCCCCCAAAAAATGGACTTCGACACCCGAAGTCCATTTTTTATTTTAACCTTTAACCTTTACAGCGGCATCATATCGCGCTCGTCAGGGCGGTGCGCCTTGCCGTCCTCATCCTTGATATAGACCTGTAAGTCCTCCAGGTAACCACTTGTCTCAGCCTGTAACTGCTTCAGGATAGCCTTGGTGTCCTCGAAACCGTGGAACTCCTTTGCCGATCCCAGATGGTTGGTAAACTCTAACTTTTTCTTCTCGATGTCTAAAACGGAGATGTACTCATCCTTCGTACGGTCTCCAATGACGAATTTCTTGCTCATAGTATGTTGTTTAATAGTTTGTTGATGCAAAGGTATAAAAAATCCCGATACGCTGTACGGCATATCGGGAAATTTTATACGTAAACGTTTTATTTGGTTACTCACCCTTGATAGCTGCAACACCTGGGAGTACCTTACCCTCGATGGCCTCAAGGAGGGCACCACCACCAGTAGAGATGTAGCTTACCTGGTCAGCGAGACCGAACTTGTTGACACATGCTACAGAGTCACCACCACCAATCAGTGAGAAAGCACCCTCAGCGGTAGCCTTGGCGATGGCATCACCGATAGCACGGCTACCGGCAGTGAAGTCGTCGCACTCAAAGACACCTGCAGGACCGTTCCACAGAATGGTCTTGGCACCCTTGATTGCCTCAGCGAAAGCCTTCTGGCTCTCAGGACCAGCGTCAACACCCTCGAAACCAGCAGGAACCTTGTTGGCAGGGCAGGTGATGATCTCAGAACCTGGCTTAACAGTCATCGTACCGAAGTCAAGACCATTGGTTGCGGTGCAGTCAGAACCCAGCACGAGCTCTACGCCGTTCTTCTTAGCGAGCTCCTCAACGCCAAGGGCTACGTCCAGTTTGTCAAGTTCTACGATAGAGTCACCAATCTCACCATTGTGAGCCTTTGCGAAGGTATAGGTCATACCACCGCAGAGGATAAGCTTATCAACCTTACCGAGCAGGTTCTCGATGATACCGATCTTAGAAGATACCTTAGAGCCACCCATGATGGCAACGAAAGGACGCTTGATGTTAGAGAGGACAGCGTCGACGGCCTTTACCTCTTTCTCCATCAGCAGACCCAGCATCTTGTTGTCAGCATCGAAATAGTCAGCGATGACGGCAGTAGAGGCATGCTTACGGTGAGCAGTACCGAAGGCATCCATCACGTAGCAGTCAGCATAAGAGGCAAGTGTCTTGGCGAACTCCTTCTGAGAAGCCTTCATCGCCTTCTTAGCCTCGTCATATTTAGGATCTTCCTTGTCGATACCTACGGGCTTACCCTCCTCCTCAGGATAGAAACGGAGGTTCTCCAGCAACAGTGCCTCACCCATTTTCAGAGCCTTGGCAGCATCCTGAGCCTTAGCGCAGTCAGGAGCAAAAGCTACGGGAACGCCCAGTGCCTTCTCCACAGCCTCACGGATCTGACCCAGAGACTTCTTCATGTCTACCTTTCCTTTGGGCTTACCCATGTGTGACATGATGATGGTAGCACCACCGTCGGCAAGGATCTTCTTCAAAGTAGGAAGGGCACCGCGGATACGGGTGTCATCAGTAATTTTTCCGTTCTCGTCCAGGGGTACGTTGAAGTCTACACGTACGATTGCCTTCTTACCGGCAAAGTTGAATTCATTGATTGTCATAATGTTGTGTTATTTAATTGGTTTGAATATTCAAAATCGAACGCAAAGATACGAAAATAAGTTCATAGTTCATAGTTCATAGTTCATAATTTAAAACTTTTTTGCTTACTTACATTCATAATGTAAGACAGACTTTGCAAATTGAAAAGAAATCTTAAGATTTTGCTTGTTTGGCGGAAAATGATTACCTTTGCAATCCAAATCAACAAAGGTTATAAAGACAATGAATATTCAGAACATTCCCGTCCTGCTGCTTACGGGTTATTTAGGCAGTGGTAAGACAACACTTCTGAACCGCATCTTGCAGAATAAGAAAGGGATAAAGTTTGCTGTTATCGTCAATGATATCGGTGAGGTGAATATCGATGCTGACCTGATAGAGAAGGGTGGGGTCGTCGGACAACAGGACGACTCACTGATGGCGTTGCAGAACGGTTGTATCTGCTGTACACTGAAGATGGACTTGGTGAAGCAGTTGCAGGACATCCTCGCCATGCACCGCTTCGACTATATCGTCATCGAGGCAAGTGGTATCTGTGAGCCAGGTCCTATCGCACAGACCATCTGCAGTATTCCCTCTTTAGGTCCTGAGTATGTGAAGGACGGTTACCTGCAACTCGACAGTATCGTGACGGTGGTCGATGCCCTCCGGATGCGTGACGAGTTTGAGGGAGGCAACGACCTGTTGCGCCAGAATATCGACGAGGAGGATATTGAGAACCTCGTCATCCAACAGATCGAGTTCTGTAACATCATTCTGCTCAACAAAGCCTCAGAGGTGTCGAAAGAGGAGTTGGGTAAGGTGAGAGAGATTATCCGTACCATCCAGCCCAAGGCGGAGATCATTGAGTGTGACTATTGTGACGTAGACCTTGAAAAACTGATTCATACAGAGAAGTTCAATTTCGATGAGGTTGCCACCTCTGCAGCTTGGATTCAGGAACTGGAGAACGGTCATGACGAGGATGAGGATGATGACGACGACCATGATGATGACCATGAGCATCACCACGAGCATGAACACCACCACCATCATCACCACCATGATGAAGGCGAGGCTGAGGAATACGGTATCGGCACTTTCGTCTATTATGCCCGTCGTCCTTTGAACCTTGGCTTGTTCGACGAGTTTGTTGCCCGTAAGTGGCCCAAGAGCATCATCCGTGCCAAGGGTATCTGCTATTTCAAGGGCGAGGAGGACATCTGCTACGTCTTTGAGCAGGCAGGCAGACAGGTGTCACTGCGTAATGCGGGACAGTGGTATGCCACCATGCCGAAGGAGGAGCTGGACATGATGATGGCACGTGACGAGAAGCTGCGGCATGACTGGGACGACCAGTATGGTGACCGTATGCAGAAACTGGTGTTCATCGGACAGCATCTGGATAAAGAGCAGATTACCAAAGACTTGGATTTCTGCTTAGCATAAAAATACATGCTCGGATTCAAAGGCGAATCCGAGCATGTTCTTTAAAGGTTAAAATGGTATCTGGCACCAGCCATCACCCAGCACCCGGGTTGTGGCACGTTGCCGTAGTCTACATACCGCTTGCTGGTCAGGTTGTTTGTCTCTATGTATATGGAATAGGTGTCGGCATTCCAACTGAGTCTCGCGTCTACCACGGAGTAGGGATGATAGTTCTTCACCTCTCCGTCGACAGTCGTGTAAGATCCCATACGGTCCTGGAAACGATAGTTCACCGAGAGGTCGAGCCGTTTCATGAGATGCAGGAGCAATGATGCTGTCAGCTTGTGACGCAGATACTCAAGGGAGTATTGCGACTGTAGATAGTCCTCCGTGTCCTTGTCCTGGTGCAGGTAGCAGTAGGCTAAGTGAAGAGTGAAGAGTGAAGAGTGAAGAATGGCAGATGCTTCCAATCCGGTAGTGTTGACCTTCGTGTGGTTGACACTCTCCCAGACAGGTTCCGTCTCGCGGGTATCCATCACCCAGTCAATCATGTTGCGGGCATGATGGTGGAAGACGCTTGCCTTGGCACTGAAGTGTGTCGTGTTGAATTTCACACCGCCCTCGATAGCATGCAGTTCCTCCGGCTTCAGGTATTTGTCCGCCTTATGGCCTCCTACGCTGTAGTACAGTTCTGTAAAGGAAGGCATGCGGAGGGATGAGTTATACGAGGCATAGATCTTCCAGTTGTCACCGATACGGTAGCTGGCATCGATACCCGGATATACCTTAAACGGCATCTGGTTCCAGGTGTTCTTCACTGCAATGAAACCAGCCGAGAGGGTGAAACGTTTCAACAGGATGTTATGCTCCAGATGGAAGGAGAGGTTAGAGCGGTTCAGTCCCACCTTATAATGACTGAACGGGTCGGAGAGTGGCTCACCGAGATTGGTACTGACAATGTCCTCGTTGCGGAACTCTGCACCGAAGGCTGTTCGTCCCAACAGCCAGTCGAAGTAACTGTTGAGGTTGATGCCGAAGACATCCGTGCGGTGGTAGTTAAACGGAACCTTCTCCTCAGAGCCTCTGATCAGTTCAAAGCGGTCGTGCGAACGGTTCCAGTAGATACTTGGACGGAAGTGCCATTTCCCTGTTGTCACCTCACCCTGTAATGCGGCAAAGATCTTGGTGGTCTTCTCAAACTGCTCGTCGAACTTCGCACTGTAGAACGTGTTCGAGCCGAATCCCTTCGTGGATAGTCCTGCGTGCCATGAGAGTTGAGAGTTGAGAGCATTCCCGAGCTCCGCTCGCCTACCCGTAGCCTTTGAGAGTTGAGAGTTACCTTGGTAGAACACTTTGAAGCCCGAGTAGTCGCTGTTCAGAGCTCCTGCTTTCGACCGTGAATAACCGTCGCTGCGGGTGTAGCTGGCAGAGAGTGAAGAATTTGCTACCGCTCCACTGATCCTCCCTGCTGCCGACAGGTAGCCGAAGGAGCCACCCTCCAGTCGGACATCAGCCGTTTTGCCTCCGGCATCTTTCGTCACGATATTAATCGCACCCACCAGTGAACTGGTGCCATACACACGACCTGCAGGACCCTCAAGGATCTCTATGCGCTCGATGTCCGCGATGTCGCAGGGGAAGTCGAAAGCGTTGTGCCCTGTCTGCGGATCACAGATGTTGATGCCGTTGAGCAAGATGGTGATCTGCTCACTCGTGCTGCCTCTGATTCCGATATCCGTCTGTGCACCAATCGGTCCTCGTTGACGGACATCCACGCCTACAGCGTACTTTAATAAATCGTTAATACTTTGTACTGGCGCCGCCTGAATATCCTCGCGGCTCAGTACAGTGACCATTCTCGCTGCTTGCCCTAATGCAAGCGGTGCGCGTGACCCGGTGACTTCCACGTCATCCAAGGTCGCCTCTTTGTCTGGGGTGTTGTCAGTGATGGCGTTGGTGTCTGTACCACTCACCACTTTGACATCATCAGCATGGGTGGCAGCTGCTGTGTGGAGTGTTGCCACACTCAGTACACCGATGGTGACTACATGTCCCAAACACGCAAAGAGGGCATATCCCTTTCTGGCAAAACGGCGGAAACGGAAAGCCTTGCGCTGATTGAAATTTGGTTTGTACATCATGTGAATTGTAAAAAAGCGGGTGCAAAGGTAATACTTTTTCGTGTAAACACCAAAACTTTTACCCGAACAAAGCACGCAGCGCCTCCTCTACCTTGCGGACAGGTACAAGTTCTATGTTGAACTTCTTGCGGTTCAGTCCTGAGAGGTTGTATTTGGGGATGATGATGTGCGAGAATCCCAGTTTCTCCGCCTCTGAGATACGTTGTTCGATACGTGCCACGGGGCGTACCTCACCACTGAGTCCGACCTCGCCAGCCATGCACCAGCCACTCTCAATGGGTGTGTCGACATTAGACGACAGGACGGCGGCAATGACGCTGAGGTCCATTGCCATATCGGTGACTCTCAGTCCTCCTGCGATATTCAGGAACACATCCTTCTGCATGAGTTTGAACCCCACTCGTTTCTCCAATACGGCAAGCAGCATGTTCAGACGTCGCTGGTCGAAACCTGTCGCGGAGCGTTGGGGGGTTCCGTAGGCTGCGGTGCTGACCAATGCCTGTGTCTCAACCAAGAAGGGACGGACACCCTCGATAGCACTGCTGATGGCAACACCCGAGAGTCCGTCATGGTCTTCCGTCAACAGCAGTTCGGAGGGGTTGCTGACCTGTCGCAGTCCTGTCTGCTGCATCTCGTAGATGCCCAGTTCTGAGGTAGACCCGAAACGGTTCTTGATGCTTCGCAGGATGCGGTACATATAATGCTGGTCACCCTCAAACTGGATGACGGTGTCCACGATATGCTCCAATATCTTCGGACCTGCCAGGGTTCCTTCTTTGGTGATATGTCCAATCAGGATGACAGGTACCCCGCTTGACTTGGCAAAGCGCAGCAGTGCCGAGGCACATTCCCGCACTTGTGCGATACTGCCCGCCGATGACTCCACATCCTCTGTGGAGATGGTCTGGATAGAGTCGATGATGATCAGTTCGGGTTGTACCTCCTTGATATGGTCGAAGATCGCTTCGAGGGAGTTCTCGCAGAGGATGAGGAAGTTGTCATCCCCCTCCAACCTCCCCTGTTGAGGGGAGGCAATGAGACGTTCGGCACGCATCTTCAGCTGGTGGGCACTCTCCTCACCGCTGACATACAGCACCCGTTTCTCTGGCAGGTTCAGCATGGTCTGGAGGGAGAGGGTAGACTTGCCGATACCGGGTTCACCACCTAACAGGACGATAGAGCCCGGTACGAGACCGCCACCCAGTACGCGGTTCAGCTCCTCGTCGTGCATATCAATGCGAGGGTCGTCATGGGCAGAGATGTCACGAAGGCGAAGCACCTTGTTCTCTCGCAGTTGTCTGCCCGCCGATGCCGCAGCCGATGTAGCAGTCACCTGTTTGCGAGTGTCTGCCACTTTTATCTCCTTGAACGTGTTCCACTGTCCGCATGACGGACATTTTCCGATCCATTTAGCCGATTCCTGTCCGCAGTTCTCGCAGACATACATTGTCTTGTCTTTTGCCATATCGACTGCGAAGATACAAAAAATAACCGAATATGCCAAACTTTTTATTTTTTCTTAAAAATACTATGAGATCAGTTACCGACTGACCAGCACTCAGTTACCGACTGACCATTGCTTTGTTACCGACTGAAGCCTCTTTTCATACTGATTAAAGCCCTTAATCGGGTCAATTAAAGCCTCCATTTGATAAAGATATAGCTAACCACTCGTTCCGATATCTGTTATGGGGGTACTCCGATATCTCCTATGGGTCACGCAAGGCATCCTTTAGGGGGTAAAGGAGATATCCCCAAGGGGCTTAGGGATTATCTGTACCTTTGTGTTGAATAAAAAAAGAATTTCGCAAAAACATATAACCATATAACATGACAGGGCGCAAACCCCGATAAACAGAGGCTTTAAAGCATGTTATATGCTTGCTGAACATATAACATACATATAACATGCTTCTAACCTAAATGTTATATGTATGTTACATGTATGTTACATGTTTGGGCAACATGTAACATGGCTCAATCCCTTTGTACAAGGGCATTTGAGCCACATCATGTTATATGGTTATATGTTTTTGCGAAATACG
>OMWH01000030.1 GCA_900314755.1 uncultured Prevotellaceae bacterium | reverse complement strand
TGCAATGCAATGCGGGAGAGTAGGAGGCCGCCACTTTTCATTGATGAAGCCCTGAGGATATACAATATCTTCGGGGCTTCTTCGTTTTATATCTGTATGAAAGTACTTTACGAAGATAACCATATTATTATTGTCTACAAGGAGAGTGGTGAGATTGTTCAAGGCGATAAAACTGGTGACACACCACTAGTGGAGAAAGTGAAGGCATATATTAAGGAAAAATATGCCAAGCCTGGTCTTGTGTTTTTGGGTGTAGTGCATCGTTTAGATCGTCCTGTTAGTGGTGTTGTAATGTTTGCGCGTACTTCTAAGGCTTTACGCCGTTTAAATGATATGTTTAGGAATGGTGAGATACATAAAACCTATTGGGCATTGGTTCAGGAAAGGCCAGAGGAGGACGAAGCTACGTTGGAGCACTGGATGGTGCGTAATGAGAAGCAAAACAAGAGTTATGCCTATTACCACGAAGTACCAGGTTCAAAAAAATGCCTGCTGCATTACAAGCTGATAGGGCAGTCCGATCATTATTATTTATTAGAGATTAATCTGATGACGGGTCGTCATCATCAGATACGCTGTCAGTTGTCTACAATAGACTGTCCTATTAAAGGAGATTTGAAATATGGTGCCCGACGGAGTAATCCAGATGGTGGTATCTCATTATTGGCATATCGTATAGAGTTCATTCATCCTGTCTCTAAGGAGCAGGTTGTCGTGGTGTCCCCTTTACCTGTGGATAATATTTGGAAAAACATTAAATTTCTTGGTAAATAGTTTTGTATTTCCGATATTTTTACTTACTTTGCAACAGATTTTGCAATGTTATTGGACATGAAGAAAGCATTATGGTGGATATTAGGCATACTTTTGAGTCCTATTCTACTATTTTTGATTCTGACGATGCTGCTTTATTTTCCTCCTGTACAGAACTGGGTGGTAGATAAGGTGGCAGCTATTGCATCGGATAAAACCGGAATGCAGATTACCGTCAATCATGTAGACCTTTCTTTCCCCCTGGACTTGGGAATTGACGGCTTCCATATTATCCAAAAAACAGATACTATTGCTGATGTGGAACGTATGGTGGTTGATGTACAGTTATTGCCACTACTGGAAAGTAAGGTCATTATCAATACCTTAGATGTTAACAATGTACAGTTTAACACAGCACAGTTTGTGGATGCCGCCCGTGTGAAAGGGCGGTTTAAGCGTCTTGCATTGTCTAGCAAGGGAATAGACCTTGATAAACAGTCCGTGGAAATAAATGGAGCAAGATTGGAAGATGCCATGATAGACATTGCTCTTAAAGACAGTGTTCCAGAGGATACCACAACCTCAGACAACCGCTGGAAAATCTTTGCGGACAGTCTTCGGATTCTCCGGTCGGATGTTGTAATCCACCAGCCTGGTGACACGATGAGTATCAAGGCTCATTTTGGTCGCTTGATTGCAAAAGGAGGAGACGTAGACCTTGGTATGCAGACTTATCAGATCAGCTCCATAGATTGGAACAATGGCAGTCTTCAGTATGACCAGAACTATGAACCCCGTATTGAGGGGCTGGACTATAACCATATAGACCTCAGTCATATAGATATAGGGATGGACTCTGTATATTACCATGATCCAACAGCACGACTGGTCATGCGCTCTGTTCAGTTAAAAGAGAAGAGCGGTCTGCAAGTCGTTGACCTCACAGGTTATGTAGCGATGGATAATGGTAAGATTAAGTTGCCCCAACTACATCTGAAGACCCCCGACTCAGATGTGGAGATGGAGTTGGACATGCCTCTTTCCCTGATGGATAAAATAGCACCAGGTAAGATGCGTATGAGGATGAACGCCCAGTTGGGTAAGCAAGACCTGCTGCGCTTCATGGGAGGAATGTCCCAGACGTTCCAACAGCGTTGGCCCAATTACCCATTGAGTGTAAAAGGTTCTGTGAATGGTAATATGGACTATATGGAGTTTGATGGACTGGATGTCTCCTTACCCACAGCATTTCATGCTACCGCTACAGGTTTTGCCGCTAATCTGACTGAACCAGAGCGGTTGCGTGCCAAGGTCGATTTTAAGGCAAGGACGGAGAACATGGGATTTGTGACGGGTATGTTGCCCAAGGACATGCAACGTAACTATCGCATTCCTCATGGAATTACCGCCCAAGGGCTTGTCAAGGCTGATGGTGCCCACTATTTTGCTGATGTTGTAATGCATGAGGGGAAAGGTGTTGTAAAGGCAAAAGGAAACTTCAATGCCCATGCCATGCGATATGATGCCAATATTCAAGTGCGTGATTTAAATATTCATCATTTCATGCCCAGAGACTCTATCTATACATTCTCCGCGGATATTGCGGTAAAAGGGCAGGGGACAGACCCCTTCTCTCCCCGCACGACCCTGCAGGCTGATGCAAAGATACACCAGTTAATATATGGTGCCTATAATCTGAATAATATAATAGCAACGGCAGATATTAAGAATGGGCGTGCCTTAGCTCAAGTGACAGGTGACAACCAGTTGCTTGACGGTACCATTATCATGGATGCATTGATGAGCAAGAAGAAGATGAACGGTACTATCACTGCTGATATGTCACAGTTAGATTTATACCATCTTCGTTTGGTTGATAAGCCCCTGACCATTGGACTTTGTGGGCATGTGGATATCAGTTCCGACCTGAACAAGACACATTATGCCAGTGGTCTTTTCTCTGATTTGACCATCCGTGACTCTGTAAAAGTATACCGTCCGGAAGATTTGGGACTGTTAATCAATCTCCGTGCTGACACTACCTATGCCCGTATCCAGAGTGGCGATTTCATTGTGAAGGTGGATGCCAGTGGACATTATGAGCATCTTCTGAGTCAGTTGACAGTGTTAAGTGACTCGGTGATGGCGCAATATGACAAGAAAGTCATTGACCAGCCTGCCCTCCGCAGACTCCTGCCTACTATGAGACTCCATGTGGAGAGTAAGAAAGACAATCCCATTGCAACCCTCTTGAAGAGTGGGCAGAATATAGATTTTAAAGACATGTTTATCGACCTGTCAACCTCTCCAGAAACGGGTGTGAATGGCAATGGCTATATCCATTCCTTAGAATATGATGGGACGCGTCTGGACACGATTAATTTCCGCTTGACACAACGCAAGGAGCATCTTAGTTTTGGCGGTCAGATACGTAATAATAAACGAAATCCTCAATTTGTGTTCAATGCCCTCTTTGATGGAGTATTACAAGAGCGTGGCGCTACCATGGGTGTTCGGTATTACGACTCTGATAATAGATTGGGAGGTCGTATTGGAGCTCAAGCTGAGATGGTGGATAGTGGCTTGAATATCCATTTGATTCCAAACCGCCCGACCTTAGGATATAAAGAGTTCGTATTGAATAGCGATAATTACATTTTCTTAGGAGCCAACAAGAAGGTCAAGGCAAAGGTTGATTTGATAGCCGATGATAAGACAGGTGTGAAAATCTATTCAGAAGAGAGCGACCCGACCGCCCAACAAGATATTACCATCAGTCTGCACCGTTTCAACTTGGGTGAGATTACCTCTGTCCTGCCGTATGTACCCCGTATGACCGGTTTCCTGGACGGTGATTACCATGTAGTGCAAGATGCCGCTGGTCAGATATCTGTCGTGAGTGACATGGCAGTACAGAATATGACCTACGAGAAAAGTCCGATAGGTAATGTGAGCACCGAGTTGGTTTATTTGCAGAAAGAAGGTGATGCCCATGCCGTAGAAGCCCGTCTGTTACGGGATGATGTGGAGATAGGTTTGTTGAATGGTACCTATTACAATGCGGGAAAAGGGGCTCTGGATGCCAAATTGTTGTTAACCCGTTTTCCTTTAGAACTTGTAAATGGTTTCATTCCCGACCGGTTAGTTGGGTTGGAAGGTCTCGGTGAGGGAGAATTAACAATAAAAGGAGATCTCAAGACTCCCCAGGTAGATGGTGAGGTATATCTCGACTCCTCCTATCTCGTCAGTGAGCCCTATGGTATGCGTCTGCGTTTCGACAATGACCCAGTCCGTATAGTCGGTTCAAACTTGCTGTTTGAGAATTTCTCCCTTTATGCCTATAATGATAATCCCTTGACGTTGATGGGCAGTGTCAACTTTGCCGACCTCGACAATATCCTGGTAGATCTGCGAATGCGTGCCCGTGATTATCAGATCATTAGTGAGAAAGAGAATCCCAATAGTGTAGCCTATGGTAAAGCCTTTGTGGATTTCTTTGGTAGGTTGCGAGGGTCATTGGATAATTTGAATATGCGAGGGCGGCTGAATGTCCTTGGATCAACAGATATGAGTTATGTGTTGCGTGATACACCTCTGTCAAATGACAACCATATGGAGGAACTGGTGAAGTTCACCGATTTCAATGATACTATCCAGGCAGTTGTCAAACGCCCGGCGTTGACGGGTATGAATATGGATCTGACTGTGGACGTGTCAAAGGGAGCCCATATCATGGCTTACCTGAATACAGACCACTCCAACTATATTGATCTGATGGGTGGCGGTACCCTTCGTCTGCGTTATACACCAGTGGAGAATCTTCAGTTGACAGGCAGGTATACACTGAGTAACGGTGAGATGAAATACTCATTGCCCGTCATCCCACTGAAGACCTTTACGATACAAGATGGTTCCTATATAGAGTTCACAGGTGAACCGATGAACCCAACGCTGAATATAGCAGCTGCAGAGCGTACTAAGGCTGCCGTGTCGAACTCAGGTGGAGTAGGGCGTATGGTGGAGTTTGACTGTGGTGTGCTGATTACCCGCACATTAAATGATATGGGACTGGAGTTCACGCTCGATGCACCAGAAGACATGCAGTTGCATAGTGAGTTGCAGGCAATGGGTAAGGAACAGCGTGGTAAACTTGCTGTCTCGATGTTGACGACGGGGATGTATCTTGCAGATGGCAATACAGGTTCCTTCTCGATGAACACAGCCCTCAGCGCCTTCCTGAACTCAGAGATTAACAGCATCACAGGTAATGCACTTCGCACCCTTGACCTCTCGTTTGGTATGGACAACTCCACAGATGCGACAGGAGCGATGCACACCGATTATTCCTTCAAATTTGCCAAGCGTTTCTGGGACAACCGGTTAAAGGTTATAGTAGGTGGTAAGGTGTCATCTGGTGCTGAGATTCAAAACCAGAACAAGTCCTTCTTTGACAATGTCACTTTCGAATACCGTTTAGATAATACGGCGAATAAGTATGTCACGTTGTTCTATCAAAACAACTCCTACGACTGGCTCGACGGTTACACCCAGAAATATGGTGCAGGTTTCGTGTGGCGCCGTACGGTATCCAGTTTCAGCGACCTGATCCATTTCCGCAGTGGCAGAACGAAGATGCCACAGCGTCCCATTAATTCTGGCAATCCTATGAAAGGTATTCCCGGTGATTCCTTAAAAACGAAAGAAAATGAAGCGAAATAATCTCCTGCTATTATTGTCTGTCGTTCTGCTTTGTTCCTGTAGTATGACGAAAAATATCCCTGAGGATGACAAGCTCTTCACGGGACTGACGAAGATCACCTATGATGAATATGAGAAAAACGATCATTTCATAACGACCCAGGAGGAAGTAGAGGCAGCCCTTGCCACAGCTCCCAATGGTGCTATCTTTGGAAGTAGCTATTATCGCATGCCCTTCTCCATCGGTCTGTCCATCTGGAATGCCTATTCCGGTAGTGACAGTAAGTTTGCCAAATGGATGACTAAGTCCTTCGGTAAACAGCCTGTCCTGATGTCATGGGTGAACCCGGAATTACGTGCCGCCGTTGCTAAGAGTGTATTGCGCAATAACGGTTATTTCCATGGCAATGTAGACTATAAGATTGTACCACAAAAGAATCCAAAGACCTCTAAGATAGGTTATCATGTCAGTCTAGGACATCTCTTTACCCTCGACAGTATTGAATACCTTCGCTTTCCCGTTGCAGCCGATACCTTGATACAAGCAGCATCTTCCGAGACGCTGCTGCATAAGGGCGATCCCTTTGTAGTGTCAAAATTGGACGCGGAGCGTAACCGTATCAGCAGTTTGCTGCGTAACAACGGTTTCTATTATTATCAACCAGGTTATGCCTCCTATTTGGCAGACACCTTTGCTGTTGCAGGAAAGGCGCAGTTACGTTTTCAGATGGCAGATGATGTACCTGTTCAAGCCCAGCATCCCTGGTATATCGGTCGTATCAACATCAATATGCGCAAGTCCTTCCAAGAGCAGTATACCGACTCCACCGTGCGTCGTTTCTTCACGGTGCGCTATCATGGGAAGAGACCGCCCTTGCGCCCCCGTGTCATCATGGCTGACCTGAAGGTCCGTCCCCGCCAGGCATATAGCTACGAGAACTATCTGGAGTCGGTCAGTAAGATGAATGCCATGGGACTCTTCTCGATGGTTGACTTTGCCTTTACCCCTCGTGACACCACCGCAGTATGCGACACGCTTGACCTGACAATCAATTGTACTTTTGAAAAGCCATGGGACACCTATATTGAGACAAATTTCAATGCCCGCACCATCGGGCGTATGGGACCGGAGCTACGACTTGGCGTCACTCGTCGTAATGCCTTCCGTGGAGGAGAGAAAATTGATATAAACGTGCACGGCTCTTACGAATGGGCGACGAGTGGTGGCTCCAGCATGAATAACTACGAGTATGGTCTCGATGCGTCTATTGAGTTCCCCCGTATCATTGCCCCCTTCTTTGGTGGAAACAGGGTACGTCGTGACAGTAATGGTCGTCGTATTCGCCGTCGTCGGTTCTATAGCACTCCCATCACCCTTGCCAAGGTGTCAACCAATATTATCTATCGTCCCAGCTATTATAAGATGCATGTGGTGAGTGGAGAGTGGACCTATCGGTGGCAGTCTTCCGCCCAGAGTCGTCACGAGTTCTCGCCCTTGACATTGAAGTATCAGTTTATGAACAGTCATACGGCAGCCTTTGACTCCATCCAGAAGGTGAATCCCTATCTGCGGGTGTCCATGCAAGACTATTTCATCCCACAGATGCGCTACACCTATTTGTATAACAGTCCGGCTGGTACGCTGAATCCTATCCGTTGGGAGACGACGATTGCCGAGTCAGGCAACATAACCTCCTTGGGAATGATGATTGCCGGCAAGAAATGGAATGAGAAAGACAAGAAACTCTTTAAGAATCCCTATTCTCAGTTCTTGAAGATAGAGACCGATTTCACCAAGACCTGGACATTGAGCAGCCATTCCCAGTTGGTGGGACATGTCAATGCCGGTGCTATATGGAGCTATGGTAATAGTGACTGGATTCCTAACTCAGAACTTTTCTATGTGGGTGGTGCCAACAGCATCCGTGCCTTTTCCGTCCGTGGTATCGGTCCGGGCAGTTTTGCTGGTTTCTCAGACAATGCGATGTCATATATCTTCCAGAATGGTGACTTGAAACTGGTGGGTAATTTGGAATATCGTCATCGCCTCTTTGGCAGTCTGCAGGGCGCAGTATTCATCGATGCCGGTAACGTATGGAATATCCGCGAGCGTTCCGATGTGGATGGTAAAATCCTCTCTGAAAAGTTTCAACTCAAGAACTTCTTCCGTGAGATAGCTGTCGGTACAGGTATCGGTCTCCGTTATGACCTCGACTTCCTCGTGTTGCGTCTTGACTGGGGTATCGGACTTCATGTACCCTATGAGACCGGTAAAAGTGGGTTCTTCAATACAGACGGGTTCAAAAAGAATCAAACACTCCACTTTGCTATTGGATATCCATTCTAACGCATACGTATATGATTCCAGATCAATTTCTTTCGCACATGGATGCAAATTTATTCCTATTCTCTTTGCATTTTCGAAAATTTACACTAACTTTGCACCCAATTTGAGAAATTAGAGTCGAAAAGATAGTCGATGAAGAATGACAACATGAAGAATCAGTACCGCATCAACGAGCAGATTCGTGTTCGTGAGGTACGTATCGTAGGAGAGGACGGGAGTACCGTCGTTCCTACCCGTCAGGCATTGGATATGGCGCATGACCAAGGTGTTGACCTTGTGGAGATCTCGCCGAATGCAAATCCTCCTGTATGTCGCTTAATCGACTACTCGAAATTCCTCTATCAGCAGAAGAAACGCCAGAAAGAGATGAAGGCGAAGCAAGTGAAGGTAGAGGTGAAGGAGATTCGTTTCGGACCTCAGACTGATGAGCACGACTACCAGTTCAAGTTGAAGCACGCCAAGGAGTTCCTGGAGGAAGGTAACAAGGTCCGTGCTTACGTGTTCTTCCGGGGTCGTTCCATTCTCTTCAAGGAGCAAGGTGAGGTGCTGTTGCTGCGTTTCGCCAATGACTTGGAGGAATATGGTAAGGTAGAGCACATGCCGTCACTGGAGGGAAAGAAGATGTTCCTCTATCTCGCTCCCAAGAAGGCTGGTGTTGCCAAGAAGAGTCAGCAGGCTCGTGACCGTGAGGCTTCCATTGCCGAGGCTAAGGAGGCAGAGAAACAACAGGCAGAGCAGGCAACCCCCTCGAATGGTGGTCTGTTAGCCAATGCCAAGATTAGTGCAGATGCGTTGAAGAAGCTCACGGAGGAGAGTTGAAAGTTGAAAGTTTAGAGTTGAGAGTTGAAAGAATGAAGGCGTCGCGCCCGGTATATGCGTAGTCGCCGATTATAATAACAATTTAAATAATTAAAACAATGCCAAAAGTAAAGACAAATTCCGGTGCGAAGAAGAGATTCTCGTTCACGGGTACAGGTAAGGTCAAGAGACACCACGCTTACCACAGTCACATCCTGACGAAGAAGACCAAGAAGCAGAAGCGCAACTTGGTAGGTTCAACAATTGTTGATGTATCCAACATGAAGCAGGTTCGCGACCTGTTGTGTCTCCGTTAATTCACCTATTGTCAAACATTTAAAGTAAGAAGAAAACGTAAAAGAATTCTGAAACTCACTCGCGGTTACTTTGGTGCCCGCAAGAATGTTTGGACAGTAGCCAAGAACACTTGGGAGAAGGGTCTTACCTACGCATACCGCGACCGTAAGAACAAGAAGCGTAACTTCCGTGCCCTGTGGATTCAGCGTATCAACGCTGCAGCCCGCTTGGAGGGTATGAGCTACTCAGTCCTGATGGGTAAACTCGCTAAGGCTGGTATCGAGATTAACCGTAAGGTGCTCGCCGACCTTGCCATGAACAACCCAGAGGCTTTCAAGGCTATCGTTGATAAGGTGAAGTAAATCTCCGCATGGAATGAAAGAAAAAAGAGTCGTGACTCCTTGGAGTTGCGACTTTTTTTGTATATTTGCAGGTATGAAACGTTTTTTCTTGTCATGGATGCTGACGTTGTTATTGTCGCCGGTAATGGCGCAATGGCTTCATGAGGGCGACACCATCGCCATCATCTCGCCGTCGAGTGCCACTGATACGGCAACGGTTAACGGGGGCATCCGCACGTTAGAGCGGTGGGGCTTTCATACGGTGGTCGGTCGTAGTGCGCTGAACAACTATCGGGAATTCGCAGGTACTATTGCGGAACGGCGGAACGACCTGCTATGGGCACTGCAGAACCCCAGCGTAAAGGCAATCATGTGTTCCCGTGGTGGCGATGGCGCTGTCCATCTGTTGTGCGAGTTGTCGTTGGATATCTTCAGACGCTATCCCAAGATGTTGATAGGTTTCAGTGATATCACCGCCTTGCTGAGTGCCGAGGCATGTGCGGGGAATATCGGTATTCATGGCTCGATGTGCTATGCCATCAATACCTACGAGGGAAATGACACCATCAGTCAGTCGCTGTTGCGCATGATGAAGGGGGAGTTGCGGGAGTACCATGTCGACCCCCATCCCCTGAACCATGCAGGTAAGGCGAAAGGCATCCTTGTGGGTGGTAATATGTCTGTATTACATGGTCTTGCCGGTTCCGTCTACGACCCTCTGACACTTCCGGATATCATCCTCTTTGTGGAGGATACGGGCGAGAGCATGACCAAGGTCGACCGTATGCTGCATAACATGGAGGTGCGTGGCTTGATGCCGCATGTCAAGGGAATGATTATCGGGCAGTTTTCCAATTACAAGAAAACGCCCAACACCTTCCCCGATATGAACCACATGTTCCATGAGTACCTGCGGAAATACGCCATCCCCGTCTGCTATGACTTCCCCGTAGGACATCGTCACATGCGCAACTTCCCCATGCTGGTAGGCAGTATGGCAACGTTGGAGGTGGATGGTGACGGAGCCACCCTTACGTTCTGTCCGTAAGGTCATGGTCTGTCATGGCACAGACACAGGAATCGCTCCATACGTTGACAGCAGTCTCCACCATATCTATAATGGTATAGATGGGGAGGATGATGCCGAGGACGGCGATAGGGGCGTTGATGCCAGACATCAGGGAGAGGGTGAGGAAGTAGCACCCCATGGGAACACCAGCATTGCCGATGGCAGAGACAACGGAGATAAGAACCCATGTGAGCATGGTGGTCCAGGTGAGTTCGATACCCCCCTGTTGCATTACGAAGAGTGAGGTGACCAGAATAAAGGCTGCGCAACCGTTCATGTTGATAGTGGTACAGATGGGCAGTACGAAACGGGATATCTGCGATTTAACACCCAGTCGTCCCTCGGCAGTTTGCATCGTGACAGGAAGGGTCGCTGCACTGCTCTTTGTGAAGAGTGCCATCATAATGGCAGGTGTCATCTTCGTCATGACACGGATAGGATTCAGTCCTCTGAGCAATAGGAAGACGGGCAGCACTACGAAGAACTGCAACAGGTTGCCACCCAGGACGACTGCGACATATTTTCCCAAGGAGTCGGCGATGACACCGGCACTCAGTTGTGACGACAGTTGGGCAGCAAAGGCAAGGATACCTATGGGCAATGTCCATATCAATCCGCGAATCAGCATAAACAATACCTCTTGTATACCTAAAAGGAAGTTGACCACCGACTTCTTGTGGGGCGTGTCAGTCATCTGCGACAGGGCGATGCCTACAGCGGCGGCAAGGAGCAGCAGCGAGAGCACATTGCCATCAAGGAATGGTTTCACGATATTGTTGGGGATCACGCTCAGCAAGTGGTCTGTGTAACTAAGTTGGGGGGTGTCCGCTGAGAGTTGGGAGCCTGTCTCTGCGGCACTGATGACCATGTTGCCAGGTGCAATGATGACATAGAGAAACAAGCCGACAAGAGCAGCTACAAAAGTGGTAAGCAGCGTGTACATGATGGTGTGCCGGAAGATGCGTCCGGCATCTGGTCCACTGCCCAGTGTCGCAAGTGTGGTAGTGACGGCAAGTACGATTGTCGGTACGGCGAGCAACTGGAACAGTCGCACATAGATGGCGGCGATGAAATTGGCAGTGTTATCGATGCCGCTGTTTTGTAATAAACCAAGGATGGCGCCCACTATCAGGGCGCCTATCCATACTAACATTTGCTTCATTTAGCTATTTAACGGAAAAGGTAGGTTACTTATTGTGTGTCAGCCGCCAAGTGTGTGCATAGTCGATGACAGCGCGCAGCTTCTCCCAGTCTGTTTCACCCGGTACGGTGCAGTCGGCACCTAAGATGAAGTTGGGTGCGGCATTCTCCAGCACTTTGTCGACAGCTTTCTTAGCCTCTTCGATGGTTCCGTTGGCAATCACCCCCAGACGCTCCAATCCTCCGAAGATAGGACGACCGAAACGCTGTTGTGCCTCTTTCAGATTGAGGGCAGAGCCGTCAGAGAAGTTCAGAGGTACATTGATGATGCTGGCGGGGTAGTCGGCAAAGGCATAGAGAGCCTCTGCGTTCTTGAAAGGAGTGCCATAGTCGCAGATATGCAGGATATTGATCTCACCAATCTCGTTTGCCACCTCAGACACGTGCTTGTCCCACTGGCGTACCTGCTCCTGCCATATCTTGGTAGACAGTGAGTTGCCGTCACCACCCTGGCTGGACACATAGAAGCCGTCGGCTCCATGTTTACGGGCAGAGCGCAGATAGTTCTCGATGGAAAGCGACAGGTTCTTGATGGCTTTTCCGAAGGCAACGGGGTCTTCCTCTGCCAGTTTTTTCAGGTCCTTGCCACGTCCTAAGGTCTGATGGGCAAGGGCAAGAGGAGAATATACCGTAGGCAATATAAACGCCTCCTTGCCGAACTCACGGGCAAGGTCTTCGATGACGGCAACCTGTGGTGCGAAGAATTCCTCGCTATAGACAGGCACTTTCTCCCAGTCCTTACCACTCTTGATGTCAATCTGTGGCACACTGATCTCATAGAACACCTTCACGAAGTCCATATTGGTGGCGTGGTAGAAATCCTTATGGTCCTGTACCGCTTTCCGTCCGAGTTTGTTCTCGAAATGGAGGAAGAAGGCTGCGGGTACATAGGCATTTGGACGGCTCTGGTCAAGTACCTGCAAAATGCGTTCACGGCGGTTGTTTGCTACTTGCTGCTGGGCAGCTACAGTCTGATAACCTGTGGTTGTAAGCAGAGCCACAGCAATTGTTTTGAAGATAATCTGTTTCATATTTCTTTTTGTTATTTTGTTGTTTTGTTATTCGATATTCGGTGTTATTCGAATTCTGGCCCGTAGGGACCGTCTCCCGACTCTCCGCTATAGCCCCAGTTCTGCTCCAGGTTAGGATTCAGGATCAGTTGGTCCTGCGGGAGTGGTAACAGGTAGTTTTTCTTCGACACATTCTGTATCTTGGTGGTCTTTGTTCCCAGTGTTTCCGCATCAGTAGGGGTGTTCGCCTTTACATATTTAATAAGGATATGCCAGCGGATAAGGTCGAACCAGCGCTGTCCCTCCAATACGAACTCCAGTCGGCGCTCCTCACGCAACCGTTCACGGAACTCCTCTTTGGTCAGTCCTGCGAGGTCGAGGGCAGAGCCGTCAGATGGTGTGTTCTGCACATTCTCATAAGGACTCCAGTAGGCACGGCGGCGCACCTGGTTGATGGCATCGTAGGCAGCAGTCGTAGGACCATTCAGCTCATTCTCTGCCTCAGCCTTGATGAGCAGCACCTCAGCATAACGAATGATGGTGGTGTTCGTTGACTGTCCTGCGGAATTACCTGCAGAGGCAGGATTGGCATAGTTAAGCGAGTCAATATACTTACGGAAGCGGGGGATTGTGAACACGAAGTCCTCACCCGTATTCGGGTCATAGAGACGTTTTGCCCATGAGCCGTCACGCCGCTGGTCACGAGGGTCTGTCTGCTCATAATACTTGTCGCTGGTAGCGAGGAGCACAGGCTCAGAGTTGCTCCAGTTCGTGGCGAAGGTACAGTGTCCTGACACATTACCGTTGATGGTGCGGTCGTGTTCGATGGAGAAGATATGCTCCGCACCATGTTTCTTGTCTACCGACCAGTTGTCGATGAACTTATCCAGCAGTTTGTACTTTCCGGAGTTAATCACCTTATTGGCATAGTCGATAGCTTTCTGATAATAGGCGTTTTGGTTTGCCTTTCCTTGTTCACTACTGGTCTGCGCCCATACGAGATAGACCTTGGAGAGCAGTGCCGATGCCGCAAGACTGGATGCCTTGCTGTCGAGGGTAGTATAGTCAGCGGGCAGATTCTCAGCGGCAGTCAGGTCAGCAACAATCTGCTCATACACCTCATCGACGCTGTTGCGGGCAGCCCCTTCTCCCTCACCGTCATGTAATACGATGGGTACTCCTCCGAAATAGCGTACTAAGTTGAAGTACATAAAGCCACGGAGGAAACGCGCCTCGTTGATGTAGTTCTGCTTGGACTGCTCGTCGAGCCATGACGCATCCGTCACCTTGTCGATAACCACATTGGCACGGTTAATGGCGGTATAGTGTTCCTCCCAGGCATAGCTGACGAAAACATTGGTAGGCTGGACGGCAAAGTTGCTGAGTTCACGGATATGAGCCGAGTTCGTCTGTGCTCCCGCCTTCACATAGTCAGTCTGTAAGTCGTTGATATAGATGCTCTGGTTATTGAACATACCATAGAACCCATCCACGGTAAACTCCTGATAGACACCATTGATGGCTGTCTCTATATCCTCTTTGCTCTGATAGAAATTGTCCTTGTCGATAGAACTGATTGACTTCTGGTCGAGGTCAGCGCAACTGGTGAGCAAAAGACCTGTTGCGAGATATATTATACTTTTTCTCATAATGATTCCGATATTTCGTTATAGTGTGATGTTAAATCCAAACAATACCGTTTTGGCAGCAGGGTAGGCACCATAGTCCACTCCCTGATAGAGGGCACTGGTCTCGTCGATGCCATTGCGGTTTGCCTCTGGGTCATAACCGCTGTAGCTGGTGATGGTGAAGAAATTCTGCAGTGAGACATACAGCCGCAGCTTGGCATCTTTCGTGATCTGTGGGACGGGTAGGGTATAGCCCAGTTGGATGTTGCGGAACTTCAAATAGCTGGCATTCTCCACGAAACGGTCATCGGCATAGATAGATGTCGCGCTGCTTGCCTTTTGGATGGTATTGCTCGGGTTTGTCACAGTCCAGCGGTTGGCAACCTCACCCAGTGGGTTGTAATAGTAGCCATTACCACGGTCCAGACGACAGGCGAGTGCATTGAAGAGTTTGTTGCCATAGCTGCCGCTGAGGCTCACGAAGAGGTCCCAGTTCTTATAGGCAACCTTGGTATTGAAGCCATAGGTGAACTTCGGTTGGATATTCCCTAACACCACACGGTCTTGCTCATTGACGACACCGTCGTTATTGACATCCTCGAACTTCGGGTTACCTGGCTCTACCGTGGAGATCGTCTGTGCAGGGAGACTGCTGAGGTCCTCGTCAGACTGGATGATGCCCTTGAAGCGATAGCCATAGAAAGTACCGAGGGGCTCACCCACCTTCACGATCAGCGGGTTGATATACTGCAGTGTACCTACAGAGGCGAAGTCAGGCAGGAAATACTCAGAGTCGCCCAGACTGGTCACCTCATTCTTGTTATGGGCGATATTACCGTTCACGTTCCATTTCCAGTTCTTGTTGTCTATCAGCACACCGCCAATCTCCAGTTCCACGCCCTTGTTCGTTACAGAGCCGACATTGCGCAGGACGGTAGAGAAACCAGTTACCTGCTCTACGGGAACATCCAGCAAGAGGTCGTTGGTCTTCTTGTAGTAAGCATCCAGCGTCACTGTCAGACGGTTCTGGAAGAAGCCGGTGCTCAGTCCTATATTATAAGAGGTGGTTGTCTCCCATTTCAGGTCTTCGTTCGATTTGTTCTCGATGATATAGCTCGTCGCCTTCTGGTTGTTGATAATCACCGTACGGGGAACGACATTTGCCGCAAACTGGTAGTCACCGATTTCCTGGTTACCCACTGTACCGACAGAGGCACGCAGTTGGATGAAGTCGACACTCTTGCCTAAGTGGAGCCATTTCTCACGGTCGATATTCCAAGAGAGACCTAAGGAAGGAAACCATCCCCAGCGGTGGTTGTCGGCGAAACGGCTGCTGCCATCGGCACGCAGGGTCAGTGAGGCATTATAGCGTGAGTCATAGCTGTAGTTCACACGACCGATCCACGACTGCAGGGTGGAGATATAATGACTGCTGACAGAAGGCAGGGTGGTGGCAGCCGCTCCGAGGTTGTCATATCCCGTGGCATCATTGCTGAAACCGTAGGATGTCGTGGCGACACTGCTGCGGTCGGTACGCTGGGCGGTATATCCCAGCAGTGCGTTCAGGGAGTGTACGCGTTTGAACACATTGCTGTACGTTGCCGTATACTCTGTCTGCCATGTGGTGGTCTTTGTCTGACCCACGGAGGCATAGCCGTTATTGGCAAGTCCACCAGTGGTATAGGACGGAGCATAGTAGCTCTGACGGGTGTTGGAGATGTCGGCACCCAGACTTGCCTTCAGCTTCAGCTGTGGGATGACCGTCCACTCTGCGAAACCAGTACCGATGAAACGGGTATTCTCAGTCTCTGCCTTCGTATTCTCTAAGTCGCTGATGGGATTGCCCACACGTCCGTTATAGATATCCACACTGGTGGGTGTCGGGTCGTAGTTGTACGTGCCGTCAGCATTGTAAATAGAGGTGTAGGGTGTGTGTGAGATGGCTGCCACCCAAGGGCTGGGGGCAAACATACTGCCACTGTTGTCGGCAACGCCAGTCACCTTGTTATAGGCACCACTGGCATTGACACCCACCAGCAGGGTGGGGAAGATGTTGCGCTCATAGTTGGCACGACCCACATACCGTTTCAGTCCCGTACCCTTCACGATACCATCCTGACTCTTATAGCCACCGCTGATGCTGTATCGGGAGATCTCATCACCGCCGACAAATGACAACTGGTGCTCCTGTGAGAAACCAGTGCGTAAGGCGGCATCCTGCCAGTCGTAGCTCTGGGTAGGGGTGTCGATGCGATAGCCCACCTCACCATTGTCATACAGCTCGTTCCACAGTCCTACCCACTGCTGGGCATTCAGATAGTTCAGCTTCTTGCCGATGGTGCTCCATCCGAAGCTGGCGTTATAGCTGATGTTGTTACGGCCGTGTGACCCCTTCTTGGTGGTGATGATGATCACACCGTTGGCACCACGGGTACCATAGATGGCGGTGGCACTCACGTCCTTCAGCACCTCGATGCTCTCAATATCCGCAGGGTTCAGGAAGGCGAGGGGGTCGAGGGTGGCATCACTCGTCTTTGCACCGGTACGGGTGGAGGCTGGGTCGTTATAGACGATGAAGCCGTCGATGACATACAGGGGCTCGTTACCTCCCGTGATGGAGTTACCGCCACGGATGCGGATGATGCTGGCGGCACCCGGCTGTCCACTGGTCTGGGTGACGTTAAGACCAGCCACGGCACCCTGCAGGGCACTCTCCACGGAGTTGTTCTGCTGGCGCAGCACCTCACTGCCCACACTGGAGATGGCACTGGTCAGTTCCAGACGTTTCTGTTCACCATAGCCAATCACCACCACCTCGTTCAGACGGCTGGCATTGTCGCTCAACAGGATGTCCACCGGCTCTGCGGCATCATAGACATCCACCTCCTGCGGGCGGTAGCCTACATACTGGACACTCAGGGTGAGAGGCAGTTCTACATTCGTCACCAGGGTGAAGTTTCCGTCCACGTCTGTCACGGCACCCAGTTCCTTACTCGACTTGGGAACGACGGAGGCTCCTATCAGTGACTCTCCTGTACGGGCATCAGCGATATGTCCCGTGATGGTGGTCTGTGCGGCTGACGGCAATACCGTAGCCAGCACTATTAGAAATAGTACTAATCTTGTTTTCATCTTTTTACCCTTTCCTATTATTATTTCTGTGCGAGGTCTTGCTGCTCGGTGAGACGCAACTGTGCCGTCACCTCTTTCTGTGAGAGCTGCAAGAGACCGTACTCATGGACGTATTTGTTGCCATCGGTCAATATCCAGCGGACAAACTGGTTCAAAATGCCGTCGTGATGGTTGTATGACAGTCCTATCTTACCCGTGGGGATCTCTGCGAACTGCTGCTGCTCCAGCAACAGGATGATGTCGTCCAGACGAGCCTCGTCGAGTATCTGCTCACCATGCTTGTCAATATCGAGGGGCACGATGGCGAGGTCACTGCGCAACTGGCGGCTCTGCAAATCGAAGATGTTGGAGAGTGAGTTGATGGCGATACCTAACGGGTCGCGGCTCAACGCGGTATTAAGGAAATGGTCATCACCTGAAATCTTTTTACCCTTAAACGAACTCGTCTCCTGCTTGAAACTCAGGGCATAGGCTCTGGATGCCGACTGCTGACTATTGCCTGTGTAGATATGAAGCGCTTGCTCTGCCTTGCTCTCCTTCGTGTCATCGTCAAACTCGTCCTTCACGAAGAAAAGACTCTTCAGCTTCTTGGCATTCAGACGCTTGCTGCCCAGCAGCTGTGCTGCCTCCGACGATTTCGTCACTACGGGCAGTACGGCATAGCGTGCCACGAAAACGGCATCGTCGGCTTGTTCTGTCACAAATGATATCTGATGTTCTGTGTTGGTGGCTTTCCCTGTAACAATCCGGAAAGCGGCATCGTGGTTGATCTTGGTATACTCGGCAACCCATTTCTCTACCAATGGACGTACAGAATGCTGTACGCGGAGGGTTACCTGCTCGTTCTGTGCTCCGGCTGACTGACTAACTTGCAGCCCTAAGAGCAATGCTATGGTGAATACTGATTTTCTCATGTTCTTGTCGTTCTTTATATATATTAATAATGTGTTGGTTACTTCTCTCCTCCTTCTCATTATGCATCATCTGCATGCTGCAACAACAGCAACACATTCGCATGTTCATCATCATTGTTTTCATTTTTCTGTCCTTTAAATGGTTTAACTTAATTCGCAGGGTGATTAAAAATCACAGTGCAAAGGTACGGCGGAATCCCCATTCCCACAATACCCTTTGCATGGCATTTTTATATACCATACGTTTGGTATGTCCCCCCTGTCGACTACAAACAATCCCTTGCAAATGCCTATTTGCAGGGGATTTGGATAGTTCCTTTACCCCCTAAAAGATGCCTTGCGTCACCCATAGGAGGCATCGGAGTACCCCTTTAGGAGGTATCGGAACGAATGATAAACTATATCTCTGTCAAATGGATGCGTTAATCGTAATGAAAACAGGCTTTAGTCGGTAGGAAAGTGGGCTTCAGTCGGTAACTGAATGCCCCTCAGTCGGTAACTGATTTTTTATGAATTTCGCAAAAAACATATAACCTTATAACATGACAGGGCGCAACCCCCGATAACCAGAGGCTTTAATGCATGTTATATGTTTGCTGAACATATAACATACATATAACATGTATGTTACATGTTTGAGCAACATGTAACATGGCTCAATCCCTTTGTACAAGGGCATTTGAGCCACATCATGTTATAAGGTTATATGTTTTTGCGAACTTTCAGCAAGAAATCGGCAAATTGCACTATCGTAGTGCATTTTCTTTAAAATTTTGCACTACTTTAGTGCAATTTTTATTAATTTTGCATGATCAATGAAAGAGATATTCCAACGGGCAGCGGTGTTGCTGGGTGCTGAGGGGATGGAGCGACTCAGTGAGAAACGGGTCATCCTCTTTGGTGTCGGGGGCGTAGGCTCCTGGTGTGCCGAGGCTTTGGTGCGTACCGGACTGAAGCATCTGACGATAGTGGACTTCGACTGCGTAGACGTGACGAATGTCAACCGCCAGTTGATGGCGACCACGAAGACGGTGGGGCAGGTGAAGGTGGAGGCACTGAAAGAACGGTTGCTTGCCATCAACCCCGATGCGGAGGTCACAGCACTGCAGAAGACGTTCACGGAGGAGACGGCAGAGGCGTTCCTCTTGGACACCTATGACTATATTATCGATGCCATCGACTCGCTGAAAGACAAGGCGTTGCTGATAGAACTGGCGTGTCAGACAAAGGCGAGGTTCTTCTCGTCGATGGGGGCGGCTCTAAAGCTCAACCCTTCTCACATTCAGGTGGCTGAATTTTGGAAAGTGAAAGGCGACCCCTTGGCACGGGCATTAAGAAACCGCTTCAAGAAAGAGAAGCGGTTTCCTAAGCGTAAGTTCCAGTGTGTGTACTCCGACGAGTCCCCTCGTACCTCTAACCCCTCCAAAGGTTCCCTCGTACATATCACCGCCATCTTCGGAATGACCCTTGCAGGACTGGTCATTCAGGATATCGCTGCCGACAACTGCTGAAGTGCCTGTAAGAGGATGTTGCGGGGTGTTCCTACATTCATGCGCATAAAGCCCTCACCGCCTGGTCCGAACATCTCTCCGTCATTCAATGCGAGGTGTGCTTTGTTGACGAACAAGTCGATGAGTTGTTCATGGCTTAACCCCAACTCACGGCAGTCAAGCCATACCAGAAAAGATGCTTGTGGTCGAAGCGGTTTTATCTTTGGCAAATGTTCCTTACAATACTCCTCCACGAAACGGATATTCCCTTCCACATAGTGGAGCATCTCCTTGCGCCATTCCTCACCTTGTTGATAGGCGGCAATGGTGGCGATGGGGGAGAACAGGGGAGGGTCGTTCAGCTCATTCGCCTCCAACCATGTATAGAAACGACGGCGCAGACTATCGTTGGGAACGATGGCATAACTGCTGACGATACCAGCGATATTGAAGGTCTTGGAGGGTGCTCCGAAGGTGATGCTGCACTGTGCAGCCTCCTCACTGACAGTGGCAAAAGGAACGTGGCGGTTGCCGAAGAGTGCCATGTCACTATGTATCTCGTCCGACAAGACGAGGATGCCGTGCTGATAACAGAAATGAGCTAACCGCCGGAGTGTCTCCTCTTTCCAACAGATGCCTGCGGGATTGTGAGGGTTGCTGAGAATCAGTATCTTGCACTGTTCGTCTGTGATCTGTTCCAACTGCTCAAAGTCCATGTCGTAAGTCCCGTCAGACAGTCGCTTCAACGGATTATACACCACCTTGCGCCCGTTACCTTGTGGGGTCAGCCGGAAAGGATGATAGACAGGAGGTTGGATAATCACCTTATCACCTTCCTTCGAGAATATATTAACAGCCATCCCAATCCCTTTCACAATGCCGGGAATGTAGGTGAGCCACTCCCGTCGTATGTCCCACTGGTGATGGTCATGAACCCATCGGATGATGGTGTCCCACAGCTCCTCGGGTACCACCGTATAGCCAAATAAAGAGTGGTCGAGGCGTTGCCGTAGCGCCTCTGTGATAAACGGTGGTGTCTCGAAATCCATATCCGCCACCCACAGCGGGAGCAGGTCGCTACGTCCGTATCGTTCCAGCAGTACCCCGTGTTTCAGGTCACCGCTGCCACGACGGTCTATGATTTTGTCAAAACTATAAGTCATCTCCTAATGCTTGTTGGATATCCTCTAATAAATCGTCTACTGCCTCCAGTCCTACTGACAGGCGGATCGTCGTCTGTCGCACATCCATCTTCTTCAACTGCTCCTCGGGGAAGAGTCCGAAGATGGTACTTGCCGGGTGAATCGCCAGCGTGCGGTTGTCGAAGAGATTGGTAGCACGGTGGATGAGTATCAGGCGGTTGAGGAAACGGAAACACTCCTCCTTGCTCCTCAGGTCGATGGTCAGCATCGCCCCAGCCGTCTTCCCAAACTGACGCTGGGCGAGTTCGTGGTATGGGTTGTCCTCCAGTCCGATGTAGTTGACCTGCCGGATCGCGCCCAGCTCCCGCAATGCCTTCGCCAACTGGAGGGCATTGCCAGCCTGTCGCTGGTAGCGGGCATCGAGTGTCTCCAGTCCTAAGGTCTGCAGGTAGGCAGCCTGGGGTGTCATATAGGCACCGAGGTTAAACAGCAACTCATACTTGATGTGCTGGTTGATGAGCGGGAAGGTACCGTAGTCGATGACCAGTCCGCCCAGGGAGGTACCGCCTCCCGAGAGATATTTCGTGCTGGACACCACTTCGATGTCCACGCCCAGTCCTTTCAGATGTGTCTCCGTGAAAGGAATCACCGTAGAGTCGGCAATCAAGGGGACTCCTCGCTGGTGGGCGATATCTGCAAGGGCGCGAAGGTCGGCGACCTCCAACTGCGGGTTGGTGACCACCTCCAGGAACACACAGCAGGTGTCCTCGTCGATGGCATCAGCCACCGCCTGCAGGTTGGTGAGGTCACGCAATCGCGGCTTTACGCCAAAGCGCAACAGCGTGTTGCTGACCAATGCGAGTGTATTGCCGAAGAGGTGGGTGGATGTCACGATATTCTTCCCTTGTGCACTCACCGCAAGCAGGGTGTTGCTGATAGCCGCCATCCCCGAGTTGAACGCCGTCACATGGGCTGCGTCCGTCAACAGCCTTACCCTCTGTTCGAGGTTTGTCACGGTAGGGTTTTCCACCCGGGCATAGTCGGGTGCCTTGACACGGTTGCAGAAAGCATCCGCCATCAGTTGGGCATCCTCAAACTCAAAGGCAACGTTATGGTATACTGGTACGGCGAGCGAGCCATAGGCATCGGGGCGTACATAAGGGGTGTCAATAGCAATGGTCTGTTTCTTCATCTCTCAATAATCATCTTTGAACTAAATATAAAACTCCGACGGGTCAACCAGTCCGGCACGGAAAGCGTATTTCACGGCTTCGTGGGCGGTGTTCACCTGTAGTTTTCTGAAAATATTCTTCTTATGGGTATTCACCGTATGGATACTGGAGTAACGCTCGTAGGCAATCTCCTTGGTGGTCTTGCCCTGTGCTACCCCGCGCAGGATCTCTATCTCTGTGCGTGTCAGAACTTTCGAATGCAACTCCTCGTCAGCCTGCTGACAGATCAATACCTCTGCGGCACGCTGACAGAGATAGCGCTCGCCACGCATCGCATACTCAATGGCGTGATGGAACAACTTGAGAGGGGAGTCCTTGAAAACGATACTCACATGACGGACGGTATAGACCAGTTTGCGCATCAACGACACCGTCAGGTCGTCGCTTGTCATGATCCACAATGCTTTGGGGAACCGCTCAATGATAATCAGCAGCTGCTCCTCGTCCTGTATATCAAATAAGGTATAGTCGATGATGACAATACTCTTCTCGTCAGCCTGCAGCTGGTTGAGCAGTTGCTCTTTGTCTGTGACATGGTGGAGGGTCGCACTCTCATGCTCACGGATCAGTGTCTTGAGGGCATACGCCGTCAGTTCTTGGTTGTCTGCTAAGATAAAATTCACCATACTTTTGTCTCATTTAGTTTCTGAGTGCAAAGGTATGGTGATTCGGGATGGTATGCAATACCGCTTTTCGGTTATTCTGCCTACCATACGTTAGGTATATCGCTCTACTGGCTCACGCCCTTCATGCTGAGAGAGATGCGGTGGCGGCGCTGGTCGACTTCCAGCACCCGGACCTTGACATGCTGGTGCAGGCGAACCACCTGCGTGGGGTCGCTCACGTATTTATCGGCAAGTTGGGAGATATGCACTAAGCCGTCCTGATGGACACCGATATCCACGAAGGCACCGAAGTTGGTGATGTTGGTCACGATGCCAGGCAACTCCATTCCCTCGTGCAAATCTTCCATCGTCTGAACAGAGGCATCGAACTCAAACTCCTCAATCTGCTGACGAGGGTCGCGTCCGGGTTTCTCCAACTCTTTCATGATGTCCGTCAGCGTGGGCAGTCCGATGGTGTCTGTCACATAGTGGCGGATGTCAATCTCGGAGCGTTTCTCCTTATTATTAATAAGGTCGTCAACATTGCAATGGTGGTCTTTCGCCATCAGCTCTACCACGCCATAGCTCTCAGGATGCACCGCACTATTGTCGAGTGGATTCTTAGCTCCGGGAATGCGGAGGAATCCTGCGCATTGCTGGAAAGCAGCAGGTCCCAGACGAGGCACTTTCTTCAGTTGGGAACGGCTGGTGAACGCTCCGTTCTCCTTGCGATATTCCACGATATTCTTCGCCAGCACGGGTCCGAGTCCGCTGACGTACATCAGCAGATGTTGCGAGGCGGTGTTCAGATTGACGCCCACCTGATTGACACAGCTCTCTACCGTCTGGTCGAGCGAGTGTTTGAGTTTCGTCTGGTCGACATCATGCTGGTACTGCCCTACGCCGATACTCTTCGGGTCAATCTTTACGAGTTCCGCCAGGGGGTCCATCAGTCGGCGACCTATCGAGACGGCACCACGCACGGTGACATCCTCGTCGGGGAATTCCTCACGTGCCGTCGCTGAGGCGGAATAGACGGAGGCACCGTCCTCGCTGACGACGAAGATCTTAGGGAGGGTAGGTGTTGTAGGGTAGGATTTAAGGGCGTCGACTACGAAATCTTTCGTCTCACGACTTGCAGTGCCGTTGCCGATGGCAATCGCCTCGATATGGTAGTCGGCAATCATCTGCTGGACATGGACGGTAGCCTGCATGCGGTGGTTGACGGGAGGATGAGGGAAAATAGCCTCGTGATGCAGCAGGTTACCCTGGGCATCCAGACAGACCACCTTACAGCCCGTGCGGAAGCCCGGGTCGATGCCCATCACCCGTTTTTGTCCCAATGGTGCACCCAGCAGTAACTGTCGCAAGTTCTCTGTGAATACCTTGATGGCATCCTCGTCAGCCCTCTCCTTGCTGAGGTTGGCAAATTCCGTCTCGATGGAGGGACACAGCAGTCGCTTGTAGCCATCCTCCACGGCTTCGGCTACCAAGCGCTGACAGGCACCGTTGCCACGGACGTAGTTGCGTTGCAGTCTGCTGACCGCCTCGTCATCATCAATCGTGATGCTGACCCGCAGGATGCCCTCGCTCTCCCCACGGCGCATGGCGAGCAGACGGTGGGACGAACAGCGTTTTAAGGGTTCCTCCCAGTCGAAATAGTCTGAGTATTTCGCTGCCTCATCCGTGTCTTTCTTAGCCTTGACGACCTTTGAGACGATGAAAGCCTCACGACGGAAGGCACTACGTATCTGGTTGCGGCTTCTTTCCTCCTCGCTGACCTGTTCGGCAATGATGTCCTTGGCACCTTGGAGCGCCTGCTCAGCGTCGGCAATATCCCCCTTGACGAAACGCTTGGCAGCGGTCTCGGGATGCGGTTCCCGTTGGAGCATGAGTAAGGTGGCAAGTGGTTCCAGTCCCTGTTCCCTTGCCACTTGGGCACGGGTACGCCGCTTGGGTTTATAGGGCAGGTAGATGTCCTCCAGTGTGGTGGACTCCCAGCAATCGTTGATGCGTTTCTGCAACTCAGCAGTCATCTTCCCCTGCTCGGTGATGGTCTTGACAACCGTCTCCTTGCGTTTGGCTATCTCCTGCAGTCCTGTCAGCCGGTTGCTGATGGCAGTAATCTGTACCTCGTCAAGACCACCCGTCCGTTCCTTGCGGTAGCGGGAGATAAAGGGGATGGTACACCCCTCGTCCAACAGTTTCAGGGTGTTCTCAACGGCATGCTCTTGCAGGTGCAGCTCACTGGCAATCAATTGGGTGAATATCTTCAGATGTTCCATATCATGATGTTTAATGCTACAAAAGTACGGAAAAAATATGAGAAGACACCCCTTCGGCAACTAATATTTATTAATTTATTTTGCATTCTATCTGTTTTTCATTACCTTTGCAACCCAAATAAAGAGCAAGATGATTTCGGTAGAAGGACTATGTGTCGAGTTCAGTGCCAAACCGTTGTTTACCAATGCCAGTTTCGTGGTGAACGACCGTGACCGTATTGCCTTGGTAGGTAAGAACGGAGCAGGGAAGTCGACGTTACTCAAGATACTGTGCGGGAAGCAGCAACCCACCAGTGGTGTGGTGAGCATCCCTAATGATACGACCATCGGTTATCTGCCTCAGGTGATGAACCTGCAGGATGATACGACGGTAAGGGAGGAGGCACAGAAAGCTTTTTCTTCTACCCGTGAGTTGAAGGACCGTATCGACCGCATGAATCAGCAGTTGGCGGAGCGTACCGATTATGAGAGTGCCGACTATCTGGCACTGGTGGAGCGCTTCACCCAAGAGCATGACCGCTACATGATGCTGGGAGCGGAAAACAATGAGGCGGAGATGGAGCGTACTCTCATAGGTCTGGGCTTCGAGCGTACGGACTTCGACCGTCCCACTAAAGAGTTCTCGGGTGGTTGGCGTATGCGTATCGAACTCGCCAAGATCCTGTTACAGAAACCCGACGTGCTGTTGCTGGACGAGCCCACCAACCACTTGGATATCGAGTCCATACAGTGGCTGGAGCAGTTCCTGGCGCAGAGTGCCAAGGCTGTCGTACTGGTCAGTCACGACCGTGCATTCATCAATCACGTCTCGAACCGCACGTTGGAGATATCCTGTGGGCACATCGTAGACTATAAGGTGAAGTATGACGAGTATGTCGTACTTCGCAAAGAGCGACGTGAGCAACAGCAGCGAGCCTATGAGAACCAACAGAAGGAGATGGCTGATATGCGTCAGTTCATCGAGCGTTTCCGCTATCAGGCGACCAAGGCGGTACAGGTACAGCAGAAGATCAAGCAGCTGGAGAAAATCGTACCTATCGAGGTGGACGAGGTGGACAATGCCGCCATGCATCTGAAGTTCCCGCCTTGTCTGCGCAGTGGTGACTATCCCGTCATTTGTGAGGATGTCAGGAAAGCGTACGGCGACCATACGGTATTCTCTCACGTCAACCTGACGATCAAGCGAGGTGAGAAAGTCGCATTCGTGGGAAAGAACGGTGAAGGTAAGTCTACCCTTGTGAAGTGTATCATGGGAGAGATTCCGTTTGATGGTAACCTGAAAGTCGGACATAATATCCAGATTGGTTATTTCGCCCAGAACCAGGCACAGCTGCTCGACGAGTCGCTGACGGTCTTCCAGACCATCGACTATGTGGCGAAGGGTGATGTCCGCCTGCGCATCAATGATATACTTGGAGCTTTTATGTTTGGTGGAGAGGCTTCGGATAAGAAGGTGAAGGTTCTTAGCGGCGGGGAACGCAGTCGACTGGCAATGATCCGTCTGTTGCTTGAACCCGTCAACCTCCTGATTCTCGATGAGCCCACCAACCATCTGGACATGCCTTCCAAGGATGTGCTGAAGGAAGCCATCAAGGCTTTCGACGGTACCGCCATCATCGTCAGCCATGACCGTGAGTTCCTGGACGGACTCGTAACGAAAGTCTATGAGTTCGGAGGTGGCAAGGTCAGGGAGCATCTGGGTGGTATCTATGACTTCCTGCAGTCGAGGCAGATAACCGAGCTCTCACAGCTACAGTGCCCTCCGAATATTCAGAATACTCCGAGTATTCAGAATACTCCGAATACTCCGAAGAATCAGAACTATGCAGAGCGTAAGGAGCAACAGAAGAAACTACGCAAGGCGGAGCGTGCCGTGGAAGAGTCGGAGCGTAAGATCAGTGACATGGAGCGGCGGTTGAAGGAACTCGACCAGTTGTTGATGGACCCGGTGAATGCCTCGAATATGGAAATGGTCACAGAATACACGACCATCAAGAAATCCATGGACGAGGAGGTGGAACGCTGGGAGAAACTATCGGAAGAATTGGAACAACTAACATAAAACGAACAAATGAAAATCAAAGGAGTAATCATGATGATGGCTTTATCATCAATGTCGATGACTGCCTTGGCGCAGTCACAACTGAGGTCAGGTATAGACCTGACGGACCTCCATCAGCAGGTGAAACCTGGTGAGGACTTCTATGACTATGCTTGTGGCGGTTGGATGCAGAAGAATCCATTGCCTGCCGCCTATTCACGCTATGGTAGTTTTGATCGTCTTGCAGAGGATAATAACAAGCGTATCAATGGTATCTTGAAGGAGCTGCAGGAAAAGACTTACCCGCAGGGTAGCGTGGAGCAGAAACTGAGCGACCTGTATAAACTCGCCATGGACTCTGCACGCCGGGAGAAAGAAGGACTCGCTCCTGCCATGGGTATGATTAAGAAGATGGAGGCGGCAAAGACCGTTGACCAGCTTTTCGCCATTCAGTTGGAGATGATGCCCTATGGTGACGCAGAGTTTTTCTATGCCTATCTGGATGCGGACGACAAGAATGCGTCAGAGAACATCCTGAATGTCAGTCAGGGAGGTCTTACCCTCGGACAGAAAGACTACTATCTGGAGACGGATGAGGCTACCACGAAGATTCGTGAGGGCTACAAGCGGCACATCGTGCGTATGTTCCAACTCTTTGGTTTCAAGAAAGGTGTTGCTGAGAAGAAGATGAAGAATATCTTCAAGTTGGAGCTTGCTCTTGCCAAAGTATCTAAGTCACGTACCGAGTTGCGAGACCCTATTGCCAACTATAACAAAATGACGTTGAAGGAGTTTGACGCAAAATATCCTCATTTCCAGTTGGAGAAACAGATGAATGCCAAGGGCATTGCCAGTCAGTATATCCAGGAGATGATTGTGGGACAGCCCGACTTCATGGCTGGTGCCGACCAGCTCTTCTCAAAGATTACACCGGCAGAGTATCGTGACTATATGGAGTGGGGGATCATCCATTCAGCCGCAGGCCTGTTGAATGACGAGGTGCGTGCGGAGAGTTTCGACTTCTTCGGTAAGGTGATGTCTGACAGAAAAGAGGATCATCCCCTGTGGCGTCGCGCAACCGATCAGGTGCAGGGGCAGATGGGTGAGGCTCTCGGTAAGATTTATGTGGAGAAGTACTTCCCAGCCTCTTCCAAGGAGCGTATGAAGACCTTGGTGGAAAACCTCCGCATAGCTCTCGGTGAGCGTATTGCTGCTCAGGACTGGATGGATGACTCAACGAAGGTGAATGCCTTGTTGAAGTTGAATACCTTCTATGTGAAGATTGGCTATCCTGACCATTGGACGGATATGTCAGACTTGAAGATTGATGCGAAAAAATCTTACTATGAGAATATACAGGAGTGCTATCGCTTTTGGACGAAACTGCGTATTAGTCAGAAGGCAGGAAAACCCGTTGACCGTGAGGAATGGCACATGACTCCACAAACGGTTAACGCCTACTATAACCCAACGACCAATGAGATTTGCTTCCCTGCTGGTATTCTGCAAGTTCCGTTCTTTGACCCGACGGCTGACGATGCCTTTAACTATGGCGCTATTGGTGTCGTCATCGGTCATGAGATGACCCATGGATTCGATGACCAGGGACGTCGCTTCGACAAGGATGGTAATATGCATGACTGGTGGACGGAGTCAGACGGAAAAAACTTTACAGAACGAACAGATAAGTATGCCGACTTCTTCTCTGGTATCAAGGTGTTGCCAGACCTCAATGGAAACGGTCGTCTGACACTCGGTGAGAATCTTGCCGACCATGGCGGTCTGCAAGTGGCATGGTATGCTTATAAGAATGCCACCAAGCGTCAGTCATTACCAGTAATCGACGGTCTTACTGCCGACCAACGCTTCTTCCTTGCCTATGCAGGAGTATGGGCAGGTAATATTACGGAAGCGGAGATTCGTAATCGTACCAAGAGTGACCCCCATTCATTGGGTCGCTGGCGTGTGAATGGAGCACTTCCGCACATTGATATGTGGTATGATGCCTTTGGAGTCAAGGAAGGTGATAAAATGTTTATTCCAAAAGAAAAACGCCTTTCTTTGTGGTAAAAAACTCTTCAAATCCATAAAAATGCCGTCGTAAATATAAATTTACGGCGGTTTTTTTTTAGTTTTAAAAAATTATTACTATCTTTGCAACTAAGTTAATGCTATCCTAAAAGTATGACAAACGATTATTCCCAAGATATGGAGAGGACACAGCGTACCATTCGTCCTCAGGAAATGGCTCGTGAGAGAGAGCGTGTGAGGGAAGATGCTCCTCAGATGATGATGCAGCAACAGCAGCAACAGCAGGCTGGTGGAAAGAAATGTCCCTTCTGTGGAGCCATCAATGATCCAGAGGCGATGTTCTGTGCCCAGTGCGGTCAGCCAATCAGTAAGTCATCCTGCCCTTTCTGCGGTTCTGAGATAGACCCGGATGCTGATTTCTGTGAGGCATGCCATCACTACATCCGTAAAGATATCTGTTCCTATTGCGGCGCTCATCTGTCAGGCAACGAGGCATATTGCCCAGAGTGCGGCAGTCCCCGTGGCGGTCTGGTTTGCCCGACCTGTCATACGATGAACGACTTTGCATTCTGTAAGCAGTGTGGTACTGCATTGACGGCTGAGGCAAAGGAGTTAGTCAAGGAATTGCAGAAGAACCCCGACTACATGGAACTGATGGATGTGGTGCAGGAATATTCCCGCTTGGAGAGTTCCCTGCCTTACAATTCTGAGCGTGATGTTGTCAGGGAACAGATGAATATGAAGTTGCGTGAACGGATGTTGACCTTGTTAGCGAAGGATGCTGGGGTGGAGAATCCTGTCATTCCCAAGGTGTCGACGAAACGAATGACGAAAGAGGAGCTGGAAGAACAGAAGGCGGAGAAGATTAAGAAACTGTCTGCTATTCTTGATAAGCTCGCTGTCCCCCCAACGTCATCACCCGTCCAGGCTCGTAATTATGCCATGGCAAGTAAACCGATGGGTGTGCGTCTGGCATGGGTCTGCAACTTCAAACATGCACTCCACAGTAGCCCGTGTGGATGTGCTAAGCCACATCTTGGTGGTAAATGGGTCGTTTTAGGAAAGAATAGTACTGCAGAAATTAAAGATGATAAATAATGGATCAAACCATAAGAACCCCAGAACAACCAAATACGACCATTCGTGTTGCTCCATTAGGTAAAGGAGCCGGAGATGCTACGTATGTTCCAGGTAGAGACAAATCGGCTACCGCCAATGCTGCTGGTGATTTTCTTATCAAAGGAAAAGTTTACCATAACCTTAAATGTCTCAGTGACAATTCGGGTGAGGCACAGGTTTTTTGGGTCGAGTGCGACCAGAAGCAGATGGTGCTGAAGATATATTATCCGAACTTCTCCATCAAGAAGACACTGTTGCGGATTATCCAAAGTTTTGGCATGGAGACTGTCGTGAAGATTTACGATTATGGCAAGACTTATGTAGATGGTAAGAATCGTGACTATGAGTTGATGGAGTATCTGAGAGGAGGTACGCTTGCGGACTATGATTTGGATGGTGACTTCAATCAGTTCCGCCGTATTACCTTGCAGGCTGCTGCCGCACTTGCTTATTGTCATAACAGCAATATCATCCATAAGGATATCAAACCCAGCAACTTCTTCTTCCGTGATGAGAAGCATACGGAGATAGTGCTGGGCGACTTTGGCATTTCCAGTGTGCTGGATGGTGACGAGCGCGTCCATAAGACCACCCAGGCACGAACTCCTGTTTTTGCCGCTCCAGAGATGTACAACGATGTGATAGACGGTGAGGTGGAGATTACTCCGTCGGTTGATTTCTATTCCTTGGGTATTACGCTGATGACACTCTGGTTGGGTGAGAACCCATTGAGCCAGAATGAGCGTGTGATGATGCGTAAGAAAAACGAGGGACGATTGCCTCGTATCAATGAGTTGCCTGACCGGGTGAAGATGCTGATACAGGGCTTGACGGCAGTCAATCCTCAGAACCGCTGGAAATACGAGCAAGTAGAGCGCTGGTTCTTGGGTGAGGACGTAGAGGTGGATATCTCTTCTCCTATTCTGAAATACCGCAGCTTTATCGTAGACCCGGAGAAGAATCTGGTTGCGGATAATGTCCATGAGCTGATACCTCTGTTGCTGGACAATGAGCGTCTCGCCATCAACTATCTGTATAACGGACGAATCGCTGGTTGGCTGGAGCAATGTGGTAATGTGAAACTCAGCTCCGTTGTCAAGGATATTGTCGTCAACCGTTATCCTGCCGATCAGCATGCGGGACTGATGGCTGCCGTGTATGTCATGGAACCAACCTATCCGTATCGCGATCTTCATGGGAACTTATGTGACGACATTCACAGCGTCAGTATTTCTGTACTGAGTTATCAGGAGGAATACGCTATCGCTTTGAGAAACCCCAACGATATGTTGTACCTGTATTTGGAGTCTCATTCGAAGGCGGATATAGACAGAATACGTGGCTATTTCTCGGAAAAGGATTTCGATGGCCGTGTGGCAGTGATGCGTCTGGTTTATGAGGTAGACAAGGATATACCTTTCCTTAACCAATATCCCTCATCGACATTACAGGAAATCGTTCATTCCTTTGGTAATGAGGACTGTTCTGAGGATGCTTGGAAATCATTGAGTGACGGCAGACTGCTTTCGTGGATGTACTGCCACGAGGACCGTATGGCATGTGAGGCTCTGCGTATTCTGACCAATGGGCAGACTCCTTCACGCTCATTGGGATATAAAGTGTTGTATAATATAGACCGTGACGCTGCCTATGATTTGAGAGAGGCAGATACCCCTTATCGTGTTGGTGTGCTGTTAGGACAGCAGATGAAAGAATGGCAGCATCTGAGCGAGAAAGAGTTTAACGAGGTAATTAAGGATTTCTCTGACCCTAACGGTCGCTTTGCATATTTTGCTCAGCTTCATGGATGGTATGAGCAATTGAACCAGGCACGTGCTTGCTTTGATATGAAGAGCACAGAGAATACCAGTCGTCTGGGTGCCTATGATTTGCGTACGGCAGCTTATCGCTTCATTCGTATTCTGGGTGCCCGTCCAAGTTATCTGCTGGGTGATGGGATGGAACTGACAGACGGTCTTACCATTGATAAACTGGGACATCGCCCCGAACTCATCCAAGAGTTGAAACGCGGCTCGTTGAGTCAGTGGCTCTCCATTTTCTATCATGAGGATCCTGAGAAAGACTTCAGCGAGACCTATTCGTATGAGCGTTCTTTGGAAAGTTGGATATTGATGTTAGGGGAGATTGATCCTAACAATTCCCATTTCAAGCGTTTTGGTACTGCCAAGGAAGAGACTGCTGCAAAATATACAGAGGTGCGGCAGAGATTCTTCAAGGCGAAGAGTAAGGAGAAGACCTGGCGTATGGTGTTCTACTCACTATGTGGTGCATGGGTATTGCTGCTCTTACTTTTTGGAGTCAGCAACCGTGAATATCTGTTAGAGCATTCCGGTATGTCTATCGTGTTGCCACTTGGTGGAATGACTGCTATTATTATAGGTACGCGAGCATATTTTAAAGGGTATGGTTTCGTCTTCTCTTGTTTGTGGGGGTTATTGGGAATACTTTCTTCCTATATTCCTGTGACCATATTGAAATATGTCAATAACTCGTCTCCCAGTCTCTTTATCCCTGCCATCATCGTGATAACGCTGGTCTATATGGTTATTTGCCATTTTACCGACTTCCGTTCCGATACGAATAGTGAGAATCTGCTTATTTCTGAGATTGTGGATGATGATGTCAAGTCTACATTGTTAGAGCCGTTATACTATACTTTTAAAGAAAAGAAGTTTAAGTTCAAAGGTTCTAATTTCGGTCTTCTGGATGATGTAACCAATCAGATACGCTCTTTGAGTGGTGAGTCTGTAATGCATTATATATTATGGTCAGCCCTTGTGGGTGTTCTGTTGATGGAGCTGGTGCTGTTCAATCACAATTTGTTGAATGTGAATAACCCCAATCTGAATAGTTGGAAACTGAATCCGACAGCTGTAGTTAAACAATTACAAAAGGACGTGGAATAATATGGTTTGTGAGCATTGTCATAAGGAAAACCGGTCGATAGCGAAGTTCTGTAAGTGGTGTGGTAAGCCACTTATCTCTCAGAACGTACTGGACAAGTTGGTTGGTCTTGATGATGTCAAGAAACAACTGAAGACGGTCGTCGATACCTATACCTATCTCCATTCCCGGAAAGATATCATGAAAGTCCGCCTGAGTGTAAATGCTATTATCATAGGTGAGACGGGAACGGGTAAAACTGCTTTGGCTGAGGTTATCCGCGATTATTTCTACCAGCATAAGATTATCGACAAACCGAAGTTGACGATGGTTGATGCGGTCGACTATCAGCGATTTGTTGATAAGTGGGATGATAATATTAAAAAGGCAAAGGATGGTCTCCTCTTCTTTGATAATGTTCAGAAGCTTCTTCCTGATCGCTATTCCAATCAAGTGAATCCCCTCGACAAGTTGTTTGTTGAGATGGATAAGTGGGACGATAATCCTATTGTTATCATCTCAGGTCTTCCGAAGGGTCTGGATGATTTCCTTGTCAATAACCCTGCGGCACAGAACCGTTTCAAGTATATCTTCCGTCTTCCGACTCCCGGCTATGGCGAACTGTGTGAGGTTTGTAAGCAGGAGTTGCGGGTTAAATATGGCATTGCCGCTTATACTCCCGATGCGGAGCATAAGCTGGAACGCTATTTCCAGTATCAGGTAAAAATCAAGGATGATACTTTCGGCTATCGTCATCTTGCCGTGAAGACGGCAGAGGATATCTTTACCTCGTTTATCAGTCGTGGTGCCGACGCAACGATGATAGAAGAGGGAGATATTCGTGGCTATGTTCCGGAAGAACGTACCTTGGACGACATCCTTAGCGATCTTAACCAGTATATTGGTATGGATCAGGTGAAGCAGGCAGTCCGTGAGATTGCCTATAGCGTCCAGAATAGTGTGCAGCGTGCTCAGCGGGGACTTGGTGAACAGCAGAAAGCGGGTATCCATATCGTGCTGACGGGTAATCCGGGTACTGGTAAGACGACGATAGCCCGTAAGTTGGGTGAGATCCTTGAGGCGATAGGCTATCTGGACAGTGGACATGTCGTCGAGTGTGACCGTGCCAAGATGGTAAGCCCCTATCAGGGTGAGACCCCGAAGGTCGTAGACCGTCTCTGTGATAAGGCGATGGGTGGCATCCTTTTCGTTGATGAGGCATATACCCTTGCTCCAGTCAGTCAGGGTGGTGATCGTGACAACCAGGGTGCCCAGGCTTTAGAGCAGTTGATGAAACGCATGGAGGATGACCGTGGTAAATTCGTGGTGATTGCCGCTGGTTACCGTACGGAGATGGAGAACCTGTTCCGTATCAATCCCGGTGTTCGCAGCCGCTTCAGCTATTTCCTGAATATCGAAGACTATAATCCTGACGAGTTGTATCAGATTATGCAGGTCTTCGCCAAGTCGAAGAAGTATGTCTTCGCCCCAGAAGCGGAGGAACTGACCCGTAAGATGATTACGGAAATGTACGACTCTCGTGACAAAGACTTCGCCAATGGTCGGACGATGCGGCAGTTGTTCGATAAGATTACGGCTAAGCAGGCAGAACGTCTGCAGAAAGAGGATATGTCGACGAAGACCAATGAGGAGCTGATGACCATCATGCAGGAGGATATTCCTTATGAGGCTCCCAAGGCTGTTGACTACACCGAATGTCTGGCGAAACTCAATGGCATGGTGGGATTGGCTGCCGTTAAGCAGGAGATTTCCAATCTTGCCGCCTTCCTTAATTTGCAGATACGCCGAGGTGAGACCAATACATTCCAGGGAAAGCATTACGTATTCACGGGTAATCCAGGTACTGGTAAGACAACGGTAGCCCGTATTATGGCTGATGTGTTCCGTACACTGGGTATCCTCTCGAGAGGACAGTTGGTGGAGTGTGACCGTAGTAAACTGGTCTCTGGCTATTCCGGGCAGACCGCCATCAAGACCAACCAGTTGATTGACTCAGCGATGGGTGGTGTTCTCTTTATCGATGAGGCTTATACCTTGAAGTCTGGAGATAATGACTCCTTTGGCGGTGAGGCAATTGACACGCTGCTGAAACGATTGGAGGACGACCGTGGAAAGTTCATCTGTATCGTGGCAGGATATACAGACCAAATGCATGACTTCATTGATACCAATCCTGGTTTGAAGAGCCGCTTTACCCAGACCATCCATTTCGATGACTATACGCCTGATGAACTGACAGAGATATTCATTAACCTCGCAAAGGGTAAGAACTTCACAGTGGATGATGCCACCCGCGAGGCTGTACACCGTCAGTTCGAACAGTTATATCTGCGTCGTGACAAGAACTTCGGCAACGCCCGTGAGGCTCGCCGTATCTTCGATGCCGCTGTGGAGAAACAGAGCCAGCGCCTGATGGCAGAGGTGAACAACCCCGACTTCAAGGACGAGGATATGTACCGTATCACCGAGGCAGACCTTGCCGTTCAGCAGAGCGAGAAGGTCCGTCCGCTCGACGAGGTGCTCAACGAACTCGACGAGTTTATTGGTATGCGCTCCGTCAAGAATATGATTCGTCGTCTTGCCGTACAGAGCATGTTCATGAAACAGCGTGCCGCCATGGGTGCCGGAAAGGTGCAGCAGATGGCTATGAATTTCATCCTGACGGGTAATCCGGGTACGGGTAAAACATCTATAGCCCGTAAGATGGGCGAGGTGTTGCAGAGTATGGAGATTCTGCCTACGAGTCGTGTCATAGAGGCAAGCCGTGCCACTTTGGTGGGTAAGTATATGGGTGAGACCCCGAAGATTGTGAATAACATGTGTGACAAGGCGATGGGTGGTATCTTGTTCATTGACGAGGCATACACCCTGTCATCGGAGAACGACCAGTATGGCAAGGAGGCTATTGACACCCTGATGAAGCGCATGGAGGACGACCGTGGTAAGTTCGTTGTTATCGCTGCCGGCTATCAGAAAGAGATGGAGGACTTCATGAATGTCAACCCGGGTCTTGCCAGTCGCTTCACTCACAAGATGCATATCGAGGACTATAACGAGGACGAGCTGCTTGCTATCTTCAAGAAGATGGCTTCGAAGGATAACTATACGTTATCACCAGCGGCAGAGTTCAAGTTGATGGATCTGATTTGCCGTAAGGTGGTCAGCAAGAGTTCTTCCTTCGGTAATGCCCGTGAGATGCGGAATTTGCTTGATGAAACAATCCAGCAGTTGTCAGTCCGTGTAAGTGGAATACCTCAGAATGAGGTGACCCAGGAGACTTACCAGATGATACTGCCAGAAGATATAAAAGATGAGTTATGATTATATGTCCAAGTTGTAGAGAAGAGATAGAAGAGCAGTCATACTATTGTGACCAGTGTGGTCAGGCATTGATGTATTGCTCTAATTGCGGTCGTGTGGGAACAGGACGGCGATGCACACATTGTGGCGGTCTGATGGCTGCTCCTGGTGAGGAGTCCAAGGAGTCTGGCTCTTTGCATTCTCATTCCACCGCAGCAGAGATTAGTCGTACTTTCGCTACGGCAAGAGAGAATAACCCCGGAAATCCTGCACCTGATGTGCAAATTCAAGGTATACCCACACTGACATTATATAACGCTTCACTAAACATCCGTATTGTAGGCATCAACGGTGCAATCATCGGTCGTAAGCAAGGACCCTACCAGCAGTTGTTTGAAGGTAATATGTATGTGTCAAGTGTTCATGCTCAGTTGATATATAAACCAGATACGGGATGGTGTATCATAGACAAGCATTCCTTTAATGGTACGAAACTGAATGAGCGTGACTTGTTGCCAGATATTCCGATGTCCATCAAGAGTGGTGACATCGTCTCTCTGGCAAACATTAATCTGCAGGTATCGGTTAATTGATAACCTGAATGTGAATATAAAGATTGTATTTTAAATATTATGAGTAGAATAGTCTTAACGGCTGCAAGCCGTGTGGGATGTGTAAGAAGTAATAATGAGGACATGGTGCTTGCCTACGACAAGTTTGTGCGTAGTGAAGCTTATCATACTGAGTTGGAGACAGAGAATATCGACCGCTTTGTGATTGCCTTGGCTGATGGCATGGGTGGTCATAATGCAGGAGAGGTTGCCAGTGCTGATACACTTGCCAATCTGCAATTCTTCGTCAATGATTTGCCCAAGGGACTTTCTGTCAGCGAGTTTAACGAGATGATGGTAGTATGGTTGGACTCCATCAATAAGATTATTGCTTCCAAAGGGCATGTCAATCCTTCGATGTTAGAAATGGGAACCACGCTGGTCGGTGTTGTTTATTATGGTGCTAAGTACTATTGGATGAACTGTGGTGACAGCCGGATGTATCGTTTGCGTGATGGGAAGCTGTCTCTGTTGTCCACCGATCATTCACTAAACACCCTGAAGGGTGAGAAACGTCATTCCAACGTGATAACCAACTGCATCGGTGGGGGCTGTAAAAACTCGTTCCTTGATTTGTATGAGTTCACAGACGACTTCCTTCCCGGTGATGTGTATATGATTTGCTCCGATGGGTTAAGTGATATGGTCGATGACGAGGTCATTGAGAAGATGTTGCAGGAAGGGGCTTCCGCCAACCGTCTTTGTGAGGCTGCCATTGAGGCAGGCGGCTATGATAATGTCTCCGTATGTGTTTTTTCCGTAATGTAATATAGCTATGCCATTAAGATTACCAGATAAACTGCCGGCTATCGACTTGCTGAAACAAGAGAACATCTTTGTGATGGACGACTCTCGTGCTCACATGCAGGATATCCGTCCTTTGAGGATTGTGATACTCAACCTCATGCCTTTGAAGATTACAACGGAGACCGACCTTATCCGTTTGCTTTCGAACACCCCCTTGCAGTTGGAGATCAGTTTCATGAAACTCCGCAGCCATACTCCCAAGAACACACCGATAGAGCACATGATGATGTTCTATCGTGACTTTGAGCAGATGCGTAACGAGAAATATGACGGGATGATTATCACAGGTGCTCCTGTAGAGTCACTCGACTTTGAGGAGGTGACATATTGGGACGAGATGAAAGATATCTTCTCGTGGGCGCGTACGCACGTGACGAGTACCTTATATATATGTTGGGCTGCGCAGGCAGGTCTTTACTATCATTATGGTATTCCTAAATACCCGTTGGCAAAGAAGATGTTCGGTATCTTCCCACAGGTGCCTTTGGAGCCACAGCTGCCCATTTTCCGTGGGTTCGACGATGTGTTCCAGATGCCGCATAGCAGGCATACGGAGTTGCATCGTGAGGATATACTTGCTAATCCCCAGCTGACCCTCATTGCCGAGTCCCCCGACTGCGGCGTGTCAATGGTGATGGCACGTAATGGTCGTGAGTTCTTCATTACAGGTCATTTGGAGTATGCCCCCAACACGTTAGACAAAGAGTATAAGCGTGACAAGGATATCCGTGATGATGTGGACCTCCCGAAGAACTACTATCGTGACGATAATCCGGCGAACGAGCCTCTGGTGACATGGCGTGCCCATGCCAACCTGCTATATAGTAATTGGATTAACTATTACGTCTATCAGGAGACTCCTTACGATATCAATCAGATAGAATGACACCACTCGAACTGCTTGCACCTGCCAAGAACCTCGCCTGTGGAATGGCGGCGGTCGACCATGGCGCTGATGCTGTCTATATCGGCGCACAGCGTTTCGGGGCTCGTGCGGCGGCTGGTAATAGTGTGGATGATATCCGTCAACTCTGTGACTATGCTCATCCCTATGGCGTGAAGGTGTATGTCACGGTGAATACGATCATATATGATGAAGAGCTGGAAGCGACAGAACAGTTGATACGCCAGCTCGATGAGATAGGGGTGGATGCTATCCTCGTGCAGGACATGAGTGTGCTGCGGATGGCAATCCCACCCCTTCCTCTTCATGCCTCCACCCAGACCGACAACCGAACGGCAGAGAAGGTGCGCTGGCTCCAACAACTGGGTTTCAAACGGGTGGTACTCGCCCGTGAGTTGTCCGTCAGTGAGATTGCCGCGATTCATCAGGAGGTTCCTGACATGCCGCTGGAGGTTTTTGTGCATGGTGCTCTCTGTGTCAGCTATAGCGGACTGTGTTATGCGTCGCAGTATTGTTTCGGACGCTCGGCAAACCGCGGTGCCTGTGCCCAGTTCTGTCGTATGAAGTTCGACCTGTTGGATGCCGACGGAAAAGAGATAGAGCACCAGCGTCACCTGTTGTCATTAAAAGACATGAACCAGAGTGACCATCTGGAAGAGCTGATCGAGGCAGGTGCCACCTCCTTTAAGATAGAGGGACGACTGAAAGAGGTCAGCTATGTGAAGAACGTGGTGGCTGCATATAGCCAGCGGCTGGACGCTATCATCGCCCGTAACCCAGACCGTTACTGCAGAGCCTCCAAAGGAAATTGCACCTACTCGTTTGTTCCTAATCTCAACAAGACCTTTAATCGTGGGTTCACCACCTATTTCCTGCATGGCAGACAGAAAGACATCTCCTCACCAGACACACCAAAGGCAATAGGGGAGTATGTGGGGTATGTCAAGGAGATGCGTCGTGACTCCTTCAACGTGGCTGGCACGGCATCGTTTGCCAATGGCGACGGTTTGTGTTTCATCAACGGGGAACGTGAGTTAGAGGGCTTTCGTGTCAACCGGGCGGAGGGCAACCGCCTCTATCCGCATGAGATGCCCCGGCACCTGCATGCAGGGATGGCACTCTACCGGAATAACGACCAGGAGTTTGAAAGGATACTTTCAAGACAGAGCAGTGAGCGTAAGATTCCCCTGGTGATGCAGTTAAGGGCGACAGATGATGGCTTCGCATTGTCGGCAGACGGAGTGGAGGTGAGTATAGCATGTGAGCATCAGCAGGCGGAGAAACCCCAGCAGGAGAATATCATCCGCCAGTTGTCTCGACTGGGTGGTACACCCTATGAGTGTAGTAGGGTAGAGCTGCCTGCCGGCTTCAACTACTTCATTCCAAGTAGCCGTTTGGCAGAGTTACGGAGGCTGTTGGTTGAAGGTGCCGCCTCCGAGGGTCGAAGGTGCCGCCTCCGAGGGTCGAAGGTGCCGCCTCCGAGGGTCGAAGGTGCCGCCTTCGTGGGACGAAGGTACGGCCTCCGTTATCTCTATAATATTTCCAACCGTCAGGCACGTGAATTTTATGAAGAGCAAGGGCTTGCAGACATAGCTCCAGCCTTTGAGCTGTATCATCCGGAAGGAGAAGCGCTGCTGATGCAGTGCCGTCATTGTCTCCGCTATTCTCTGGGCTGTTGTGTGAAGCATGGAGGCAGTCGCCCGACATGGAAAGAGCCCCTTTTCCTCCGGTTGGGTGACGGCAGGCGTTTCCGCTTGGCGTTTGATTGTAAGAACTGTCAGATGAATGTATATGCGGAAGATTAGGAATATCATACTCATCCTTGGTGCGTTCCTGCTGGCAGCATGTTATAACCACGGTCCGCAGACACCTGACGCATGGGACCTGACGGAGAAACAGCTTGACAGTATCTCCTTCTTCACGACGCACCATTATACCCAAAACTATAATTTCGTGGTAAACGCCAAAAGTCTTCCTTTGTCCGACCAACCCGGTGAGATGGCGTTCGACACTCTGTATGTGGAAGAAGGTGAGCGGCTGGTCGTGGCAGATATCATGACGATATCCGCTGACTCTATTGACTCGATATGGGTGAAGGTGGCGCGCGACCAGATGACACAGGGGTGGATCAGGGAGAGTGAGATGCTGGCAGGGGTGTCCCCCGACGATCCCATCTCGCAGTTTATCGATTTCTTCTCAAATACCCATTTGTTGGTATTCCTTGCCTTCCTGGTTATTGTCGTCGTTGCCTATGGACTGTATCGGTTGAACCGTCACGATGCCTATATCGTGCATTTCAATGATATAGACTCCTTCTATCCCACCTTGCTCTGTCTGCTGGTCGCATCGTCAGCCACCCTCTATGCCTCTATCCAGATGTTCGGTGCGGAGACATGGCGGCATTTCTACTATCACCCCTCGTTGAATCCCTTCGCGCTCCCCTGGCATCTTGGACTCTTCATGGCTTCCGTCTGGGCAATCATCATTGTGGCTGTGGCAGCCCTCGATGACGTGCTGCGACATCTGAACGGTGCTGATGCCGTCCTGTATCTGGGAGGACTGGCGGGTGTCTGTGCCGTCGACTATGTGGTGTTCAGCGTCTCCACCTTATATTATATAGGGTACCTGTTGCTGGTAGCCTATTTCGTCTTTGCCATTCACCGTTATTGGCGCTATGCCCATTGCCGGTATACTTGCGGACATTGTGGTGCTTTGCTCACGCAAAAGGGGCGTTGTCCGCACTGCGGAACGGTGAATACTTAAAAATCCATATAAATAGGGATTGCATAGTATGACGGAATGTCGTACCTTTGCAGCCGTTATGGAAAAGAATATGCAATTCATTTTGACGGGTCTGTTGTGTATGATGCCCGTCCTGTCGCAAGCCTACGAGGTGAACGACTCTTCCCGTGTGATAGACCTTGACGAGGTTATCGTTATCTCTCAGCCCAAAGAGAGTTTCCTGTTGCGTCAGCAGCCAGTGAGCAGTAATGTTTTCGGAGCCGACGAGATGCACCAGTTGAATGTGAACGACCTTAGCCAGTTGTCGCAATATGTTCCGTCCTTCGTGATGCCTACCTATGGGTCACGCCTGACCTCCTCCTTATATATAAGAGGTATTGGCTCGCGCATCAACAATCCTGCCGTAGGCGTTTATTACGACAATATCCCCCTGATGTCAAAGGCTGCCTATAATAACCATTTCTATATGCTCGACCGAGTGGATGTGCTGCGTGGTCCTCAGGGGACGCTCTACGGACAGAATACTGAGGGAGGACTGGTGCGTGTCTATTCCAAGAACCCGATGAGTTATCAGGGAACGAACATTCGTCTGGGCATCGGTACAGGACTCTATTCGAATGTGGAGGTGGCACACTATCATCGCCCCAGTGAAAAACTTGCCTTCTCTGTGGCAGGCTTTTACAGCGGACTGAAAGGTTTTATTGACAATCAGAATTTCTCGGAGAAGAACGACAAGAGTAATGAGGCTGGTGCTAAAGTGCGCCTGATCTTTGCTCCAAATCATAAGTTGAAACTCGACTGGACGGTTGACTATCAGTATGTCAACCAGAATGGTTTCGGCTATGGCGAGTTCCAGCCGATAGAGGAAAGTTCGGTCAGCCCCTACACCCTTGATGTCGCTGACCCCGCCACCACCTTCATGAACGGCTATAAGCGCAACATGCTGAATACGGGTCTTTCCATTAGTTATGATATGAAGAACCTGCTCTTCACCTCCACGACCAGTTACCAGTTCCTGCAAGACCGGATGATGATGGACCAGGACTATATGACACCCGACTACCTGCGTCTGGAGCAGCGTCAGAAGATGAATGCCCTGACACAGGAGTTTGTGCTTCGCTCTCATCATACAGGTCGCTGGCAGCATGCCACGGGTCTCTTCGGCTCCTACCAGTGGCTGCATACTGATGCACCTGTTACTTTCGGTGAGGCAATCACAGGTCCTATTGGTTCTGCTATTGAGAACTCCATGAAGAATGCGATGCTCCAGGCAATGATGGGTCGTTTCATGGGACAGGGAATGCCCCAAGAGCAGGCTATGCAGATGGCGCAGCAGACGGTGGATGCCATGGGTGTCACCATGTCGGCGGAGATGGCAGTGCCTGAGTCGTTCAAGACTCCTTCGATGAACTTCGCTCTTTTCCATGAGACGAACATCGAACTGGTTGACCGCCTGAAACTGACGCTTGGTCTGCGGTTCAATGTTGACAGGGTGAAAATCGACTACGACGCACTCGCTTATATGAATATGACGGGAGGTACCGCCAATGCGGTGGCTACCTATCATCTCACCTCGCATGTGGCTGACAGCCGCTCAAAGACCTATACCCAGTTGTTGCCGAAAATAGGTATTACTTATAATTTCGACAAGATAGGCAATGTCTATGCCCTCGTGTCGAAAGGCTATCGCACTGGTGGGTATAACATCCAGATGTTCAGTGACATCCTCCAGACCGACCTGAATGCGAATCAGCAAAATGCGATGCGTGGTGACTATGACGTGGAGCATACAATACAAGACTATGATAATATAGAGGAGACCATCAGTTACAAACCTGAGGAGTCTTGGAACTTTGAGGTAGGCACGCATCTGAACCTCTTTGACGGTAAGGTGCATGCTGACCTCGCTTTCTTCTACATGAAGATCCGTAACCAGCAACTCACTGTCATGGAGCCTCATAGCAATTACGGGCGCATCATGGTGAATGCCGGTAAGAGCCATTCCTGCGGCATGGAGGCATCCCTGCGTGGACGTGCTTTCGACAATGCCCTTGACTGGGGACTGACCTATAGTTTCACTAATGCGAAGTTTGATGAGTATGAGAATAAATCGTCGACGACACCCTATACCCAGGATATTAGAACAATCAGTTATAAGGATAACTATGTGCCCTTTGTACCCAAGCATTTGCTGAGTGTGATGGCTGACTATCACATCGGTAAGTTCACTATTGGTGCGAATGTCTCCGGACAGGGTAAGACATGGTGGGATGAGGCTAATACCTTTGCCCAGAAGTTCTATGCGGTGATGGGAGCGCATGCGGACTATGACTTCGGACCTGTTGTCGTCTCTCTCTGGGGACGCAACTTGACAGACACGAAATACAATACCTTTGCCGTCATGTCGACAGCGGCAAGAGGTCAGCGTTACTTCGCCCAGAAGGCAAATCCTATTCAGGTAGGAGTGGATGTGAATATTCATTTCTAAAGCAGTATACGGAACTAAATTAGAATATTGTTGTTAATAACGTTAAAATTAACGGAATTAATTAACTAAATGACTTCTTCATATCGGTAAAAGCATTATCTTTGCTCCCGATATGAAGAAGTCTACTATTTGGGCTATAGCCATCGTCATGGGACTCGCTTTCCTGGGTCTGCTTTATCTTCAGTTCTCCTATGTCGAGGAGATGGTGAAGATGAAGAAAGAGCAGTTTGACGAGAGTGTGAACCGCAGTCTCTATCAGGCATCCCGTAATCTGGAGATGAACGAGACACAGCGCTATCTGGAGAAAGACGTGCAGGCTACGGAGCGCCGTGCGTTCAGTCAGGACTCTATTACCGTCGATGGTCTGGACGGTTCTATCCGCCAGTCTCACCAGTTTGCTGTGGCTGCCGATGACGGAACGGTATATTCCTCTTTCCAGTTGAAGACTTTTGAGATGAAGCCCGCCTCTGTCCCCAAGGCAATGATTCTGCGGAAGGATAAAAACTCGCTCTCTGAGGCGGCAAAGTCGATGCAGGAGATTGTCCGTCAGCGTTATGTCTATCAGAAGGCGTTGTTGGACGAGGTGGTCTATAACATCCTTTATACGGCGAGTGACAAACCACTGAAGGAGCGCATCAACTTCCGTATGCTTGACCAGGATATCCGTGCGGAGCTGATGAACAACGGTGTCAATATTCCTTATCATTTCACCGTGTCTACCGCTGATGGTCGTGAGGTGTATCGCTGTCCGGACTATACGGATGAGGGGGAGCAATACAGCTATCCGCAGCTGTTGTTCCGTAACGACCCGCAGTCGAAGATGGGTGTGTTGAAAGTTCACTTCCCCGACATGGGCAGCTATATCTTCTCGTCAGTACGGTTTATGATACCGTCACTGGTCTTCACATTGGTATTGCTGATCACGTTTATCTTTACCATCGTGCTCATCTTCCGTCAGAAACGTTATACGGAGATCAAGAACGACTTCATCAATAACATGACCCATGAGCTGAAGACACCTATCGCCTCCATCTCGCTTGCCGCTCAGATGATGAACGACGATAGTGTGACGAAGAGTGAGCAGATGACGAAACACCTGGGTGGTGTCATCGCCGACGAGTCGAAACGCCTGCGCTTCCTCGTGGAGAAAGTGCTGCAGATGTCGATGTTCGACAAGAAGAGTGTGGTGTTCAAGAAGAAGTCTCTCGACCTCAACGAGATGGTGGAGACCATCGCCTCCACCTTCACCCTGCGTGTGGAGCATACCGGTGGTAAGATTTACACACAGATAGAGGCTGTCGACTCGGGTATCTACGTTGATGAGGTGCATTTCCAGAATGCCATCACCAACCTGATGGACAATGCGGTGAAATACCGCAAGCCGGAGGAGCCGCTGGATATCTATATCCGTACATGGAACGACCACGACCGCCTGCTGCTGAGTATCCGTGACACAGGACAGGGCATCAAGAAAGAGAACCTGAGGAAGATCTTCGATAAGTTCTACCGGGTACATACCGGTAATAAGCATGACGTGAAGGGCTTCGGTCTCGGACTTGCCTACGTGAAGAAGGTCGTAGACCTCCATCAGGGTGAGATCAAGTGTGAGAGTGACTTGGGCAAAGGTACGAAGTTCACGATCTCCCTGCCGATATTAAAAGAGAATCAAGAATAATATATTAACACTTAAACGAATAAGATTATGGACGAGAAACTGAAAATTCTTCTTTGTGAAGACGATGAGAACCTGGGAATGCTGTTGCGTGAGTATCTGGCTGCCAAGGGCTATCAGGCAGAACTGTGTCCCGACGGTGAGGCTGGTTACAAGGCTTTCCTGAAGACAAAGTTTGACATCTGTGTGCTGGACGTGATGATGCCTAAGAAGGACGGTTTCACACTGGCACAGGAGATTCGCAGTGCCAATGCGGAGATTCCTATTATCTTCCTCACGGCAAAGACCCTGAAGGAGGATATCCTCGAGGGCTTTAAGATTGGTGCTGACGACTATATCACCAAACCATTCTCCATGGAGGAGCTGGTGTTCCGTGTAGAGGCTATCCTTCGTCGTGTGCGTGGTAAGAAGAACAAGGAGAGCTCCGTATACCATATCGGACGCTTCACCTTCGATACCCAGAAGCAGTTGCTGGTCATCGGTGACAAGCAGACGAAGCTGACCACCAAGGAGAATGAGTTGCTGGCACTGCTGTGCTCTCATGCCAATGAGATCCTGCAGCGTGACTTCGCCCTGAAGACCATCTGGATTGATGATAATTACTTCAATGCCCGCTCAATGGATGTGTATATCACTAAGTTGCGTAAGCACTTGAAGGACGATGACCAGATTGAGATCATCAATATCCATGGTAAGGGTTACAAACTCATTGCGCCAGAGGAAGAGTAAACCGTGTGTCTGTCGTCACCCAATGATGATGAGGATAGGAATAGGATTGTTGGGGATGCTCCTCATGGCACTGGAGACGCAGGCTGACAACTGGCCTGACGGCAGTGAGATGGACGACTGGTTCCTGAAAGCGGGAAAGGTGGATGTCGCACTGCTGGGACGACAATATGTCATCACGGACTATGGGGTGACGACAGACAGCACGGTGGTGCAGACAAAGACCATCCAGCGGGTGATAGACCGCTGCGCGGAGGAGGGTGGTGGTGTCGTGGTGATACCACAAGGGACTTTCCTCTCCGGGGCGCTGTTCTTCAAACCGGGGACGCATCTGCATGTCGTCGGGAAACTGAAGGGTAGCGACCGTATCGCTGACTTCCCCGTGATGGTGACACGCATAGAGGGGGAGACCTGTAAGTATTTCCCAGCCTTGGTGAATGCCTATGGGGTGGATGGCTTCTCGATAACGGGGCGTGGGACCATCGACGGCAACGGACTGCGTTACTGGCAGGACTTCTGGTTGCGCCGCCAGTGGAACCCTGATTGTACGAACAAAGACAGTCAGCGCCCACGGCTGACGTATATCACCAACTCAAAACATGTGACGATACAGGACGTGCGTCTCGTCAACTCACCCTTCTGGACGAATCATATCTATAAATGCCAGTATGTGCGCTACCTGGACTGCTACATCTTCGCTCCTACGGAGAAGGTGTGGGAGCAGGATGCCACGAAAGGGGCACCCAGTTCGGATGCCATCGACATCGACGCGTGTACCGACGTGGTGGTGCGAGGCTGTTTTATGCATGTCAACGACGATGCCGTGGTGCTGAAAGGGGGCAAAGGAACCTGGGCTGACCAGGATGCACAGAATGGAGACAACGAGCGGATACTGATTGAGGACTGTGTCTATGGCAAGGTGCATGGCTGTCTGACGTTAGGCTCTGAGTCGCTGCACGACAGGAATGTCATCCTGCGCCGTTGTGTGACGAATGATGCCAACCGGGTGCTATGGCTGAAGATGCGTCCAGACACGCCTCAGCACTATGAGTATATCACGGTGGAGGATATCAGAGGCGGTTGTGACCGCTTCCTCTTCATACATCCGTGGACGCAGTTCTATAAAATGGGGAAGAGGGACAACATGCCCCTTTCCCGCTGTAATGATATTGTGATGCGTCGCATCCAGGTCTCTACACCCCTCATGCTGGATGTGCAGACCTCGGATAAATACGTCCTTCAAGACTTCTGGCTGGAGGGTAAGCGGTTGGCGTTTTGAATGGATGACAGGGTATCTTTATTCCAAACTTCCAAATTTTCATGCAGAAAAACTTGATTTCTGTGTAACCATTCCGCATATTCTCCCTACATAAAGTTTTTTACCCTTGCAACCGTTGCCACCTTGCAACACTATCTGATAATCAGTACGTTACGTGTGGCAACGAGGTGACAAGGGTGACAACGAATGACGATTTTGCCCTAAATATTCACTCAACGCAGAGATACAGAGGCACAGAGTTTTTATTATTTCTCTGTGTCTCCGTATCTCTGTGTTTACCAAAATACAGCATGTGGTTTGCGAAGCCCCGGGCTCCGTGGGGTGAAGGTGCCGCCTCCGTGGGTCGAAGCCTATCTTATTGATTATCAGAGATATAATATGAAAGGTGAAGGTTGATTTTCTCATAGCAGAAGAAGGCTATGCCATTCAAGCCTCCTATTCTATCTATGGTGAGGGCATGCAGGACACTTTTGAGCGTGAGACCAAGG
>OMWH01000045.1 GCA_900314755.1 uncultured Prevotellaceae bacterium | reverse complement strand
GGATTACCAATGACAATATCGAAGCCCTCTTTTGAGGGTCAACATTGTATTTGTCATTGATATAGTGCAGTTACCAGTCCATTGAGTTGTTCTTCCAATTCTGAGTAATCTGCATTTGTCTCTCGACGACGAAGAATCTCTTTTGCTATATTTCCGATGGACTCCTGAATATTTTTCTCTGGTACAGGAATTGGAAGATTGCGGATATGTTCTGGGTATATATGATAGTCACCTCCTCGTTGGTCTGCCAATAATTGATCTGCCATCGAGGAATTGAGAATGCCAAGTAAATAATACAAGTCAACCCCCTTTGACAGAGTTTCCATATCTGGACGATTATGTTTGCAGAATTTCTTGATACTTGAAGAAATGCTCTTATTGCTAACATTTTTCAAATCCTTCCAAAGAATTGCGCAATAGATGGAGTGATTATGCAGAAAGTGTTCTTTTAAATCAATTGTCACGTTGATAGTTCCCAAACAATTCATAATAAGTTTGGGTCGGTCATACAACTCACGAAAAGTTGGACGACGTAGTTTGTCTGGACATCGTTCAGTGTCCCATTCAAGATAACGGACTCGCTTCACTTGGTATTTGTCTATATCCTTGGCCTCAATGTATTTTCGGCAATGAATATCATCGAATGTGTTGCTTATCAAATCCTCTTTCTTAAATGCTCCTTGGGCAGTTTTTTCATCTGCATTAACTACCATACCTACGCTGATGTAACAGAAGTCACCCAACACATTCATTGTGGCGTAACGATTCCCCGTTCTTTCTTCTTCAGTCAAGTTCCAGACATAGTTTTTTTCATCCTGTTTTAACGTCTCTGGAGTTTTACACAAAACTTCACGGATTGTTTTGTCCTCAAAGATTTGAGTGATACGAAGTTCTCCTTCTGGCTTGCAGTTTTGGACAAACGGAATACAGTTGCTCACAGTTGCATTCTCAAAAATTTTTGTGCCGTTCAGGTCTGCTATCTCTAATAGTCTATATTCTTCAGCAATCATCTTACGGAGTTTCTTCCCATACTTTTGATTCGTCAAAGGATATGGCACAATCATAGAGAAAACGCCATTGGGACATAGGAGTTGTAAGCCAAGCTCCATGAATGGAACATATAAGTCCCACTTTTCATTGAGTGACTTATATTTCTTACTTGTCACTATTCGCTGACGCTGCTCGTTCAATTCGGGTGATGCTATCTGTGTCGGTGCACTGATATACGGTGGGTTGCCAATAGTGATGTCGAAGCCGCCCCCATTTGAGGGTCGTTTCTGGCTTACGCAGAAATCAATGATAGATGCCATATTCTTCCCATCCTTCCTGCTGGCAGTTGATGGGTGCATGAAGCCCTGTATAAACAAGGTAGCGGTAAAAGGTGGTCTTTGATACTTTTAGTTTCTTGGCTATGACCGTTTTCTCTGTGCCTTTATCAAGTTCTTTGACAATCCAGTCATGTTTGTTGACACATTTAGGATTAAGCCTACAACGAAATCCTCTCGGATGCCCAAGTTTTGCACCTTCTGCCTTCTTTCTCGCCAAAGCCTCTTTTGTCCGTTGGCTTATTAGGTTGCGCTCTATCTCAGCCGATAGACCAAAAGCGAAAGCAAGGACTTTGCTTTGGATGTCATCGCCAAGACGGTAATTATCTTTGATAGTCCAGACACGACACTCTTTTGTCATGCAGATATTCAGTATCTCCATAATCATAAAAAGATTCCTGCCCAGACGTGACAACTCACTACAGATAATAATGTCATCCTTATGGACTTTGCGAAGAAGCCTTCCAAGTTGGCGTTTTGTGTAGTTCTTTGTGCCACTGATAGTTTCCTCTATCCAGTCGTTAATGACTAAGTTCTGTTTCTCACAGAACTTGTTAATCTCAAAGCGTTGGTTCTCAACCGTCTGCTTATCACTGCTTACTCTGATGTAACCGTAAACCATTATTTCGTTCTATATTAAGTTGAACATATACTTAATATAAAACGACATCAGGCTGTGTGCCAAATGACCTGACTGAAGGTGTTGTTGTGATTTACGCTATCCAGTGGAAGTACACCCAGAAGGAAAAGTATATCACCCAAGCGAATATGGCGAATAGGGCTATCGGTGCGATGATGTAGAATATTCGCAGTGACATCCAGACTCCTTCGCCTCTGCTAACAATATCCGCCATGCGTTGTGACTGCTTGCGGAACATGGCTTCCTGCTCTTTCCTGTGTTGAGCCAGAACATCACGCTCATGTTCTATCGCCTTGCGGTTGGTCTCCTGAACCTGAGCAACGCAGCCTTCGTCCAGATGGGCGGTTAAGCGCATGTTCTCCACACGGACGATTTGCGCCACGATACCTGAGACGATATTGTTAGCAGAATCCTTGGCGGCATGGAAAGCCTTCATCGTTTCGTCAAGTTCATCTTTAGCAGTAGCCTGTGCCTTGGTTGCCTCGTTCAATGCGTTGCGCGAGAGTTCCATTTCCTGGATCTCCTTGCGCAACAAGCCCAGCTTCTCCTGAATGGCATTCTCGGCTTCTGCCACTTGCAGGACATCCTCCAGTCCTGCGCTCTCGCCAGCATTGGCAGTGGGTGCCGCCTTCGGTTCTTCCGTCGGACGGTACTCTTGTATTGGTTTCTGTCTCAGTCCCATATTATCTTCGTTTATATCCGTATTTCGGTTTTGGTGTACTCATGCGTGTGGCCATCCGCGCACATCGGCGCGCCCACTCCTCGTCATCGTCCTTGTCACGTCCCCAGCCGCTGTCTGGTGAGCTGCCACCTCCGCCGCTGCTCTCGCTCATAGCTGTGGCTGCGTCGATATAGCCAGCAAACAGGAGCATGGCGACCTTCACGACATCCTCATGTTTGGCAGTCTCGTTGTCTGGATGCACAGACACCTCACGGTCTATCAGGTCGTGAATGGTCTGTGGAATATCAATGTGACAGTTCTCGTCCTTATATGGTATGTCTTTGATATATCGGGGCGGTTCGGCTGTCCGCTGTTGCTCTGCCATCCGTTCCGCATAACGCTCCACTACAGACTTAGGCTTAGTGGCATCAGGTGTGGCACTGATAGGTCGGGACAACTGGCTATCAGGCTTCAGTCCTGTGCCAGAAGGAGCCACTATGTGCTGTCCATCATGCTGATGGAGTTTCTGCCAGGTGTGTTCTATCTTTGGCACAGTGAGGTTACGGGCTACGCCCAGTTCCGAAGCCTTGAAGTGGCTGTTGCCCATCCAGACGGTGTAACCAACAAGTTTTCCCTGCTTGTCATGGCGGAGCAAGACAGAATAGCCCTTGTCCTTCATCTTGTCGCAGTAGCCCTTCCAAGTGAACTCGTCAAGCTCACGGAGCGCAGCTTTGCAAGCATCATTTATCTGGTGTCTGTGTCGGTCGCGTATGTCCTTCGGCAGTTTCCATCTGCGGCGTTGGTTGATGATGTCAGCGGCCATCCAGCCACGCTCACGAATCTTGTGGTCGTTGTTCACATGACCGCACATATCCACACGGTTCACCACGATATGCAGATGTGGAATGCCAGATTCACTATCGACGTGGAGCGATGCCACATACTGGCTATGTGCCAGGTTGGTATGTGCGTCCTTCGGTCTGCCATGGTAAGGAGTCATGTCGATAGAGTCAAACTCGTTGATGAACTCATCGACGAGTTGCTGCCAGTCTGCCATAGTCCAGCCCTCGGTCTCTTCCTTGGAAGGGGACAGCTCTATGCGGATGGCAAACTTCTTGAACTCGTTGTTGCCCTTGCGCTGCCTTTCCGTCTCTCGGATATGCAGCATCATCCGTCCCCAGATGGCAGACGGTGACAGGTCTTCCGGCAGGAAATTCAGCTTCACTGTCTCGGCATCGAGCTTGTCCATGGCATAGGTTGTCATGGCGGCTCCGTGTGAAATGGTGTGTACTTGTGCTATCATATGCAGAGTGGTATTTATCTGGACAGACTTTCAATGATGTTGTTCCACCGCTCCATGAGGGTGTCCACTTTCTGGAGCCAGTAGCGCATGAAGTCATCACTGCGGAAGAGC
>OMWH01000027.1 GCA_900314755.1 uncultured Prevotellaceae bacterium | reverse complement strand
ATATGGTGCTGATGCATACAATAAAAATAAAGCCAGTCGATCACCTATTGATTTTGCAGAACAAATTGAAGATTCTGATATGGTAAAAATTCTTTTGAAAGAGGAAGTGGACGAAAGGGTCATTGAAAACAATATTGTCATGAAATTAGTTCCAGCTATATTCTCTATTTGTATTTGTCTATAAGCATATTATCATTAAACCAATTATTCATCTATGCAAAATTTCAAAAGTTTTATTTATACATGTATAAAAATATCAATAGTAATATTTTCCATTGATATACTTGTATTCATTATGATAGTATTCTTATCAATGTCGGATTCAAAATCTCCAGACATTGCAAGAGTTCTCTTTTTTATATTACAACACATACTAAGTCTCCCACTATCGTTATTAAACGACAATCTTCCTTTTTATCTTGAATATCGTGAATTACCCAACTTCATATTCATCTCTTTACCAACAAATATACTATTACAATCGATATTATGTTTTGCAATAATAAAAGTGGTCAAGTGGAGTATCACGACTATTGTTGGGAACAGACCGATAAAATAGGGGTAATTCATTCGAAAGAAATTGTGAATATGAGTAATACTGGTAACATACAATTAGCATCGGAACTGAGCGTTGCCGTGCAGACCATTAAGACGGCAATCCTGCAAAGTCAGGCTCGTGCCGTTAAAGGGGGCAATCAAGAGCAGCTTGCACTGTATTATGGCGTGGGCAGGTATATCTCCGAGAATACCCGCAATAAGAAGTGGGGTACAGGAGCCTTGAAGCGTATAAGTGAACGGCTAAGGTTGGAGTTACCTGGCTTACGTGGGTTTAGCGAGACCAATCTCAAGAACATGCGTACATTTTATGGGGCATGGAACATCATCGAAGCCAATTCGTCAGTTGCAACTGACGAATTAGCGAGCTGGCGGTCAGATGAGCCATCAGTACACCTACAAATGGGAAAATGGATTCTTTTAGTGATCCTCTTGATATGGGCTTTGAATTACCAGGAGGAACTCCATATGACTATAAGCCACGAACTGTTACATACTATTTTAAGCCTGTGAAATGAAGAAAATAATAATATCAGTATTGCATGATTACAATAACTATTTTTATGGCAAAAGTTATATTGATTATCATAAGCTGCCGTATGGACTAACTCCGTATTATACCAAAGACAATATTATAGAGAATGGCACCATAGTACCGATAGAGAGGTTCTATTTAATTACGGATAGTTTAGAGTTTACAGGAACTGGAAGTTCCATTCCTGTAAACTCTCATAATACAAAATTTGTTATCAGTTATATAAAAAGTTACTATTACAATAAAGACAGCATTTATGTATTTTGTTTTGATGAAGATAATAAACCTGTTTTTGATAAAGGATGGGTTGTCTTTGATGAAACAAAGAATGTTAAGATAGAAAATTTGATTAATTATAAATGTATTTCAAACTTTTATGATAGAAAATGAGGCGTATCCGACATCACAAGCAAAAAAAGTCTAATGAGTGAAGGTTATTCCAAAGTTTTCTTCGGGCTAATCTTCACTTCTTAAAATAAAAAATATGAAACAAATTAAGTTTTTCTTCATGTCTTCCATAATAATGGTGTTGATTACGTCTGAAACACTTTTCATATAGTAACTTTTGTCTATGTTAATAAAACATGTGCATCATACAAAGTCAAGTGCATTGCGCTTGATAACAAGCGGATAGCGTTCGGGATGCTGAAGACTGTCGATTTCAAGATCGACATCAAGGTCGGGCCACTCGATAGCCTCTGGGCCACTCATCTGTACGTTCAAAACGCTACGGATGGGCGCATCCTGCATCCACGGGATGCGGTTGTATGACAGGAAATAGTCATGCCCCAGCACGGAGAGCATGATGCCCTGTGCGTTAATCATCAATACGCTTGCCGATGTGCTGGCGGAATTGTTCTTTGAAGTTGTCTGCATATTTCTCTACGATTCTTTTGATTTCGTTTAACTTATGTTCGGGAATGCCTGTGTTCTTAGCCAGTTCCACGTGCGGCTCCAGCCAGAACTTGGCTTCCTGTCGGTTATAAAGCACATGAATGTGCATTCGCTCCTCCTCATTGGAGAATATCTTGAATGTATATTCGTTCTCGCGACGGAATACTGGACTCATAATTACTTGCACATTTTGGTGCAAATTTACAAAAAGTTTCCCAAATAATGAGCATTTCAAGAAAAAAACATGCAAATGATGTGTAGAAACAAGTTTCTTTTTCTCGTCCCTTATCACTTGTGCCGTGACATTATCGGCAAGTACATTGCGTCTGTAATCTTTGGATTGAAGCCATCCACTTAACTGATACGCTGACCGTGTAACAGTTCGTCGGTCTGCAATCGGAATTAATTTTTTTAAGTGTGCGTTAATCTTCCAAAATCGTTTTGCCACTTCAGCATTATTTCGTATTTTTGCAGGCAATGAGACAATTAATTTTCGTACTGCTACTCTTAGCATCTGATGTGCTTGCTGGCAACAAGATATACTCGCCAATGGTCAAGACACTGACGACCATCGTGAATAACGACTGGCAGAATCGTCCTGTCATGGAACTGGGCAGCCGGGATGTGTTACGTATCGGATTCGACGAACTATCACATGACTCCCATCGTTACATCTGCCATCTTACCCGTTGCGAGGCTGACTGGAGTGAGGCAACTGATGTGTTTGAAAGTGACTGGCTGCAAGGTTTCAACGACTATCCCTTAGAGGATTACCAGAATTCGCTGAACACGACGGTCAGCTATACCCATTATGAATTCCAGATTCCTAATGAACAATGCAGAATCCGCATGAGCGGGAACTACCGACTGACCGTCTTTGACGAGGATAACGGTCATGAGAAAGTACTTGACGCAGAGTTCTACGTCGTTGAACCTGTCGTCAATATCGGACTGAGTATGTCGACAAACACGGATATTGACGTTAACAAAAGTCATCAGCAACTGACCATGACGTTGGAATACAAGGACCTGAAGGTCGTACGTCCTGAGGAGGAGATATATACGGTTGTCATGCAAAACTGGAATGAGCAGACCGCACGTCTCAACCCCCGTCCTCAGTATTCCTATTATCAAGGGTTGAGATGGGAACATCAACGTGAACTGATCTTCGATGGTGGTAATGAATTTCATAAATTCGAGATTCTCGATGTCAGCCATCCCACCATGGGTATTGACCGTATCGGATGGGACGGCAAACGATACCAGGCATTTCTTTTCACGACTACCCTGCGCCGGAACTACCTCACGGACGAGTCTGCCAATGGTGCTTTCTATATCAGGAACAGCGACTGGTCCGAAAGTGCCTACACCTGTGATTATGTCTGGGTAAACTATACGATAGAAGCCCCCTATTGCGGAGATATATTCCTGCAAGGACAATGGACGAATAATGCGGACCAGACAGCCTACCAGTTACAGTATAATGCCTCAAAAGGATGCTACCAGGCACAACTGATGCAGAAACAAGGATATTATTCATACCAGTATGTGAACCGTGATGGTAAAGTGGCACCTACAGAGGGTAATTTCTTTCAGACACGGAATAAATACCAAGCATTGGTATATTATAAAGGTTTGGGAGACCGCACTTGGCGCTTAGTCGGTTATCGGGGGTTAGTCGCCCGATAGCCATCTGGTGTTTGCCTATACAGATGATAGAAGCTGGCTATTAAATAATTAGGTGACTCAAAATTCAAGTCCTCTGCAATTTTCTCAACGCTCTTATCAGTAGAAGACAGCATGTCTGCTGCTTTCTGCAGACGCAGTCTCAGAACCAGAGAACGAGGCGTTTTATACAGATGGGTAGACATGATGCCATAGAACTTATCTAAATCCATTTGTGCGACCTTTGCCAACTTAGTCATTGAGACATCTTGAGGATGACTGTCGACATAAGGTAACACCTTCATCATGGCACCTGTAAATGCATTCATGTCATCCAGCTCTTGAATGTTCTCAAGTTCTGAGACAGGAGACAGAACATCCTTCTCCATGTTCTCACACATTTCAGCTAATGACTTGACACGTCGTATGACACCACCTTCTATGTTATTACGATTCAGTTTCAGACGGGTGTTCTTATTGAAGTACACGAAATTGGCTATCAGCATACCAAGAAGTATAAGAGCAAGCGTAACATAAACTATCGTCATGCGCCACCAGGGCTCGTCGACATTCAGTTTCCACACAAAGGGGTCAACAGTCCACTCGTCAGGAGACATGGAGGTCTGGACCTCAATCTCATATTCTCCTGGAGGTATTCCGATAATCGGATAATGAAGCATTCCTTTTTCATCCACACGTCCAGAGCCATCGTGCATGGAAAAGACCTCCCATTCGTTTTTAAATCCTTTCACACGAATACGATAATAGGTCTGTGTCGGACGGAAGAAATTCAGTCCGGAGAACAGCAGTGAGATTGTGTTCTGGTTGTAATTCACATTGATTTCCTTGGCACGAGTGACTGCTCTGTCCAGAATGACCTTCCCGTCGAGTTCCATTCCTGCATGGATGGTACGACCATTGACAGACAAGCGAATCAATTTGGGATATAACTTGATATTGGGTCGCTTGGTGGTATGGAATTGGGCAGGATTAAACTTGACAATATAGTCGAGTGACTGCATGATGATAGAGCCATCCTCCAATTTCATTGCCAGTCCGTTGACAAAAGAGCTTGTGGGGATATTATCATACTCATTAAAACTCACCACCCTCTCTAATGTGTCTTTCCCAAAGAGAAGACAGGAAATACCATTACTGGTGCTGACCCACAGATTATGGTCGTTATCCTCAATAATAGAATGAATAACGTTATTATTGAGACCGTCATGATTATTAATCACCAGGGGATTTTTGTCATCAGCAGTCAGGTATCGTTTTAGTCCAACGAATGTACCTTGCCATATCCAACCGCGGCTATCACGGTATACGCAATTGACCCGGCGGGGCAAGGAGACCTTCTTCTGACTGACCTGTCGCCTTAGCATCTCCGCATACCGTTTTGACTCTGGTTCCGTCCATGGATAGACAACAAACGGGGATTCATAGGGTTTTGAATAGAACAAGCCTTTTTCCTCTGTTCCTACCCACATTCCTCCTTGCAAGTCAAAAGCGATATCATTGATGTCCGTTTCTATATCCTGATAATTTAGGGTTCTCAAAGTGCCATAATGCTGTTTCTCACCTGTCGAAGGACGATAGGTCCAATACCCATTCTGAGTGGCAACATACAACAAGCTGTCATGGATTGCCAAACTGTTCATATGGTATGGTAACTCCATCAAGACACGGCATTCACCAGACTCAATATTGATATGCATTAGCACAGCTTCCTTTTCTCCATTCCGAAGCTGATAAAAATAGCCATTATCGAAAAATAACAAGGATGTCTTGTTGTATTTACTGGAGAAATGTTTGTCAAAAGGTGACTTCATATAGACCAGCCTGCCCGTCAATGCGTTGAAAGCCTCAATACTGCTGTCATCGTAGAACAACAATAACAAATCATTATACTCTCCAACATTCTGGAGCCTTTTTCCATTCCTGACAGGGTATGATTTCTTTGTCTTGCAATTATATAGTTGATGATGGGACAACAAAAGCAGGCAACCGTCATCGTCAACAAACAAGTCTTCTACCTTCTTATCAAACCCCATCTGCTTGAACACGCCCTGAACATCAGAGATGAAGCGTTCTGTCAGCAAGTCAACACAGGTTACCTGATTTTTGTCTTTTACCCACAGGTGGTGAGCTTTGTCAAAATACAACTGATAGCGACCTTCGTAATTGGACAACTCATAAATGTCTTCTGTACTCGCATCAATATGATCAAAGGAAGAGCCGTTATAGAAATTGATATGACCGATAGAGCAGATAACCATACGACCGGTTTTGGTACAGACAATCACTTGTGCGCCATTATCCGCCAATCCCTCTGAGGTATCATGAACAGCAAATAACCGGTCTGACTCGGCTGCATGCACAGGAACAGCTATTGTCAATAATATTGACAAAAAGAAACTACACAACTGTGCTATATTTTTCATATCATTCTTTCAAGGTTACAACCTACTGGGTGCAAAAATAAGAAAAAAGGATTGATTAAACAAATTTTTCCTTAAAAAAACGATTATTGCTCCGCAAGACGTTGTAACATTTTTTGCAGTACCTGCCATATATCACCGACCGTACCAACCTCAAGGCGCTCACTGGTAGAGTGTGGCTCTACGATGCGCGGACCGATGCATATCATATGTATACCTGGATATTTGGCAACGAAAAAGCCTGCCTCCAATACAAAATGCATTGCCACCATGCGGGGTCTCCATCCTAACACGTCCTGGAACGTGTCAGATGCCATCTGTAAAAACGGAGAGTGCTGGTCTTCTTGCCAGGCAGGTGCCGACATCACCACTTCTGATGCAGCCCCATTGGACTGGAACACGTCAGCAATCTTCTTGCTCAACTGTCTCATGTCCTCATCGACAAAGCTTCGTGTATGCGTAGAAACAAAGATGTGGTCCTCTTCTGTACTGATACGTCCAACATTGTTAGAAGTCTCAACAACACCTTTCATCACCTCACTCATCTTAACGACACCTTGCGGTATCTGCTCCAATGAAGACATCAGCGCCTCGAATGACGCTGTAGAGATCACCGTATCCTGACGCTCGCATTTCTCAATAACACATCTCATGCCGGCATCATCCGGATATTCTTCGGACAGCCACTGGTTCATCATATCCTGTTGGGCTTTCACAAATTCCGCAGCCTCACCAGAAGGAATGGTGATAATGACCTCTGCGGAGGAAGCAATAGAGGCATTCGCCTCACCTACCTCCATAGAGGCTACATGGAAGTCATATTCATTATATATAGCGGCAAGTACCGCCCAGACAGGGATGACAGCCGAACAGCGTCCCTTGTTGATATCCACACCGGAATGACCTCCAAGTCCTCCTTTAAAACAAATCCGGAACCAGCGTCGTTTGCCGCCAGGAGCTGCCATGCGTTCAAGAGGGATGCGGTGAAACTGCAGGCATGCTCCTGCGGAGGCTGTGGTTATGGTGTCATAGTCTTCCGAGTCGATATTAATCACTTTACGTCCCCGTAAAAAAGTGGGCGACAGGTTTGCCGCACCTGACATACCATCCTCCTCATTCGTCGTTGTGATAACCTCCAAAGGACCATGCACGATGTCATTGCTCTCAAGGACCGTCAATGCCATTGACAAGCCTATTCCATTGTCAGCTCCCAGGGAAGTGCCATGAGCTTTCATCCATCCATTATCAATATAGGCATCCACTGCCTGATGTATGGGGTCATTCATTCCGACACAAACCATATCCATGTGGTTAAGCAGGACGACAGGCTCTGCATGCTCATAACCTTTGGTGGCAGGTTTACGGATCACGACACAATTATGTTCATCACGGTCGTAGTCCAGATTCAAACGACTGGCGAATTGGCACAGATAATCAGCAATACGCTCCTCATGATGTGAGGGACGAGGTATCTTATTAAGTTCACTGAAAATCTGAAAGACTCTTTCTGTATGAGACGTTTTTAGCATGTTCTTATTGTTTTATGGGACAAAGGTAATAAATTTTTGCTAAATATTTCAAAGAAATGGCATGAATATAAAAATTATTGAGTAAATTTGCAGGAACATTGACATTACATGTAACGCAACTAATTATTGTTTATAAACATTATTATATTATGAACGACAACAAAATTATGAACAAGGCAGCGGACAACATCCGTATTCTGGCTGCCTCAATGGTTGAAAAGGCAAAGTCCGGTCACCCCGGTGGTGCAATGGGCGGTGCAGATTTCATCAACACCCTTTACAGTGAATTCCTTGTTTATGACCCAGAGCATCCCGAGTGGGAAGGCCGTGACCGTTTCTTCCTTGACCCCGGTCACATGGCACCAATGCTCTATAGCCAGCTCGCCCTCATTGGCAAGTTTACCTTGGAGGATCTGAAGAACCTTCGTCAGTGGGGTTCTGTGACCCCTGGTCATCCTGAGCGTGAGATTGCCCGTGGTATTGAGAACACCTCCGGTCCGCTCGGACAGGGACACACTTTCGCTGTCGGTGCCGCTATTGCCGCTAAGTTCCTGAAGGCAAAGCTCGGTGAGGAAGTAATGGGTCAGACCATCTATGCCTATATTTCCGACGGTGGTGTCCAGGAGGAGATATCCCAAGGTGCAGGCCGTATCGCCGGTAACCTCGGACTCGACAACCTCATCATGTTCTATGACGCTAATGATATCCAGCTCAGTACCAAGACAGAGGTCGTTACGACAGAAGACACTGCTAAGAAGTATGAGGCATGGGGCTGGTATGTTCAGAAGATCAACGGTAATGACGTTGACCAGATCCGTGAGGCTATCAAGAACGCTCAGAAGGAGCAGAACCGTCCTTCACTGATTATCGGTCACTGTGTCATGGGTAAGGGTGCCCGTAAGGCTGACAACAGCAGCTACGAGAGCAACTGTGCTACTCATGGTGCTCCTCTCGGTGGCGACGCATACATCAACACCATGAAGAACCTCGGTGCTGATCCTGAGAATCCTTTCCAGATCTTCCCCGAAGTAAAAGAGATGTATGCTAAGCGTGCTGAGGAATTGAAGAAGATTTGTGCTGAGCGTTATGCTAAGAAAGAGGCATGGGCAAAGGCTAATCCTGAGAAGGCACAGCAGTTGAAAGACTGGTTCAGCGGCAAGGCTCCAAAGATTGACTGGAGCAAGGTTGAGCAGAAGGCAGGTGCCGCTACCCGTGGTGCCAGTGCAACAGTCCTGAGTGTATTGGCTGAGCAGGTTCCTAATATGATCTGCGCATCCGCAGACCTCTCTAACTCTGATAAGACTGATGGCTTCCTGAAGAAGACCCACGACATCGTACGTGGTGACTTCAGCGGTGCTTTCTTCCAGGCTGGTGTCGCAGAGTTGACAATGGCATGCTGCTGTATCGGTATGGCACTGCATGGTGGTGTCATCCCTGCATGTGGTACCTTCTTCGTATTCTCAGACTATATGAAGCCTGCCGTACGTATGGCTGCCCTGATGGAGCTTCCCGTGAAGTTCATCTGGACTCACGACGCATTCCGTGTCGGTGAGGATGGTCCTACCCATGAGCCTGTTGAGCAGGAGGCACAGATCCGCCTGATGGAGAAGCTGAAGAACCACCACGGTAAGAACTCCGTCCTCGTTCTACGTCCTGCCGATGCTGAGGAGACCACCGTATGCTGGCGTATGGCAATGGAGAACACCGAGACTCCTACCGCACTTATCTTCTCTCGTCAGAACATCGACATGCTTCCTGCCGGCAATGACTACAGCCAGGCAACAAAGGGTGCTTACGTGGTAGCTGGCTCTGATGCCGACTATGATGTTATCCTGCTTGCTTCTGGTTCTGAGGTATCTACCTTGGAGGCTGGTGCTGACCTGCTCCGCAAGGATGGTATCAAGGTTCGTGTTGTCAGCGTTCCTTCGGAGGGACTGTTCCGCAGTCAGTCAAAGGAGTATCAGGAGAGCGTATTGCCCGCTGGTAAGAAGAAGTTCGGTATGACAGCTGGTCTGCCCGTGACCTTGGAAGGTCTTGTTGGTGCTGACGGCTGTGTATGGGGTCTGAACAGTTTCGGTTTCTCTGCTCCTTACAAGGTTCTTGACGAGAAACTCGGTTACACTGGACAGAATGTTTATGAACAAGTTAAAAAGTTGCTTGCCTAATGGAGATTAAGACTGTTGGAGTAGCCTGCGACCACGCAGGTTACCCCCTTAAAAAATATGTGCTCCAGTATCTGGAGGAGCATGGTTATCCTTACAAGGATTATGGAACATGGAGTGATGCCTCCGTCGACTATCCCGACTTTGGTCATGCCTTGGCTGAAGGTGTGGAGAGCGGTGAGGTATATCCCGGCATTGGTATCTGCGGCTCTGGCGAGGGTATCGCTATGACGCTGAACAAGCACCAGGGCATCCGTGCCGGATTGGCATGGATTCCTGAGATTGCCCACATGATTCGTCAGCATAACGATGCTAACGTACTGGTGATGCCAGGACGTTTCATTGATAATAAGATGGCGGAGAAAATCATGGATGAGTTCTTCAAGACGACTTTCGAAGGAGGTCGTCATCAGAAGCGTATCGACAAGATACCGGTTCAACCAAAGTAATAACAAACAGAAAGGAGCGTTAGTCACGCTCCTTTTTTCATATATTCCGCACACATCTCCGCACACCGTTCTCCATCGACACCCGCAGAGACGATACCACCGGCATAGCCAGCACCCTCGCCACACGGGAACAGTCCCTGAATACGGACATGCATCAATGTCTCATTATCTCTGATGATACGCACTGGTGAGGAGGTACGTGTCTCTACTCCAATCATCACGGCATCATTAGTCAGGAAGCCATGAGCGTGTTTCCCGAAATACTTAAAACCCTCTTGCAACCGCTTGGTAATCATCTCAGGCATCCAGAAATGCAGTGGTGACGAGATGAGTCCTGGCGCATAAGAGCTCTTAGGCAGGTCGTAACTCAAACGCTTGTTGACAAAGTCTGCCATACGCTGGGCAGGGGCTGTCTGCTTTCTGTTTCCCTGTTGCCAACAATTCTCTTCCAACTGCTCTTGGAAAGTCATAACCCTCAGGGCATCATGACCATCAATATCCTCAGCGCGCACCTCAACCACCATTCCGCTATTACTCCACTGTCCCCCACGGTTGGAGGGTGACATGCCATTGACGACAATCTGCTGCTTGTCTGTAGCTGCAGGTATCACAAAACCACCTGGGCACATACAGAAAGAGTAGACACCACGTCCATCCACCTGTGTGACAAACGAATACTCGGCAGCGGGAAGGTACTTCCCCCTACCCTGTTTGTTATGGTATTGTATCTGGTCGATGAGTAACGAAGGATGCTCCAGGCGTACACCAACAGCAATACCTTTCGCCTCTATCTCTACCTTCGCTGCTGCAAGATAGCGATAGACATCACGTGCCGAATGTCCTGTGGCGAGGATGACGGGACCTTTGAAATGAGAAATGAGAAGTGAGGAATGAGAAATGTTCTCTGCCTCTACCCCTATTACGGTATCATGCTCTATGAGCAGGCGTGTCATCTTTGTCTGGAAATGCACCTCACCACCACAGCGTAAGATCGTGTTACGCATGTTCTCTATAACCCTCGGTAACTTGTCCGTACCGATATGCGGATGAGCATCAGAAAGGATATTCGTCGACGCACCGTGCTGACAGAACACATGGAGGATTTTCTCACTATTGCCCCGTTTCTTACTACGGGTATATAGCTTACCATCCGAATAGGCACCAGCGCCACCCTCTCCGAAGCAATAGTTACTCTCTCCATCCACCTGCTGCGTCTTGGTAATCATCGAGAGGTCTTTCTTACGTTCATGAACATCCTTACCACGCTCCAGGACAACAGGGCGTAACCCCAACTCAATGAGTTTAAGGGCTGCGAAGAGACCACCCGGTCCGGCACCTACCACAATGACCTGAGGACTGTCAGAGACATCGGGATAGTCTGTATGCTGATAGGCATCATCCTCCGGCATCTCATTGATATAGACACGCACCTTCAGGTTGACAAAAATGGTACGCTGACGGGCATCGATACTTTTCCTGAGAATACGCAGATGGCAGATGGTACGAACGTCAAAGCCCTTCTCTTCAGCAATAAAGTCTCTCAGTGACTGCTCGTTGGCAGCCACTGGCGGAAGCACTCTGATATCGTATTCCTGTATCATCGCTCTTCCTTGAAGAGATCGCCGATCTCCTCTATCTCATCCTCGTCAAACCACTTGGAGAGTTTCGACTTTGCCTTCTCCTGAATGTCAGGATCCACTTCCGTCCATACTTTCTTCAATACATAAACAAGTACGGCTAAGTCATCAGTGAGTCCGACGATGGGGATCGCATCCGGCAGCACGTCAAGAGGACTGATCATGTAACCCAGGGCTCCGATAATCATCGCCTTATCAGCCTTGCTAATCTTATCACTCTGCAAGGTATAGTACAGGATCAAGGCTGCATACACCAGTTTTGAGCCAGCCCGCTTGGCGATGCGGGAAATCTTCTCAACGAAATCCGATTGAGAAAACTTATTGGCATAACTCATAAAATCAGGTAATTCCATATTATCTATTATTTATTGATTAATTTTTCTTTCTATACGGTCCGCGGGGTCCGAAGTTCAGACCAACGTAAATACAGAGGTCACCAAAGATGTTATTGGCAGCGAACTGCGACTTATGGTAATTATAGGCACGGACAATAGCGCTGGCACCCGCATACCATTTCGTATTATTCCATACAATACCGAACCGACCGATGCCATCAATATTAAAGTTGCCGAAGTCGAAGCCCGAGTCTTTCTGAGTATCATACTTTTTCTCTGTCTCACCCAGCGAGGTCTTATAGGCAAGTGCCATCGACAGACTTCCGCATAACAGCCAGTTGCGGGCAAAGACCCAGTTATAGGCATACCCTACGGACGCATTGATATCTGTATACTTGATGCGGTTGAACATCAGACCGCTGTCCAGTTCCACCTCATGTCCCAATTTCTCCTGTGCAAGAGCCTCCAACCGCTTATGGTCAAACTCGATGTCATTTTTCAGATAGCCCAGACCAACCATCCATGAGCCACAACTTATTTTCTGACAAGTACTCTGTGCGAAAGCCGCAGGATAAGAGAACCGCTTGTGGTTGAAGATATAGTAGAAGTTAACACCTGTTATACTGACATTCAGACCGTTAAATTCCTGTCCTTCCAATGCCTCTGTATCAATATCCTTTCCCAGATACACCCTTCTGATCTTATAGTCATCCACTGAGCGCCGGTAGAAGATATCCGCACCGAAGCGGGAGCTATAAATACTACCGTCAATCTCCAACTTTCGGGGACCGCTGAAGAAGTGGATGTTACGAAGGTCGATGGTGTAGCCTAAGAATATCCAGCGCCATCCGAAATATGGTCCCATACGGACACCTATCGTGGGGGCAAAGGAAATCGACTGTCCGTCGTCACCAGGAGTACTGATACGATAATAGTCATAGGTGTTGATGGACTGAAGCATCAACGCCCAGTTGTAATGCTGTGGTTCCACATAATTAGTATCTATCTCACTGAAACTGTCGATGAGACGTGCGAGCCATCCCTTTTTGGGTGTCTCCACGCTCAATGAGTCTTGGGCATTCACACCCAAAGCTGACAGCAACAGTATGATGAGCAGAACCTTTCGCATGGACATCAGAATTTACCAAGAATACGGTCTAGCGCCCAGTTGACGGGCGTTGCCGAAACACTCGTGCAATTGCATATGTCAAGACCTTGAAGATGCTCTATCACTTTTTTTATTAACGGATACTGCACATAGGGTGGATTGGGTACCGTGATACTCTCCGCCCCCTCACTGGTATGCAGTTTGATGGGCTGATAGTCGAATACCGAGAAACTGACAGACCCTTGTTCACCTATCAGTTCGATACGGTCCTCACGAGCTGACTCATGGGCAACGAAGCACCACGAGCCACTGCCTGGCAGTCCGTTCTCAAACTGGAAGCAGGCACTCACACTATCCTCTGCCTGATACAGCCCGCCACGGTTGGAGCAGATGCCACGAGCCTCGATGATGACACCGAAGATATCCTGCAACAGGTCTAACTGATGAGGGGCAAGGTCATAGAAATAGCCACCTCCTGCGATATCGGGCTGCAGCCGCCATGGCAACGTCTTTGCCTTATCCTCCTCACGGGGTGGAACAGCAAAACGGACATGCACATTGACGACCTTTCCTATCTGTCCGCTGTTCACAATATCCTTCACCTTCTGGAAATAAGGAAGGTAACGACGGTAATAAGCGACAAAACACGGCATCCCCGTCTCCTCACTGACACGGTTGACACGGGCACAGTCCTCATAAGTCGATGCCAAGGGTTTCTCGACGTATACTGGTTTCCCTGCCTTCATAGCCATGATGGCATAGGTCGCATGACTACTGGGAGGAGTAGCGACATAGACAGCATTGACATCCGGGTCATTGATCAGTTCCTGGGCATCGGTATACCACTTAGGAATACCATGCTTGATGGCATAGGTGCGGGCACGCTCCTCGGTACGGCTCATCACGGCAACGACACTGGAGCCCTCCACTTCCGAGAAGGCAGGACCGCTTTTGATCTCTGTCACCTCACCACATCCGATAAAACCCCATTTCAACAATTTCATAGCATTCCTTTCGTACTGGGTAACTCATAATGATAGATGTCACGGCGCACAGCCATCTTCAGAGCTCTTGCCAGTGCCTTGAAGATGCCCTCTATCTTGTGGTGCTCATTAGTGCCTTCTGCCTTGATGTTCAGGTTCATCTTAGCGGCATCACTCAGACTCTTGAAGAAATGCAGAAACATCTCCGTAGGCATCTCTCCTATCTTCTCACGATGAAACTCAGCATCCCATACCAGCCAGGGACGACCTCCGAAGTCGAGGGCGACACTGCACAGACAGTCGTCCATCGGCAGACAGTAGCCGTAACGCTCGATACCTCGTTTGTCTCCTAATGCCTTGAGGAAGCACTCACCCAAAGCAATAGCGGTATCCTCAATGGTATGGTGCTCGTCCACCTCCAAATCGCCCTTGGTGTGTATCGTCAGGTCCATCATGCCATGTTTGCCGATCTGCTCCAGCATGTGGTCGAAGAATCCCAGTCCTGTGGAGATGTCACACTTGCCGGTACCGTCCAGACAGACCTTGATCTCAATATCTGTCTCCTTCGTGGTACGTTTCACCTCCGCGTAACGCTCACCGGCAAAAAGGGTCTCTGCCACCTTGTCCCAACTGCCTATCTGCAGGAACTTACATCCGATATTCTCTGCAAACTGGCGGTCAGTATCACGGTCACCAATCACATAACTGTTGGCGATATCGTACGCTGGATTGTTCATGTATTTCTCCACCAGTCCTGTGTTGGGCTTCCTGGTTGGTGCATGATCTTCTGGGAAATGGGGATCAATCAGGATATCATCAAACTCCACCCCTTCTCCTTTCAGTGTCTGCAGGATGAAGTTCTGGACAGGCCAGAAGGTGTCTTCTGGGAAAGAGTCGGTACCCAGCCCGTCCTGATTGCTGACCATGACAAACTCAAAGTCGAGACGCTGACGAATGAACACAAGGTTGCGGATAACACCCTCCACGAACTTCAGTTTCTCAAAGGCGTCTATCTGCTCGTCTGCAGGTTCCTCGATGATGGTACCGTCACGGTCAATAAATAATAGTCTTTTCATATATCTAGTTTATTTTTCTCTTGTTCATAGGTCTCTATCGAGCCATACATGAAATAAACAATCATCAGTATGGGCATGCAAATATAGACCAGTATAAAACCTGTCAGGAAATAGGTGATGAACGACAGTGTGGTGATATAGCCGGGCATCCCTAAGGGGTCACCATTGAGGAAGCCTTCCTGCGATGTCCAATGTGCCTGGGCAAGGATGGCGGTTGGCAGACAACAGATTCCTGCCAGCACACAGACAATCAAACAACTTATCAACATGGTAGTGAAGATATGTCCCCAGTGGCGCAAACCTCTTGCATACGATGCTCCAAGCTGGGAGAAATACGACTTGCCTGTGTTCATCACATATTTCATGAAGACAAACAGCATGGGGAGAGCCATCAGTCCTAACACCATGCAGCACAGGGCGACGATGATCATCCATGTCATCATGGCATCGGGGGCGAAATGATGCAAGACAGCCACCAGGACGGCAAGCAGTAAGACAGGTACCAGTATCGTCAGGGTGTTGAACACATAACCCTTCAGGGTGCGTCCCATCATCCGCCGACTGATACTGAACCAGCGTTTGGGAACCGTCATCGTATTGGTGTCATGATGCTCTTTCAGCTTATTCACTACAGTTCCTACCGTCAATGCCTCCGCAATCATGAAAAGCAATACCAACAGGAAGGTGATACCGACAGACTCTAAATATTGTTGGGCTATCTCTGGTGACAGTTCTGTCTTCAGCACCAACTCTTGTTTCATGATGGTTGCAGAGAGTGCAGGTAACTGTATGGACAACAGCATCTCCAAGGCAGCGAAAACCACTGCGAAGATGACAGCCATCAACCATGAAGCCTTCAGAAACAGGCGGAAATGAGAGAAATATAAACCGAGCCCCTTGGAGATGACTCCCCGGTAGCTTCGGCTCTTAAACAATGCGTATTCCATTCTTCTTTACTATTTTGGCTACAAAAATACATAAAAAAGACGAAACCTACAAACACCTTGACATTATTTAAAAGATTCGTTCAACAACTTAGGATTCTATAAAATCAACTTAGATTACAATTATGCAAGTTATGGTTTTCATTTTTGTTCATTCATGTTTTGAGAGGAATCTCACCTTCAGTCCTACCACTAACATCCTGCCTGGTGTGTAGAGCGCATATTTCCTCGATGACGAGTCGATACGGCAGTCTACCCTGTCAAAGATATTATCGACACCGATACTGGGTTCAATGACAGCCCATCTTGCCACATTAAAAGTATGGGTGGTATGGAGGTTCCACACCCCGAAGCCTGGAGCATCCTCGTAATCGGGATAGTAAGTCTTTGACTGTAGTCTGCCGTTCAGATTGACATTCATCTTGTATTTCCCCCACTGGCGATGGTAGTTAGCCGCAATGGTCGCAGCATGACGGATACTGCGCTCAAGAGTCATCCAGTCTTCCCCACTCTTGCTGCGTGCATAGGTATAAGCATAGTTTGCCGAGAGGTTGAAGCCCTCAAACAGATTGGCAGACACATTCAGCTGTACCCCCTTCACATCACCCTTGTCACTGTTCCTGTAGAGGGAGTAGCGTTCGAGTTTCGCCGCCTGGTCGGCAGTCATCTCAGGAAACTCTGTCTGTAGCATCTGTAGGGAGTTGGCATCCACGTCGATATTCTCTCTCACCACCATATCATTGATACGGTTCAGGAATCCCGTTACACCCACCACGATATAGTCGTTATGATATTCCGCATTGAGTGAGAAATAATGACTCTTCTCCGGTGAGAGGTCCTGATTACCAAAGATAATCTGTGCCTTTCCGCGATTGACGGAGAAATAGTGATAATAGAGCTCGTCCAGTCCAGGTGCACGGAAGCCGGCAGAATAGGTGGCACGGAACCTGAAATTGCCCGGTGCATACATCAGGGTCGCCTTGGGTGTCAGGTGGTTCTTGAACGTCTCATGATATGTCCAGCGAAGACCTACGGTAGCAGTAAAGTCACGAAGGAACTTCATCTCATGCTGTGCATAGGCAGCGAAAGTCGACACGTGCTGGTCGATATTGCCAGACGATGCTGTCAGATAGTTCTTCTGCCAATCAGCACCGAAGATGGTGGTGGAGTTTGTCGTGAGACCGAGAATCGCTTTCAGCTGTCCCTCCATCGAGCGTTGTTTTTTCGACTGCACATAGTCGCCTACCTCATAAGACTTGGTAGCGATATCATATTCCTTACCATAACGGAAACGGTCTACCGTGAAGTCTGCCTGTAATGAGTTACGCCTGCTGAACTTATAGATACCGCCTAAGTTCCAACGGAAGCCTTTATACCTCATCTCATAGTCGGTACCTCCCGTGACATCCTCACGGGTTTCAGGACGGTCGGTAATCTTATAGGAATAACTGAGTCCTGCATTGAATGCCAACTTCTTGTTTGGCTTATAGGTGAATTTCTGACTGACCACATTCGAGCGGTAGCCGGTAAAGAGAGGAGCAATCGTCTCCTGTGTCTCCGTATCAGAACCCTTCACGTATTCCAAGTTGTTGTTCTGATAACTGTCAGCACGGTCATGGGTGAAGGTGGTATAAGAACCAAAGCCATTCTTGTAAATATCCAAACCAACCGTTTCGGTCAACGCTCCTTTCCCACTTACTTTCAAGTCGTTATGCACATGGACTAAAGCGTCAGTCGGTTGACTGGTGATGATATTAATCACACCGGCAATAGCATCACTGCCATAAAGGGAGGAAGCAGCACCGTCGAGTACCTCGATACGTTCTATGCGAGACATGTCGATGCGGTTCAGGTCCACATTATTAGAGATATCACCTGTCACCTTCTGTCCGTTGATCAGGATCAGGATATATTTATTCCCCAGTCCGTTCAGACGGAGGAACGTACCCATGGAGTTGGGTGCCATGGAGGTCTGTGGCATCATTCGTGTCAACGCCTGGTCGAACGTCGTAATTCCCTGCTCCTGTATCTCCCTTTTACTCATCACATGGACTGGTGTCGCCGTGGATTTCAGTCGCTGATGATGACCGGAGCCTGTCACCACGACCGGGTTCAGGTTATACGAACGACTCGTCTGGGTTGTGTCTATATCTCCCTTTCTGTGAATCTGAGCCTCACAGGTAGTGTAACATGCCAGCAAACAGGCAAAAAATACAGGTAATCTCTTCATGATATTTTCTTTTAAAAGAGGAGATGCCGTCTCACGACCGCACCTCCTTTTGCAAACATATATAATAATACTACAAAAATTACTCAGATGCTGTGGTTGGAGTAGACAACGCATCGGGGGTACCCAGCTTCTTAATAGCCTCACGGGTGTGGTTCATCCACAAGGCACGAACCTTGGCACGCTCTGCAAGGGCAGGGATATACTCATCACCACTCTTATACTTTTTCCAACATGCCTCTGTGAAATTGGTCTCGTAAGCCTCTGTCTCAATACCAGCATCGTTAAACAAAGAGTACCAGCTCTCCGGGTCTTCCGGATCAGCCATGTCATTATGAGCATGGTCACCGGCAATAGACATCAACGGGTAGAGCTGTGCCTTGGTGGCTGTATTCTTGTCATAGTAAGAGGTTTTTCCCATATCACCAACCTGATAATCGAACTTGCCGCCTCCAATGTGAGCCAGCACATCCTCTGCGTATGTCTCTTTCATATCAACAGTACCTACATAGTAGCTCTTGTTGAGGTTACGGAGTGCGTCTTCCAACTGCAGGTAACGGATGTTACCACCATAGTAGTCATAACCCTCAGGATTACCATGACCCATGAAAGCGACAATACCCTTATTGACAGCAGCCTTGATATCAGGTTCGTTATTCAGAACAGTGGCAAGTGCCTGTGCATCACTCTCCTCTGCCATCAGTGGAGTACCTACTACGACATTCAGGTCGAGACTCTTCATATATGCATCGGTGAAGTCACCGTTACGGTTGTTCATGAAGTCCTTAACATAAGTGTCACGAACACGGCGATACTCCTCACCGGGAATCACCTGCAATGACTGTACGACAATCTGCTTATAGCCAGCGAGACCAATGGCGGTCAACCAGTGCTCCGGATCGAAGTAATCACGTGGTGCTACATTCTCACCGGCACGTGCATTGTTGATACAGATGGCGGAAGAGAAGGAAAGATACACATCCCAGCCACTGAACTGGCTCTTATAGTCAGCCACCACCTTGTCGAAGGTGTCATAAGCCTGTTCCCAGGTAGAACCGAAGGCAACTACCAGAATGACTTTGTCACTGCTCTTCTGACTGTTGACAATGCCATTCACTGTCTCCTGATAGCGGTCGTAATTTGAACGTTTGTTGTTGTTACTGCTATTGTCATCATCACCACACGCAGTAAATGTGGCACTGGTGACGAATGCCATCATAGCAATCATTAAGAATTTAATTTTCTTCATTGTTTCTTTGATTTAAGTTATACTTATATTTGTTTGTGAGTTTCTTTCCTTTGTTGAAACGGATAGTCAATGACGCATAGACAGTAGTCCCTGGCGTTGTGGTCCCCAGATGGAGTCCATGCGGTGTCTTGTCCACATAATTGAAGATATTGTCGACACCTGCCTCTAAGCGGTAGTTCTTTCCAAACTGATGGGTTGTCGAAAGTCTCCATATCTGATAGCCCTTGCCGTCACCGTCCACCTGATAATACCGTTTACTAGACATACGGCCATAGATACCGATGCCAAGATGATAGCATTTCGTGAAGTCATGGTTCCATGTCGCATACCAGTTTGCCTTATGGTGTGCCATACCGTCAATGGTGACTTCTTTCATGACTTCATCTTCCGTGTCATACTGATGCGCCTTGGAGTCCAAATAACTATATGACCCTCCTACCGTGAAATGCTTGGTCTGATAACGTGCCGTGAAGTCAACACCATAGGTCTTGGCATCCTCCATGTTCTGGTATTGGCGCACTCTCCTTGGGTCGTACTGGACAATCAGATCACCTGGTGCCTCACTCGCTGGTATCGTCACCAGCGCAATCATATTATCCACCTTATTATAATAACCAGAAAGCGTCATTGTCAGATTGCCAATACTATATTCCGCACTGAGTCCGAAATAGTTGGAGGTCTGTGCCTTCAGATCACTATTTCCGAGATAGAGGAGCACCCCGTTCATATTACGCACATACTGATAGTGCAGTTCCTTAGGTGTGGGAGTCTTATAGCCCTGACTCCATGTAGCTCTTAACCGCAGGTCGTTGACCTTCAGCATCGCAGAGAGTTTAGGAGTCAGCCGGGTACCGAATCCCTCATTACGTGTCAGTCGAAGTCCTGCTGTCAGGTACAACGGGTTAAGGAGTGCCCACTCGTCCTGCACATACAATGCCTGGGTATTATCCGTTGCTTTTCCACCATTAACTCTCATCGGAGCCTCTAACCAGTCATAGCGATAATCGAATCCTGCGCTCAGCTGTTGCTGATAGGGTAATCTAAACACACCTTTCAGGGTGATATGGGTCAGCCGCTGGTCACTTTGCAAATCCACGTCACCGGGGAAATACGGATAATAGTTGGTGAAGCGTCCGTTCACGTATCCGTCAGTCAGTGTGGTGTCCGTATAGACATACTTATAGGCATGCCGTTTCCAGTCAGCATCCAGGGTAATCACATCTGTCTCATTGAGTTTCCATTTTCCACCTACCGATACCGATGCGTTATTGTATTGCATATCATAGGTCTTGACATCCACACCGGGATGCTTGCCACAGGGGCGATAGATACGCTTCCAATAGATACTGCCGTCGGCATAGAGCTCAATCTTGGGAGTCAGCTGGTAAGTGAGATGCTCAGCAATCTGCCAGTTAGTATGACGGTTGACGGTCTTGTTCCGTGAGTCCGTGATATGATACTCTGTCTGCGAGAGTGCTTCCTCACTGGTGTTCTGCCAACCGTCAGAGTGCTGTAACTGAAAATTGGTATAGGAAGAGAACTTCCCGAAATTCAAGGCAATACCGTTATGCTGACGGATATCTCCGTAAGAGCCGAAACGGCTGGTATTCTCCACCATCACCCCCTGCTCACGATGTTTCTTGGTAATGATATTGATAACACCGGCGATAGCGTCACTACCATAGAGTGCCGACGAGGCTCCCTTCACTATCTCTATCTTCTCAATGTTATGAGGGTCGATGAGGGAGAGGTCATTCTCACCACCGTTGTCACCATGCAGTCGGCGACCGTCAATGAGAATCAGTACATAACTGTTTCCCAGTCCGTTCATCTGCAGATGAGAACCCATGTCGTTCTCGTTGAAGGCAAAACTTGCCGTCAGTCCCGAGAGAATATCCTCGATGCTCTTGCCGGCATATTGCTGCAACTGTCTCCCACTGATGACTTCTGTCTGCACAGGAGCATCCTTGAGCAGATGCTGAGTGCCAGTACCTGTCACGACAACCTCCTGAATAGAGTCTGTCATCAAAACATTCTGTGCCATTTGTGTCTGAGCCGTGCATGACAACACCAGCCCAAAAACCCATTTCTTCATAACGATGTCGTTTTTCCGCAACGCTTATTCCTGAGCGCGCTTACCAAAGATGGATGGCAGGTCTTCTGACTTTCCTCAGTCTGCTTTACCTTCCCGACATTCGTCAGTGGCGTTATACAAGCAAACCATTCAAGGAGGATTACAGCTGCAGGTACAGTTCCGGACTCTCACCGGATTCCCTTACATCAGGCAGTATCAACCGCCAGATTGCCTTTTCCGGCTGCAAAGGTACTAAATATTTTTAATTCACCATGCATAATTCATAAATAATTTGTACTTTTGCACGGATGAACGCCAAGTTTCTCATAGCAGCACCCCATAGTGGCTCGGGCAAGACAACCATTGCCCGGGGGCTGATGGCTTTGATGACACAGAAGGGGTATCGCGTTCAGCCTTTCAAGTGCGGTCCCGACTATATCGACACCAAGTTTCATGAGAATGTTTGCGGCAGACCATCCATCAACCTCGATACGTTCATGGCGACACCAAAACATGTCCGTGAACTCTTTGAACGCTATGGCAAAGACGCAGATGTATGTGTCGTAGAAGGAATGATGGGACTCTTTGACGGTTATGACAAGGACAAAGGCTCGTCGGCAGAGATAGCAAGTGTCCTGGACATCCCTGTCGTATTAGTCATCGATGCCAAGTCGGCAGCCTATTCCACGGCTGCTTTGTTGTCTGGATTCCTGAACTTCCGCAAAGACATCCAGTTCTGTGGCATCATATTCAATAAGGTAGGGTCTGGGAAACATTTCCGTATGTTACAAGAAGTATGTGAGGAACAAGGTGTGGAGTGCCTGGGCTATCTGCCCAAGAGGACTTCCCTCGAACAAGGTTCCCGCTACTTAGGACTGGACTATAGTTCGATGCCAGAGGACCAGGACATTATTCATTTATTAGAGGAGACAGTGAGATGGGAAAGACTCTTAACGTTCTGATAGCACGGAATAGTGAGTCGTTCTCTTTTCTTTATCAAGAGGTGATTGACTCATTCCAGCATGTCTGTTTCTTTGATCCGGAAACAGAGATTCCTCATCTGGAGGGAATTGACTTACTCTATCTGCCAGGAGGTTATCCTGAAAAGCATTTGCAGGCGTTGGTCAAGGCAGAGAGGACTCGCCATGCCATCAGAGAATATGCGGAACGGGGCGGACACATCATCGCCGAATGTGGAGGGATGATGTATCTCTGTAAGTCAATAGTAACCGATGAGGGGGAGTTTCCGATGTGTGGAGTACTTCCCTACCAGATTACGGCACGGAAAGCAGACCGCAGATTGACATTAGGCTATCGCCGCTTCGTCTTGGATGGTAAGGAATACAGGGGACATGAGTTCCACTACACTCAGTTCATGGGGGAGACTCCCAAGAGTGTCACGCAAGTCTATGATGCCAAAGGGAATCCCGTGGACACACCCGTCCTTATATATAATAATGTGTTGGCAAGTTACACACACCTTTATTTAGTTTAGAGTTGAGAGTTGAGAGTTTAGAGAGATGAAAACATATTTACACCCACTGATGTTCGTAGGTACTGGCAGTGATGTCGGCAAGAGTGTGATTGCCGCAGGATTCTGCCGTATCTTCAGACAAGACGGCTACTCCCCCGCTCCTTTCAAGGCGCAGAACATGTCGCTTAACTCCTATGCCACACCAGAAGGACTGGAGATAGGACGTGCCCAGGCTGTACAGGCTGAGGCTGCAGGCATACCCTGTCATACGGATATGAACCCTATCTTATTAAAGCCACAGTCTGACCACACGTCCCAAGTGGTGTTGAACGGCAAACCAGTAGGCAATCAATCGGCAGGCAGTTATTTCCGTCATGAAGGAAGGGAATATCTCCGTCAAGCTGTTCATGAGGCTTTCGACCGTCTTGCCTCCCAATATAACCCTATTGTGATGGAAGGAGCAGGCAGTATCTCCGAGATCAACCTTCGGAAAGTCGACTTGGTGAATATGCCCATGGCAATATATGCAGGTGCTGATGTCATCCTTGTTGCCGATATTGACCGAGGGGGTGTCTTTGCCAGTGTGTATGGCAGTATCATGCTCTTGACCGAAGAAGAGAGGAAACATGTTAAGGGGATTATTATCAATAAGTTCCGTGGTGACATTCAACTCTTCCAAGAAGGTATTGAAATCATTGAGAATCTGTGTCATATCCCTGTACTGGGTGTCCTTCCCTACTTCACCGACATCCATATCGAGGAAGAGGACAGCGTGTCGCTGGAACATAAAGCGCACCATGCACAAGGCACCTCATTAAACTGTGCCGTCGTCCTTCTGCGACACATGAGTAACTTTACTGACTTCGACGTGTTGGAGCAGGACCCTCGCATACATCTATACTATGCCAGTAACCCGTCAGATATCGAGGATGCTGATATCATTATCCTGCCAGGTTCCAAGTCAACGATTGATGACCTGTATCATTTACGGCGCAACGGCATGGCAGAGGCAATCATCAAGGCTCGTCGGCGTGGTGCCACTGTACTGGGTATCTGCGGAGGATATCAGATGATGGGACGTGAGGTCTGTGACCCTCACCATACGGAAGGAGATATTGAGTGTATACCAGGACTGGGACTGTTACCTGTCACCACCACCATCGATGGTGAGAAGACAACCCGGCAGGTGACCTGTGAATATGGACAAGGTTACGAGATTCACCAAGGTATCACGACACCTTTGGAAACTCCGTCTCCCCTATTGCACTTGCAGGATGGCACGGAAGACGGTTACCTGGTGGACGACCACTGTATGGGTACCTATGTCCATGGCATTCTCGACAACACCTCTTTCATCGACTATCTTTTGAAGCCCTTTGCCGATCAGTTGGCTAAGGACAGCACCCCCTTTGACTACCATGCTTTCAAAGAGGAGCAATACAACCGTCTTGCCGACCATATCCGTCAATATGTGGATGTGGAGAAAGTATATCAAATAATCAGTCACCATGCCTGATATCCTGATTGCCATATTACCCCTACTGGGAGGTTGGACACTGGACCTGCTGCTGGGTGACCCTTCATGTCTCCCCCATCCCGTGGTATGGTTTGGGAAGATGATAGCATGGGGAGAGCATCGTCTGAACAAAGGAAGACACCGCATGCTGAAAGGAGCACTGCTGGCTCTTGTTCTCATCATCTTTGTTTTTACAGCCGGTTGGCTGCTCAACCGTTATCTGCCCATCCTCAATGTCATCATCATCTTCTTCTGTCTGGCAGGAACGACCCTTATCCGGGAAGTACGACAAGTATTCCTCGCCGTGGACAGGTCTCTGGACGAAGGGCGGAAACAGGTGGCACGCATCGTAGGAAGGGACACTTCAGAGCTTTCGGCACAGGAGGTAAGGACAGCGGCATTGGAGACCTTGGCAGAGAACCTGAGCGACGGTGTGATAGCCCCTCTGTTCTGGTTTGCCTTGTTAGGAACACCTGGCATGCTTGCCTATAAGATGGTCAACACCCTTGACTCCATGATTGGCTATCACACAGAGCGCTACAAGGACTTTGGCTGTTGTGCCGCAAGGATCGACGATATTGTCAATTTCATCCCTGCACGTCTTACCGCCCTGTTGATGGTTATCGTCTCAGGGAAATGGAACCTCTTTGGTTTCGTATGGAAATACGGTAGTCACCATGCCAGTCCCAACAGTGGCTATCCTGAGGCTGCCCTCGCAGGCATCCTGCATTGTCGTTTCGGGGGGCCTCATTATTATTTCGGGGAGCGTTTTGACAAACCCTTCATTGGGGAAAATGAAAAACTGCTGGACACGAGTGACATGAAAAAAGCCATCCGTATCAACAGGATGGCTGAAGTGCTGATGATCATACTCATCATCTTATATCAGTGGATGTGTTACTAAACTGCACACAACCAGATAGACAGTCAGTTCCACCAACAGGCAGACAGCACCGCAACAGTCACCGGTATACCCTTGTAGCCGCTGACGGATAAGCAGGTAAAGGAAATACATCACCAGACAAGGCATAAAGATAATCATCGTCCATGGCAGACGGGTCAGATAAAGGAACGCAGCCATGGGGAGGAGCCCTTGTACGGCAAGACTCACCCCTGCCTTCCATTCCATTTTCCTGTAGACGGTCTTTGACTTAGCTTCCTCCTCCTTACGGGCATAGGGCAACATCAGTATCAACTGACTGGTCACCATCTTACTATAGGGGTCGGCGGCAAATACCACCAAGGCAGCCAGTTCGGGAGTCAGGGAATAGAGCGTCGTCCCTAACAGCAACTCATAGAACACCAGTCCCAGCACACCATAGGTGCCGATACGGGAGTCTTTCATGATGTCAAGAATACGCTGACGGTCTCTCCCGCCACCACCAAAACCATCCATGAAATCTGCCAATCCGTCCTCATGGAGAGCACCGGTCATCAACAGACGCACCGCCATCGCAGTGATAACAACCACCAGGTATGGCAATACCATACTGCCGAAATAGAGGATGGCAGCCATCGCTCCCCCCGTCAGCCAACCTACTAAGGGCCAATGCTCCACAACGGTCTTATAACATTCCTTGGGTGGTTCATGCAATCGCCAGAAAGGAAGTCTGGTGAAGAAGATCAATGATGCCCATATACGGTCGTACCAGTGAGTCTGGTCAATAGATATCTCCATAGGTCAGAAGTATTTGGTAATATTAGCTTTCTGAAAAGTGTTCATCTCGTTAACCATCCTTACAGCAGAGTCAATAATAGGATAAGCACACAAGGCTCCCGTTCCCTCTCCTAATCGGAAACCCAGACGAAGCAGTGGTGAGGCTCCCATGGCATCCAGCATCTTCCGATGACCACCCTCGTCACCACAATGGGTGAATATCATATATGACTGGCTTTCGGGACACAAACGGATAGCGGCTAAGGCACAGGCGGTCATGATAAAGCCATCGACCAATATGATGACATGGTGCTCTGCCGCTCTTAACATAGCACCAATAGCGGTGACCATCTCATAACCTCCAAAATAGCGAAGGATATCCTGAGTGGTCTGCAGTGAGGAGGCAGCATGACTGACAGACTCTGCCAACACCTCATACTTACGACGAATACCCGGATGATCCAGACCGGCTCCAGCCCCGACACATTCTTCCAGAGGAAGATGACAGAACAGATGCATCCAGATACTGGACGGGGACGTATTGCCAATACCCATCTCTCCGATACAGAGGATGTTACACCCCTCAGCGACACACTCGTCAACCAATGAGGCTCCTGTCTCTATCGCCTTGTCGTACTCCTCTTCCGACATGGCAGGCTCATGAAGGAAATCTCTGGTGCCGCAGGCTATCTTTTTGTGGATGATGCCAGGAACCTTGGACAAGTCATAATCCACCCCCACATCAACGATGCGCAAAGTGAAACCATGCTGACGGCAGAACATATTCACACCGCCACCACCATGCGTGAAGTTGATCATCTGCTGCCATGTGACATCACGGGGAGACACACTGACACCCTCCCGCTCTATGCCGTGGTCACCACCTAACAGCAGATGGCAGGGATGCACTAACGAAGGGGACAGTGTCTGTTGAATCAGACAGACCTGCATCGCTAACTCTTCCAGTCTGCCCAACGAACCCTTCGGCTTGTTCAGGTTATCAATTCTCTCCTGAATGGAGGGACGTAATGTCTCATCAGGAGATGATATATTAAATGTTCTCATTTCACTTTCAAAGGTATTCCACTCACCATCAGGATCACTTCATCAGCTTTCGCTGCGATATATTGGTTCATCCACCCTTCCAGGTCAGTAAACTTCCGTTGGATGGCATTCTCACTGACACCACCACTTCCTATCTCGTTGGTGACGAAGATGAAGGTAGCCTCCTGTGAGGTGAAGCGGTCAAACTCAGCCTTTGCCTGTTCCAAAGTCTGTTCTACCTCATTATTCTCAAAAAAGAAATTCGTCAACCATAAGGTCACACAGTCTATCACGATGACACGCCCCGTCAGCTCGTGTCTGCTCAGGAACTTCTCCTCCTCGATATTCGTCCACTGAGGTCCGCGACGCTCCTGGTGTCTGAGCACCCGCTGCCGGAACTCCTCGTCCCACACATGGGCTGTGGCAAGATAAACAGGATTCTCAGCCAACTGCAAAGCTAATTGCTCTGCATGCTGACTCTTACCCGAACGTTGTCCACCAGTAATCAGAATGATACGTCTCATCTTTTTTTTATATTTTGCTGCAAAGTTAATAATTTTCTGTAACTTTGCAGCAAGTATGAAGAAAATTATTGTTGCAGGAATAGGTCCTGGAGGACCTGAGGACATGACACCGGCAGTAACGGAAGCCATCAAGGAGGCAGAGGTGATTGTCGGCTATAAATTCTATTTCCAGTTCATCAAACCCATCATTCCTCCGCAGTGTGAGTGTATCGACACAGGGATGAAGAAAGAGCGTGAGAGGGCTGAGCTGGCTTTTATACAGGCAGAACAGGGGAAGACGGTCGTCGTGATATCGTCTGGTGATGCTGGTATCTATGGCATGACACCACTGATCTATGAGATGCGGAAAGAACGGGGTTCCGATGTTGAGGTCTGCTCCCTGCCTGGCATCTCCGCTTTCCAGAAAGCGGCATCACTGTTAGGGGCTCCTATCGGACACGACCTGTGTGTCATCTCTCTCTCGGACTTGATGACACCTTGGGAGACGATAGAGCGTCGTATCCGTGCCGCCGCCACTGGTGATTTCGTCACTGCTGTCTATAATCCCAAGAGTCATGAGCGTTACTGGCAACTGTACCGCTTACAAGAACTCTTCCTGCAGGAACGCTCAGGAAACACTCCTGTGGGTTTTGTCCGCCAGGCTGGCAGACCAGAGCAGAACATAAAGGTGACGACTCTTCATGACTTTAATCCCGAGGAGGTTGATATGTTTACCGTCATCCTCATTGGTAATTCCCAGTCATATATCGAGGACGGGAAGATAATTACCCCCCGTGGGTATAACCTCACCTCTCACCCCTCACCTCTCACTTCTAATGAAAAACCCGGTCAGCAGATTATGATACAGAGTTTCAGACGTATTGAGTCTGAGTTGCAGGACAAGGACATTCCTCTTGACCGCAAATGGGCGCTGCTGCATGCCATCCATACCACTGCCGACTTTGAGATGGAGCATATTCTCTATACCGACGAGGGGGCTGTGGAGCATCTGTATAAGATGGTGAAGGATGGCAGTCTGAGAACCTTTGTGACGGATGTGACGATGGTGACCAGTGGCATACGTAAAGGTGCCTTACAACGACTGGGCATGGAGGCGAAGTGTTACCTGCAAGACCCACGGGTGGCTGAGATGGCTTCCGCAGAGGGTATCACCCGGACACAAGCGGGTATTCGTCTTGCCGTCGAGGAGCATCCTGACGCTCTCTTTGCTTTCGGTAACGCACCGACGGCACTGATGGAACTCTGCGACTTGATCCGTAAAGGCAAGGCGCATCCTGCTGGTATCATCGCCGCTCCTGTGGGTTTCGTCCATGTCTGTGAGTCGAAACACATGGTGAAGCCTTTCCGTGACATTCCCAAAATCATTGTCGAAGGGCGCAAGGGTGGCAGTAATCTTGCCGCCACACTCTGTAATGCGATACTTTGTTACGATGATGCCGCACAACTAAAACCTGGGAGAGACTTGTGAAGAATGGAAGAGTTGAAGAATTGAAGAATGGAAGAGATGAAGAGTTGAAAAATGGAAGAATTGAAGTTTATCATTATTGGTATCACGGATAATCCGAAGCCGTTCTTTCCTCCTGAGGTAATGGAGGTCATCAAGAACGGAAAGGTATTCTCGGGTGGCAAGCGTCATCATGAGATTGTCGCCCCCTACCTCCCTGCTGATGCGCAGTGGATTGACATCACCGTACCCCTTGATGCCGTCTTCGAGCAATATAGACTTCAATCCTTCCATCCTTCAACTCTTCCATCCATAGTCGTTTTCGCCAGTGGCGATCCGCTGTTCTTCGGTTTTGCCAATACAGTACAGCGGAAGATGCCGAATGCGGAGATAGTGGTCTACCCTACTTTCAACTCCCTGCAGATGTTGGCTCACCGTCTGGTGATACCCTACCATGACATGCGTATCGTCTCACTGACCGGCAGACCCTGGCAGGAGTTCGACCGTGCCCTGATAGAACGGGCAGACAAGATAGGAGTGCTGACAGACAGGGAGCACACCCCTTCCGCTATTGCCCAAAGGATGCTGGAGTATGGTTATGACCAATATGCCATGTATGTGGGGGAACACCTCGGCAACACAGAGAAAGAAAGGGTGACGACCCTCTCCCTCCAGGAAGCCGCCGTGTGTGAGTTCTCCCACCCTAACTGTCTCATACTCTCCACACTTGACGCACAACGCTCTCCTAAACCTTTCGGTATCCCCGACAGTTCCTTCACCCTCTTAGACGGCAGGACGAAGATGATTACCAAAATGCCGATTCGCCTGATGACCTTACAGGCACTCGACCTTCCCAGACGGCATACACTATGGGACATCGGCTTCTGCACAGGAAGCATCTCGATAGAGGCGCGACTGCTGTTCCCTCATCTGCATATCGATGCCTTTGAGATCCGTCCTGAGTGTGAGTCTATCATCCAAGAGAACATGCGTCGCTTTGGTGCCCCTGGCATCCATATCCACATGGGCGATTTCCTCCATTGCCAATTCCCCGTTGCCAATTCTCCATCACAACGTCCTGATGCCGTTTTCATTGGCGGGCATGGGGGACATCTGAAGGAGATAATGACGAAGGTGGTCAGTGTCCTTGCTGATGACGGCTGCATCGTCATGAATAGTGTCATCGCTCCCAAGGTGACCACTGACAGTCAGCAACTATGGAACGAGGCTTGCGAGGCATTAGGACTCCAGCAGGAGCCACCCGTCAGAATACAACTCAATGACCATCATCCAATAACAATACTGAAATGCAGAAAATAGCAATCATACCAATCGGTGACGCTGGCAAGGATATCGCCAGCGACCTGTGCAGAGAACTGAAGGCGAAGGTAATAGAACGTTCCGAGGTCGGCAAGCAATGGAAGAACTTCAACGGCTTCATCTTCATCGGTGCCATGGGTATCTGTGTGCGCACCATCGCTCCCTATATAAAGGATAAGCATGAGGACCCTGCCGTCGTCTGTGTGGACACCTTCGGACAGCATGCTGTCTCTGTGTTGTCCGGACATATCGGAGGTGCCAACGACCTCACTTCTGAGGTTGCCGCCATCCTCGGGGCAAGGGCGGTCATCACCACGCAGAGCGACAATGCCGGACTATGGGCTCTTGACACGCTTGCGGAGCGTTTCAACTGGGCAATAGCCAGCGAGGATGACATGAACGAATGTATCTATGCTTTCGTCAATAAGAGACCGACAGCTTTGTTGATGGAAGTCTGTGACGAGGGTACGGACTATCTGGAGAAGACCCTCCCCGACCATGTCACCATCGTCAAGAGTCTTGCAGAGGTCGATTCCGCACATTACAGTCTTGTCATCATCGTGTCGCCCTACAACCTCTGTGCTCCTGCCGGAATACTGGAACTACATTTCGTCCCGATGATCGCTTCTTTGGGTTTCGGTCTTGCCAGTCATCCCGATGACTACATGGATATCTACGACCAGATAGACGAGACACTCAGCAGAATAGGAATATTACCCTGCTACAAACACTATTGCACCATCGACGTGAAAGCGGATGAGGAGTTCATTGATGTTCTGGAGGACTATGGCGAGGAGGTGGTGTTTTACTCTGCTGAGGAATTGGCGAAGGTGGAGGTACCAAACCCCAGCGATGTGGTCAACAAGCATGTGGGGACTCCCAGTGTCTGTGAGGCTGCTGCCATCCTCGGCTCTAACCATGGAAAACTCATCGTTCCTAAGGTGAAGGGTAAGAACTGGACGGCAGCCCTTGCCATCGACTATAAATACCTGCGGGAGGAGAAAGGACATATCGAGATTGTGGGTGCTGGTCCTGGTGACCCTGACTTGGTGAGTGTCCGTGGTCGTAAGATGCTGGAGCGTGCCGACCTGATTCTGTATGCGGGCAGTCTTGTTCCCAAGGAACTCACTGACTGTCATAAGGCTGGAGCCATGGTACGCTCGTCGGCAGACATGAGTCTGGAAGAGCAGTGTGACCTGATGAAGAGGTTCTACGACCAGGGGAAATACATCGTTCGTCTGCATACGGGTGACCCCTGTATCTTCGGTGCCATCCAAGAGCAGATGGCATTCTTCGACCGTCAGGGAATGGACTATCATATCACACCAGGCATCTCCTCTTTCCTGGCTGCCGCTGCCGAGTTACGCAGTCAGTTTACCATCCCGGAGCGTTGTCAGACGATTATCCTGACTCGTGGCGAGGGACGTACTCCGATGCCTGAGAAGGAACAGCTGCACCTGCTTGCCAGGAGTCAGTCGACGATGTGTATCTTCCTCAGTGCCGCCATTGTCGACGAGGTACAGAAGGAGTTGCTGATGGAATATCCGGAGGACACTCCTGTTGCTGCCTGCTATCACCTGACATGGGGAGACCAGAAGATCTATCGTGGCAAACTAAAAGACCTTGCGAAGATCGTCCATGACAACCACCTTACCCTCACGACCATGCTCGTCGTCGGTGAGGCTATCGATAATCGTCATGGACTCTCCGAACTCTATAACAAACACTTCACCCACCTCTTCCGAAAAGGAGAGGCATGATGAAGAAGTGGAGGTCATGACTAACATACATTACAAATCAGGTCAACCGTATTAAAAAAGCTAAAACAGGAATAAAAAAACAAGAAATAATTAGTTTGTTATTCTAAAAATAGCTATCTTTGCATCATGATTACGGATTTAGAACATATTGGTAATATTCCTGTCAGCACATCGGCTGTAGCAT
>OMWH01000029.1 GCA_900314755.1 uncultured Prevotellaceae bacterium | reverse complement strand
CTTCTTATCCTCACCGAGACCGAGCAGCTCAACCTCGTCACCTACGTGGATAACACCAGTCTCGATACGACCAGTAGCAACAGTACCACGACCAGTGATAGAGAATACGTCCTCAACAGGCATCAAGAAAGGTTTATCGGTAGCGCGAGGAGGCTCCTGAATCCATGTGTCACAAGTATCCATCAGCTCCATAACCTTCTTCTCCCACTTCTCAACACCGTTCAGTGCACCGAGGGCAGAACCGCGGATGATAGGAGTATCTTCCTCGAACTCATACTGAGCGAGAATCTCCTGAACCTCCATCTCAACGAGCTCCAGCATCTCCTCATCATCAACCATATCGCACTTGTTCAGGAATACAACCAGACGGGGAACGTTTACCTGACGAGCGAGCAGGACGTGCTCACGAGTCTGAGGCATAGGACCATCAGTAGCAGCAACAACAAGGATTGCACCGTCCATCTGAGCAGCACCAGTTACCATGTTCTTCACATAGTCGGCGTGTCCTGGGCAGTCAACGTGAGCGTAGTGACGCTTAGCGGTCTCGTACTCAACGTGAGCGGTGTTAATAGTGATACCACGCTCCTTCTCCTCGGGAGCATTATCAATCTGGTCGAAAGACTTAACCTCAGAAAGACCCTGCTTAGCCAGTACGGTTGTGATAGCAGCAGTCAGAGTTGTCTTACCATGGTCAACGTGACCGATAGTACCAATGTTTACGTGCGGTTTGGTGCGCACAAAATTCTCTTTAGCCATAGCTTTTCTTTGTTATAATTTATAAATGAATGATCGATTTAAATCCACATTTCTTTAAAGAGCTGTTACCGAGACTTGAACTCGGGACCTCTTCCTTACCAAGGAAGTGCTCTACCACTGAGCTATAACAGCGAGGTTAGAGCGGAAAACGGGGCTCAAACCCGCGACCCCCAGCTTGGAAGGCTAGTGCTCTATCAACTGAGCTATTTCCGCAAAGTAACTTCCTTTTTCCGGAAGTGGGTGGTGATGGATTCGAACCACCGAAGTCGAAAGACAACAGATTTACAGTCTGCCCCATTTGGCCGCTCTGGAAACCACCCTCAATATTTCTCTTTGCTCTTTTGGCGAGCCTCTCTTGATGATTGACTTCGTCTATCCTCCAGGCTCTTTCGAGCCTTCATCTTTCGAGCCTCTTGTCGGATTCGAACCAACGACCCCGAGATTACAAATCACGTGCTCTGGCCAACTGAGCTAAAGAGGCTTCACTAAGCATCCGCTCTCCGTTCGGGTTGCGAATGTCGGAAAGCGGATGCAAAGGTAGGCATTATTTTCGAATTACCAAAACTTTTCTGCGTTTTTTTTATCTATTACGCATTTTTTCCTTAAATTTCTGCAGTTGCACCTTCATGGAGTCCACACAAAGGTCCGTACTTTCCTCAAAAGTATCACTGGTTTTCTCCACGAACAAAGTAGAGCCCGGAACCGTAACTGTCAAGCTCACCTCCTTATTCTGTGCGGTGGCAGGTTTTACCACCTTACATTGTACATCCACCTTCTGGATATCCTCAAAGGTTTTCTCCAACTTGGCGACCTTCTTGTCGATGAACGCCTGTAACTTCTCAGTAGCGTCAAAATGAATTGACTGAATCTTAATTTCCATAGTTACCTCCTATTTTTATAAGGTTATACTAAGCCCTTGGATGGGCATTCTTATATACTTTCTTTAGCTGTTCAAACGTAGTATGGGTATATATCTCTGTCGTTGCCACACTCTCGTGCCCCAGCAGTTTACGCACACTCTCCAGTCCCGCTCCATTATTCAGCATGGCAGTGGCAAAGGAGTGCCGCAGCACGTGAGGCGACTTCTTCTTCATGGTAGTGACTTGCGAAAGGCTCTTTCTCACCACGCTAGACACGAGGCTACGCGACACCCTGGCACCTTCCTCCGATGTAAACAACGCCTCGGTTGGTCCGCCTACCGTCTGGTTCCGCAATGCGATATACTCCCGGAGAGCCGCCTCCAGCTCCTCGCCAAAGGGTATGATCCTTTGCTTGTTGCGCTTTCCTGTCACCTTCAGCTGATGCGAGAAGAAGTCCACGTCCAGTGTGTTCAGTCCTACGAGTTCTGCCAGACGGATACCTGTACTATAGAACAACAATACTATTGTACGCGCACGCGTACCTTTATAATTATGCTCCCACATCTGAGGCATGTCAAAGAGACGATCCATCTCACTCTCCCGAACAAACTGCGGCAAAGGTTTTTGCTTCTTAGGACCCTTCACCAGATGGGAAGGGTCACGTTTCACCAGTCCACGTGACAAGGCAAAACGGAAAAAAGAACGCACGGCACTCAGGTAAAAGTTTACCGATGATGCCATGTCGCCTTTATCCATCAAACTCTCCATCCAGTCACGGATGACATCCGAGTCTACCGACTCCCATGAGAGCTGACTATCTCTATGTTTGAAGTATGCTTCGAAATCCCTAAGACTCGCCTCATAGTTCTCCACGGTGAGGCTTGAACGATTCCGTTCATACTTGAGGTAGTCTAAGAATTTATCAATCATATCCATCCGTTGCTTCTTTCAAACAAATCGCCCTATCACGATTTCGGCAACGAATTTACGAAAAAATCTTCAAACCACCAAATAAATTCGCTACTTTTTTATTCTTCGGTAGCGCGCAGCTTCTGTACGTAAATAGCGTGTTCCATCTTGAGGCGCTTCAGTACAGAGGGCTTGTCAAACTGCTGACGACGACGAAGCTCTTTCACTACGCCTGTCTTCTCAAACTTTCTCTTGAACTTCTTGAGGGCCTTCTCGATGTTCTCGCCTTCTTTTACTGGTACAATAATCATCTTGTTTTTTGCTTTTATTTTTATGTTAAACTTCTGTTTTGCAATTAAGCGGGTGCAAAATTACAACTTTTTTATGAAACCACCAAGTTTTTATCCTTTTTTTATTAAAAGAGGTACTTAATCGGATTTTTCCCACCATCATCATTATTGGTCAGGTTAGTGGAGCACAGGCTTCGCGGAGCCAGTCGGTCTCTGAGGGCGAGAGATGGGGCGAGAGGGTATCGAAGACACGCTGGTGATACTGGTTGAGCCAGTCCATCTCCTCCTGAAGCATCATCTCACGGACAATCGGCGCCTTGTCGACAGGACAGAGCGTGAGCGTCTCGAACTGCAGGAAGCGTCCGCACTCGGTCTCTTCGGCAGGAACGATCAGCAGGGTGTTCTCTGTACGGACACCGAAGCGTCCCTCCAGATAGACACCGGGCTCGTCGGTGACGGTCATCCCCGCATGCAGTCTGGCGGGTCTCCATTCCATGCGGATCTGGTGAGGACCCTCATGCACGCTCAGGTAACTCCCCACCCCATGACCGGTACCATGCAGGTAGTTATACCCTGCTTTCCACAGGTCTTTCCTTGCCACCGCATCGAGTTGCGTACCACTGGCACCCTCCGGGAACCGGAGCAGTTGCAGTTGGATATGTCCTTTCAGCACCAGGGTATACACCCTACGCTGCTCCTCTGTCAGCGGACCGAGGGCGATGGTACGGGTGATGTCCGTCGTACCGTCCTGATACTGCGCCCCGCTGTCCAGCAGGAGGAGTCCTTTAGGCTGTAACACCGCGTCAGTCTCGGGTGTCGCCTCATAATGCACGATGGCACCATGTGCCTCATAGCCGGCGATGGTGTCGAAGGAGAGACCGCGGTAGAGGGGCTGCTCAGCACGTAACGCCTCCAGCTTGTCGGCTACGGAAATCTCTGTCAGCGTCTGTTTCCCGATACTTTCATCGAGCCATTTCAGGAATTTGACCATGGCGATGCCGTCACGCAGCATCGCAGACCTAAAACCCAGGCGTTCCCTTTCATTCTTGACGGCTTTCATCGCCGCGATGGGTGAGGTGCCCCGCACGATGTTCCTCGTCACCTTCTGGTACAGCGTATAGCACACCTCATCGGGGTCTATCAGTATGTTATATTCGAAATAGTCCTGCAGTCCTTTCCCCACTTCCGCATAGTCGGCAACCTCCACGCCCTGCTCTTTCAGGTAACGCAGCACCTCGCCGTCCACCTTCTCCTTATTAACATATAAGGTTGCCTTGTTGGAGGCGATGAGCAGGTACGACACGAAGACGGGGTTGCAATGCACGTCCGACCCACGGAGGTTCAGCGTCCAGGCGATATCGTCCAGCGCTGCCACCAGCATCCCGTCGGCATGCTGTTCGTGCAGTGCCTTGCGGATGCGTGCCAGTTTCGACCTCACGTCCTCACCAGCCAGTTCCATCGGCTGTATCTCCACAGGGTTCCGGGGAACCTGCGGGCGGTCTCTCCATATCCTCGCCAACGGGTCGAAGTTGGTACGCACGGTGATACCGCCCTTTTGTCGCAAGGCTTCTTTCATCTCCTCCACGACAGCGACCGTGTTCACCATCCCGTCCATGCCTATTTCAGTTGAGAGTTGAGCGTTGAGCGTTGAGAGTTCTGAGGCGATCCATTCGGCGATAGTAGGGGTACCAGCCATCTTGAGCCGCATCAGCTGGAACTCCGTTCCCTTGAGCTGCCCTGCCGCCTGTATGAAATAGCGGGAGTCGGTCCATAGTGCCGCACTCTGCAGCGTCACCACAGCCGTCCCTGCCGACCCCGTGAAACCACTGATCCACTCACGTCCCTTCCAATGGTCCGCCGTATACTCGCTGTTATGGGGGTCTGTCGTGGGAAAGACGAAGGCGCTCAGGTGTTCCCTGCGCAACTCCTCCCGCAACAGTTCCAGTCGTTCTGCTATCGTATTCATCGTATCAACAACAATTCGTCAGTGGGTTGTCACAGATCCACTCTGCCTCTATCCATCCCTCGTGCTTGCCGTCAGAGGTCTTCACCTTCACCCAGTCGCCTTTCATGCCGACGGGATGCAACTGCATCTCCTCCTTAAACGAGAAAACGACCTTTGAGCCAGCATCGGGTGACTGTCGCAGACTGAGTGTCTGTCCGCCATAGTTACGGGTATCGAAGCCCACGACGGACCAGTGCAGCCAATAGCCCGTCGCTGAGTAAGCGAGGGGTATCTCCTTCGCACCCTCCGCATCCTCCGGCAGTCCCTCCAGTTGCCACCAGCCGTTGGTATAGTTTTTCAGTGTCACCATCACTATCTGCTTAGTGCTGATTTTCCCGATCACCTCACCTTTCGGCTTATTCCTCACATTGGTAAACGGACCCTTTGTGTCGGTGACATACGCACCGATGGTCTGTGCAGACACCGTCATCACACAGAGTGTTAAGGTCAGAAAAAAGAATAGTCTCTTCATAGTCTCATTATTTAGTTCACCATGCAAAGATACTGCAAAATTTCGATTAAACGAAGAGAATGCAAGTTTATTTGCATACTTGAGTGTGAGATGTTCTTTCAAGGTGCCGTTTCCTCGGGTCGGAGGTGCCGCCTCCTCGGGTCGAAGGTGCCGCCTCCGAACGACGAAGGTGCCGCCTCCGTAGGGAGAAGGCGGCACCTCCGACCATCCCCTTAAAAGATGTTAACGGTGTAAGATTTTCGAGACTATTTGCAAAACGGAGTTAGCAAAGGACGGTGTTTTCAGAATTAATAACATATTAAATAAGGTGAAGATGAATCGATTTCGTATTTTTTTGCTAACTTTGCAACCACGAAAAAAGAACAAACATTTATACAAGTAAAACTATGGCATTTTTAACAAACGACAAATTGACCATCGTCGGCGCAGCCGGTATGATTGGTTCTAACATGGCACAGACCGCCCTGATGATGGGTCTGACAAGTGAGATCTGTCTCTATGACGTATTCTCTCCTGAGGGTGTAGCCGAGGAGATGCGCCAGAGTGGTTTCGACGATGTGAACATCGTAGCCACCACCGATGCTGAGGAGGCTTTCAAGAACGCTAAGTACATCATCTCTTCCGGTGGTGCTCCCCGTAAGGCTGGTATGACCCGTGAGGACCTGCTCGCCGGCAACTGTAAGATTGCCGAGGAGCTGGGACAGAACATCAAGAAGTACTGCCCTGACGTGAAGCACGTAGTCATCATCTTCAACCCCGCCGACCTGACTGGTCTGGTAACCCTGCTGTACTCTGGTCTGAAACCCGGACAGGTCACCACACTGGCTGGTCTGGACACTACCCGTCTGCAGTCTGCCCTCGCCAAGAAGTTTGGCGTGAAGCAGTGTGAGATCACTGGTTGCGCTACCTACGGTGGACACGGTGAGCAGATGGCAGTCTTCGGCAGCCATGTAGAGATCAAGGGTCGCAAACTGACCGACATCATCGGCACTGCTGAGTTCCCCGCTGAGGAGTGGGAGCAGATGAAGGTGGACGTAACGAAGGGCGGTGCCAAGATCATCGAGCTTCGCGGACGCAGCTCTTTCCAGAGCCCTGCCTACCTCTCTGTTGAGATGATCCGTGCCGCTATGGGTGGTGAGCCTTTCCGCTTCCCCGTTGGTACTTACGTGAAGACTGACAAGTACGACCACATCATGATGGCTATGAAGACCACCATGACCAGTGAGGGTGCTAAGTTTGAGGTTCCACAGGGTACTGCTGAGGAGAATGCCAAGCTTGACCAGAGCTACGAGCACCTCTGCAAGATGCGTGACGAGCTGGTAACGCTGAACATCGTTCCCCCCATCGCTGAGTGGAATAAGATTAACCCGAACCTGTAATGAAAAGATAAAAGCAAATGGCTTTGATCAAATCATACCGCGGTCTCGCTCCCAAATGGGGGCGAGACTGCTATTTTAGTGAGAACGCCACTATCGTCGGTGATGTGACGATGGGTGACGAGTGTTCTGTGTGGTTCAACGCGGTGGTACGTGGCGACGTGGCACCTATCACCATCGGCAACTGTACCAATGTGCAGGACGGCTCCTGTGTCCATGTGACCCATGAGACAGGTCCCACGCATATCGGTAACTATGTGACCATCGGACATAACGTCACCGTGCATGCCTGCACCATCCACGACCATGCCCTGATAGGCATGGGTGCCACCCTGCTCGACGGTTGTGAGATTGGCGAGGGAGCCATCGTCGCCGCAGGGGCGCTGGTCTTGCAGAACACCAAGATTCCCGCAGGGGAGATATGGGGTGGCGTACCTGCCAAGTACATCAAGCCCACACGTCCCGGTCAGACCGACAATGCGGAGCATTACGTGGCATACTCGAAGTTCTATATGGACGAGAACCCCGAATGCCGCTTTACTGGTGAGAAATAGTCGCTACGATATATTCCGAGCGTGTTCCGATGCGGAACTTACCGCCCCATATACCGATTCCTGATGATACATAATAATGAGTGTTGCCCCTTTGGTGTTTGCCAAAGGCACACTCATAGATGTTTTCCGTAACCCATGAGATAGGCCATACCTGTCCGTGATGGGTATGTCCGCTGAACTGGAAGTCTATCCTCTGACGCTCTGCCTGCTCCAGGTGATAGGGCTGATGGTCAAGGAGGATGGTGTAGAGTTGAGAGTTGAGAGTTGAGAGTTGGGAGTTGCTCTCCGCCATGATTTTCCCCAACGACTTGCGGTGCTGGTTAGTACGGTCGTCACGCCCGATGATGCAGAGGTCATGGAAGACAGCACAGGAGTCACGGAGCAGACGGATGCCAGCCTGCTCGTAAAACCGCTGGGCATCAGGCTCGCCACTGTAGTACTCATGGTTGCCCAGGCACGCATAGACAGGAGCGTTCAGCCGGCGGAACTCCTCATACATCCTCTCCTCTTTCAAGGGACGTATGCTCATATCAATGATGTCACCCGCTATCAGAATGGCATCGGCATGCTCCCCGTTGATCATATCCACCCAGCGGTGCAGCTCCTCCCGGCGGTTATGGTAACCTAAGTGCAGGTCACTCAGCATGACGACCTTCAAAGGTTTTGCCAGGGGTTTCTCCGTGGTGAGGTGAATCTCCTCACGGTACTTGTGCTTGTAATGGAAATAGCCATAGGTGAAGAGAGCCGTCATCAGCACGACGATACCGATGGCTGTCATCCAGTTATTATATAATAAGGTACGGGGAATCAGTCTGACGAGTCTTCCAAGGTCGAGGACAAGGAAGAGCATGAAGAGATACAGCAGGATGATCAGACTCGAGTTCGCCACCTGATAGCAGGTGACGGCTAAGGACATCGGCATACCATCGGTAGCGCGTGAGAAATTAGCGAATGTCAACAGGAAGCACCCCACCATCACTGCGATAACGAGTGATTTCCACACAGCGGACAAGGGCAGCAGGCACCAGACGTGCCAGCCGATATAGCCCAGAGCCAGCAGGGGCATCCCCATAAACAGCAACATCCACATTAGTCTATAATTTTACGTCTGCAAGTATCTTCCTGGTGGCACCGGTCATCTGCTCCACATATGCACCCGCCTTCCTGCCAGCCTCAGCAATGGCAGCGTCACTGCCGATGAACTGCCGCATGACAGCGTCGAAGGCGGCAGCGTCCTTGATCTCAAAACCTCCGCCACAAGCCTTCAGCCCCTGTGCCTCCTGGAACCGCTGGTTGTTAGGACCGAAGATCACCGGCATGTTCCATACCGCCGCCTCCAGGGTGTTATGGATACCGACACCGAAGCCGCCACCAATATAGGCGACATCCCCATAATGGTAGATGCTGGAGAGCAAGCCGAAGCAGTCGATGATGAGGACATCAGCCTCAGACAGGTCAGTATGCTCTGTGAGCCCGGTATAGCGAACCACCTTGCGTCCCTCCAGTTTACTGATAATCTGCTGCAGGTGATCCTCCCCTATCACATGGGGTGCGAGAATCATCTTCCAGTCAGGATGGGCATTCATATAAGGGATGAAGATATCCTCGTCAGGCTGCCAACTGCTGCCAGCAATAAAGACCTTATGCCCACTGACGAAGTTCTCGACAACAGGCAGTCTCTTCGCTGCCTCCTTGATCTGCAGCACACGGTCGAAGCGGGTGTCACCGACAATCGTGACATCATGGATACCTATCTTGGCAAGCAGGTCCTTGCTGACCTCGTTCTGCACATAGAAATGGGTGAAGCACTTCAGCACATGCGCATACTGCCGTCCGTACCACTTGAAGAATATCTGGTCGGGACGGAAGATGCTGCTGACACTGTAGACGGGCACACCACGGTGCTTGAGGATATGCAGGTAGTTATACCAGAACTCGTATTTGATGAAGAACGCCATCACCGGATGGATGGTCCGCAGGAAACGGCGGGCGTTAGTGATGGTGTCCAGGGGAAGGTAGCAGATGATATCCGCTCCCTCATAATTCTTACGGACCTCATAACCGGAGGGAGAGAAGAACGTGAGGAGGATCTTGTACTCCGGATGCTCCTTGCGCAGCTGCTCCATCAGGGGACGGCCCTGCTCGAACTCACCCAAGGAGGCGGCATGAAACCACACATACTTCGCCTGAGGATCTATCTTCTCCCTCAGGATACGGATGGCGTCACGCTCACCGCGCCACATCTTCCGCACCTTCTCGCTGAAGCGGCTGACGATGGCGACACCTATCAGGTAGAGATATATTCCGAGGTTATACATGCTTAGCCCAGTATTTCAATGGCACGTCTCATTCGCTGAATGGTCTCTTCCTTGCCCAGGAATGCAGAGATATCGAACATACCCGGTCCCTTGCCCTCGCCGACCAGTGTCAGACGCCAGGCGTTCATGATGTTGCCGAGTTTGTATTCCTTCTGCTCTATCCACTGATGGACAATCTGCTCCTGGTTCTCCAGAGAGAAGTCATCAATACCCTCCAGCACACCTATCAGCTCTGTCAGCTGCTGTGCGGAGTCTTCCTTCCAGCGTTTCTTCACCGTCTTCTCGTCATACGCCTCAGGTGCCTCGAAGAAGAACGAGCAGAGAGGCCACAGCTCCTTGACAAAGGACACACGGTCTTTCATCATGGCGACAACCTGCAGGATGCGCTCGGAGGAGTCCTTCACCCCATGCTCACGACAGATGGGCTCAAACAAGGAGGCAATCTCCTCTGCCGACTTCTTCAGGATATACTCGTGGTTAAACCATATTCCTTTGTCGTAGGCGAATTTGGCTCCTGCCTTCGAGCATTTCGAGATGTCAAACAAGGGTACCAGCTCCTCCAAGGTGAACAGCTCCTGCTCTGTGCCGGGGTTCCATCCCAACAGCGCCAGGAAGTTGATGACTGCCTCGGGGAAATAGCCGTCCTCACGATAGCCGCGTGAGATCTCGCCGGTCTTGGGGTCTTTCCACTGCAAGGGGAAGACGGGGAATCCCAGACGGTCACCGTCACGCTTCGACAGCTTACCCTTTCCGTCGGGCTTCAACAGCAAAGGAAGATGGGCGAACTGCGGCATGGTGTCCTCCCAGCCGAAGGCACGATAGAGCATCACATGCAGGGGGGCTGAGGGCAGCCACTCCTCACCACGGATGACATGGGAGATCTCCATCAGGTGGTCGTCCACGATATTGGCAAGATGATAGGTGGGCAACTCGTCGGCACTCTTATACAGCACCTTGTCGTCTACGATATCACTCTTCACACGCACCTCACCACGGATCAGGTCATGGACGAGGATCTCCTCACCGGGCTCCACCTTGAAGCGGACCACATACTGCTGACCGTCAGCAATCATCCTGTCAACCTCCTCCTTCGGAAGGGTCAGCGAGTTACGCATCTGCTGACGGGTATGGCAGTCGTACTGGAAGTTCTGCACCTCAGCACGCTTTGCCTCCAGCTCCTGCGGGGTGTCGAAGGCGATATATGCCTTCCCGGCATCCAGCAACTGCCGCACATACTTCTTGTAGATGTCACGGCGCTCACTCTGACGATAGGGACCTTTGTCGCCACCGAAGGAGACACCCTCGTCAAACTGAATACCCAGCCACTTGAAAGACTCGATGATATATTCCTCTGCACCCGGCACGAAACGGTTGGAGTCTGTATCCTCGATACGGAACACCAGGTCACCGCCATGCTGACGGGCAAACAAATAATTATACAATGCTGTACGTACTCCTCCAATATGCAGAGCACCTGTAGGACTTGGGGCAAAACGCACCCTTACTCTTCTATCTGCCATATACTTATTTATAAAATTGGTGCAAAATTACACATTTTTTTTGATATATGAGACATTTTCCTTAGTATTTCAGAGCGACTTCGCATTTTTTCCGTACCTTTGAGACAAGTCTCGAAGATACTCACGTTCAAAAAAACTCAAGATTCTCTTGGTTTTTTGCTCACTTAATCGTACCTTTGCGCATAGAATGAATACGAACTTTAACTTCAAAGAGGAACAGACTTGGCGCAACTACGTGATGCGCGCCGTCTTGGTTATCCTGTCTATCGGACTGATAGTATGGGCTATGCCCCATGATAACCGCAGTTATTTCCACATAGAGAAAGGGAAGCCATGGAAATATGCCGACTTCACCGCACCTTTCGACTTCCCCGTGTATAAGTCTGACGAGGCTATCAGCGCCGAGAAAGACAGTCTGATGAAAGCATACGAGCCCTATTACCAGTTCAACGAGGGGAAAGGTGCCCAGATGGTGGAGAAGTTCAAGAAGGATTATGCGGAAGGCATCCCCGGACTGGGTGAAGAGTACATCACCATCATTTCCAACCGTCTTCACAGCCTTTACCAGCAGGGCATCATGTCGCCATCTGACTACTCGGAGCTGCGCACTGACACGGCAAAGATGATCAGGGTGGTGAGCGGAAAACAGGCAAACAGCATTTCCATCATGGAGGTGTATTCGTCAAAGACGGCATATGAGCAGCTTTTCCGTGACGAGATGCTGGCTCTTCAGCGGCCTATCCTCCAGAAATGCAACCTCAACGACTACATCACTCCCAACCTGATCTATGACAAGGAACGCAGCGAGAGCAGCATCAACGACCTGATGTCAAGTATCGCCCTGGCGACAGGTGTCGTGCAGAAGGGACAGAAGATCGTGGGCAGGGGCGAGATAGTGACTGACAGGACCTACCGCACCATGGAGTCGTTTATGAAGGAGAACGAGCGGCTCCATGAGGATAACACGCAGAATCAGTTTGCCTTGTTAGGGCAGATCATCTATGTGTCGATCCTTATCCTCTGCTTCACCCTCTACCTCAGTCTGTACCGCAAGGACTATCTCGTCAAGTCGAGGAAGACCATGATGGCGTATGCGCTGATCACCATCTTCTCCATCCTGACCGCCTTGTTCATGAGGAACACCTTTATCCATGTGTATATCCTGCCATATGCCATGGTACCCATCTTCATCCGTGTGTTCATGGACTCACGAACGGCTTTCATGTCACTGATCACCATGGTACTTATCTGTGCTGTCATGCTCACTCACTCCTTCGAGTTCGTCGTCGTGGAGACCATCGGTGGCTTGGTGGCAATCACCTCACTACGGGAACTGTCACAACGGTCGCAGTTGTTCAAAACGGCAATCTTCATCTCCTTAGCCATGATGGCAGTGAACCTCGCCTTTGACTGGATGCGCGCCGACTCGCTGTCGTCCATCGACTACAGCACCTATAACTTCCTGATCATCAATGGCATCGCATTGCTGTTCGCTTACCCGCTCCTCTATCTGATAGAGAAGACGTTTGGCTTCACCAGTGATATCACACTCATCGAACTGTCGAACACCAATAATGCGCTGCTGCGACAGATGAGCGAGATCGCACCGGGAACCTTCAACCACTCTATCCAGGTTGCCAACCTGGCTGGTGAGATTGCCAATAAGATAGGGGCAGAGGCGCAACTGGTACGTACCGGTGCCCTCTATCATGACATCGGCAAACTGACGAACCCGATATACTTCACGGAGAACCAGTCGGGCATCAACCCGCATGAGATGCTGAGCGAGATAGAGAGCGCACAGATGATTATCAGTCATGTGACGGAGGGACAGAAGATGGCAGACAAATACAACCTGCCCAAGGAGATCCGCGACTTCATCTCGACTCACCATGGACAGGGCAAGGCGAAGTTCTTCTATATCAAGTATCATAACGAGCATCCCGACGACCCCGTCGATGACTTGCTGTTCACCTACCCCGGTCCTAACCCGTTCACCCGTGAACAGGCTATCCTGATGATGGCGGACACCGTGGAGGCGGCTTCCCGCTCACTGCAAGAGTATACTGAACAGAATATCCGCGACCTCGTCAACCGACTGATTGACACCCAGGTCAGCGAGGGTTACTTCCGTGAGTGCCCCATCACTTTCCGTGATATCCAGTATGCCAAGACGGTACTCATCGAGAAGCTGAAGACGATGTATCATACCCGCATCAGCTATCCTTCAGAAAAATAGACCAGCCGCATTGCGCATTTCGTGTCGTTTTGTGCATCGTTTTTGTGCACAAAATGCACACTTTGTGCAAGAAATGCGCAATATTTAGTTAATAAACCTTAATCTGTGTGCGTTTACAGCGCAAGCTATAAACAATTATTATACCTTTGCAGCCGGTTTATGAAAAATTTGTTTAAACGTAATTGAGAAAGAAAATGAGAAAAGGTTTAATAGCATTAGTTGTTTTCATGATGACTATTGAGACCGCTTGGGCTGGCGGTATCCTCACCAACACGAACCAAAGCGTATTATTCTTGAAGAACCCCGCACGTGACGCTGCCATCGGACTGGATGGTGTCTATAGCAACCCTGCCGGTGTCGCCTTCATGCCTGAGGGATTCCATATTGCCTTCAACTGGCAGTATGCCCACCAGACACGTACCGTCACCTCTGACAGTCCGCTGTATCAGTTAGGTAAGAAGAACAATGGTAACTCAAAGAAGATCTTCGAAGGTGTCGCTGATGCTCCCATGATTCCCTCCCTGCAGTTTGCATGGAACAAGGGTAACTGGAGTGTTCAGGCGAATCTCTCCATCCCCGGCGGTGGCGGTTCCTGTGAGTTTGCTGACGGACTGGGTTCTTTCGAGCGTGTCGTTGGTGGCATCGCTTCTATGCTGGCTCCGCTTGGCGCACAGGGTTACGACATGGACGGATATATGAAAGGCCGCCAGTACTATTTCGGTGTACAGGTGGGTGCCGCCTATAAGATAAACCCCAACCTCTCTGTATATGGTGGTCTGCGCCTGCTGTACGGTGATGCCACCTATAAGGCTAAGATCAGTAATATCCAGGTGAAGACAGAGGCTGGCTATGTGGATTTCGCCGACTTCATGACCTACTCCGCTACGACTGTCAATAACGGACTTGACATGGTGAATGCGGGTATCGCACAGTATCAGGCTATGGGTGTCGAGCCACCTGCCGAGCTGTTGATGCAGCAGGCACAGCTGGAGGGTACCAAGGAGAGTCTCACCCAGTTGCAGAAATACGCACAGGGTGTCAACCTGCTCTGTAACCAGGACGGTCTGGGTGTCGCTCCCGTCATCGGTGTCGACTGGAAGTTCAAGAACTTCAACTTCGCCGCTAAGTATGAGTTCAAGACCCAGCTCCGCATGAAGAACGAGTCGACCGTCAACGAGGCAAGTGCCATCGACGCTGTCAACAAATACAGAGACGGCGAGAAGGTCAATGAGGACATGCCTGCCCTGCTGGCTATCGGTGCACAGTGGAAACCCATCGACGCTGTCAGCCTCAACCTGGGATGGCACCACTATTTCGACAAGGATGCCAGCTGGTATAACAACTCACAAGACTTGCTGAAACATAACACCAACGAGTTCCTTGCTGGTGTGGAGTGGGACATTACCGACAAGCTGAATGTCTCCTGCGGTGGACAGCTCACCCGCTACGGACTGACCGACGACTACATGAACGACATCTCATTCGTGGTCAACAGCTACAGCATCGGTCTGGGTGCCAGCTATAAAGTAGCTGAGAAGGTCACCCTCTCAGCCGCCTACTTCCAGACCAACTACAGTAACTACGAAAAGACCGTCACAGAGAACCTTCCTTATAAGGACACCTACACCCGCACCAACCGTGTACTGGGCTTAGGCGTACAGGTAGACTTCTAAAGAGCTATAGTGGGTCGACATCGTAGTAGATCTGCAGTGAACTATATCGCTTGTCCGTGAGCATCTGACTCTGAGCCATGAGCAGATACTCACGGACTTTTTTCATGTCGATGCCGTTTTCCAGTTTCAATACGAGTTTGCGGATATTCTGCGACTTCACCTTGGCGACAGCAGGCTTGTCGGGTCCAAGGACACGCCCCGGGAACCACTGGCGGAGACGGGAGCCCAGCTCGATACTCGCCGTGCTCACCACATCGTCATAGCGGTGCTTGAGATAGACATACACCAGATGATAATATGGTGGATAGTGGAATGCCTGCCGCTCAGCGATCAGGTCTTTATAAAGAGCCGCATAGTCGTTGCGCACCACCTGCTGGATGACGGGCACGTCCTTGCTCTTGGTCTGCAGGATGACGAGTCCCCGTTTCCCTTTGCGTCCGGCACGCCCACTGACCTGCGCCATCATCATGAACGCATGCTCGTAGGCGCGGAAGTCGGGGTAGTTCAGCATCGAGTCGGCATTGAGAATACCTACCACACTGACCTTGTCGAAGTCGAGACCCTTGGAGATCATCTGCGTACCGATGAGGATATTGGTACGACCAGCTCCGAAGTCGGTGATGATACGCTCATAGGCATTACGGGTACGTGTCGTATCGAGATCCATACGAGCCACCCGTGCCTCCGGGAACACCTCACGCACCTGTTCCTCTATCTTCTCCGTGCCGAAACCACGTGTCTTCAACTCCGTAGAACCGCAACAGGGGCACTCGGTGGGGACACGGTAGGTATATCCGCAATAGTGACACGTCAACTGGTTCATCTGCCGGTGGTAGGTCAGTGACACGTCACAATGCTGGCAATGGGGCACCCACCCGCACTGCTTACACTCTATCAATGGGGCAAAGCCACGGCGGTTCTGGAAGAGGATAGCCTGCTCGCCACGCTCCAAAGCCTCACGTACCTTATTTAATAATAAAGGAGAGAATGGTCCTGACATCATCTTGCGATGCTGCAGGTCTGCGATGTCCACGACCTGTATCTCGGGCAGTTCGATACCCTGATAGCGCTCCTTCAGCTCCACCAGCCCGTACTTCCCCGTCTTCGCATTATGATAGCTCTCCAGCGAAGGCGTTGCCGTACCTAACAGGGTACGTGCCTTGTACATCTGTGCCAACACGATGGCGACACTGCGGGCATGATAGCGGGGAGCGGGGTCTTGCTGCTTGTAACTCGTCTCATGCTCCTCGTCGACGATAACAAGTCCCAACCGCTGGAAAGGCAGCAACACCGCAGAGCGGGCTCCCAATATCACGTCATAAGGGTTCTGAGAGAGTTGTTTCTGCCATATCTCCACCCGTTCCGCATCAGAATACTTGGAATGGTAGATGCCCAGCCGGTTGCCGAACACCCGCTGCAGCCGTTGCATCATCTGCACCGTCAGAGCAATCTCCGGCAAGAGGTAGAGGACCTGTTCCTTACGCTCCAGCGCCTGCCGGATGAGATGGATGTATATCTCCGTCTTACCGCTGCTCGTCACGCCATGCAAGAGGGTGACGGGTTTCTTCATCATCGACAGCAGGACATGGTTATAGGCTTCCTGCTGGGCGGTATTCAGCTGCTTGATCAGTTCCGGGTGGTACGCTCCCCCATGATTCAGCCGACCCACCTCCACCTCATAGGTCTCCAGCATCCCCCGTTTCTCCAACTGCTGTAACGTGGTGGCGGAGGCATGACTGGCGTTGAGCAGTTCCTCACGCGTAATCTCCGAAATATCGCAACCCTGCTGCCCATTCCTCATTTCTAATTTCTCATTACTCATTTCCTCGACCTGGTCCCAGCCAGAGAGTTCCAGATAGGTAATGAAAGCCTCCAACTGCTTGGGGGCACGTCCCAGGATATTCAGGGCGACATGCAGTGCTGCCTCGTTCTGGTAGGCATGGGTGAGACGGATATACGTCTCCGTCTTGGGACGGTAACCGTCTTCCGCCTTCAGACCGGCAGGCAACGCTGCCTTATAGACATCACCGATGGGTGACAGGTAATAGTCGGCAATCCACTGCCATAGTCGCAACTGCTGGGGGGTAACGATAGGCTCAGCATCCATCACCTGAGTGATCTCCTTCACCTCATATCCCTGGGGCTTCTCATCGTGCAGCCGTGCTACGATACCCAGATAGGTCTTGTTACGCCCGAAAGGTACCAGCACACGCACCCCCACCTGCGCCCCCGACTGCATCGAGACAGGTATTGCATAAGTAAACATACCTTGCAATGGTAAGGGTAATATCAGGTCAGCGTAACTCATCCCGTCTTTAAAAAGAAAAGCATCTTCACATACGCAAAGATGCCTCTCTATATTTGATTAAGTAGTTTCCAACGATTAGAAATAATAGCCGAGGCCCAACTGCCAGGAGTTGAACTTCATCTTTCCGGTAGCCTCATCACCATTCTCATTGATGTACTTCACCTCACCGGACTTGCTCAACTGGAAGTTGTAATTAGCTGTAATCTGCAACTTGCTGAATACGGTGGCACCAATACCAATGTTACCACTGATGTTGCTGCTCTTCAGCGACCACTCACCCATCTGGTCAAGCAACTTGCTCTTGTCTCCGATATTGAAACCGAACTGCGGACCAGCGAAGGCAAACACATTCACCACGCTGCTCAGACCGATGCCATAGCGCACGTTGATAGGAATCTGAATGGACTGTGCCTTGATGGTCTGGTCTGTACCCTTAATCTTCGCATTACGCTGATCGTAAAGGGCAGAACCGTCGATGCTCAAGCCTACAACAGGAAGGGTAAACTTCACCGTAGGTCCTACATAGAAACCGGATTTATTGGAGATAGCACTATTCACACCGTCAGCTGACAGACTTGTCAGGTTCAATCCACCTTTCAGACCAAACTTCACTTGTGCCTGGGCAGGCATTGCAAAGGCAATGCAAGTAATAGCAACGATTGTCAATATCTTTTTCATAATACTACTGTTTTATTATCCTGCCGCAAAGATAAACAATTTCAGCGACATCTCCAAACTATTTAACATTTTTCTTTTAGTGACGCTGGCGACGTACAGTGATACGTGCCTTTGAGGAAGATCCACCTTCAGAGGAACTCTTGCTTTTCTTGCTCTTCACCGTGCGGGTGCGGCTGCGACGACCGCTCTTGCCCTTCTTGGAAACCTTCTCGTTCTCCGGTTGTATCTTGGCAATAGAGTCAAGGGAGTCACGCTGCGGGGTATGTCCGAACATGCTACGCTCGAAGAGTTGAAGCTCTTTCTCGATCTTCTGCTGTTCCTTCTTCGCTGTCGAGTCTGCCTGTGCGGGGTTGAAGTCACCGAACTGCGGTTTGGACACGCTCTGTCCCATGCGGTTGCCTGCCTTGTATATCTTACCCTTGTAGCTGTTCATCGTGAAATAGTCCTCCAGGGTCATCGTGGCGGCATTGTTGAGATTCGATGCCTGCACGCTCTGACGACTCAGGAAAGGCTCCAGGTCAGTATACTTCACCCAGAACAGGGGGTATTTGGCTGCCTCACCGCCAAAGTCATCCTCACGCATCATGACAGGACAGATAGCCATCACCTTACGGCGGAACTGCGCGTTCGCCTGGTCGTAATAGGCGGACTCCTTCAGATAGTACATCCTCACCTCGGCAGAGGGGATGTCACTGTTCTCCACCCGTAACTTATCATCCTTCGTCTCATAGAAGATATGGTAGTTGTCGAGCAACGTCTTCATCGCCACCCTCGACGAGTCGCTGAACGACTCGTTACCGTCGAGGCGATACTCATAGACGGGAATATAGTTGTTGAGTGCCAACTTGAAGATGTAGGTAAAGAGGTTCATCTGCCTGTCGATGGGCTCCACGGGATAGTAAAGTCCTGCGTTCGCCTCGTCGTTGAGGTTAATCTCACGATACAGGTCACGACGCCACACCACATCCTCCGGCATGTCCAACGAGGTGGGATACATCAGACGGGCACGCTGACTGAGTCCCTGATTCTGGGTGGTCACCTGCTGCTTCTGAGCCTGCTGTTTCTGCTGTTGGCGACGAGCCTTTGGCTGAGCCATGACAGTACCAGCCACCAGCGTTATCATCAAAAAGAACAATACTCTCTTCATATCTTCTCTAAACTCTAAACTTTAAACTCTAAACTACTTCACAATGACTTCCATTGACGCATTCAGCTTACGTGCCGTGCCGTCAGGTCCCGTTGCCATGACTCTCGAGATATAGAAACGGCGGTTACGCTGCAACTTACGGAAAGTCTCTTTCTGACGGGCTGAGAAACGGGAACCATCGCTGACCATCGGTACGGCATTACCCATGTTGTCGAAGAAGACGGTCTCGAAGCTCTGCACGTGGAACGGCACATCGAGGATACCGTCATCAATGGCTGCACCAATACCGTCGGCGGCAGTCAGCTGTCCCTTGGACAAGCCACCTCCCTTGAAGCGGTCGGCACCACCATCAGCACTCACGACGATGTAAGGAGTGGGGTCTGGCAGACGACGTACCCGGAAGGTATACGTTCCCATCTGCTGCGGACGACCGGTATTCGTAGAGGTCACCGTGATTGTCACATTCTGTCCCGGCGTAGAAGGACGGGCGATATACTTACCCGGTCCGACGGGTTGCAAGGTGCCACCGCTCATCGACGCCTGTATCTTCGTGACAGGGACACCCGGCACACTGATGCTCAACGGATTACTATATCCGGCATAGAGCACGTTCATCAGGTCGGCACTCACGGTGGCAGAGGGGTCTACCACGCTGTATTTCTGGGTGAAGTCCCGCTTGATCAGCTCACCATTACCATTCTCTACCTGTATATATCCCTGCAAGGTGAAATCACCAGTACGCCCTGCTATGGTCTCATACAGTCCACCCGGAAGGTTCATCTCCTTACCGCCGATGAATATCTGCGGCACCTGGGTGGTGTCCACTGCAGCCATGACGATACGTGCAGAGAACTTATCGCCACGCACCACCGTCTGGGCATTGGGAATGACATAGGCATTCAGGGCATTGACACGGATATCCTTCAGGTCGATATTAGACACCAGGGTATGCAGGACAGCTCCCTCGGCATAACGCACGTCGTTCTGGAGCTTACTCAACAATGTCACGGCGGCTACCGTCGGCATCGCCTCGAACATATACTCCTGCCAGTTCTTACCCATCGCCATGGCATCCTTCGGAATCTCCGTAGTAAGGTTGGATGCTATCAGTTTCTTCTGCTTATAGTCCGTAACCATCCCCAACATCGCGTTGCGATAGTTATTGATGGCGTCAAACAGCTCCTTTCCACGACCGCGCCCTGGGGCAAGCATCACCTGCGAGGCAGCCTCAAGGTCTTCCTTGTTGCGTATGTTACGCACATCACCGTCTTTGCCATCAGCCTCCCTCACAATGGCTTCCTTCAACTCTTCCGCCAGGTCATAGAGCTTGTTACTCATCGCCTTGACCTTTTGTGACTTATCATACCATTGCTTGACCTTCTGTGGGTTCTTCTTCATCTGCACGGCAAAATCGTCATAGACAGCAAGATTCTCCATCGTCGCACTCTGCGTGGTACGTCTCAGGCTATCCTCTACCAAGGAGAAGCCGTTGAGCACCTCTGTCGAGACGTTCAATGCCAGTAATGCCATCAAGACGACATACATCAGGTTGATCATCTTCTGGCGGGGGGATACTGGACGTTTCTTGATAGCCATGCTTATTGTCTGTTAATGTTCTGCACTGACATCGCCTCTATCATACGGGCATAAATGGCGTTCAACTCAGCTATCTGTTGAGCCATATGGCGTGTCTGCTCATTAATCTCATCGATAGTACCCATCTGTGAGCTGGCACTCTTCAGCTGCATCTCATAGACACGGCTGATACCTGTCAGCGTACGGTTCAGGTTCTCCATCTCCTCGGAGTCGGCAGTGAGGCGTTTGCTCTGCTCGCTGACCTTCTTGAGGACCTCGGTCAACTCATTCAACTCTTCGATATAGTTTCCTGTAGCCTCAGCAACACCGGCTGGAGCACCGGTAGTCAGAGCCACAGCGTCCTGTCCTGCCTGCACCGTACCCTGGTCTGCCACTGCTGCGACAGGACCAGCCTGCACTGCCCCGTGGTCCACCTGTGCAGCGACCCTGCCGCTGCCTCCGCCAACGGAGCCGCCACCGACCGTACCACCGCCGATCGTACCACCGCCATTAATAATCACGGTACCACCACCGCCGATCACGGCATGACCACCCTCGTCACTGGCGACAGTGGCAGTCTCTGCCCCCATCTCGGGATGGATATCCAAATCCATACCGTCCGTCGTCTTGTCGAAGGGACGGTCAAAGGCGGAGAGGAAGAACACGATGACCTCAGTACCCATACCCAGATACAGGAAGAAGTTAGCTCCCGGCAAGTGGGTCAGTTTAAACAAGGTACCCAGGATAACGATAGAGGCACCCCAGCTATAGGCATAGTTCAGGAATGTCTGGCCAGGCACGCTGTCCATCCATTTCTGCAACTTATAGACGAAATTCAGTTTACTATACTTTGTCATTACTTGCTACGTTTTGATTTCTTACTCTTCACCTTGTCACTGGTAGTGTTCGCCATACTGCGCACACAGCGGAATCCGATATAGCTGCGTGGCTGGTTCTGATACTCGAAGGAACGCCATGCGGAACGGATAAACGACTCTGGGTCTTTCCACGACCCGCCACGTACACTCTTCTTCTTCAGACGATAGGGGTCCTCCAGCGCAGCGTTGTACTTCAACTGCGGGTTAATATCGTTCATCGACTCCACGCCTGCCTCAGTATAGATGGTACTGGTCCATTCGGCAACATTACCAGCCATGTCGTACAGACCATTGGTGTTCGAGGAGTAGATGCCTACCCTGCTGGTAATCAGGTTACCGTCTTTGGTATAGTTTCCCTTATCGGGCTTGAAGTTGGCATAGAAGCATCCGTTTCCAGAGGCAACATCCTTGTTCTCCCAAGGGAACTCATTCTGGTCTCTGCCACGGGCGGCATACTCCCACTCTGCCTCTGTCGGCAGACGGTAACGCTGCACATAACGTGCCACATTACCCAAGCCTCTCAGCAGATACTCTGTACGCCACGCACAGAAGGCGTTCGCCTGCTCCCAAGTCACACCTACTACTGGATAGTCGTTGTAGGCGGCACTGGAGAAATAGTAGCGCATATAGCCCTCATTCTCCGCATTGGGGAAGTCATTGACCCAACAGGTCGTGTCGGGATAGACATTCACGATATAGGTGTTCAGGAAGTCCCAAGGTCCCGTATACTGACGGTTGATGGTCTGGCGGACGATACGTCCCTCGTCATCAATATAGGCTGTATCCTTGGATATCCACACTTGATCATTGGCTCTGGCACGGAGGTCGGTGTTGAGGACACGCTCCTGAGGGTCGACGCGGTACTTACGCTTAGCCGCCTCTGTATAGTCATACACCTCATAGCGGTAGTTCAGCTGCCGCCAGTCAATCATCTTCTCACCGGTCACGGGGTTATAGGTGTACAGGCTCTCAAAGGCACGCTGCTCATCCTCATTGGGCTTACGGGGCAGGGGCTTCTTCCAGTTCAGATGGGGAGTGACGGGCTCACCGTACTTATCCTCCTCGATCTTATAACTCTCGTCACCACCATAGTTGGGGTCAGCGAGACGCTCACGGAGGATGGAGTCACGGACATAATTGACAAACTGGCGATACATCGAGTTCGTCACTTCATGCTCGTCCATCCAGAAACTCTCCACAGAGATGTCACGGACAGGCATGGGCTTACCCCACAGGCTGTCCTGCTGCTCAATACCCATCTTCACATGACCGCGCTTAATCATCGTCATGCCATAAGGGGTCGGCTCACTGAACGCACGTCCACTGGCACCTGTCACCTCACCACCTTTCATAGAGGCGAACTTCGAGCCGAAACAGCCCGAAAGCATGACAGCAGCACAGACGCAACCTAATATACTAATGAACTTCTTCATATATTTTTATTTTTCAATTCTTCACTCTTCACTTTACAGGATTCTCACGCTCTGATGACGGTTACGCCCCTTCTTGTAAAGGTTCAGCTCCGTCTGGTATCCCACAAACAACTCATGGCAGCCATTGCCGAGTCCTGTGCCTGACGTGAACATCTCGTAGCTGTAGCCGATACAGATTCCGTGAAAGTTACCTCCGACCATTGCCGTAACGGAATTGGTGGGACTATAGCCCACTCCGGCATACAGCATCTTACGGTCATTCGTATATTTCACTCTCACCGTCACATCGGCACGATAGCCTGAGCCGTCGGTACGCCCCAACACTGTGGGGTGTATTGTAAAGAACGGATTTCTTAGTCGAATATTGTATCCGCCCGTCAAATAAAACACCCGACTCATGTCATAAATGGATTTTTCTCCGATCTCTATCTCGGGGGCAGTGGCATGCAGGACGGAAAACCCCACATACCAATTCTTACGCTGGTAATACAATCCTGCACTCAGGTCCATGGCTGTCCCATTGACATCTGTCGTCGAGAAGACGGGGTCGGCAGTCTCACTTTCCAGCTCTATCTCCGAGCCTTTAAAGCCCTCACTCAGCATCCCGCCTTGTATGCCTATGCTCAACGTTCCGCCAAAGAGGCGGTGCTTGTAGGCATACTGCAACAGGATACGCTTATGGGTAAACAGTCCGATCTCGTCGTTCATCAACTGGAGACCGACACCATGATAGGCTCCTAATAGACGCAAGGGCATATCGGCTGCCAGGTACATGGTCTTGGGGTTATGCTCATAACCGGCAAAACTCATGTTATACACGCCGACGGCATTGATTTTCGATTCCTTACCTGCGGCAGCGGGATTAAAGGATGTCTCCATTGCCCAATAATGGGCAAAGGAGGGTTCTTGCTGCGCCATCACCAGGATGGTCCGCAAGCATAGAAATCCTATTACCAACCGTTTTTTCACGATATTATAACGTTCAATATCGCTTCTTTATTTTATCGCTCCCCAAAAAACGTGCTGGCAGAGGACTGGGAATATTAACTGATTCCTTTGACGACAAAGCGTACCCCGCCGGTGTATTCCTGATCGAGGAAGACATGATAACCCATGGAGAGGGCGAGGCGACGGGCAAGAGAAAGACCGATGCCAAGGCTGTGCTCACTGGACGAGAGACGGACAAAGGGCTCGAAGATACGCTCCGCATCCTCGGAGGGGATGCCCGGTCCCTCATTGGTGACGGAGATTGAGTAGGTGCCGTCACCTTCGGCATGACAGCCCATCAGCACAGTACCGCCTGTGGCATACTTGTCGGCATTATCGAGCAGACAGTTCAGCAACTCCTGCAACAACGGACTGACACTGACAATCACGTCGTCTGCCACGTCGGTCTTGAATGCTATCTCCAAATGGCGGTTCTTCTCAATAGAGGAGGGGTAAATATCGTAACTGTTCAACACTGAGCGTGCCAACTCATTCAGTCCTATCCGGTCGTCTTTGGGTGTCGAAATGTCGTCGCCATAAAGACTGTAAAGCAGCATCTGATGGGTGGAGGTGGAGACGCGATAGGCATTACGGCAGACATCAGTGCGTAACTGCATATACTCGTCCTGAGGAATCGTCCCGTTACTGTCAATGATCACCTCTACCGTACCTATCAGGGTGAGCAGCGGTGAACGGAGTGCCTCACGGCAGATTTCCTTCTCCTCATCAGTGATACCCGATGTCCCTCGGGCATAGGAATCCAACACAGGGTCTAACAGCGACTCTACTGTCTTGGCTGCGGCGAGGATATCCTTATAGCGCTTGGGGCGCTCTTCTGGCTTCAGGCGGAAATCGGGGTTGTTGAAAATATGGGCATAACCTCTCAGCACATTGATGGGGGACTCCAGCTTTTCCTGTATCGAGCTGACAAAGGCACGACGGATAGCCTGACCGGACTGGGTGCTGCGACGCGCCTCCTGCAACTGGAGGAACTGCTCTCTCAACCGGCGGTTCTTTTTGTGGCGGTAGACAAGCATACCTATGAGCAGGGCAATAATTGCCAGCGCCATAATACCGACTATCAATAATTGTATGCGACGGATATCTGCCTTCTCTTTCTCTGCCTGAAGCAGGTCGATGCTGCGACTCATATCCATCATCTGTATCTCCAAAGCCTCACGGTCATCAGCTTCCTTCAAGCTGTCCCTGAGCTCTGAGGCATGGAAGGCGCGCTCAAAGTCGCCCATCTGCTCGTAAACGTCAATACGAAGTTCTGTCGCTGTCATTGGCTCTCGGATGGAGTCACACCAGGCGAGGGCTCCCTGATAGTCTTTCCGCATCAGACAGCGGCACACCATCACCTGCTGGAGGTTGGCGGCATTGAACTGTGCCGGCTGTTGTTGGCGAATACTGTCGTATTGGGCAAAATAACGGTCGAAGGCGGCACGGTCGTCCATCTTATTGGCGATGATACAACGGTAACCTAACACACCACTCTCATACATCGGGTTCTGCAGCATCTGCTGGGGCAGGCTGTCAAGGCATGCCATCGCATCGGCGGGACGATTGAAACTAAGCGACTGCGCCAACGACAGATAGGCATTGAAAACGCCTACAGGGTTCTTTGCGGCATCAATATCCTTAAGGGCACGGCGGAAATATTTCTCACCCATCTCCGGTTGGTTGCGACTATTATAGAACAGTCCCATACCCATATTAGAAAGGTACAGATACTTCTCGTTGTGTCGGGCTTTGATATCGTCGGTAATCTTGTGGAGCTCGGTATAAGCACGATGGAAGTGCTTTTTATTCACCTCATAGATTACACGGTTGACCCATGTGCGGTAATATTTCTCCCAGTCCTGATGATTCTCCAAATAAAGCATAAATTCTCCGTGCGCCTTGTAGAAGTCCGAGTCGCTACCGCTCATCTGTGCCTCATAGACGCGCTGAACCAATGCCTTCTCTTGTTCGTCAGGCTGCTGGACCGCTCCTTTCTGCTTGGCGGTGAGATTTAAACTCACCGCCAGCATGACAAGTGTCAAAACAATCTTTTCCAAAACCAACACCTTTTAATATTGCCTTAATTAATATTCTAGTTCTTCCTCTGTTATATCGAAGAAAGTAAGTGCAAAGGTACAAAAAAAATTCATTCCTTCAATAGTCAAAAGACTCTCTACATAACTTTTTGCTAATTTTGAAACAGTTTTTGCTAATTCTGAAACTCCAAGTGCAAATCTTGGGACTCTTGATTGACGGAGGCGGCACCTTCGGGGCGAGGAGGCGGCACCTTCATCTCACTTGTGGCTTAAACTATATAAAAATATATAAAATGTGGCGCAGAGTGCGAGATATTTTGATGGTATTTCGTATCTTTGTTAGGAATAACTTAACCCTAAAATGATTTTATTATGAGAAAATGGTTTATTCCCACCATCCTGATCTGTAGCACGACAGCAGTACTTATTTCATGTGGCAGAAAGGCAAAAAGTCCTGATAGCGGAACCACCACGACCGAAACAGTCGACTCTACAGCAGAGTCAGCGTATGTCCCCGTTGACTACTCCGACAAGAATAACTGGTTGAGACAACCTGAAGTGACCAAGGACGTTGACTGCTTTTACATCTATCCTACGGAATATGTCGACGATTCCGAGGGGGCACCGATATTCGCCGACATCAACGAAAAATCCATGAGGGAGCCGGCTGGAGAGACTTATCTGATGCAGGCAACGGCATATGAGACTTCCACCAATGTTTTCGCTCCTTTCTACAGACAGGTCAACATGGTTGCAGCGAGCAATATGACCTTCGAGGAGCAAGAAAAGGCTTTCGGCAGTATTCCCAAAAAGGATATCTTCGCAGCCCTCGACTACTATTTCAAGAACCTGAACGGCGGACGACCTTTCATTCTCGCAGGACATTCACAGGGTTCCATCATGCAGAGCTTTGTGCTGGCAGAATACATGAAGGCTCATCCTGAATACCTGAAACGCATGATTGCCGCCTACGTGATTGGATATTCCATCACTGAGGAGTATCTTAAAAAGAACTCACACCTGAAATTCGCAAAGGGAGCCGACGATACTGGCGTTATCATATCATGGAATACCGAGGGACCCGAGAACAAGGACAAGGACAACATCGTGGTGCTGCCGGGTGCCATCAGCATCAACCCCCTGAACTGGAAGCGGGATGACACCTATGCTTCAGCGAAGGAGAACCTGGGTGCTTACCTGTATAACTATAAAACCCAGAAACTCGAGATTATCCCCAACGCTGCTGATGCACAGGTTGATTTGAAAAGAGGCGTTGTCATTACAACGACCAAAGCTGCTCAGCCTGTAACAGGCACCACCGTTTTCGGTCCCGCCAGCTATCACGAGAACGACTATGGTCTTTACTACAATAACCTTAAAGCCAATGTAGCCACGAGAATAGCGGCTTATAAAAAGAATGTGAAATAGACCTGGTCCCTAAACAGAAGAAATAAACGATATACTTTATGGGCAAAAATGAGGTGTGCAAAAACAATGTTTTGCACACCTCATTAATTCTCAGGCAGTTAAACTTACAACAAACGACTAATACTCATCCTCGTTGAAAAGGAAGTCCTCTTTCGTCGGATAGTCGGGCCAGATATCCTCGATGCTCTCGTAGACATCACCCTCGTCTTCTATTTCCTGCAGGTTCTCCAACACCTCCAAGGGTGCACCTGAACGGATGGCATAATCTATAAGTTCGTCCTTGGTTGCTGGCCAGGGAGCGTCTTCAAGCTTTGAAGCTAATTCTAGTGTCCAATACATAGTCGTAAAATTATCAGTTTTTAGAATCTGACCGCAAAAGTAATATTTTTTTTCTTATTTACAAGCATTCTGCCATAATTTTTCACTATGCCCTGCAATAAAATTCAACTTCTTTGCTAAAACGAAAAGATAATCGCTTAATCGGTTCACATATTGAAGTACTTCTGGGGAGACGGTAGCAGTAGCAGACAGTTCAACAATCCGTCGCTCCGCACGCCGGCATACCGTCCGGCAGACATGTGCCTGAGCTGCCTCGGCAACACCACCTGGCAATATGAAACCTTGCTTCTCCGGAAGCAGTTCCATGATAGCGTCCACCTCCTGCTCCAACTGCTCTATCGCCCCTTGCGGCAGATAGGCTGAGGGATACAAGGGTGTCTCGTCCTGATCGGTGGCAAGATTGGTACAGACATTAAACAGGTTGTTCTGCACACTTTCAACCATCTCCTTGTCATGTCCTTCCGGCAGCATGGAAGCCAACAGCCCCAGATGGGAACTGAGTTCGTCGACGGTGCCATACGACTCCAAGCGGACACTCGCCTTGCTGACTCGCTGTCCCCCGACCAATGAGGTCTGTCCCTCATCCCCTCGTCGGGTATATACTTTGGTAATTTTTTTCATTATCGGTACTTGATTAGAAATTTACTTTATAATTCATCTTATGCCGCTTCTTATCAAAGAAAACGATGCCGCAATAATACAGGTCGAAGGTGACACCTGTCCGGACATCCCGCTCCACCTCGTGCCAGAAGTCCCAGTCACGCCAGAGTCCTTCTATCACTAAAACGGACTGACCGTCCACCTTATTATATATATCCTGCATCGATTCACGATAATTGCCGGTGAGCGGTAGTCTCGCTAACGCTATATGCCCTGTCTCATCCACCAACTTTGTTTTCCTGCATCCTGCCGACCAGTATTCCTCATACTCGTCACGCAGCATCACGGAGGGCTGCCGCCAGTTGGCAAGTCTGAAATACAAGCGTCCCAGCTTCCGTCTCAGCCAGTTGTCATCTTGCTTGTCCAGCTGCTGATAGGCATAATACTGCCAGTGCTCGTTAATCACGTAACGAACAAAGGCATAATCCGTAGGTGACTGTATCCCGAAACCTAACGAATGGTGCAGACGGCTGAGATAAACCCATATACGTGTCAGTTGGTTCATGTCCTTCCGTTTTTATACCTGCAAAGGTAATAAAAAGGAATGACAAACAAACTTTTCTGTGCAAAAAAAGCCTACTCGAAAGTTTGCGACTTTCATTCCTTTTCCGTATCTTTGCAGATAGTGCTTCAGAACGTTCTCCTATTATCCAGTTTTCTGCTCTTGTCCGTCCCGGTAGCCGCAGAAGATAGTCTGCCTGTCATAGAGGTGAAGGCAGACAGGACGCTGATCTATCCTCAGCGGATGGAACTGGAGGGGGAAGAAACACTGATGGATATCCTACAGATGATGCCCAGTCTGATGATTGCAGGGTATGAGGATGTCATCACCAACTACAACCTCCGCATAGACAACTGTGCGATAAATGTCGACACAAGGCTGGTGATCAGCCAGATGAAGGCAAAGGATATTGCCAAGATACAGGTGTGTGATAACACAGGAGTGGCGAAGGGAACCATTGGCATGAATAAGGTATTGGACATTTACCTGAAGATGCCTGATGCGTGGCAGGGTTTCGTGGAAGGACAAGGAGCCGCGGGGAAGAAATTTGAAGGTATTGCCACCGCCAATGCGTTATACGGCAGTAAGCACACAGACCTCTTTGCCAATATATCCTATCGTCATCAGGATGTAAATGAGGAGTATCTGTCGCTTCACATGACGAACCGGTTTGATGACAGGAACAGGCTGCTGACCTTTTTCACCCAACAGTATCTGGACCGCCCTTCCGGTACGTCACGCAAGGTCATGGGCAGAGCGAGATTCTTCCATACCTTCAATGACCGGGGCACAGAGCTGCTCTTAGTGAGCGGCTATCACTATGCCAGTGACCTGCTGATCTCCAACAAACAGCCCATGTTTATCGCTGAGCTGAACACGCCTCTGCTGTCCGACCGGCTTTCCATGATGCTGGGTGTCGAGGGATGCTACCTCATGACCAGTCTAAAGGATACGGACTGGAAATGGAATGTGATTAACCATGATATCTATCTGCAATTCACCTATTCCTTACCGAAATGGAGGCTGACCATTGGTAATCGTGTGATGTTCTATAACTACAAGTTGATGGATGCCAGCACCTGCCAGAGACATGCTGATGTCCGTGACAATGCGAATGCCAACATCATCTATATCCCTGACAACCGGAACCAGATCCACTTGGGTTATTTCCGCAAATACTACAACCCTGTCTATGAAGCTACCGCAATGGAATCCAACATGCTTTTTGATGAGCAATGGGCAATTACCAGGGGAAAACTGGAGGAACGGACGATTCATCAGACTAAGTTGTCGCATGTCTATAGCAGACAGAAGTTGACGGTGCAGACGGAGGCAAGTTATTACATCATTGAAGATGGGGAGAATTTCATGGAGCTGGGGGCATCGGCATACTGGAAGACCAACTGGATGAGTATGACTGGTGGCTCAAACCTCTATACGGCAAGGAGCGAGACCTATGCCTCATTCCGATTAGCTCCCACTGCCTTCCTTCCTCATCAATGGCAGATTGGTGCACAGATAGTCTATTATACTAAGAAGTCACCAAGACGTGAGGTGACTGGCGTACCTGTATATGGATGTCTGTCGGTGAGCAAGCAGTTTGGCAGGAAATGGAATCTGACTGTTGACTGGCATGACATGTTTGACGCATCCTGCAGCAACGCATTAGTCAACCGGCATGCTGTCAACATGAAGTTGCAGTATAGATTCTAACGTGACAGGAAACGAAAGAAGCCCTGACTCAGTAACTGAATCAGGGCTTCATCAATGAAAAGTGGCGGCCTCCTACTCTCCCGCATTGCATTGCAGTACCATCGGCGCA
>OMWH01000037.1 GCA_900314755.1 uncultured Prevotellaceae bacterium | reverse complement strand
ACCGCAGGTAAGGATGGCGGTCAGCATCCATAGATTCATCTTTTTCATCTAATTCTAATGATTTTTTTAATTTGTAATTTACTTCTTATGGTGATAGTCTTGAATGAGTCCCTTCTTCACCAGAATGGGCAGGATATTGGCTGCCGACTGGCGGTCCCCCTTCTTCTGGCGGCCATAGTATTGCTCGAAGGTGACGGGGTCGTCGCGCAGCAGCTGCTCCATGAAGGCATCGTTCAGACGGGTCATGATATATTTTCCTTTTGCATTAGGCTCCTTGTCGACCAGATAAAGGATGTGATGCTGCATCAGGTCATCGTTGGTCAGCAACAGGTCGGTGGCGAGGAAGATAGAGCCCCAAGTGGTATGACCCGTGGCAAGCAATGCGATGTCGAGACCGATGGGACATCACCCAAGGTCACATGGTAACTGACCACCAACAGCTTGTTACCCTTGTAAGGGAGGGCACGCAGGTAGTTATTGACTGGCAGGATACCACCGTTCTCGTCACGCAGGAAACGCTGGTTGATAAACAACGACTTATCAAGGGACATCATGAAAACATCCTTCTTGATGACGTTATTCACCTCGTTGTCAGATGTCCGGAGCTTAAAGTCCTGACCGTCGTATTTCACACGTATCGAGTCTGGTTCCTTGCCTGGAATCAGTTCCTCGTAGGATTTCCACTTGTTAGCCTTGTAGTCGGCATAACTGTTACAAAACTTGGTCTGAGCCTGTGCATTCAGTGCCATGAGGCACATCAGCACCAATAATAACTTTGCATGTTTCATTTTTTTACTATTCCTAGATTCCGCAGCACTTTAGTTTAACTGTTTTAATAAGTTCCTGAGCAACAAAAAGTTCTTCGACGCGCGAAGCGGCGGTCGAGCCATGCTGCCGAAGTAAGCGCGCACCTCGGGGCGCAGCGTGGCACCGGCGGTGGCATAGCGGTCGCCGTTGTTCTCGCGCCACGAGTAGCCACGATGATGACCAGGATGCTCACGCGGGTATGGTGGTTCAGTTTCATCGGCGTCATTCTGTTTCGGATTCATTTGATTGAAGGGTCTCGCGGAAACGGGCTGGTGTCATGCCGTAGCGATCCTTGAAGTCGCGCATGAACGAACTAACAAAGCTGAAGCCCGAGGCTGTGGCAATGTCCGACAGGTTTGCCAATGGCTCGTCCTTCATCTGCTGGCACGCATGCTCCAGCCGGCAGTTGCGCACAAATTCGGGGATGGAGGTCTGACGCTTGGAGAAAATCATTCCGGCGCGGTGGGCCGAGATTCCAAACCGCTCCACAATGTCGGAGCGTCCAAAGCCTGGCTTCAGGTATAACTGCTCTTTGACTATGGTGGAGGTGATGTTCTTATACAGCCGTTCCTCGGCAATCTCCGCCTTTGTCATCCGCTTCACTCTGGGCTTGGTCGTTGGCGCTTCTTCCTTCGGGCTTTTATCTTGCGGTTTTTCTTCTACATCTTTCGCATCGGGCTCTGCTGCCTCCGCTTCGGGTTCAGCTACCTCCGTTTCAAAACTTGCATTCTCTGTTTCGGCACTTGCAAGCTCTTTTTCTTGTTCTTCCGAAACGTCCTCGTCAGAATCCTCATTGTCGGAGTCGTTTCTGTCTGGGGTGCAGGATTCTTTGATGGGAGTCGCGTATTTCCCAAAAAGATTTTCAGAATCCGAGGGCTGGAAATCATCCTCCATCATGCACATCTTGTTCAACTTCCGGCGATAATAGAAAAGCAGCGCTATCGCAAGAAGGAGAGCGCCTGCAAGGATGCCTATCACGTAACTGGAAATGTGTAGAAGTTCTGTTGTGTAGTCTGTCATTTCTTTGTTTATTTGCGTACAAAATTACCTATTTAATTCGACGCGCGAAAAGCCTGCACAAATTGGTATATCCACAGGAACGAATTGATATACACAATATTCACAAATGCGCAATTTGTGATTCACAAATCGTCACAAATTGCGTAAAGAATGAAGCCGAATGACAGGGAAAGAGATGGGGGTTACGCCTGCGACTGGCGGCGATATTCCGTTGGAGAAATGGAATACGCAGCCTTGAAATCCATGGCAAAACGGGGATAGGATGGGAAGCCGGAGGCAGCGGCGACATCGGCGATGGACATGGTGGTACTCTTGCGCAACAACTGGCAGGCATACTCCAGGCGGGCATTGCGCACGAAGTTGGATACGTTACCGTAGGGACTGCCCTTCGAGAAGGCGGCACCGATGCGCTTCTCTGACAGGTGGAAACGCTCTACCAGCGTTTGGCGGTCGCAGACGGGATTGAGGAACAGTTGCTCGTGGCGGATAACTTCGCTGATGTAGTCGAACAGTTCCACGTCGGTCATCGCTTCGAGGCGAGTGGCATCTGTCGTGTCGTCGTCGGATCTTGCCGTGCCGCCGTTCTTCTGCGCCTTCAGCGACTGGTATAGCCGTTTGTACTCCTGGGCATCCTCAATCTTTGACACCAAGATATAGTTCTTCTCGCTGAGCAGGCGGCGTTGCCGGTAGAGATAGACGGCAGCCACGACGACGAAGAAAAGAACCATGCCGATAATAACGTTGACGAGAAGATTCTTCATGTGGATGACCCGTTCTTGATGCAAGGCAGTTTCCAATTCAAGTGTGTGGTAACGGGCGGCGTAGAGATGGGCCTTGCTGCGCTGGAGATTGTCGCTGAGTTGGCTCTTCAACTCGTCATAGCGGTTCATATAGTCGTAGGCCTGGGTCGTGTGGCCGAAAGCATTGGCTGCCTCTGCTCGTCCACGGAGAATCTCGACACGGGCACCGTTCAGGGTGTCGCCCTCTGACACCATGTAACGCTCGAAATCGTCGTAGGTGGCAAGCATCGTCGCATAGTCGCCCAAACGGGCCAGCGTCTGTGCTATCATCATGCGGCCATCGAGGCTGTGGCTGTATGGGTATTGGCGGAAAGCGCCGATCTCGCGCTGAGCGGCAGCACGGTTGCCTTGGGCAGTGTAGGCGGCAGCCTTGTAGGCACAGGCCTGGGCATAGTAGAAATCATGGTAGCAGGGGATGTCCTCCTTAGGCGGCTCACGGTAGGTGCCGTCGTGGTAGTCGTCAGGATGGGCGGCAAAGTCTTCGAGCCGCTGCTGAATCTGGCTTGCCAAAGCAATCATCTCGTCATAGCCCATTTCCTGCTCCTGCAGCACGTTGATCTTTCGCTTCACGGCGATAAGCCAGGCATCCAATTCATTGAACTTCGTCGTCATGCCGAGCCGCTGGATGGCATTGTCAATCTTTGCCAAGCCCTCATCCACCTGTCCGATGTGTGTCATGGCCAGCCCGAGGTCGGCATCGGTGCGCAGGGCTTCGGTTGCCAGCCCCTGCCCGCGCAGCAGCTGAGCCAGTTCCGTGGTCCAGTGTACCATCTCCTCATAGTCGTGGCGCATACGCGATGCGTTCACCAGCATCTCCAGCACATCCTGACGGAAATCAACATTGCGCTGGGCCTCATCGTGACGCAACAGGGCCTCACAGATGATGATGGCCGAGTCCTGCTGCTGCATGGCGGTCGACTTGCTGAGCACCTTTGCCCGGAAGAGGCCGGCGCGATAGTCGGTCATGTTGCCCACCACTTCCGCCGAGTCAAGAATCAGCAGAGCCCGCTCGGGCAGAGAGTCGTAGATGGCCATGGCGCGCTCCTCAGTATAGAGCGTGTCGCCAGCCTGCGGCACCCGCTTCCTGCTCGTGCCGCCGCCCGTGCAGCCCGTAATAACCACCAGAGCAAGCACTATCAGATATGTCACAATTCGCAGCCTCATGCCAATTTCGATTTCGAAAACTGGTGCAAAGTTAGTGAAAATTAGTGGAAAACACGTGTTCGACGCTCATTTTTTTAACCTCTTTTTGTTGCCATTTTGTTAGGAAACGGGACAAGGTATCCAATATATGCGGCCATCTGACTGCCAAGGACTTCAGCATCGATGATGTTAATGCAACACTGGCAGAACAGGCTGCAAAGTTGCAACTGACTGCTGACGAGACCGAACTGGTGGACTCCATCGTTATGCTATACGGCTCGAAGTCGCAAAACGGATTTATCTTCCTTACTCATGCCGAACAGCCCTGGGTGGAGGCACGTGAGAGGCTTGCACCCTACCAGCGGTCGGAAGAGGAAATCTCCCCTTGACACGATGCACGATTATTACAAGGCACGCCACGAAAGGAACAAGCAGAAGCGATGTCAGACAAATCATGCCAGAAGCGGACGAGAACATGATAGTCTATCACTTCGGTTTCTATGAATGCGAGAGCAAACAGGCATCAAGGGCAACAGGTGAGCGTTAGCCGCGTGTCTATTTCATGCTTGGCACTAACCCGAAATCCGCACTATGCCCGCTGATTTTGTCGGCGGAACCGCCTTCGACATCTTCACCCTGCCCCATACAGAGGAAGATGTGTTGACAAAACTCACCGTAACAGCACTCGACGCGAACGACAATACAGTGAAGGAGCGCACGTTCGAGAAAGTTCCGGTCAACCGCAACCAGATTACACGCTATACCGGCAGTTTTTTCGGTAGCGGCGGCAGTGGCCAGCAGAGCGACGGCAGTGGCCAGCAGAGCGACGGCACCTTCCGCCTCACCGCCGATCCCGATTGGGACAGCGTGAACGGCTACACGTTCTGACCGTCCAATCCTTCTCTTAACTTTGAGAGCCGAGGCAACTGCGCCTCGGCTCTCGCTGTAACTGTCAGATGTGCAATCCTGAAGATATTGCTTCTTTACTTGATGTTTCCTTAACCCGATTGTTTCCTAAACTACCATCCCCACTGCTTACTTTTTGCTCTGGATCCTTATCTTCGGCCAACCCCAGTTGAATCTTTCGGTCAAGTGCAGCCAGTTCGGACTTCAAGCCTTTCAGTTCATCTTCTTTCTTCCACTGCTTATTTGCAATTTCCTTCAAGAGTGGAATATCCCTAGAAAGTACAGCATTCTTTTCCTTGTATTGCTCGATAGTCTGAGGTATTCGCTCTAATGAGTTGATGAAGTTTCTTGCTGCGGCTATCGGGTCAGATAGAGCGATAAAGCCGTTGTTGTACTTATACTTGAAGTTCTTGGACGAGCCAAGCGGCGAAGCCGAGCGGCCCTCCACGCAGAACTTATTTTGGAACATTCCCAGCCCGTCCTTGTCAAGCGGTTCGCTGCACATCAGGATGGTGAAGCCGTGAATCTCGCCCACACGTCGGTATTCGCCCTTGGTGTCCTTCTCCTTGGCAATCTTCTGGAGTTGCTTGCCGATGCTTTCCTCGTCCGTAGGCTTGAAGTTGTCAAGACGGATAGGATTAAGGAGATTACCCTCGCCGTCGAGTTTACGCTGAGCCTTGTGCTTTGCTGCGTATCAGCTATGTCTATCATGATGGGAAACTATACTTCCATAGTGCTTTGGCTGGCCATAAGGTTGATGCCATCCGCAAGTGCAATAAGGCATCAGAGAGAATATTCTGGATGTGGCTCAGAAGGAATTGTATGAACTGTATGCCTGTCATCAATCAAACATTTGGTTTGATTATAAAGAAGGACCTCGTAAAGGACGCGGCGGTAGGGTGTCATCGGTATATATTTTCATCTATACAAGAGATTATCCCAAAGAAGGAAATGGTCAGCCTTGGAAGAAAGGTGACGAACCATTATCACCATTTGAAATATATGTTGAACCACAAAAGCATCTTACTCCATATCAGCGGATCAGACAGAGCCATTGGTATAAAGCCGATATGCCCTCACAGGAACAAGTCGTTGAAGTCTTGTTGCGGAGATACCTGCATGAAGACGAGGTAAAATATTATCTTCGCCAATTATCCTTCATGGCAAGAAAACATGCAGACACCTATATGCAGGTGATTCAAGTCATAGAGGACAAGGAAAAACAACCAAAATTCAAGAATGGCACTCCTGCCTATAAGCACAATAACATCATCTATTATGTACTGAAGGAGAATCTGAAAGCCTTTGGTTGGTCACTGGAACCAATGAGCAGTAAGAAGAAACCAAGTCGTACTATAGAGCAGGATTTGTTTGGGAAATAATCTATTTTCTATCATAATGTCAAGAATGCCCGCCACGCTCGATAAGCACCCGCTTAATGAGGAGTTGAATGAAAGATCGAGGTCAGTTGGCGGGCTTCTTCATGCCTAACATCAAATATGTCAACTCCTGTAGAAATGATACTCTATGAAACTGAACACGACTGGAACGCCGATGTATAAAGGTGAGGGCAAAATTAACCCCCAGAATCACCATTTTTGGGGGTAATTTTGGGGGTAACTTTCTAACTTGCTGATTTTCAGCAGTGCTTGCGGAGAGAGAGGGATTCGAACCCCCGGTACCTCTCGGTACGGTAGTTTTCAAGACTACTGTAATCGACCACTCTACCATCTCTCCAGTGCTCTACTTGTCTCGAAAAGCGGTGCAAAGGTAATGGTATTTTTCCAAACCTGCAAATTTTTGATGTACTTTTTTGTCAGATAGGGGTAAAATGATTAAATTTGCAGCATGATTTATCCGAAGAACTTTGAGACTAAGATTGGCTTTGACGAGATACGCACATTATTAAAGGCTCAGTGTCTAAGTACATTGGGCAAGGAGAAGGTGGACGAGATGGCATTCTCCGATGACGCACAGACCATCAATGAATGGTTAGAACAAATACGGGAGTTCCGTCGCATACAACAGGAGGCAGAGACTTTCCCGCTTAACTACTTCTTTGATGTCAGGGAGTCTATTGCCCGCATCCGTTTGGAGAATACCCATTTGGAAGAGAATGAGCTCTTCGACCTGCGCCGTTCATTAGAGACTATCACACAGATAGTAAACTTCCTGAACAAAAACGGAGGCGACGAGGAGAATCCAGAATACCCCTACCCTGCCCTGCATCGGCTTGCCAAGGACGTGCTCACATTCCCTGCCATGATCCGACGTATCGACTCTATCCTCGATAAGTTCGGAAAGATCAAGGACTCTGCCACAATGACTCTTGCTGGTATCCGACACGAGATTGCACAGACGGAGGGCAGTATCTCACGTACATTATATACTATATTACATGCCGCACAGCGTGACGGTCTGGTTGATAAAGACGTGGCTCCCACCATGCGTGACGGCAGACTAGTAATACCTGTTGCACCCGGACTGAAACGTCGCATCAAAGGTATTGTTCATGACGAGAGTGCAACGGGTAAGACGGTATTCATTGAGCCCACCGAAGTGGTGGAGGCTAATAACAAGGTGCGTGAGCTGGAAGCTGCGGAGCGTCGTGAGATTATCCGTATCCTGACGGTTTTCTCAGACGAGGTACGTCCTCATGTCCAGGAGATTCTTGACTCCTACCTGTTCCTTGCCCAGATTGACCTGATACGTGCCAAGGCAGAACTGGCTCAGGAGATGCAAGCTTTCGAGCCACAGGTGAAGTCAGAACCTTACATCGACTGGATTCGTGCCATCCATCCGCTGCTGCAACGCTCGCTTTCCAAACAAGACAAGAAGGCTATCCCACTCGACATTATCCTTACCAAAGAAAAACGACTGCTCATCATCAGCGGTCCTAATGCGGGTGGTAAATCTGTATGTCTGAAAACTGTCGGACTCCTCCAGTATATGCTGCAATGTGGACTGAGCGTCCCACTTGGCGACCGTTCGACTGTGGGTGTCTTCCACCATATCATGATAGACATAGGTGATGAACAAAGTATTGCTGATGACCTCTCGACGTATTCCAGTCACCTGCTGAACATGAAGAACATGATGAAGCAATCTGACTCTCGTACCTTATTATTAATAGATGAGTTCGGAGGGGGAACAGAACCTACCATCGGTGGTGCCATCGCAGAGGCTGTACTCAAACAGTTCTGGCAGAAGCAAGCGTTCGGAGTCATCACCACCCACTACCAAAACCTGAAGCATTTTGCTGAAGACCATGAGGGAGTGGTGAATGGTGCCATGCTATACGACCGTCATCAGATGCAGGCACTCTTCCAACTCGCCATCGGTCAGCCTGGCAGTTCCTTCGCTATTGAGATTGCCCGTAAGACAGGTATCCCAGAGGAAGTCATCAAAGATGCCTCTGATATCGTAGGCTCTGACTATATCCAAAGTGACAAGTACTTGCAGGACATCGTTCGTGATAAGCGTTATTGGGAGGGCAAACGGCAGACAATCCACCAGCATGAGAAGTCTTTGGAAGGACATATCCAACGCTATGAAACAAATTTGGAGGAAATAGAGCGTGAGCGTAAGGCTATCCTTCGTCGTGCCCAGCAACAGGCAGAGGAACTGCTTGCCGAAGCTAACCGCAAGATAGAGAATACCATCCGTGAAATCAAGGAGGCACAGGCAGAGAAAGAGCGTACCCGCCTTGTTCGTGAGGAACTCCAACAATTCCGTGAGCAAGTGGTCAATGACGACACTCGTGGCTTGATGAGTGAAGAAGACTTCGCCAAGAAACTGCGTCAGATGGAGGAGCGGAAAGCCCGCAAGGAAAAACGCAAAAACGAAAAAGCTCAAAAGGAGGAACGTGCCGCAGCTCATTTGAGTGCTGTCGCTAAGGCACCTTCCGAGCCACATACTATCACCATCGGCTCTACCGTCCGCATGAAAGGACTGAACACCATCGGTAAGGTCGAGAATATCTCTGGCAAACAAGCCACCGTCGTATTTGGCGAAGTACGCACCAAAGTCAAGTTGGAGCAATTAGAATATGCGGAGAAGCCCAAAGAAGAAAAAAAGAAAAACGACCATTCTGATCTTGCCATCCAAACGACCCGTATCACCAGTGCCACTATCGAGGACCGTAAACATAATTTCCATCAGGACATTGATGTGCGGGGCATGCGAGGTGACGATGCGATTGATGCCGTGATGCACTTCATCGACGATGCTATCTTGGTGGGAATGAGCAGGGTGCGCATTCTACATGGTACTGGCTCTGGCATCCTACGACAACTCATCCGTCAATACCTGCATACCGTTCCGAACGTCAAGAGTGCCAAAGACGAGCACGTACAGTTCGGCGGCTCAGGCATCACTGTTGTGGACTTAGACTAAAAACAAAACGATATGAAAAGCAAAGCATTCTTATTAATCATGTTACTGACCCTGTCTTTGGGTACTACCGCCAAGGACTATACCGTCACATCACCCGACGGTAAGTTGCAAATCACTATCCATGCCGATGCCAACCGGTTAACATGGGAAGTACAACAAGGAAGCACCACCGTACTGACTCCCTCTGAGATAGGACTCAATGGGGCTTTCGAGAAGATGAGCGGCAAAGTGATGAAAAACACTGCTGTCGTCAGAAACAAACAGTATAGTGTGGAATTCCGTGCCGATAACGATGCTGCCGCCTACCGCATTAACATATTAAACAAGAAAGGTATCACTATCAATAAGGAAACGGCAGAGTTTAACTTTGCAGGAGATTACAACGCATTTATCCCATACGTTAACGACAACCGCGGTGGAGAGCGCTATTGCTATAGCTTTGAGTCCTATTATGATGAGCAACCCTTGTCGAAGATGTTCACTGACTCGCTTGCCATCAATCCCCTAGCCGTACGCCTTCCGCAAGGAAAACTCGCTGTCATCGCCGACATGGGGGCTGTAGACTATCCAGGTATGTTCTTGCTTAAGAATGGGCAGCATGGCTTGAAGGCCACTTTCGCACCCTACCCCACCAAGTCAGTCATTGGTGGTCATGCCCGTCTGAACCTCGTACCTACAGAGCGTGCCAACTATATCGCAAAAGAGGTAAGAGATGCCTTACCATGGCGTATCGTATTGGTGACCGAGCAGGACAAGCAGTTGCTGACGGCTAATCTTCCTCAACGTTTCGGACCTAAATGCCAGATTCAAGACACCTCATGGATCAAACCCGGTAAGGTGGCTTGGGACTGGTGGAACGCAACCATGCTGACTGGTGTTCCTTTCCGTGCCGGAATGAACACTGACACCTATAAATACTATATTGACTTTGCGGCAAAGAACCACTTGGAATATATCATCATCGACGAGGGATGGAGCACGGATGAGTCGCTGCGCTCTGAACTGAACCCGGAGATTGACCTATTGAGTCTGCTTCCCTATGCGGAGAAAAAAGGGGTAGGCATCATCCTATGGAGCTCGTGGCGTAACTGTATCAACAATACGGAGGAGGACTTCAAATACTACGCCTCACTGGGTGTGAAAGGATTTAAGGTGGACTTCTTCGACCGTGATGACCAGGAAGTGATGCGCTCTGCTTGGAAAATTGCCGACTGCGCTGCCCGCAACCACCTGTTGCTCGACTATCACGGTTATCGCCCTACAGGTATTCAGGTCGCTTATCCCAACATTGTCAACTTTGAGGGAGTCAAAGGCTTGGAGAACTCCAAGTGGGAGCCCCGCGTGGGAGACGGTCCTTTGCATAACCAACCTCGTTATGATGTCAGCATTCCTTATCTGCGTCAGCTGGTAGGTCCGCTGGACTACACCCCGGGAGCTATGACGAATGCCACTCGAGCAGAGTTCTTTGGCAACAATGATCACCCGATGAGTCAGGGCACACGAGCCCATCAGGTAGCGATGTACACTATTTTTGATGCCCCTCTGCAAATGCTTGCTGATGCACCAACGAAATATGAGCGTGAGCAGCCTACCACTGATTTTATCGCCCAGATACCTACCGTCTTTGATGAGGTCGCTGCCCTTGACGGACAATTAGGGGAGTATGCCGTCATCGCCAAACGTCAAGGAACTACATGGTACGTGGCTGCGATGACCGACTGGACGGCACGTGACCTGACGATTTCCCTTAACATGCTCAGCAACGGCAACCACCATGCTGAGATATTTACCGATGGTGTCAATGCCGACCGTGATGCCAACGACTATGTGAAGACATCACAACAGGTAAAGAAAGGCGACCAGATCAAGGTGCATCTGGCTCCTGGAGGTGGTTGGAGTGCCATCATCAGATAGAAAAACGAAAAGATTCCCTTTTGGACTTGACATCACCAAAAGGGAATCTTTCTCTTCGAGCCTCTTGTCGGATTAAATATCCGAAAGACCTGCCGGTGGCAGGCCTACAAAGAAAATCTTCAGCAATCATCTGAAAGCAAGCTTTCGCTGACTGCTGAAGATTCTCTTCGAGCCTCTTGTCGAACCAACGACCCCGAGATTACAAATCACGTGCTCTGGCCAACTGAGCTAAAGAGGCGGGTGGGCAAGCTGACTGTATCGCGCCGCTACAACCAAGTACCTTTGCTACGTTCCCGTCCTGGAGGATTCCGAGGGAGCTGGCCGTACAGGACTTGCCCGTTTTGCGGCTGCAAAGGTACAAAGAAAAATGATAAACACAAAGAAAAACGACTTTTTTCTTTGCAATTCGCTCGAATTACAGTAACTTTGCACCCAATATGACACCACAAGAATATGTTCAACTAAAAGCTTTTGCACGACAGGACGGGGCACTGCTCTCCTTGTTGTGGATAGGTGGTTTTGCCTGTTATATCCTCGGATTATCGAATCCGATGTTGGGACTTGCCGCCATGGTACTGATCTGTGCCACTCCTTTCTTTGCTGCAAGCAGACTGCGCCATTTCCGTGACTATGGAAGAGAGGGCATCATCTCTTTTGCACGTAGCTATGCTTATACCATACTGATATTCTTCTATGCCGGCGTGCTCCTTGCCATCGCCATATACCTCTACTTCACCTTCATGGATCATGGTTTCCTGATGGGTAAGATCATCGAGGCAACACAATCACCTGAAGGACGGAAGATGATTGAGTTATATGGCATGGAAGCTGAAATGGACGAAAACATCAAGTTATTAGCAGGAATGCGTCCCATTGAGTTCGCATTGAACATGCTGACTATCAATATAATTACCGGATTTATACTTGGTATTCCCATTGCAGCAATCATGCAGAGGTCAACTGCCAAGTCTGACTCCCCAAAACCCTAAACTCTAAACTAAAAAAATATGGATATATCAGTTGTAATACCTTTATATAATGAGGACGAGTCGCTGCCAGAACTCTACGACTGGATAGAGCGTGTGATGGCTGCCAACAACTTTAGCTTTGAGATTATCTTCGTTAACGACGGCTCAACGGACCGTTCCTGGGATGTTATTTCAGAACTTGCCGCACGCTCAGAACATGTGAAAGGTATCAAGTTCCGTCGTAACTATGGTAAGAGCCCTGCCCTTTATTGTGGTTTCAAGGAAGCACAGGGAGATGTGGTCATCACCATGGATGCTGATCTGCAGGACTCTCCCGATGAGATTCCAGAGCTTTATCGGATGATTAAGGAGGATGGTTACGACCTTGTCAGTGGCTACAAGCAGAAACGTCACGACCCACTGTCGAAGACCCTTCCCACCAAGCTCTTTAATGCCACTGCACGTAAGGTCAGCGGCATCAAGAACCTACACGACTTCAATTGTGGACTGAAAGCTTATCGCAAAGAGGTTGTGAAGAATATTGAGGTGTTCGGAGAGATGCACCGCTTTATCCCCTATCTTGCCAAGAATGCCGGTTTCGACAAGATTGGTGAGAAGGTGGTACATCACCAGAAGCGCCAGTATGGCAAGTCGAAGTTTATGGGTTGGAACCGTTTCGTCAACGGCTACCTCGACCTGATGACCCTCTGGTTCCTTGGTACCTTCGGCAAGAAACCTATGCACGTTTTCGGATTCTTAGGAACCCTCGTGTTTATCGTCGGTTTCTTTGCTGCTTTCTTCTTGGGAGCAGAAAAGGCATGGGCGCTCTATAACCATGTTCCCATGCGACTGGTGACCGACTCTCCTTATTTCTACATCGCATTGACGATGATGATGATTGGTACGCAACTGTTCCTCGCCGGATTCTTAGGCGACCTCATCAGCCGCAACAGTGCCGGACGTAACGACTATCAGATAGAGGAGGAGATCAGATGCGGAAAATAATAGGCTTTATTTTCACTGTAATGGTCATTGGTGCTTGTACGAGCATCGACTGCCCTGTGCAGAACAAGGTGAGTACCATATACTACCTGAAGAAAGCCAACGGCTCGACCGATACGCTGACCGTCGACACACTGACCATTACGACGGAGACAATTGACCAAGGAAAAACAGTCACGTTACTGAACAGCACCACAGGGGTTTCCTCGTTCGATATCAGCATCAGCTACACCCAACCAGAGGACGTGCTCTATTTCACCCTGTGCGATACTTTAGGAAATACCTATCGTGACACGGTCCGTGTCGAGAAGAAGGACTATCAGCACTTTGAGTCTGTTGATTGTCATCCTGCTTATTTCCATCACCTGACTAATGTATCCACGACACACCATATCATCGACTCCATCGTGATTTCTAAATCTACAGTCAATTATGATGACAAGGACGAACATTTCCACATCTATTTCAAGGCTCGTTATTAGTCTTGCACTGCTCGTTGTGGCATCGACGACAACACATGCACAGAAAATATTTCGCATGGAGAAGGACTCTATACCACTGTTCCGCGGGTTCTCTGTCTCTTTTGACCTTGTGGGACCTGCCATGCTGATGTTCAGCGACCATGGTGAGATAGAAGGAGCCTTGCGCATTAACCTTCATGACCAGTGGTTCCCTGTTGTGGAGATTGGTGTGGGAAAGGCTAACCATAAGAAGGACGAGGTGACTGAAATCGTCTATAAGACAACAGCTCCTTATTTTCGTTTGGGAATTGATCTCAACCTGCTGAAGAACAAGCACCAGTCGAACCGTCTGTATGGGGGTATCCGTTATGCCTTTACCTCTTACAAGGCTGATATCACCCGTAAAGGACTCGTTGATCCCGTATGGCAGTATAGCACAGACTTCGGCGTGGAAGGGATGAAATGTAATATGCACTGGATGGAAGTGGTATTAGGTATTGACGCAAAAATCTTCGGACCCTTACATCTGGGATGGGATGTCCGTTACAAACGGCGTATCTCTCATAAGGAAGGGGACATCGGACAGAGTTGGTATGTCCCTGGCTTCGGCATTAACGACCAAGACAATTTTGCAGCTCATTTCAATGTGATCATCGATATATGACCAAGAAGAAACTCATCTGGCAATTACCTTTCCTTCTGTTGCTCATCGTGGGTACCATCCTCATTATCCGCCAACAGCAGGCAATGCCCTATCAACTGAACAAAGGTCCTGTCTTTGGAACTTTCTATACCATTAACTACCAGTCGGACAAAGACTATCACGAAGAAATCAAGGCAGCACTGCAGGACGTTGACGACGCCCTCTCGATGTTCAATGAGCAATCCATCATCTCACATATCAATCGTGGGGATGACGGAGAGGCAAATGACATGTTCATGGAGGTGTTCAACAAAGCGATGGAGGTATCAAAAGAGACAGATGGTGCTTTCGATATCACGGTGGCTCCCTTGGTCAATGCATGGGGCTTCGGTTTCAAGAATGGTGAGATGCCTACCCGACAGCAGGTGGACTCTATCCGACAGTTTATAGGATGGAAGAAGGTCACCGCAGAAGGTAAGACTATTAAGAAAACAGACCGCAGGGTCATGCTGGACTGCTCGGCAATCGCCAAAGGCTATGGTGTGGATGTGGTGGCACGACTGCTGAAAGACAAGGGTATCACTAATTTCATGGTGGAGATTGGTGGCGAGATTATTACTAAAGGAATCAGTCCTAAAAGGGTACCTTGGAAAATCGGAGTCATCAAACCCACAGAGGACTCTTTGCAGACCAGTGGGGAATACCAGACCATTCTGAACGTAACGGACAAGGCGATGGCTACCAGTGGCAATTATCGTAACTTCTACTATAAGGGGGGAAAACGCTATGCCCACACCATCGACCCCAAGACAGGATATCCTGTCCAGCATAACATCCTGTCGGCAACTGTTCTAGCTAAAGACTGTGCCACCGCCGACGCTTATGCCACTTCTTTCATGGTGATGGGACTGGAGGGAGCGAAGGTTATTCTGGAACGTCATCCGGAACTGATGGCATACCTTATATATAATGATCAGGACAACAACCTCGCTGTCTGGTACTCACCTTCTATGAAGGATAAGATAGAACGCTAACTTTAATCTATATACTATGTCCTCTCCACTCCACCTCTATGACAAGCTTTTGCAGTTCACGCTCTTCCAAGGAATGAGCCATGCTGACCTGATGGAGGTAGTGACACATACAAAGATAGGATTCCACAAGTTCCCAAAAGGTAAGTGTCTGGTTCGCGCAGGAGAATCCTGCAACAGACTGATCTTCCTTATCAATGGAACCATACAGGCAGAAAAAACTTCAGATAACCATGCTTATCGGGTAGTGGAACACCTGTCGGCTCCATACTTGCCTGAACCTGAGCGTCTGTTTGGCATCCATCAGCAATATACCCACACCTATACCACACTAACGGATGTCAATATGATTACGATTGACAAGCAGGAGGTGATGCTGTTGCTGGAAACACAACTGGTTTTCCGCCTTAACATGTTTAATCTCATGGCAACAGACACACAACGACTACTGCACCATCCATGGCGCACATGTCCGAAGTCACTGCGCGAGCGCATCATACACTTTTTCTTCGCCCACTGCCAATATCCCGCAGGACAAAAGACCTTCTATCTGCTGATGCGACAACTTGCTGACCTTCTTAACGACAGCCGTTTGGACATCTCTCAAGCACTAAACCAGATGCAGGAGGACGGACTACTCACCCTTCACCGGGGCCGTATTGAGATACCCATGATTGAGAGGTTGCTGATGTAATAAACATATACATATAAATAGAACTTGCAAAAATATTAAACTATTATGGAATACATGTCCCAAGAGGGCTTCGACAAGCTCGTTGCTGAACTCCGACAGATGGAGAACGTAGAATTGCCACAAGTAAGAGAAGCTATCGCTGAGGCTCGTGACAAAGGTGATCTAAGTGAGAACTTTGAGTATCATGCTGCCAAGCGTGAACAAGCTCGTCTGTTGGGCAGGATACGTTTCAAGCAGCGTGTACTCGCCAATGCAAGGGTTATTGACACTTCACGACTAGGCAGCGATACCGTACAACTACTCTGTAAAGTCGAAATCACTAATCTTGCCAATAATAACAAGATGACCTACACTATTGCCAGTCCTCATGAGGCGAACCTCCGAGAAGGTAAGATATCCATTAAGTCACCCATCGCAGAAGCTTTACTTAATAAAAAGGTGGGCGATATCGTAGAAGTCCGAGTACCTGCCGGTACTCTTCGACTACGTATCGAGAATATCCAACGATAAACTACTCTCTTGCACCTTTCTGTTTAAAAGCAGAAATCCTGTTTTCTATTTCTGCCTGAAAGATCTTGTGCTTACCCCAACATCGGTCTAACGAAGTAGAGCTGGTAAACAAAAGTTTGGAAACTACATAACAAGAATAATGAAAAAAAATCTTCATTAATTTTGTATTTTCCTTACTTCTTCGTATCTTTGCCAAAAAGAATGATAAACCTATTAGAATTATGATAGACGTAAAACAGACATTAGCTTCGGCAGAAGAGCGCATGGAGATGGCTGCAATGTTCCTGGAAGAGGAGCTGAGCCGTGTCCGTGCCGGTCGTGCCAACGTCGCTATCCTCGATGGCGTGCGTGTAGAGTCCTACGGTTCAAAAGTACCCTTGAACCAAGTTGCTAACATCTCAACACCAGATGCCCGCACCATTGCCATCAAACCCTGGGACAAGAAGCAGATCCGTGACATCGAGAAGGCAATCATGGACTCTGATGTAGGTATCACCCCGGAGAACAACGGTGAGATTATCCGTCTAGGTATCCCACAGCCTACGGAGGAGCGCCGCCGTGACTTGGTGAAACAGTGCAATAAGATTGCTGAGAAAGCTAAGGTAGAGGTACGTAACGTCCGTGCTGACATCAAGGACAAACTGAAGAAAGCCATCAAGGACGGTCTCTCGGAGGATAACGAGAAGGATGCCGAGTTGGAGCTGCAGAAAGTGCACGACAAGTTCATCAAGAAACTCGATGAGCTGATGGAGGCAAAGAATAAGGAGATCATGACCGTTTGATTGGATGGACAATTGAAAGGTCTAGTCATTAGAAATACTGGCAGTTGGTACACCGTCCTCACCGACGATGGATCAACTGTCGATTGTAAGATAAAGGGTAATTTCCGTATCAAGGGAATACGCTCTACTAACCCTGTCGCTGTGGGTGACAGAGTAACTATTACTTCCCCCTCAACAGGGGGACAAGAGGGGGCATGGATCACGGAGATAGAGGACCGGCGTAACTATATCATCCGCAAGAGTATTAACCTGTCGAAACAGAGTCATATCCTTGCCGCCAATGTCGACCAGGCATTGCTGGTGGTGACGGTGGTGAAGCCAGAGACCTCCACAACGTTCATCGACCGTTTCCTTGCCTCAGCCGAGGCATATCGGATTCCCGTCATCCTGGTCTTCAACAAGACGGACTTGCTCAGTGAGGAGGAACTGCATTATCAGCAGATGATGATAAACCTCTATGAGACGATAGGCTATGAATGCCGTGCCATCTCTGCCCTTGACGGGGATGGTGTGGAAGCACTGAGAGAAAAGCTGGAAGGAAAGATCACCTTGTTGAGTGGCAATAGTGGCGTGGGGAAGTCTACGCTGATTAACCGGCTGGTGCCTCATGCCAACCAACGGGTGGCTGACATCAGCGAGGCACACCAGACGGGGATGCATACCACTACCTTCTCGGAGATGATTCCACTCAACTCTCAACTCTCAACTCTCAACTCTCAACTAAACAGTTGGCTCATCGATACACCAGGTATCAAGGGCTTTGGCACCTTTGATATGGAGAAGGAGGAACTGACAAGCTATTTCAAGGAGATTTTTGAGTTCTCTAAGCAGTGCCGCTTCTCTGACTGTACCCATACCCATGAGCCGGGGTGTGCCGTAAGAAAAGCCCTCGACGACCATTATATCGCCGAGAGCCGTTATCAGAGTTATCTCTCCATGTTGGAGGACAAGGACGAAAATAAATACAGGGAAGCGTACTAACCTATCGGATGCGCTTCAGTGTCGCCTTCATATCGCTGTCATCCACAGAAAGACTTTCACCATCAGCACTGAGAATCATCTTAGAGCCGTTATCCTCTATGGTGATGACATTGTCGTGGGCAGTGTAGCGTGACTTGTAGTTGTAGAACTTCGTCTTCACCACCAGGTCTGCCTGCCACATCTTACGATTAGCCCAGCTGACACCCAGTTCCTTGGCACGCTCCTTGTCCATCAGGATTTTCATCTTCATCCGCATGTCGTGACTATTGAGAAACTCGATAGTCACGGTCATGGTGAAAATCTCGTTCATCACGGTCTCACGCTCCTTGTGCTGCTCAGCAGTCTCATTCTCTTTCTGGGCAAGCAAGTGGGAGACACTCATGTTACCATTGAAATAAATGCGTCCTTTCATTTCCTGTGCCTCACCGCTCAGACAAAGAAGGAGGCTGAGGCATACCAATAAAATCTTTTTCATATCGTTTTATCCTATAGTGATTGTATATTTACTCATGAAGGAGGCTCCTGGCTGTAGGTGGTTCATCAGGGGTTTGTCTTTGAACTCACCCTGGTAGCCACGAGGGTCGCCAATACCGAACCAAGGTTCGATACACACGAAAGGTGCCTGCTTGCCAAAAGGACTCCAGAAGGCACAGACTGGTGTCTTGTAGTCAACAGTGACGGCTGGCTCGCCATTGGTGTCCATCAGCATCGCACGGTGGGTCTGACTTTTGTGAATCTTCACACTATCGTTACGGAAGAAGTTATTGTTGATCTCCATGATGCCCATATCAGCCTCCAAAGGAACATCCACCATATCGTGGCTGCCGTCAGCATAGCTCTTCAGTGCATCCATAGGCTCCTCGTTGTCGAGCTTAATCATACCCTCTAGTTTTCCACTGGGCATATTGAAAGCAGGATGACCGCCTATCTGGAAATGAATCTCTTCCTTATCCGTGTTGTGAACGTGCCAGATGACACCTATCTGATTTCCATCAAGCACGTAGCTGATGCTGAGGGTGAAGTCGTACGGATAGACTTTCTTTGTCTCTTCGGAGGATTCAAGGGCGAAGGTAACCTTCCTGTCGTTTTGAGCGATCAGTTTGAACTCTGCATCACGGGCAAAACCATGACGGGGCAGATGATACTCCTTTCCATCTACTCGATAAGTCTCACCGTTGACGGAGCATACGATAGGGAAAAGTATTGGTGAGTGACGTCCCCAGAATTTGGGGTCGGCCTGCCAGAGGTATTCCTTGCCGCTGGCATCCTTAATACTCTGGAGCTCTGCTCCTTTCTCTGCGACCTTGATGGTCAGTTGTTCGTTTTTCAGTTCAATCTCTTTCATTGCATGATGATTTAATGCTGCAAAGATAATAAAAATTCTCAATTATTTCGTACCTTTGCAGCATGAATTTGAAAGACAAGCATATTGCCGTGTTACTCTCGGGTGGGGTGGACAGCTCTGTGGTACTGTATGAGTTGGTACGACAGGGTTTGCATCCTGATTGTTTCTATATCAAGATTGGACCTGACGAGGACGAGGAATGGGATTGCTCCTCAGAGGAGGATCTGGAGATGGCGACAGCTGTCAGTCATAAGTATGGATGTAAGTTGGAGGTCATTGACTGCCATCAGGAGTATTGGGACCAGGTAACCAGGTACACGATGGAAAAGGTGAAGGCAGGACTGACCCCTAATCCTGACGTGATGTGCAACCGCTTGATCAAGTTCGGTGCCTTTGATGAGAAACGGGGACATGACTACGACCTCATCGCCACAGGACACTACGCTCAGACAGAGATAGACGAGCAGGGTGGAAAATGGCTGTGTACCAGTCCTGATCCTGTGAAGGACCAGACTGACTTCCTGGCTCAGATTTATGACTGGCAGCTAAGAAAGGCTCTCTTTCCCATCGGACACATGATGAAGGAGGAGGTGCGTGAGATTGCCGACCGTGAGCACTTGGTGAATGCCAAGCGCAAAGACTCGCAGGGTATCTGCTTTTTAGGGAAAATCAACTACAACGATTATATCCGCCGCTACCTAGGAGAGAACCCCGGTGACGTGTTGGAATTGGAGACAGGAAAGCGGATAGGACAACACAAGGGTTTGTGGTTCCACACCATTGGACAACGTCATGGACTGGGCTTCGGCGGTGGTCCGTGGTTCGTGGTGAAGAAAGACATGCAGCAGAACATTCTGTATGTCAGCAAAGGCTATGACCCTAAGACTGCCTATAAACAGGAGTTTAAAGTCAAGGACTTCCATAGCCTCATCCCAGATGGCTCTGCCCTTCCCTCTCCTCATGTAACTTTCAAGATCCGTCATACTCCTGAGTTTCATCACGCTATCTGTGAGACATTAGACAACGGAGAGATTGTCATACACGCCGATTCTCCTATCCATGGCGTGGCTCCTGGTCAGTTCTGTGTGCTTTATGACGAGTCTCATCATCGATGCTTGGGATCCGCAGAAATCACACTTTAATACTTTTTAGCACAAAATTATCCTGAATTTCCGATTTATTGTTTATATTTGCAACGAATTATCAATAGAATGACTAACTAAATATTGGAGGAAAAGCCTATGCCAACCAAAAAAATGCACGACGAAGAGTCTTATGAACTCGACAATGTCTACAATGAGGACGACCGTTTCTATACACGGGGAGATTCCTCAATCTGGTACAATTAATCGACGAAAAAATTTGGAGATTCGCTTAATTTGCACTAACTTTGTACCCTATGACAGAAGAATGGCTGAATAGGGCGGAATGGAAAGAAAACGTGATCCTTGTCGACGCTGACTACGTCGACAAGGTTGTGTTTAATCTGATAGTGAACTTCGAACGTATGATAGGTCGTCGGATCCCTCAGGCTGACATGGCAAAATGGCTAGAGTGCGTGGCTCTTGACGGGGGGATAAGGGAAGGCAATCATCAGACTCAGGTAGTCTTACTGCACCAGAAGGAGCAGATGGACAATTTCCTGCCTGGTGCTTTTGCCGACTTGGACGGCAAGGCTTTTAATGGTCCCCTGGGAGAATTTCTTATCAGCTGTGTTCCTGTCGAGGAGATGGTGACAGCCGAGGAATTGTTTGTCGACTCCATGCAGATTATCTGCAATAGTGGAGACGTGAAACGGGTGATGGTGATACCTGATGCTGAGCATATATATAATAAGGTACGTGAGGGACTCCGCCATGTGGATAACGAGAAACGGGTTACCGTGTTCTGCATGCAGCCCATGGAGGGCGGCAACTACCGGCAGGAGATTCTGGGGTATTCCCTGATGGCGGCACTTGGCATCCATGGTGACGAAATTAAAGATTAACAACAAAATAAAATATGGCAAAAGTATTAATGATTGGAGCAGGTGGCGTTGCCACTGTGGCTGCGTTCAAGATAGCACAGAACGCTGACGTGTTTACCGATTTCATGATTGCCTCTCGTCGTAAGGCTAAATGCGACGCTATCGTTGAGGCAATCCATCAGAAAGGTTATGACATGCCCATTCAGACAGCACAGGTAGATGCCGATGATGTGGAGCAGCTGAAGACCTTGTTCAATAGTTATAAACCCGAATTGGTCATCAATTTGGCATTACCCTATCAGGACCTGACGATTATGGAGGCGTGTCTTGCCTGTGGTTGCAGCTATCTGGACACAGCGAACTATGAGCCGAAAGACGAGGCACATTTCGAGTATTCATGGCAGTGGGCTTACCGTGAGAAATTCGAGAAAGCAGGTTTGACGGCTATACTCGGCTGTGGTTTCGACCCAGGTGTGACGAGTATCTATACCGCTTATGCCGCAAAGCATCATTTCAAGGAGATACAGTATCTGGACATTGTCGACTGTAACGCAGGTGACCATCATAAGGCATTCGCCACCAACTTCAACCCGGAGATTAATATCCGTGAGATTACCCAGAAGGGACTTTACTGGGAAGACGGCAAATGGGTGGAGACAGAACCACTGGAGATTCACAAGGACCTGACCTATCCGAATATCGGACCACGTGACAGTTACCTGTTGCACCACGAGGAGATAGAGTCGTTGGTCATCAACTACCCGACCATCAAACGTGCCCGCTTCTGGATGACTTTCGGACAGCAGTACCTGAAACATCTGGAGGTAATACAGAACATCGGAATGAGCCGCATTGATGAGGTAGAGTACGAAGCTCCACTTGCTGATGGCAGTGGGGTGGCAAAGGTAAAAATCGTACCCTTGCAGTTCTTAAAGGCAGTACTTCCCAATCCTCAGGACCTAGGTGAGAACTACGAGGGTGAGACCTCTATCGGATGCCGCATCCGTGGTATCGGGAAGGATGGTAACGAGCATACCTATTATGTCTACAACAATTGTTCACACCGTGCAGCCTATGAGGAGACGGGAATGCAGGGAGTCAGCTACACGACTGGCGTACCAGCCATGATAGGTGCCATGATGTTTTGCAAAGGCATCTGGAAGAAACCGGGCGTTCACAATGTCGAGGAATTTGACCCCGATCCATTTATGGAGCAACTTAATAAACAGGGGCTGCCATGGCATGAGATTCATGATGGTGATTTGGAACTTTAATCAAAACTAAGATATTAGCACAACTATGGCAAAAAAAGAAATGGATGAGGGAGCAGCCATGAACCCTCAGCAGGAGAAAATGAAAGCCCTGCAAGCTGCCATGTCGAAAATCGAGAAAGACTTCGGCAAGGGCAGTATCATGCGAATGGGAGATGAACAGATAGAGAATGTAGAGGTGATTCCTACTGGTAGTATCGGATTGAATGCGGCACTCGGCGTGGGAGGTTATCCCAAAGGACGCATCATTGAGATATATGGTCCAGAGTCATCAGGTAAGACAACCCTTGCCATCCATGCAATTGCCGAGGCTCAGAAGGCTGGCGGTATTGCCGCATTCATTGATGCAGAGCATGCCTTTGACCGCTTCTATGCACAGAAACTGGGTGTGGACATCGATAACCTTTGGATTTCTCAGCCCGACAATGGTGAGCAGGCTTTGGAGATCGCCGACCAGTTGATTCGCTCCAGTGCTATTGATATTCTTGTCGTTGACTCCGTTGCCGCCCTGACTCCCAAGAAGGAGATTGAAGGTGATATGGGCGACTCTGCTGTCGGTCTGCATGCCCGTCTGATGAGTCAGGCACTGCGTAAGCTTACAGCGACCATCGCAAAGACCAATACCACATGTATCTTCATTAACCAGTTGCGTGAGAAGATTGGGGTGATGTTCGGTAATCCTGAAACGACAACGGGTGGTAATGCCCTGAAGTTCTATGCCTCTGTCCGTCTGGACATCCGTCGTGTCACGGCAATCAAAGATGGTGATCAGGTGATTGGTAACCAGGTACGTGTAAAAGTTGTGAAGAACAAGGTTGCTCCTCCTTTCCGCAAGGCAGAGTTTGAGATTACCTTCGGTGAGGGTATCTCAAAGATTGGAGAGATCATAGACCTTGGTGTTGAGTATGGTATAATCCAGAAGAGTGGCTCTTGGTTCTCATACGACAATTCCAAACTTGCACAGGGACGAGACGGTACAAAGCAACTGCTGAAGGATAATCCAGAGCTCTGTGAGGAACTGGAAGCAAAGATTATGCAGGCAATAGCTGACAAGGCATAAAGAAAAAGGCACCCGATGACGGGTGCCTTTCTTTTCATCACTTATCTCTTAGCCTTGGCGGCTGTTGTCCTGCGTGGCGTACGGATACCTATCACCTTACCGCTCTTGCTGAACTGTACAATCAGCCAGCTCTTGGTACGCTTATAGGTCCACTCGTAACGACCTTCATTGATGTCTGCCTTACTGTCAGGCTCACCAACAGCCATCTCAACCTCTTCCTCTGTCATACCCATTCCGACACGTCCCTCACGAATCATGGTACGTGTGGCAGCATTAGTATTTCTCAGTTTTCCTTCTCCGAATCCGAACAGGTAACCGAAGTAGTCTTCCTTCTGACCGTCAATATCTCCCACTACACTCTCATTAACGAAAGTGACATCCTTGGCATAAGTACGTCCTGTCTCTGTCTCTGACAGTGTCAAAGTGACATAGTTGCTGTTACGGACAGGTGTCATGCCATCAATGCGGAATGCCATCAACTTAGGCACTTTCACGACACGGTTGTCCTTGCCGCCTCCCTTGGTCGTCATACTAGTAGCGTATTTTGTATAGACGGTCTTACCCATATACTGAGCATAGTCAGTGGACACCTTGATCTCGCCAGATACCAAGTCGAAAGAGCCATAGAACGTGAATTTCTCATTATCCACGATGAACTCGTCGTCACGCATACCGCTGTTCGTCTTACTCATGGCAACATTCTGGTAGAACTCATTACCCTTCTTGTCGGCAACGATGATCTTCACAGGGAAAGAACGGGTACCGACACCGACGGCAACCACTTTCACTTCCATGCCCTTCTCCACCTTGACATCGTTGTAGCTGTCACTGTCATAGTCAACATCCACACGATAGTCGGTAGCACGGGTCACAAGCGTTTGGTTCATCAGTTTCTCACGGGCGATATCCACATCACCTAAATATGCCAAGGTAGGAACACCAGTCTTTCCGTAGCAGTAGTCCTCAAACTCGCCATTAGGCAACTCAAAATAATATTTCTTATTGTCATCCTGACAAGTGAAGTTCATACGTGACCGTCCATTCTGTCCCACAGAGTGGTTGTTGTAAATCATAATCTTACGACGCAGTTTTCCACTAGGCACCTCTTTACCAGTACCAGCATCACGGAAAGTGTTCACCACCAAATCGTACTTCTCGGGCAACACCATAAACTTCATACCGTCCTTCCAGTCGCAAAGACTATAGTAGCGGAAATTCTGACTGATAAAGTCAGTGCCTGTAGGCTCTTCCTCACCATTCTTTTTCTCCTTGACGACTTTTGCCTCTGTTTTCTTGACCCCTTTCGTCTTTACGATATAGGAGTCTGCATTCTGAGCCATTGCAGTAGTTGCTACAAAGGCGAGACCTGCCAGAATCATCAATTTTTTCATAGATATGTCTGTTATTGTTATTACGTAATAATGTTGCAAAGATATAAATTATTTTTGATACTTGTGCCAAAATGTCGTGACAATCAGTCATTTTTATTATTTTTTTTTGCTTTTGGCACATGCTTTGCTATAAAATCCATGACAAATACAGCAAATTAATAATTAAAAAAAGATACAATTATGGGAAAAATTATTGGAATTGACTTAGGAACAACCAACAGTTGCGTTGCCGTTTTCGAGGGTAACGAGCCTGTGGTTATCGCTAACAGCGAAGGTAAGCGTACGACACCTTCTGTCGTAGGTTTTGTTGAGAATGGTGAGCGTAAGATTGGTGACCCTGCCAAGCGTCAGGCTATCACCAACCCGAAGAAGACCGTTTACTCTATCAAGCGTTTCATGGGTGAGAACTGGCAACAGACAGAGAAGGAAATCTCGCGCGTACCTTATACTGTTGTCAACGAGGGTGGCTATCCTCGTGTGGACATTGACGGTCGCAAGTACACACCACAGGAGATCTCCGCTATGATTCTGCAGAAGATGAAGAAGACTGCTGAGGACTACCTCGGACAGGAGGTGACGGATGCCGTTATCACCGTACCTGCTTACTTCTCTGACTCGCAGCGTCAGGCTACCAAGGAGGCTGGTCAGATTGCCGGTCTGAATGTACGCCGTATCGTCAACGAGCCAACGGCTGCCGCACTTGCTTATGGTGTCGACAAAGCTAATAAGGATATGAAGATTGCTGTCTTCGACCTCGGTGGTGGTACGTTTGATATCTCTATCCTGGAGTTCGGTGGCGGCGTGTTTGAGGTGCTCTCTACCAATGGTGATACTCACCTAGGTGGTGATGACTTTGACCAGGTTATCATCGACTGGCTGGTACAGGAGTTCAAGAATGACGAGGGTGCCGACCTGAAGGCTGACCCAATGGCCATGCAGCGTCTGAAGGAGGCTGCCGAGAAGGCTAAGATTGAGTTGTCTTCTTCTACCAGCACTGAGATCAACTTACCGTATATCATGCCTGTAGGCGGTGTACCTAAGCACTTGGTAAAGACTCTGACACGTGCTAAATTCGAGCAACTGGCACACGGACTGATTCAGGCTTGTCTGGCTCCATGTCAGAAGGCTATCGCTGATGCCAAGCTGAACACTTCCGATATCGACGAGGTTATCCTCGTAGGTGGTTCCAGCCGTATTCCTGCTGTGCAGGAACTCGTGAAGAACTACTTCGGCAAGGAGCCTTCAAAGGGTGTGAACCCTGATGAGGTGGTTGCCGTTGGTGCCTCTATCCAGGGTGCTATCCTGAACAAAGAGGGTGGCGTAGGTGACATCGTGCTGCTTGACGTTACACCATTGACACTGGGTATCGAGACACTGGGTGGTGTGATGACCAAACTGATTGAGGCCAACACAACCATCCCCTGCAAGAAGAGTGAGACCTTCTCCACAGCTGCCGATAACCAGACAGAGGTGACTATCCATGTTCTGCAGGGTGAGCGCCCAATGGCTGCCCAGAATAAGTCTATCGGACAGTTCAACCTGACAGGTATCGCTCCCGCACGTCGTGGTATCCCTCAGATTGAGGTAACCTTCGATATCGATGCCAATGGTATTCTGAAAGTAAGTGCCAAGGATAAGGCTACAGGTAAGGAGCAGGCAATCCGCATCGAGGCATCCTCTGGTCTGTCACAGGATGAGATCAACCGCATGAAGGCTGAGGCTGAGCAGAATGCAGAGAACGATAAGAAGGAGCGTGAGCGTATTGACAAGATGAACCAGGCTGACTCTATGATTTTCCAGACAGAGAATCAGTTGAAGGAGATTGGCGACAAGATTCCTGCCGATCAGAAGCCTGCCATTGAGAATGCCCTCCAACAGTTGAAGGACGCTCATAAGGCTGGTGACATCGCCGCTATCGACACTGCTATCGCTGCTCTTAACAACGCATGGCAGACTGCCTCACAGCAGATGTACCAGGGTGCCCAGGCTGGTCCTCAGCCAGGTGCTGACCAGCAGCAAGGTCCGTTCTACAACCAGCAGGCAGGCGGTCAGCAGGAAGCTCCAAAGGATGACAACATCCAGGATGCCGACTTCGAGGAGGTGAAATAATACTATTTGCAACAATATGAATATGGGCGTAACCACTCGTGTTACGCCCATATTTTTTATCATTCTTGCAAAAACATATAACCTTATAACATGATGGGGCTCTAATGCCGATGTACAAAGGGATTGACGTATGTTATATGTTGCCCAAACATGTAACATACATATAACATCCTTATGCACTCTTGAGAGGGACTACCAGATAGTGGGGGCGGTTGTTGTATAATAGGTGCTCGATGCCCAGGTCCTTCATGGCAAGTCCCAGATGTATCTTGGTACTTCTATCACTCTTGACGGACGGGTATTCTTGTTGGATGAACTCCAGAATCTGTCTGCTGTCGAGTTTTTTGGCATTTTCACCTTCCTTGGGTTTCCTGAAGCATACCTGAATCATCTCGGAAATGTCTTTCTGCTCCATGTAGTTGAGGTTCAGCTCTTGGATACGAGCCACTTCCACATTGTTAAACCAATAGGGTACCTTCAACTCCCTGATCTCATAAAGGACCTGCGCATACAACTGCTCATAGTCAATATCACCCTCGTTATGGATGAGTTGTCCTTTGGGTATCGTCAGACAGATGTATCGGCGTGAGCCAGTGGCATCCGTCAGCGGATGGGGATTGTTGGTGGTGGCGACGAAGGAGGCAAACCTTGGACGGTCTTCTTGCGAGCAGCCGAAGATAGGACGACCGTTGACCTTCGACTTCGACAGGGTCTGTTTCAGATGGGCATGCTGACTGGGACGGATTGCCTCCAACTCGTCGAGGTTCACCAGCAGGTTGTTGGTCAGTGCCATCTCCTTGTCGAACTTGTTCGAGAGGTTCAGGTGGTCGAGGAAGTACTCTCGCAGATGGGGTGGGAGCAGTCGGGTGACGAAGGTTGTCTTACCACATCCCTGTGCTCCTATTAAAGTAGGTACGCACTCGTTACCATGGATGGTGTCCATCTGCAACCAGTGGGCGACCGTCGAGCGGAGCCATACGGCAAGGAACCCATGCTGCTCTGTCGAGATACCAGGTAGTCTGCCGAACAACTTTGCCACATGGTTCTGTCCGTCCCATTGGGGTAGGTGCTCCAAGAAATCCTGAATCGGATTGAACGTTGGAACAGCCTCAGAATGAATCAGTTCCAGAATGTCCGTCTTAGGTTTTCCATCACAGATGTCCTCCTTTTTGGCATGGATGATGATACTGTTCAGAGCCTCCTGGGTCAGTGTCCGATAGACGGGCACCTCAGCAGGAAGGGTAGCAAACTCAATCTTCCCATTCAGCATGTTGCGACGGAAAAGATAATTGTCTTGGAGGAACAACTCTGCTTCCAGAGCAGCCTCCAGCGAAGGCGCAATAGCCTCGCCATGAATGGTTAATTCTTGCATAAGATTTGATTAGAGGTTAATACTAGTTGACGTATCAGTTAGCCTGACAACAATCATCTGCAAAGGTAATACATTTAACACGCCTTGTCAATAGTTTTGGCAAAAAATCGTGCAAAAATCTGTTAACAAAAAGGCAGTTAACAGTTAATAAATCTGAAATGCATAGAAGTATGTTATATGTATGTTATATGTTTGAGCAACATATAACATACGTCAATCCCTCTGTACATCGGCATTAGAGCCCCATCATGTTATATGGTTATATGTTTTTCGAAAATACATAAAAATCTGTTACCGACTAACCTCTGTTTTGTTACCGACTGAGGTCTCCTTTCCTACCGACTAACCCCTGTTTTCCTACCGACTAAAGGCTTTATTCAATTCAATTAAAGCCTCCATTTGCTTAAGATATCGTTCATCACTTGTTCCGATACCTTCTATGGGGGTATTAAGATACCTCCCATGAGTGTTGGGAAGCATCCCCAAGGGGGTATAGAAGGCATCTCCAAGACCCTTGGGGATTATCCCCAAGCCACACGGAGCCCGTACCTTCACCCTTCGGAGGCGGCACCTTCACCCCTTGGAGCCTAAGGTTGATAAAGATGCTACTAATCTTCAACGATTTCCCAATAGCCATTTCTTTTACCATTCACTCTACGTAGAATGTTCTTCTCTTGCAATGCTATGGTAATTGATTTGACAGTCCGCTCAGATTTTCCAATTTCAGCAGCAATCTCTTTTTGG
>OMWH01000026.1 GCA_900314755.1 uncultured Prevotellaceae bacterium | reverse complement strand
TGCGCCGATGGTACTGCAATGCAATGCGGGAGAGTAGGAGGCCGCCACTTTTCATTGATGAAGCCCTGATTCAGTTACTGAGTCAGGGCTTCTTTCGTTATTCTTTCTTTCTAATCTAATTTATTACTTCTGGAATCTTAGGGTGGTGACGGGGCGGTAATGGGTGCCTAGATTATAATCTATGTTATACTGACCTTGTTTGCTGAATAATCTTAAAGAATTGTCGGAAGTGCAAAAATACCAAGCCCCACTCATAGGCGATGTACTATTAATAATAGCCCCTTGATAATTAATAATTAATTGACTTTCTGTTTTATCAGGCAACCGCCAGCCAGATGTCCCCTCAATAGTTAGCGTACTTAATTGCTCCTGAATTTCTTGGAGCACTTCTGCTTCTGTTTTGCTTCCTACTTCGATAGGAAAGTCTTCTTTATAAAGCAAAAGCACTTCATCGTAATCATCTTTTTCTTCTACTTTGAGAACATAACAACCTTTGTATAGAGAATGAACTGCAGGTGCAGACTCATTGATGATTGAAGGGTCATTTTCATTCTGATTGTTATTCCCACCATGATTGCTATCTCCAAAGCTGAAGGTGATAGTTTTATTGCCAGCCCAGGTGCAACCAATGATGGTTCCGGTGATAGTGGCAATATTGTCATCCTGGTAAGTTGCCTCAATACTGATCTTGTAGTTATTCACAAAATCATTCGTGCTGGTATAGTGATAGGTCTTGGTAGAGCCATCTTCTTTTGTCAGACTGATAGTGATGTCGACAGATGCAGGGTCGATGAGCATCATGACGGGAGAGGGGAGTGACCATACACCTTCTCCACTCTTCGTCAACGGATAAGTGGGTGACCATGAACCTGTAAGTGTACCATTAATCTGAATGCCTTTGTAACTGGATGTCAGGGAGATACTGACATCGGAGATGTCTGCCGGTACTTGGCTGATAGTGGCATTTGTCAGCTCAACGACTTGTCGCTCCATGTTAAGTGTTAGTGGATAGTCTTCCTTATTATCAAGGGTGATGTTCTGGTGCGCTGTCATCAGATCGGCATGTTCCTTACCCTCCTTGAGGGAGATTGTTGCTTCTTCCGTCACGTCACGGTCTGCAGGAAAAGTGTAACGGCTGCCGTCAGCACCTCCAATCGCATAGACGGAGTACGAGCCAAGAGGAATGCTAAACGAGAAAGGCTGGTCCTTGTCCGCTAGTGTCTCGTGTCTGACAAGCGACCTGTCTGCTGCGTTAAACACATAAACATTCACGGGGAAACTGACCGTCTCCCCATCATTCACTGATCGAGTAGTGATACTCACTGAGCTTTCAGCGATGACCGGTTCATCACTGACAATCTCCTTCTCGCAAGCTCCTAGAGCCAGCAAGGATACGCCAATAGCTGTGCGTAATAATAAAACTTTTTGTTCCATAAGTTGAACTTTATAAGGATATGGTCCCGGATAGTCAAATAGTTGACAACGAAACCGGATGCAAAAGTACTAATAATCTTCGTTTCCGCCAAATATTGTCGGCATTATTTCGCTTTTTTGTGTTATTTCCTCCTCTTGATATATGTTAATTAATTGATAATCAATGTTATATTTTCCACAATAATTTGGAGTGTAAGCTAAAAAGCAGTACCTTTGTGCGCGATAACAATAGTGTGGCAATTGAATGTCTCGTGGTGAGACGGTCATACTTAAATAGAGAAAGTTATGATAAAGGTTGTTAGAAAAGTAGTGATGGTAGCGATTTTGATGGTTTGTACTGTTGAGTCGTTTGCCAAAACAAATGGAAAAGAAAGCTCTTTCGACTGGACTCCTGTTATGAATGCTATCATTCAGGTGGAGAGTGGGGGAAACCCCAGGGCTGTCAGCGGTCCTTCCTGTGGTGCGATGCAGATCACCCCTATTTGTGTAAGGGAATGCAACAACATCCTGGAGAAGAGAAAGAGTAAGAAGCGCTACACCATGAACGACCGTTTCGACGTTCAGAAGTCGAAGGAGATGTTTCTCCTGATACAGTCGTTTTTCAATAGCGCTAATGATGTTGAGCATGCCATCCGCTCGTGGAACGGAGGCCAGCACTACTCAAGACGTGCTACTCAGCGTTATTATGAGAAGGTGATGCGCCACTTGAAGTAAGAAAATTCTTAAAACTAAAAAAGAGATGCAATCCGAATGGGTTGCATCTCTTTTTTGATTTTAGTTGCGGAGGCAGGACTCGAACATGCGACCTCCAGGTTATGAGCCTGGCGAGCTACCAACTGCTCCACTCCGCGATCATTTCTTCTAAGCGGGTGCAAAGGTACGACTATTTTCTGAAAACACAAAATATTTATGCTTTTTTTTTGTGATATTGCTGTTTTTTGCGTCTTTTCTTTGAAATTATTTGGCAGTTTGGAAAGTATTTCCTAATTTTGCACATTGTATTCTATATGTGCAATACGAAATAATTTGGGAGGATTAAAAGATGTCAATATCAAAGACCAGACAGAAATTGGTAGACGTGGCACGTCAGTTGTTTGCCAAGAACGGGATGGAGAATACGACGATGAATGACATTGCCCTTGCGTCAGGTAAGGGACGCCGTACCCTCTATACCTATTTTAAATCCAAGGAAGATATTTATTATGCGGTCATCGAGGGTGAGCTGGAGCGTTTGTCCGACAAGCTCGACGAGGTGGCAGCGCGTAAGATACGCCCTCAGGACAAGGTTGTGGAACTGATTTACACCCATCTGAACATGATTCGTGAGACGGTGGTGCGCAATGGTAACCTGCGTGCCGAGTTCTTCCGTAATATATGGATGGTGGAGAAGGTCCGCAAGAGTTTCGACGCAGCAGAGATAGAACTCTTCTGCAAAGTGTTCCGCGAGGGTAAGGAAGACGGTGAGTTTGACATAGACAATGTCGATCTGGTGGCAAACATCACCCATTATTGCATCAAGGGTCTGGAGGTGCCTTACATCTACGGCCGTATTGCCCATGGTCTCTCAGAGGAAGCCACCAAGCCGCAGGTCGCCAAGTTTGTCTATGGTGCCTTGGGACATATCACCATCAAGAATACTTAGAGATGATTAATCAAACATTAGTATATTAAAGATTAGAAAGAATTATGGGATTATTAGAAGGTAAGACAGCCCTGATTACAGGTGCTGCACGTGGCATTGGAAAAGCCATCGCATTGAAGTTCGCCGAGGAAGGCGCCAACATCGCATTCACAGACTTGGAGGTGAATGAAGAGACAGAGAAAGAGATTGCCGCCAAGGGAGTGAAGGCAAAGAGCTACGCCTCTAACGCTGCCGACTTTGCTCAGACGGAGGAAGTCGTGAAGGCAGTGAAGGAAGAGTTCGGCAGTGTCGATATCCTGGTAAACAATGCAGGTATCACCAAGGACGGTCTGATGCTCCGCATGACCGAGCAGCAGTGGGATGCTGTGATAGCCGTTAATTTGAAGTCGGCATTCAATTTCATTCATGCCTGTGTTCCTGTGATGATGCGTCAGCGTGGCGGTTCCATCATCAATATGGCATCCGTTGTCGGTGTGCATGGTAATGCTGGACAGGCAAACTATGCCGCTTCGAAGGCAGGACTTATTGCCCTTGCCAAGAGTATCGGTCAGGAGATGGGTCCGAAGGGTATCCGTGCCAACGCCATTGCCCCCGGTTTCATTGACACCGCTATGACCCAGGCACTGCCCGACGATATCCGCAAGGAGTGGATCAATAAGATTCCTTTGCGTCGCGGTGGTCAGGTAGAGGATATCGCCAACGTCGCTACCTTCCTTGCCAGTGACATGTCCAGTTACGTCAGCGGTCAGGTCATTCAGGTAGATGGCGGTATGAACATGTAAAAAGATGCTTTGAGCGATTGTAAATCAAATTGAATTACAAAGTAAATCAAATTGATTTGCTCGGTAAATTAAATTGAATTGCTGAGTAAATCAATTTGATTTGCAATTAACGAAATACTTTCTTGCATTATTTAGGATAATTGCTTACCTTTGCAGACGTATGGAGAGACAGCGAAAGAGAACGTTAGCCGCCCGGTTGTTGCTATTGGTATTCCTGCCAATACTACTGTTCTCGTCGTTGCATACCCACGAGGCTTCACCAGTGGAAGGCGAGTGCTATGAGTGCGCCAACCACTTGCGCCACAGTGGACATATCTCCCTGCAGACAGCCAGTTTACATGACTGCGTGCTTTGCCAGTTCGTCACCCTGTCGTTTGTGGCAGCGGTTGCTGTGGTACTGTTGATGGCAGTACAGGCACCGGCAGTCGTCATTGTTTCCCCCACAGCGTATTGTCCATCCACATCACGCCGTCAAAACACCCCCCGAGCCCCTCCAGTTATCTGATTCTTACTACACATTATTATAATAGTAATTAATCAGATAACACAAAAATGAAGACAATATATTTAATATTGCTGTCATGGGTGTGCCTTTGCACGTCTGTGTCAGCCGAGCCATTGGCTCAAAAGGCATCGTTGCAAGGAAAGGTGACGGATGCCGTAGGCGGCAGTCCCGTAGTGGGAGCCAGTATCTATTTCCCCTTGTTGAAGCAAGGGACGGTGACTAATGAAGAAGGTTTCTATCGCATAGACGACCTTCCAGCAGTAAAGACAACGATACAAGTCAGTTATGTAGGTCACCTGACCATTATCGAGACCATCGACCTCCATACGGTCCATGAACAAGACTTTATGTTGCAAGAGAATAACGCCATGCTGAAAGAGGTCGTCGTGACCGGTCTGACCGGTAATGCCCGTGCCGACCATTCCCCTGCTCCTGTTTCCGTTGTGGCACCATATATTCTGCAGAGCACCTCATCCACCAATATCATAGACGCTGTCGCCCGTCAGCCGGGAGTCGACCAGATCACCACAGGCTCGGGAATCTCCAAACCCGTCATCCGTGGACTGGGCTATAACCGCATTGTCACAGTCAATGACGGCATCCGTCAGGAAGGACAGCAGTGGGGTGACGAGCATGGTATTGAAGTAGATGCCCAGACTGTCCATTCCGTCGAGATACTGAAAGGTCCCGCCTCGCTGATGTATGGCTCTGATGCCATGGCAGGTGTGCTGGTGCTCCATGAGCACCCCGTGATGCCCCTTGGGCAGATGGCGGCGACCGTAGGAGGTGAGTTCCAGACGAACAACAGTCTGTGGGACTATACCGTTGATTTTGCAGGCAACAAAGGAGGTATCGTATGGAATGGCAGATGGAGCCAGAAAGGAGCCAGTGAATACGAGAACAAACGAGACGGGAAGGTATGGGGCTCCCAGTTCAAGGAGCGAGCCTTCACCGGTATGCTGGGTCTGAACCGCCGATGGGGCTATTCCCATCTGAAATTCTCCACCTACCATATCAAACCCGGACTTGTGGAAGGAGAGCGTGACGAGGAGACGGACGCTCTGTTACATTCACAGGCATACCAGAAGATCTATCACCATAAGGTCGTGCTCGACAACTCCTTCATCCTCGGTGACGGCTCGCTGAAAGCAGTACTTGGCTATCAGCAGAACCGCCGTAAGGAGTTTGAGGAAGCTGATGAGTTAGGTCTCGATTTCCGCCTACATACCATCAATTACGATGTCCATTATACAGCAACGAAAGAGTTGTGGCAATGGGCAGCAGGTATCTCCGGTATGTGGCAGCACTCCGAGAACCTCGGTAAGGAATTCCTCATTCCGTCCTACCGCCTGTTTGATATCGGTGCCTTTGCCTCTGTCACCCGCCATTTCGAGAAATGGACCGTGAGTGGAGGACTCCGTTTCGACCATCGCCACCTGCATAGCTATGCCCTGACGGACGATGGCGAGGAACGTTTTGAGGACTTCAGCCGCAATTTCAAGGGACTGACAGGTAGTCTTGGCGTTATATACCGCATCACCCCTCAATGGAATGCCCGTCTGAATCTCTCGCATGGCTTCAGAGCCCCCAATATCAGCGAGTTAGGCTCCAACGGTGAGCATGAGGGCACCTTCCGCTATGAGATAGGCAACCACTCGCTGTCGCCAGAGAACAGTTGGCAGTTCGACTTGGGAGTGGACTATTCCTCAAGCATCCTCTCAGCACAGGCTTCCCTGTTTGCCAACCATATCAATAACTATATCTTCCTGCAGCGGTTAGACCCAGCAAGCGACGAGTTCCAGTACATGTCCGGTGATGCCCGTCTGTGGGGTGGGGAAGTGGCTGTCGACCTGCATCCTATAGAGCCTCTGCATTTCGAGAATACTTTCTCGTACGTCCATGCTGTGCAGTTGCACCAACCCTCCGAGAGTCGTTATCTGCCCTTCACGCCAGCCCCCCGCTGGACGAGTGACCTGCGTTATGACATCATCCGTGACGGGCAAGTGTTGAACAATACCTTTATCAGCGTCGGGCTGGAGTGCTATCTCCGTCAGAGCCATGTGCATACCGCCAACGACACAGAGACGGCAACACCGTCCTATACGTTGTTCAATCTGTCGGTAGGTGCAGATGTCAAGTGGCACGGCAAGCGGGTCGCTTCCGTCTATCTGACAGCGAAGAACCTCTTCGACAGAGCCTATCAGTCACACCTCAGCAGACTGAAATATGCTGACGGACCAGGTATCTGTAATATGGGACGTAATATCGGCATTAAGGTCTTAATACCGATTATGTTATAGGATTATTTCCTCTTGAACTCAAGCGTCTTAGGGAGTTTCTGCCATTTTCCGTTCTTCGGTATCTTGACAGTGCTCCCTTTTTCCTGCTTGAAAATATAGATGGAGTCGTTCTTACGAGTCAGTGAAGCCACCAAGTCCTCACTGCCGAAGTCGTTGATCATCGTCATTGTCGCCTTCTTCTCACTCTCCACCTCGGCATCTACCATCACCCAGCAGAATGAGTTATGCCTCTTGCCCAGATAGCCAGGCAGTTCACCGTACAGGTCCTGCCCTGCAATCCTGATGTTCTTATCATAGAAATTAATCCGCAGGAATACCTCATACTCATCGTTGACGAGATAGCCCTTGAAAGTGCTTTCCTCCTTTTGTGCAAAGGCGGTAAGAGCTAAAAGACAGGTTATGAATGATATACCGACTCTTTTCATCATGCGGCAAAGGTAATAAATCTATATCAATTATTTGTATAAAAGACTAAAAATATATCGACAAACGTTCTCAATTTAAAAAATATTTAATTAACTTTGCAGCCGTTATACTAGTATAAGATGGGAAAAGAAGTGTTAAAGCCTGATTGTATCTTTGAGTCGAGCTGGGAGGTTTGCAATAAGGTAGGCGGTATTTATACCGTTCTCTCCACTCGCGCAAAGACATTACAGGATGCTATGAAGGACCAGATTATCTTTATTGGTCCAGACTTTTGGCAGGAAAAGGAAAGCCCGTACTTCCGTGAGGACAAGGCACTCTTTGCCGAGTGGCAATGGGAAGCCAAGGAAAGTGGTCTGACGGTAAGGGTAGGACGCTGGACGATTCCTGGAGAACCAATCGCTATCTTAGTGGATTTCCGTCCGTTCTTTGAGAAGAAGAATGAGATATACGCATGGTTGTGGGAGCACTACCATGTTGATTCACTGCATGCTTATGGCGATTATGACGAGGCATCGATGTTCTCGTATGCGGCTGCTTTGGTAGTAGAGAGCTACTACAATCACTATCTACTGAAAACAAAGAAACGTGTGATTTACCATGCTAACGAATGGATGTGCGGACTGGGCGCCTTATATATAAATAATGTGTTGCCTCAGATCGGTACCATCTTCACGACCCATGCCACCAGCATCGGTCGTTCTATCGCTGGTAATCAGAAGCCCCTCTACGACTATCTCTTCGCTTACCATGGCGACCAGATGGCTGATGAGTTGAACATGCAGTCGAAGCACTCTATCGAGAAGCAGACAGCGATGTATGTCGACTGTTTCACGACGGTGAGTGACATCACCGCCAATGAGTGTAAGGAACTGCTTGACAAACCCGTTGACGTTGTACTGCCTAACGGTTTCGACAACAGTTTCGTGCCCAAGGGAGCCACCTTCACCAAGAAGCGCAAGGCAGCACGCAAGCGCCTGTTGGAGGTTGCCAATGCCCTGTTGGGTGAGAATCTCGATGATGACACACTGATTGTATCCACCTCTGGACGTTATGAGTTCCGTAACAAGGGTATTGACGTCTTCGTGGAGGCAATGAACCGTCTGCTGCGTGACAGGGAACTGAAGAAGAAGGTGCTTGCCTTCATCGAGGTGCCCGGTTGGGTAGGAGAGCCCCGTAAGGACTTGCAGGAGCGTCTTGCCAGCGGACAGTCTTACGACACCCCGTTGGAAGTTCCGCAGGTGACCCACTGGTTGCATAACATGAGCCACGACAATGTGCTGGGTATGATGAAATACTACGATATGCATAACCGTAAGGAAGACAACGTGAAAGTCATCTTCCTGCCTTGCTACCTTGACAGCAAGGATGGTATCATGGATATGACCTACTATGATGTCGTGCTGGGTAACGACCTCTGCATCTATCCCTCTTACTATGAGCCATGGGGCTATACCCCACTGGAGGCTGTCGCCTTCAAAGTGCCCTGTATCACCACCGACCTCGCCGGATTCGGTCTGTGGGCAAACAAGGTGTTCGGACACTATGGTGAGCTGGAGGATGGTGTGAAGGTGATCCATCGTACCGACTACAACTACTCAGAGGTGGCAGATGCCATCAAGGATACCGTCGCCACATTCTCCGCGATGAGTAAGAAGCAGGTTGACGAGTGTCGCAAGCATGCTGATGAGCTCTCGAAGAAAGCCCTTTGGAGCGAGTTCATCAAGTACTATTATGAGGCATACGACATCGCTCTCCGTAAGGCAGAGGAGCGTATGAAGGCTAAGCAATAAGAATAAAAGAAACTCAATACAATTATTAATTATGAAAATCAAAGCAGATTATGCAAATGCTCCACAGTGGAAGGAGTTGATGGTAAAGTCAAGTCTTCCCGAGCAGCTGAAGTGTTTGGACGAGATTGCCCACAACATGTGGTGGGTTTGGAACTATGAGGCACGTGACCTGTTCCGTGACCTTGACCCTGAGCTTTATCACGAAGTGAAGCACAACCCAGTGATGTTGCTGGAGCGTCTGAGTTTTGAGCGTAAGGAAGAGATATTGAAAGACAAGGCACTGATGAAGCGCATCAAGAATGTCTATGACCTGTTCCGCAAGTACATGGACGTGAAGCCTGATACCAGTCGTCCTTCTGTCGCTTACTTCTGTATGGAGTACGGTATCCACTCAGCCCTGAAGATCTATTCAGGTGGTCTGGGAATGCTTGCCGGTGACTATGTGAAGGAGGCTTCCGACTCTAATGTCGACATGTGTGCCGTCGGTTTCCTCTATCGATTCGGTTACTTCACACAGAGCCTGTCGATGGACGGACAGCAGATTGCCAACTACGAGTCACAGAACTTCGGTTCACTGCCTATCGTGCGTCAGCTCGACAAGGACGGCAATCCTCTGGTAATTGATGTTCCTTACACCAACTATCAGGTACATGCATACGTATGGTGTGTCAATGTCGGTCGTGTGAAGCTCTATCTGCTCGATACTGATAACGAGATGAACTCCGACTTCGACAAACCCATCACACACAGCCTCTATGGCGGTGACTGGGAGAACCGTCTGAAGCAGGAGATCCTGTTGGGTATCGGTGGTATGCTGCTGTTGAAGAAACTCGGTATCAAGAAAGATGTCTATCACTGCAATGAGGGACATGCCGCCCTCTGTAACCTGCAGCGTCTGTGCGACTATATCGAGGGTGGTCTGACATTCAACCAGGCTCTGGAACTTGTCCGCGCCTCTTCCCTCTATACCGTACATACCCCTGTTCCTGCTGGTCACGACTACTTCGACGAGGGTCTGTTCGGTAAGTACATGGGTGGCTATCCTGCCAAGCTTGGTATCTCATGGGACGAGTTCATCGGTATGGGACGTACCAATCCTGATGACAAGGGTGAGAAGTTCTGTATGTCAACCTTCGCCTGCAATACTTGTCAGGAGGTGAACGGTGTGTCTAAGCTGCACGGATGGGTCAGCCAGCAGATGTTCGCTCCTATCTGGAACGGTTACTATCCAGAGGAGAACCACGTGGGTTATGTCACCAATGGTGTGCACTTCCCCACCTGGTGTGCTACCGAGTGGCGTCGTGTCTATGCTAAGTACTTCGACGAGAAGCACATGAACGACCAGTCCAACGAGGAGATCTGGCATGGTATCTACAACTGTCCCGATGAGGAGGTATGGGCTACACGTCAGGCTCTGAAAAAGAAGTTGTTCGACTATATCGCTGTTCAGTTTACGGAGACATGGTTGAAGAATCAGGGTGACCCCGCCCGTGTCGTGAAATTGGTAGAGCGCTTCAATCCTAATGCGTTGGTTATCGGCTTCTGCCGCCGTTTTGCTACTTACAAGCGTGCCCACCTGCTGTTCACCGACTTGAACCGTCTCTCTAAGATTGTCAACAATCCTGAGCGTCCTGTTGTCTTCCTGTTCGCAGGTAAGGCTCACCCAGCTGATGGTGCTGGTCAGGGACTTATCCAGAAGATATTCGAGATCTCACAGCGTGATGAGTTCCAGGGTAAGATAATCTTCCTTGAGGACTACGACTTCCTGTTGGCTCGTCGTCTTGTCAGTGGTGTTGATATCTGGATGAATACCCCGACACGTCCTCTCGAGGCTTCTGGTACATCAGGTGAGAAGGCTGAGATGAACGGTGTTGTCAACCTCTCCGTGAAAGACGGTTGGTGGCTGGAGGGCTATCGTGAGGGTGCCGGATGGGCTCTTACCGAGAAGCGTACCTACCAGAACCAGGGCTATCAGGATCAGCTCGATGCCGCTACTATCTATGGTCTGTTGGAGAACGAGATTATCCCTCTCTACTACGACAGAGACAAGAAGGGCATCAGCAAGGGCTGGATCAAGGTCATCAAGAACTCTATCGCACAGATTGCTCCTCATTACACCATGAAGCGTCAGCTGGACGACTACTATTCTAAGTTCTATGAGAAAGAGGCTAAGCGCTTCAAGGAACTCTCTAAGAACGACAACCGTCTTGCCAAGGAAATCGCTCAGTGGAAAGAGGCTGTTGCCGAGCGTTGGGATGCCATCAGCGTGGTAAGTGCTGAGTGGGACTTCCCCGCAACAGGTCTGGAGGCAGGAACCAAGTATCATATCAAATATGTTATCAACGAGCAGGGTCTCGATGATGCAGTAGGACTGGAGAAGGTGAATGTCTATGTCGACAAAGAAGGTCATGAGCGTGTCTATAACGTCGAGCCACTGAAGATGACCGGTAAGGATGGAAACAACTACACCTTCGAGGCTGACCTCGCTCCACAGCGCTTCGGTCAGTATAAGAGTGCTGTCCGCATGTATCCGAAGAACAAGAACCTGCCTCACCGTCAGGACTTCTGTTACGTGAAGTGGTTGGAGTTGCCTTCTATGTAATCTCCAATAAAGATTCTAATATAAAAGGATGGCACCTGCGTTTTGCAGATGCCATCCTTTGTTTGGATAAGTGCCGTTGTAATCGATTGTAAGTGCCGTCCTTCGCAGGTGTTAGAAGCATCCTGACCGTCTGTTGACTCCAGTCAACAGGCAGACTTACTGAAGTTGTCCGGCAATAAACTGCTCTAACTGTTCTCCTCGCAGTCCGCGGCGCAGGATCTTTCCCTGCTGGTCGACAACGATAGTGTGGGGGATACTGGTGATGTTGAACATCTGGGCAGCGGCATTCTCCCAGCCTTTCAGGTCACTCATCTGCGGCCATACGATACCCAGCTGGTCGGTGGCTTGTTTCCAAGCGTCGCCATCCTCGTCGAGAGAGATACCCACTAAACCGAGACCCTTGTCTTTGTATTTCTTGTAAATCTCCACCATCAGCGGGGTCTCCTGACGGCAGGGACCACACCAGCTTGCCCAGAAGTCGAGCACGGTAATCTTGTTTTTCCCCACCTCACTCATGATGCTCATGGGAACGCCTTCGATAGACGGCATGGTGAAGTCCTCGATGACCGCACCTTCCTCAGTCTTCGATGCATTCCCAATTTGCTGTTCTATCTCCTTGATGGCACTACGCTGACGCAGTTCCGCAGGCATCATCTTGATCAGGCGCAGACGGTCTGTGTTAGGGATGACCTCCTCAGGGTACATGGTCAGCAGAAAATAACCCAGCTCATTCTTGATGTTACGCTCCGTGAAGTCAAGTACCACCTTGGCATGACGCTGGTTGAGCTTCTCAATCTGTGCCCATGCCTGCTGTTGCTCCTCCTGTGTAGCCTTCTCATTGGCAAAGACCTTCTCCGCGATATTGTTGATCTCCTTGCCGATCACCATGGTGGAGTCTGTCATACGCTGGAACTCGTCATTGATGGGAGTGCCGCCGACGCGTCCTTCCCCAGGAGTCTTGGACAAGAGCACCTTCGTCGTTCCAGGCTCGATGAAGAGGGGGATGTTCAATGCCTCCTCGTTCTTGCTGTATATCATACAGAAGTAAGTGGAGTCTGTCTCACCACTGAGTTCAAACTGTCCGTCCTTGACAAGGATGGTGTCACGGGGAGTCCCTTGCTGGAGGTCTGTTGTCAGAAAGAGCGTGTCCTCCTGTACGTCTTTTACAGTCCCCTTGATATGGTACGTATTAGACTGACAAGCAGCAAGCATAATGCCTGCTGCTGTCAATATGAGAATGGATTTAACCTTCATATATTAAATAATGTATTGGCTGGAGATACTCTCGTTATTAATGACGCGACGGATAGTCTCAGCAAACAAATCGGCAACACTCAGCTGCTTCACCTTGGCACAACGCTGGGTGTAGGGGATGGAGTCGGTGAAGACAATCTCCTCCAGGGCAGAAGCCTGGACACGCTCACTGGCTGGACCGCTCATCACACAGTGGGAGGCACAGGCACGAACCGTCTTGGCACCGGCAGCCTTCATGATGTCGGCAGCCTTGGTGATGGTACCTGCCGTATCTACCATATCGTCAATAATCACCACATTCTTACCTTCTACATCACCGATAATCTGCATGGAGGCAACGACATTGGCACGGGCGCGCGTCTTGTTGCAAAGAACCAGAGGGCATCCCAGATACTTGGCATAGGTGTTGGCACGCTTGGAACCGCCCACATCAGGAGAGGCAATGACCAAGTCCTCCAGGTGCAGGCTCTGCAGGTAGGGGAGGATGACGTTGGACGCATAGAGGTGGTCTACGGGGACATCGAAGAATCCCTGAATCTGGTCGGCGTGCAGGTCCATGGTGATGACACGGTCGATACCAGCAACAGAGAGCAGGTCGGCAACCAACTTGGCACCGATGCTGACACGTGGCTTGTCCTTACGGTCCTGACGTGCCCATCCGAAATAAGGGATGACAGCATTGATGGTACGTGCGGAAGCACGCTTTGCCGCATCAATCATCAACAGTAACTCCATCAGGTTGTCGCTGTTGGGGAATGTGCTCTGTACAAGGAAGATGTCTTGTCCACGTATAGACTCCTCATAAGATACCGCAAACTCGCCGTCGGAGAACGTTGTGATCTGCAACTCTCCCAGCGGACATCCTAAACTTTGGCAGATTTTCTCTGCGAGGTACTTTGTGGCAGTACCGGAAAACACCATGTAGTTTTTATTAGCGCTCATGTTTGTTTAGTAAATTTATCCTATTACTTTTCTTAGTTTCTCGAAATGGGCAATCAGTGCCTTATAGTCCAGCTCCTGGTGGATATTGAAGCGATTCCACAAGTCACCACAGATAACGACTCCACCAAAGCCAAGGTCTTTGGCAACACGTATGTTGTCAATATTCATGCCTCCCAATGCGTACACATGCCGGTCGATCAGTCCGTGCCGGGCAGCCTCTTCCAGTTCGTTTGCCGTGAAGGATGATTTGTTCTCCGCAAAGGTCTGGCTGTCGAAGATGTTCTTCAGGAACACATATTCCTTATGGCGTTTAGCCTCTTTCAGGTCTTCAATTCTGCGGCATGTGCAGCTGACCTTCCCTTTATAGCCATTGGGGATTGGCATGTTCATGTCATCAATATGTATCCCTCTTAGTTTGTATTCCTCTTTCAGATAGAAGTGATCGTGCACTACGATTTTCGAGTAATATTCATCTGACAGAAGAGTCAGTAATCGCTCTGCGTACATGGGAGAGGAGTCAGGCTTGTACAAATGCAAACAATCCAGTCCCTCCTCAAAGAGAGAGGTCAGTATTTTGTCTTCTTCCACGAAAAACGTGGGTTGAGTCATAACGATGAGTTTCATGTCAATCTATCTCTATTCATCTGCAAAATTAATAATTTTAATGGAATAATGCAATTTAACCACAATAAAAAGTTATCTTTGCAGTCGAAAAATGATTTTTGACAATAGAAATGGAAATAAAGACACCTATTTATATTATAGAGGAGAGTAAGCTGCGGCGGAACCTGTCGTTGATTCAACAAGTCGCGCAACGGACGGAATCTGAGTTTATCCTTGCCTTCAAGGCATTTGCCCTTTGGAAGACCTTTCCCATCTTTCGGGAGTATATCCATGCCACGACGGCAAGCTCCTTGTCGGAGGCAAAACTCGCTTTCTGTGAGTTCGGCACCAGGGCGCACACTTTCTCACCAGCGTATACTGATGAGGAGATAGACGAGATTGTGGCATGCTCTTCTCATCTGACCTTCAACTCATTGTCCCAGTATGAGCGTTTTCATCAACGGGCTGCGTCATGCTCGATAGGCTTGCGTGTTAATCCAGAGTATTCAGAGGTCGGTACCTTGTTGTATAATCCCTGCGCTCCGGGTACCCGCTTTGGGGTCACAGCAGACAAACTGCCCCGGCAACTGCCTTCCGATATAGAGGGGTTCCATTGTCATTGCCATTGTGAGAGTGGTGCCGATGTCTTTGAGCGCACCCTCCGGCATATCGAGGAGAAATTCTCCCCATGGTTCTCCCAGTTGAAGTGGATTAACTTCGGTGGAGGGCATCTGGTGACTCGTAAAGACTATGACATAGAGCTGCTGGTCAAGATCATGCAGGGGTTCCATGCCCGTTACCCCCATCTGAAAGTCATCTTTGAGCCTGGTAGCGCTTTTGCTTGGCAGACAGGTCCTTTGGTGTCACATGTGGTGGATATCGTAGAGGATAAAGGTATTAAGACAGCTATCCTTGATGTCAGTTTCACCTGCCACATGCCCGATTGTCTGGAAATGCCATACTTCCCTGATGTCCGTGGTGCAGAGCATGTGGAGGAGGAGAAGGGTGAGCATGTCTATCGTCTGGGCGGTAACAGTTGTCTTGCGGGAGACTTTATGCGTTCCTGGCGTTTCGACAAGCCGTTGGAGATAGGTCAGGAGATTATCTTCGAAGATATGATACACTATACTACCGTGAAGACCAACACCTTCAATGGCATTACGCATCCAGCCATTGGCATGTTGCATGCGGACGGACGATTGGAGATACTGAGGCAATACGGGTATGAGGATTACCGTAACCGTATGGATTAAATTTGTTGTTTGATTTTAACAAGGTTTATTTTGCAGTTTCAAAAATAATACGTACTTTTGCAACTTGGTTTAACTAAAACCCTAAATAATAAATAAAGAATGAAAAAGCTTTTGACGATAATGGCATCCATGGTTATGGTGGCATGCGGATCAAACTCTGACGGAGACAGTTTGGATTTAACTTCTCGTTTTAACGGAACGTGGAATATTCATGAGAAATTCGAGAAGGGCGATAATGGCGAGATTATTTATCATGCCATCCCATGGGGTGGGTTGGTCGGTTCCATGCGTGAACGCAATCTTCCTGTCGACTGGACACCCTATGAGTCTGTCAGCGTAGAGTTCGCTGAGCCGACGAAAGTGGGCACTCAGTTGTTGATAAAAGACAGGTTGCGCGTATTCGGAAAACCGGGAATTACCAAAATGACCTGTTACTTTGATGGTCAGGATGTTACGCAGATAGATGAAGTCGCTATCCAGTCGTCAGATTCCAGTATATTAAAAGTGAAGCGTGTCTATCTGACTCCTGGATCCTCAGTCTGGGACTCTACTCCCATCTGGGAAGGTCATTGTGTCTTTGGTGATTGGGAGGAAGGTTTCGTTATTCCCGGTGATAAGTTTCTGGATGCTGTGGCAGGTGATAAGCTGGAGTTCATTTATGAAGTTGACAGGAGTGACCCGAAGGTGGAGTATTGGCAGTTCAAGACCATCTATAATGGCACGGATAGTACATTGGAAGGGAATGCTGACCAGTTGAACGCATGGGGATGCTGTCCCGTGGGAGAGTCAGGTGTCCTTCGTATCCGTCTCTCTGAGAATGATGTCAAAGAGTTAAGAAAGATCGGTATGTTTGTCAATGGCTATTATAATATCGTGACGAAAGTCAATTTATTGAAGAAAGGGGTGTCCCAAGAGAATGCGATATAATATAATAAGGTGTAGACTGCCCAAAACAAACAAAAGTAACTTTTTTCTGTAAAAAAACGGCAGAAAAGTTTGTCAATTCCGAAAAAAGCATTACCTTTGCATCCGCAATCGAGAGAGATGGCGAAAAAATGCGGAAATAGCTCAGTTGGTAGAGCACAACCTTGCCAAGGTTGGGGTCGCGGGTCCGAGTCCCGTTTTCCGCTCACTTATTGAACAAAAAAATGCCCAGGTGGCGGAATTGGTAGACGCGCACGTTTCAGGTGCGTGTGCCGCGAGGCGTGCAGGTTCGAGTCCTGTTCTGGGCACTCTTTTTTATTCATTTTTATGATGGAGAGGTGGCGGAATTGGTAGACGCGCTACTTTGAGGGGGTAGTGTCAATTGCGACGTGGGAGTTCGAGTCTCCTCCTCTTCACGTAATATTTAAATGATGCGGAAATAGCTCAGTTGGTAGAGCACAACCTTGCCAAGGTTGGGGTCGCGGGTCCGAGTCCCGTTTTCCGCTCTTTCTTTATAATATTTTGAAAACCCAAACTATTCTATGAACTTATATATACGATACTTTGACAAAGAAATACTCGTTGATAATGTCGACGATGCTATTGCTTTTCTTGCAGATATTCCTGAGATTGGGATGAACCCAGTGCTTGAAGAGGACATTCGCAACTATTGTGCCAGTGAGGTCTTTTATCCCAAGCGTTATAAGGTACGTCCCCGTGTCTATTTTATCATTATCAAGACCGATGCCCCCACGATGAATGACTTCAAGGAAAAGCGTGCGGTACATCCGCCATTGGATAAGATCGAGAAGCCGGTTGCTCCTGCTCTTGTCCGTTTGAATGAGGAGTTGTTCGGATGGTATGAGGGTGCTCTTGACTTCAAACGGGTATTGCTGGTACCGGGAACGGGTAAGTTCCAATACCGTGACACGCATTTCGTGGCTCATTGCAAGGCAATGTCCGGAATGGACTGCTATAACCGCATTGTTGAGTATCTTCGTGGCAGGGTGGATGAGCGCAGTCAGTTCCCGTCTGCTAAAGGAAAGAATTTCAAGTTCCGTTATCTTGGTGAATGTAAATAATCCGCATCCATGAATAAGGTGATGTTGATAGGTAATGTTGGTGCCGACCCTGAGGTGCGTTATGTCGAAGAGGGAGTGGCTGTGGCACGCCTTAGACTTGCCACCACGGAGCGTGGCTATACCTTACAGAATGGTACACAGGTGCCTGACCGTACCGACTGGCATCAGGTTATCTTATGGCGTAAGCTGGCGGAGATTGTTGAGAAATACGTTCATAAAGGTGACAAGCTCTACATTGAGGGTCGCCTGCGTTATTCCACCTATGATGATAAACAGGGACAACGCCGGTATGTCACCGAGATATGGGCGGATAATATGGAGATGTTGAATGGAAGAACTTCTACGGACAATCAATGATATTCAACCGATGGCACCAAGTTTTGGTGCCATGATTGCTCTTATTCTGTCAGGTTTCTTGTTGTTCTTGTCGGGATATGCTTCTGGTTCAGAGATAGCATTCTTCTCTCTCTCACCAGCAGACCTGAGTGAGTTGGAGGAGGAGAAGACAGAGCGTGACAGACAGATCCTTCAGCTCAGGGAAGAGTCAGAGCGGACGCTTGCCACCATTTTGATTACCAACAACTTGGTGAACGTGACGATTATCATGCTTCTCAACTATTTCTTCTCTCAGGTCATAGACTTTGGCAAGGCATATTGGATAGAGTTTATCTGTCTGACAGTCATCTTGACGTTCCTGCTGTTACTCTTCGGTGAGATCATGCCAAAGATATATACGCGTCAGCAACCTCTTCGTTTCTGCCGCACGGTAGTAGGGGGTATCCTTTTCTTCCGTAAGTTATTTTATCCCTTATCGACAATCCTTATAAAGTCTGGAATCATCGCCAATAAGGTGATGCAGAAAGAGAATCATGTACTTAGTGTGGATGATTTGGAGCAGGCGCTGGAGTTGACTGATAAGGAGGATATCAAGGATGAGCAGCGTATGCTGGAGGGTATCGTCCGTTTTGGTGACGAGACAGCAAAGGAGATTATGACCAGTCGCCAGGATGTGGTGGATATTGATTTCAAGTCTTCTTTCTCAGAGGTGCTGAAATGTATCGTGGATAATAACTATTCTCGTATTCCTGTTTACCAGGACAATAGTGATAATATCCGTGGAATCTTGTATATCAAGGACTTGCTTCCTCATCTCCGCAAGCCTGCCACTTTCCGTTGGCAGTCATTGATACGTCCCCCGTATTTCGTTCCTGAGACTAAGAAGATTGATGACCTCTTGCGTGAGTTCCAGGAGAACAAGGTGCATATTGCCATTGTCGTCGACGAGTTCGGCGGCACCAGCGGTATTGTCACGCTGGAGGATATCCTGGAGGAGATAGTGGGGGAGATCAACGACGAGTATGACGAGGATGAGAAGAGTTATGTCCGCATCAACAACAACACCTTCGTTTTCGAAGGAAAGACGCTGTTGAGTGATTTCTATAAGATACTGAAACTCGATGATGATATTTTCTCGGAGGTAGAGGGTGACGCTGATTCCCTGGCAGGACTGCTGCTGGAAATTAAGGGCGACTTCCCTGAGTTACATGAGAAAATCGACTACCTGAACTTCACCTTTGAGATTCAGGAAATGGAGGAACGTCGTATTTCCAAAGTGAAAGTAGTGGTTCACCAGCCAAGTTCCGACCAGCCCACCGCCTGATACCACGCCATTTTCTTGATACCCTCATTATACTTAATGGATGTATGGGCATATCGCTCCAGGGGGATGAACATGCTGACACCGCCGAAACGCTCCTCTGTCACCTCAAAGTCGAAGATCAGCGTGCCTAAGACTTGCCATCGTGTACTCATCTTCTTATATACCACGGCATTGTTGAGGGCTTTCTGCCATTCCTTATAGCTTGTCTCGTTAGCATGGCGAAGCAGGAAGTCGTTCATGTCATACATCACATGTTCGTTGGCATCGGACACCCTATAAGTATAATAGTATATCAGTCCGTCTGTGTCAATCGTTGTACCTGGCTCATAGATATCCCTTAGGATACCCTTCGTCGCACTTGCCAACTGTGGCAGGTCTGCCGTACGGATGACAGAGATAGGCAAATGCCCGTTTTCTACGTCTGTCTTCGCATAATAGTCATCACAGGTCTTGGTATACATCTGCACGTCATCATACAGGAACAGGTCAGGTATAATCTTGTCATAGGGAGCACCGTCACCGGGAATACCTGCAGGCGAGGCGATGTAATATTCCGTCACATCCCTCAGTTCATAGGCAACCTCCACATTCTGCATATTACAGCAGTCGGCGAAGATAAATTTGAAAGGGTGGGGCAGTGCTTTCAAGGCAATGCGCAGTGATGGGATGTTCAGCCACCTGCCGGTATCGCTCACCTTGTTGCTACCATTGTCAACAGCTATTGCCCTGCGTGTCGCTACAGAGTCATCCATGATGACCCAGCCGTTTCCATGTCCCCACAGCACTAATCCGTAGTCCTCGGCAGGGTATGATGTCATGACTCTTGAAATGACCTCTTTCATGTGATCAGGGTCAGAGGTCAGGAAATCGGACGGATATTTATAGATGGTGTCCGCCGGTTGTTTCTCATTATCACGTAACCGGATTATGAAAGGATTCTCCTGTGATCGGGAACGGTCGACAAACACAACGAGGTTGTCGTATTTGGCTATCTTCTTCACCCCCTGTATCATTTCGTTAATGTCATCCTGGGCATTTCCGGAGAGGGTGTTCTCCGCCGCCATATATACGATGACCGTCCGTTTGGCAGGAGTTGTTGACTCATTACTGCTGTCAGAGCAAGCTGTCAGCAAAACTATAGATGTGGCTAATAAGCAAAGTATCTTTTTCATTGTCATGATGTATTGATGTTGCAAAAGTACGAAATATTTTTTGATATCGTGTCTTTTGGAGATAATTTGTGACATTTCATCTTGTTAACTCGGAGGAATTTTGTATCTTTGCTACCGATATGACCATTATAGCGATAGGATTACTCATCCCTTTGTTGGGTACTGTACTCGGTTCAGCATTCGTATTCTTGATGAAAGACGAGATGTCGGATCGGGTTCAGAAGACGTTGCTTGGTTTTGCCTCAGGTGTCATGGTGGCAGCCTCTGTCTGGTCGTTGCTGATACCTGCCATGGAGATGGAGGAGTCGAATGGTGCCTGGTCTGTATTGCCGGCAGCCGTCGGATTCCTGTTGGGTATGGGTTTCCTGCTTGTTCTTGACGAACTGACTCCCCACCTGCACATCGGTACCGATACGCCCGAGGGACCCCGTTCCCGGTTGTCACGTACAGCGATGCTTGCCCTTGCCGTTACCATCCATAACCTGCCGGAAGGTATGGCTGTCGGTGTCGTCTTTGCTGGAGCCGAACAAGGTGCCGCCAGTATATCCTTGGCATCAGCGGTTGCTGTATCCGTCGGTATCGCTATTCAGAACATACCAGAGGGAGCCATCATCTCCATGCCCATGAGGGCAGAGGGTAATTCCCGCTGGCGTTCATTCCTTTTAGGCAGTCTCAGTGGTACTGTGGAACCCATCGGTGGGTTGGCAGTCATCCTGCTCGCCTCCCTGTTGACCCCAGTACTTCCCTATATGCTTGCCTTTGCGGCAGGAGCGATGTTCTATGTGGTTGTCGAGGAACTGATTCCTGAAGCATCCTCCGGCAAGCACTCCAACCTCAGTACCATCGGTTTTGCCATTGGCTTCGTCCTGATGATGGTACTCGATGTCGTCATGGGATAATGCCGTGACCCATAGGAGACAGGTCATCGGAATCGTATTCCATCATGGATGTTTGGATTGCTATGCTAACATGGAAAATACAGTATGAATCATTCAGTCATCAACAAAGTCGCTTATCTGAGCAAGAATCGTCCCGTTTATTCCAGAAACATTTAGCCCAAAATCTTTTGCTGTTTCAAAAAGATTTACTAATTTTGCCCTTGCATTGCCAATAAGCTTTAGCGAAAGCGGCGGTGCAAAATTTTGTGGGTAATTAACATTAGCGTTGGCTATTATTCAAGATGTTCCGAAACTTGCAGGTAGAAAGAACATGTTACAGTAATAATGGTAACGCCTACTGGCATAGTGGGCGTTTTCCTGTTTCTGTAGCATAGGTTTCCTGCAAGTACCTGGAACATCAAACGGGGATTCGTCCACGTTTTGTGTCCTTACGGGTGCTTGCAGGAATCGTTTTGTTTGGTGGCTCGGCGCATTATAAAACTATAATGCTACATGGCTAAATCATTGATTGAAGAGCTGCCCCGCATCGTGAGCGAGGGCAGACGTGAGGCTGCCCAGATACTGGAGCGGCTGAGTAGTGGTACTCAGATTGGTCTGCAGACCAATGAGCTGGTGTTGCCGAGTAAGGACGTGAGCGGACTGTTCAAAGGCAGTTCGCCTCAGATTCCCAATGCCTTCAACATGGCGGGAGGCAATGGGGAGTGGATGAACCGCCTCATCTATGGAGACAATCTCTTAGCGATGCAGGCCCTGTTAGCTGGCGATGCTCAGACGGGCTTGCCCTCGCTTCGCGGCAAAGTCGATTTGATTTATATTGACCCACCGTTTGATTCTAAGGCAGACTATCGGACAAAGATTTCGCTGCCTGGAACAGATATTCAGCAGAAACCGACAGTCATTGAACAGTTTGCGTATGCAGATACCTGGGAAGAGGGTACTATCTCATACTTGAAGATGATATACCAAAGACTTATTTTGATGAAAGAGCTTCTTTCCGAGAGAGGGTCTCTTTATATACATATTGATTGGCATGTTGGTGCTTATGTTAAACTTTTATTAGATGATTTATTTGGCAAAGGAAACCTTGTAAATGAAATTATTTGGTGTTATTCTCAAGGCGCAAAATCTCACAAGTCTTTTGGGAAAAAACATGATACTATCTATTTTTATCGAAAGAATTCAGAGTCTTTTACCTTCAACGCTGATGCTGTAAAAGTTGAAATGAAATCAGGAAAAGAATCGTTTGGTGGGAGATTGGAAACGGATGAGAATGGTAGAAAATATCGTCTTGTTTATGGGACTAAAAATGCTCTTGGAGAAACACGATACTACAAATATTATTTGGACGAAGGAAAAATACCTGAAGACTATTGGACAGATATAAATAGTCTTCAGTCTGGGGTCACTGAACGTGTTGGCTACGCCACCCAAAAGCCCGAAGCCCTTCTTGAGCGTATCATCAAAGCCTCTTCCAACGAAGGCGACCTTGTCTGCGACTTCTTTGGCGGAAGTGGTACAACAGCAGCAGTAGCCGAGCGTTTGGGCAGACGATGGATTACCTGCGACATCGGCAAGCCTGCCTCGTTGGTGATGCGTAAACGATTCATAGACCAAGAGGTAAAGCCCTTCCTCTATCAGAGCATTGGCGACTATCAGAAGGAGGCCTTCCGCAACAACAAGCGCTATAAGCATGTGGGCGACTTGAGCCAAGTGGTGCTGGGACTGTATGGTGCGCTGCCCTTCACCCCAGAGCAGACGAACGACCGTAACTTCGGATATATAAAAGGTACGAGAACATTAGTGATGGTAGATTCGCCTAACCGACTGACAACGGCTGCTACTATCCGTCGTGCTGTCGAGGCCAAGGCCTCGTTGTTAGGTGGAGATTGGGAAAAGGTAGTCGTTTTAGGTTGGAACTTCGCTTTCGATATCTCGTCAGCCATCCAGAAATACCAGGAATCAAAGGTGGAGGTGCTGGTGATTCCACCCGACCTGTTGGATAAACTGGCAAAGAAGGGCTACAAGAAACTGATTGACGACAAGTCGGTACGCTTCTCGTCGCTGCAATACTTAGTGGCGAAGCCGCTGGTAGTGAAGCAGAATGGCGAGCAGGATGAGATAGACGTGGAGTTAGAGAACTACGTGTTGCTGTCGCCCGACAACATCCCGTTGGACGATAAGGACAAGGAGAAACTACAACAGGTGTTGGAGCGTGACCCGCTTTCGCTGATAGAATACTGGAGCATTGACCCAGATTATGACGGCGTTACGTTCCGCTCAACGTGGCAGGACTATCGTGAGAACGTAGATAATGACAACGACCCGTTGCATTGCGTCTATAAGACTCGCCTCAGAGTGCCCCATAAGGCTCAGAGGAAGGTGTGCATCAAGGCTGTTGATGTGTTTGGTTTTGAAAGTCAAGTAGTGGAGAGCGTATGAAGACAAATGGAATGAATGCTTCGCTGGAGTTAGCCAAGCGACTCAGCGAGACTGTAAATGCAGCATGGGAAAGTGGTGAGCTGTTGGAACAGGTGACGCCCACGACCCAAGAGCTGTTGAAATTCTGGTTCTCGGAGGAGTACTGCTCTTTGAGGAATCGTAACTTCCATGCAGGTCAGCGTCAGGCAATTCTCAACATTGTCTATCTGCATGAGGTGATGGGTGTTAAGAATGTGATGGAATATTACGAGCAACTGACACCCGACTTGATGCCTGTTGTGGAGTTAGCAACCTTAGGACAACAGAAATATCAGATGTCTAAATATGCGGTAAAGATGGCAACGGGTACTGGCAAGACGTGGGTAATGCATGCCCTGTTGCTTTGGCAGATGTTGAATGCTCGTCACGAAGATGTTAAGAGTGGGCGTTTTACAAAAAACTTCCTGATAGTGGCTCCGGGTTTGATAGTTTATGACCGTCTGCTGGATGCATTCTGCGGTCGTATGCAGCGAGATAAAGAGGAACGGGATATTGAAACCAATGACTTCTATCTAAACCAGGAAGTCTTTATACCTGTTCACTATCGGCAGGAGGTTTTTTCGTTTATCCAGAACAATGTGGTGACGAAGGAAGAGGGCATCGGACGAAAAACAACAGGCGACGGGCTGATTGCACTCACGAACTGGCATCTGTTTGAAAACCAGATGAATGACGAATCAGCAGAACCACAGCAGATGGATGTGCCGGGCATCATCAACGAACTGCTGCCCATCCGTCCAGGCAAGGCTGCAGGCAATGACTTAAGTATGTTGGATCGTCGCTATCTGCGAGGTTCAGAATTAGAGTATCTGGCAGAGTTGGAAGACATCATGGTCATCAACGATGAGGCTCACCATATCCACGAGCTGAAACGGAATGGCGAAATAGAGGAAGTGGAATGGCAAAAAGGACTGAACGTCATCTCAGAAAAGAAAGGTGAACGATTCTTCCAAGTGGATTTCTCGGCTACGCCCTACGACCAAAGAGGATCTGGCAAGAAGGCACAGAAATGCTACTTCCCGCATATCGTCGTAGATTTCGATTTAGCTACTGCTATGCGTAAGGGCTTAGTAAAAACGTTGCTTTTGGATAGGAGACAAGAGCTGACAGAGCTGAAGGACTTGGATTACAAGGCAGTTCGAGATGAGCGGAATAAGGTCTGCGACCTGAGCGACGGACAACGGCTGATGCTACGTGCCGGATTGGCAAAACTGAAAAGACTGGAAACAGAGTTTACGGCTCTTGATGAAAAGAAGAATCCAAAGATGCTGGTCATCTGCGAAGACACGTCTGTGGCTCCTTTCGTAAACCAACTGATGTTGGAAGATGGATTGGCACAAGAGGATGTCGTCACCATCGACAGTAATGCCAAGGGTGAGGTAAGCGAGGAGGAATGGAAAGAAACCAAAAAGAAACTCTTCGACATCGACAAATATCAGAAGCCAAAGGTAATTATTTCTGTATTGATGCTGCGTGAGGGTTTTGATGTAAATAATATCTGTGTGATTGTACCGCTGCGCTCCTCGGAGGCTCCTATCTTGTTGGAACAGATTATAGGCAGAGGCTTGCGCCTGATGTGGCGAGAACCAGATTATCAGAGCCTCAAGGAACTTGACCGAAAGCGGGTGCTTCAACTCCACACGCATCCCAATACTTATATTGATATGCTGAGCATCATTGAGCACCCAGCCTTTTTACAATTCTATGAAGAATTATTTGCTGAAGGACTGGCAGCTGAGGATACTGGCGAGACAGGCGCAAGTGGTGCAACAGGTGACTTAATCAGAGTGGGGTTACGTGAGGACTATGAGCAGTTTGACTTTGAATGGCCCATGATAGTCAGAGAAGCGGAAGAGGAACTGGAGGATATAGAGATAGACATCAATAGCCTAATGCCTTTTACTGCCTTCCCTTTAGCAAAATTGCGCCAGTTCCTGGCTCAAGATGGAGAGACGTTTATCTCCCAAGAAGCAATTTCAAAAACGCAGTTCGGAAGATATAAAGTTACAGCAAATCTGTTTACGGCAACGGGTTATAATGAATATTTGCAGAAATTACTTCGGACAATAACCCTGAGATTTGACAGAGTCACTTCTCATAGAGAGATGCCTGTGCCTAATCTGCAAATCAATGAGGCAAAGACTATCGCTGTTGTAGATAGATATATACGCACCCGTTTGTTTGGTCAGCCATTCAATCCGTTTAATGGTAGCGACTGGAAGATTTTGCTCTCAAAGGATGCGATAGTGACAAAGCATATCATTGAGGAAATGGCTCGTGCTATCTTCAATCTGCAAAACAACATCATGACTACTGATGCACAAGTCGTTCATACAAAGTTCTCGTCTGTAGCAGAAATCAAGATGCGAGAATCATTCTCGTTGGAGGTAAACAAATGCATCTATGAGCGATTAGGCTATCCTTCCAGTAGAGGTGGGTTCGAAAAGGCTTTTATCATGTTTCTTAATACTGATGGAGAGGTAGAGCGATTCTTGAAAATCAGTGAGAACATGCATCCTTTTGCTGTCATTTACTATATGCGTCGAGATGGTTTAATGGCAACCTATCATCCAGATTTTATTGTTGCAACACAAAAGAAAATATATTTGATAGAAACAAAGGGCAATGATAAGCTATTCGATAAGAATGTACGCCAGAAACAGACAGCCGCTGTAGAATGGACACGTAAAATTAATGAATTAAGAAAAGAAGAAAGAATGAATCGTGAATGGGAATATGTGCTTATCAGTGAGGATAATTTCTATGGTCTCTCTTCTAACGGAGCATCTATTACGGATATATGTGAAAGATGCAAAGTATCTTTGTCTGCAGCCATGGGTGAATTGTTTGTTTAATGAAAAAATGACGGGACTCAGAATGATTCACTCTTAGTCAAATACGACAATGTTATTTGAAAATATGACTGGCGGAATCGTATTTCGCAAAAACATATAACCATATAACATGATGTGGCTCAAATGCCCTTGTACAAAGGGATTGAGCCATGTTACATGTTGCCCAAACATGTAACAAACATGTAACATACATATAACATTTGGGTGAGAAGCATGTTATATGTATGTTATATGTTCAGCAAACATATAACATGCTTTAAAGCCTCTGTTTATCGGGGTTTGCGCCCTGTCATGTTATAAGGTTATATGTTTTTGCGAAATTCTTTTTTTATTCAGCACAGAGATACTGCATGCGGGTTGCGAAGCCCTAGGCTCCGAGGGTCGAAGCCCTAAGCTCCAAGGGGCGGAGGTGCCGCCTCCAGGGGTCGAAGGTACGGGCTTCATGACCCTTAGGGATTATCTCTAAGCCCCTTGGGGATAGTTCCTTTACCCCCAAAGGAATGCTTTGCGTGACCCATGGGAGGCATCGGAGTATCCCCATAACAGATATCGGAACGAGTAATAAACTATATCTTTATCAAATGAAGGCTTTAATTGACCCGATTATGGGCTTCAGTCGGTAACAAACCACCGTGGCGAGAGGCTGCGATAGGTGTTGTAACCGTCAGTGTCAGACGGATAAATGATGGTGTCGATGAAGAACATATTGCCTTCATCATCTATCAGTACATTGCCATCCACGGCATCGAAGATGTCGTATTGTCCATTGGTGTAGTATTCTCCATGATCCTCAGGATGGAAGCCAAGGCGCAGGAACTCGTCATGGATTTCCTCTTGGGTAGCGAGGCGAGCATCTGCAATAAAAGGTTGTACGAGTACAGCACATACTTTGCCGTCCCTGTTCTCGGCAAAGCCTATCATGCGATATTGACAATCAGGAAAATACTTGTTGTGTGTCTTGATGCGTTCAAAAAAAGATGTAAGGTTGTCGTCTGCATAACGGAAATCGTTCAGTTTGACTATCTCCTTTTGGTCTGGTGACAGATATACTTCGTTCTCTGACCCACGGTCAAAGAAATCACCAAACTGACGGTTGTCGTCAAACCAGCAGTCTTGTTCTTGTGCCCATTGTTTGAGTCTTACCAGTTGGACTGTCTTGCAAGCCGTTGTTCCCGCAAGAGCTTCAACCTCCTCAAGGACTCGTTGCGCGAAAGCGGATGCGCTTTCCAGTATTCCACCTTCGACATCTTTATGGCGTTGACCTTCTTGTGATATTCGTTTAAAACTATCTCCATTCATTGAGTCATTTATGGGTTCTACACTGCAAAGATACAAAAACTTTTTGATAATGATATCACTTTGTCCTTATTTTCCTCTTTATTGCGACAATGTTATTTGAAAATACGATGCCGTAACTTTGGCTTCGCCGAAGTTACTACACTCGGCATAAAAAAAGAATGAATTCTTTTTGTTCTGCTCTCATTTTTTTCGTAACTTTGCACAGGAAACTAATTACTAACTCGTACAGATTAAAGGTTTATGGAAATAAAAGCAGTAAAATTCAGACGTGACGGTTTCTATACCCAGCCATTCGTCATGGGTGGTGAAGAAGGTGGTGACAAGTTCGATAAAAACATCCGATACCGGGGTAGTCTGCAGAACTACCTGATAGATACAGGCAGTGAGGTGATTCTCGTGGATACGGGTCTGCCGGCAGGTACACCAGAGGAGGCACCCGACGAGAACTCTGTTGCCTTCACAGGCAAAGACATCTGTTCCTATATGGAGGCTTTCGCCGCATTGGGTTACAAGCCTGAGCAGGTGACCAAGATATTACTTACCCACCGTCATGCGGACCATTCGGGTGAGCTGCGCTCATTTCCCAACGCTAAAGTCTATGTGAATAAGGACGAGATGGATGCCGCCGAACTGCAGGGACTTACCAACCTCGTTCCTGTCTCTTATACGGACGGTCCGTATTATAACTTCCCTGAGGCACAGAAGATACAGGATGGTATCTACCTCATCAAGGCGAAAGGACATACCAAGGGCAACAGCATCATCATCGTAGAGATGGACGGACTGTTCTATATGATACATGGTGACATCACTTACGTGGATGAGGCTCTCTATGAGGACAAGCTGTCTGTGGTCTATGACGACCTTCCTGCTGCCCGTGAGACACAGAACCGTATCCGTGAGTTCATCCGCAACCATCCGACCGTATATTGCGGAACTCATACGCCCCAGGGTTATGAGAACCTGGAGGCTAAACGGGTGATGGACTTGGACAACCCTGTTCCGACTGTCCTTGCCGAGGTGGATTTCTCCCAGCATAAAGCCTCAGGGAAATACGTCTGCTCCGTCTGCGGTTATGTGTATGACCCCGCAGAGCATGACGGTGTAGCCTTTGAGGACTTGCCCGATGACTGGAAATGCCCACGCTGCAAGAGACCGAAAGAAAAGTTCAACAAAGCATAGTCTTTGTTGAACTTACTTTGGCACTTGCAAAACAGATTAAGAAATGAAACGGACGATACTATATACCTTATTTGTTATTATAGGGACACTGACAGGCGGAGCCCAGGAGTATGCAGGCTATAATGTTCAGTGCGAGGACACTTGTTCCCATGTGCATGGCATAGACATGAGCCACTATCAGGGTAATGTATTTTGGGAAACAGTAGGTGACAATACGAAAATGGCGTATGTCTACCTGAAGGCGACGGAAGGTGGGGACAGGATAGATGAGATGTTTGAACGGAACATCAATCTTGCGCACCGCTATGGATTGAAAGTGGGCAGTTATCATTTCTACCGTCCGAAAGCCGATCAGACAACCCAGTTGGAGAATTTCAAGACCCAGTGTCTCCCAGGAGAGCAAGACCTGATACCGATGATTGATGTGGAGTCATTAGGAGGTCTGCCCGTCCATGAGTTCTGCGACTCGCTGTTGAAGTTCCTGGATTTGGTGGAAGAGGCTTACCGGCAGAAGCCATTGGTGTATACCTACCGTAATTTCTATAATAAATACTTGCAAGGAAAGTTAGATGACTATAAACTGATGATTGCCATGTACACGGATGAGGAACCCGTCCTTGCCGATGAGCATGACATCATTGCCTGGCAGTATACAGGAAAAGGAAGACTGACAGGTGTCAACGGCTATGTGGACAAGAGCCGGCTGATGGGTCGGCATAAATTACGCGAGTTGCGTTTCCGTCATCACTGATTACTCCTCGATGTGTGAGAGGGAATGGGCGAAGTTAGCGAAGAAATTGGTGATTGCCTCGCTGGGATAATAGCTCATGTATTTTGCTGAATGGCGGACATGCCACATCATCGCGCCAGAGTTGTTGGTACCTACAAACACGCTCTTGCCTTGTGTGAAATACCAGTCAGCAACCTGTTCGCTGGAAGTATTAAGGATGTCGTTGGCAATGCCAATCGTTTTCTTGTTGACAGTCACCGTGGTGAAAGGAATCTCCTCTTCCTTGAAATGAAAGAAATGGACTAACAGAGCCCCTTCGAGACGAGTGATTTTTGTCATTCGCAATTTCTTAATCCATGAAGATAACAGGTCGTAGTCTATCTGATCCTTCGTGGTGCGAAGATAGATGCCCAGCTCTACCAGATGACGCATGCTGATGCCTTGAGTAAGGATAAAGCGAGCCATCCGGATGATGTTATTTAAAAGCTCCAGGGTAGGACTGTCGCCCTCTTTCTGTGACAGTTGCTGCAGCTTATGGTTCAGCAGGGGATTGGTTAACTTCTGTTCCTCGTCTTTTACAATCACCGTGTCAGCCTCTATGGCACTCTCTTTCCACTGTGTCATCAGCTCAGGACGTATCTGCAGGAAGAAGTCATCGCGAGACGTTAAGATACCTTCATATACCCATGGTGTGACATCATGCATCTGTGAGAGCTGGTAGAGTCGCTTCCATTTCCATGCAGACATCGGTTCCAGTTGCTCCTGTTGTCCGAAAGCCCCGCATTTGAGCAGTTTGAGAAAATTACGTTGTATGATATCCATGTCAAGAGTATTTTTTAGGGTAACGGAAGAGGATGGAGATGACTGACATGACGCCCAGTAGGAAAGGGTAGTAAAGGTACGGAACGATACTGACAGGGTTCAAGGCTGCCAGTCCTCCTGCCATCAGCAACTGCGCTCCATAAGGGATGATGCCCTGCATCATACAGGAGAACGTGTCGAGGATAGAGGCACATTTACGGTTGTCCACTCCGAACTGGTCACCAATCTTCTTGGCTATCCCTCCCACGGTAAGGATGGCAACCGTATTGTTCGCAGTACATACGTTGACTAATGAAACCAATGCCGCAATCGACAGCTCGGCACCCTTCTTGCTGTTCACATGACGGGTCATGCGGTCGATGATAAAGTTGATGCCGCCATTATACTTGATAAGTTCCAGGAGTCCTCCTGCCATAATGGTGATGATAATCAGCTCTCCCATATTCAGAATACCGTCTCCCATCGCCCTCATCCATCCGTAGAAATCAAACGCTCCATAGCAGAGTCCGATGATACCCGACAGCAAAAGTCCAAGGGTGAGTACTGCCATCACATTCATGCCAATGACTGCTGTGATCAGGACGACCAGATAGGGGAGTACCTTCAGGAATTCCACCTCCCCGATCTGCTGTGATAAATGTGTGTTGATACCCAGAAAGAGGTAGTATAACAGCATGAGCAGTGCCACAGGCATCACGATATACGAGTTGACACGGAACTTATCGCTCAGCCGGCATTCCTGAGTGGACGTGGCAACAATGGTCGTGTCAGAGATAAACGAGAGGTTGTCGCCAAAGAAAGAGCCTCCCACTACAAGACCTACGATCATCGGTAGTTCCATTCCAGTATGATTGGCAATTCCGGCAGCGATAGGTGTTAGCGCCACGATTGTTCCCACACTCGTTCCTATGGAGATGGAGATAAAACAAGCAGCCAGGAAGAGTCCCGCCAGCAGCATGTTAGGTGGCAGTAGTGTCAGTGTGAGGTTGACGGTGGCATCGATGGCGCCCGTCACCCTGGCGGTATTGGCAAAAGCTCCTGCAAGGACAAATATCCATATCATCAGCATCATCTGTGACGTGCCAGCCCCACGGCTGTAGATGTCGATACGCTTCTTGATGGGGATGCCTCCGGAAATGATAACGGCATAGATGCTCGCTACCATAAAGGCAACGGTGATGGGTACTTTATAAAAGTCACGAGCGATAATGCTCGTGACTAAATATAATGCTATAAACACCAGAAGCGGTGATAATGCGATGAGTCCTTTTTTCATTATAGTGTTACACCATTCTTGAAGATAGATATTTCGCGATAGCCATTAGCCTCGTTATGGGCATGCTCTCCGGAAGCGACGGCAAGCACCTTGTCAATGAACTCAGGAACGAGTTCCTGCATGGTACGTCCTTCTACCAACTGTCCTGCGGAGAAGTCTACCCAGTGTGGCTTGTTCTTGGCAAGGGTGGGGTTGGTGGCTATCTTCATCGTGGGAACGAAGGTTCCAAATGGCGTTCCGCGTCCTGTGGTGAACAGTACCAGATGGCATCCGCAAGAAGCGAGAGCCGTAGAAGCCACAAGGTCGTTACCGGGAGCCGACAGCAGGTTGAGACCGTCATGCTGGATGCGGTCGCCATACTCCATGACACCGCTGACCGGAGCCTTGCCACATTTCTGTGTACAGCCCAAAGCCTTGTCCTCCAGGGTGGAGATACCGCCAGCCTTATTGCCTGGACTTGGGTTCTCGCCAACAGGTTCTCCATGGGACAGGAAGTATTCCTTGAAATTATTAATCATTGATACTGTCTGGTCGAAGAGCTCTGGTGTCTTACAACGGTTCATCAGAATCGTCTCCGCACCAAACATCTCAGGTACTTCCGTCAGGACACTCGTACCACCCTGAGCTACCAGCCAGTCGCTGAACTCACCCACCAATGGGTTGGCTGTGATGCCACTGAAACCATCGGAACCACCACACTTCAGACCTACGCGGAGTTTTGAGACAGGCACGTCGACACGTTTGTCTTGCTTGGCGATATCGTAGAGCTCACGAAGAATCTCCAAACCTGCTTCTACCTCGTCACCCTCCACCTTCTGGGTTACCAGCAGGCGGATGCGGTCTTTGTCGTAGTCGCCCAGCATCTCCATGAACTGGTCGGGCTGGTTGTTCTCACAACCTAAACTGAGTATGAGGACACCTCCGGCATTGGGGTGCAGACAGATATCACGTAAGATCTTGCGGGTATTCTCATGGTCACCAGAGAGTTGGGAACAACCGTAGTTGTGATGCCATGACCAGATGGCATCAATTCCTTCTTCTTTGGTCTCTGCTTTCAGTTGTTGTACCAGACGCTCTGCGATGCCATTGACACATCCCACAGTGGGTACAATCCATATCTCATTACGTACACCGACATCCCCATTCTTACGAACATATCCTTTAAAGGTACGCTTCTCGTCTTTGATATTAAGTTCCTCGTTTACAGGTTTGTATGTATACTCGAGCGTTCCGCTTAAGTTGGTCTTGAGATTGTTCTCGTTCACCCAGTCGCCAGTTTTCAAATCCTGTCGGGCATGACCAATCGGATAACCATATTTGATGATGTCTTCCCCCTCTTTCACATCTTTTATTAAGACCTTGTGACCGGCGGGAGTGTCTTGGTTCACCGTAATCTGTTTGCCGTCAATTTCGATGATATCGCCCTTTTTCTTAGGTTGCAGACATACCACGACCGAATCGGCAGGATTGATTTTTAAAAATGTAGCTTGTTCCATATTTGTATTTGTTTAAGTAGATTATCCAATATTTTTACGACGGTAGAAGTCGATGTTTTCCTTCGTCAGCAGTTCGATAGGCATGTAATTGATAGGTTCCACCTCTTTCTTCAGAACGATGGCGTTGAAGAGCGTCTCAATGCAAGAATAGCCCTGCATGTAGCCATGTTGCGCGATGAGGAAGGAAATGCTTCCCTGTCGTACACATTCAGCATTCTTCGGTACCATGTCATACCCCATGATCTGAATGTTACGGCGGTTGGAACGCAGCAGGTATTCTCCCACCAGATGTGCCTTGGAGTTGAACGTGATGCAATGGTGGGTTTGTGGATGCTTGCTGAAAAAGTCATCAAGGATGGCATCATAATTCTCACGTTTCTCATCCAGCGAAAGATTGACCTCGTTGATAGCCACCTCAGGGAAGTGGTCGTGCATATAATGGCGGAAACCCGTCTCACGGTTCTCTTGCTGCTTAGAGGCAACATTGCCGTTACGCATCTGTTTCATCAGCATGATCTCCTTCTCATGGGGAGCCATCATCATCAACATGCGCGCTGCAAAATAACCGCTCGAGAAAGAGTCTTGTCCATAGAATGACAGCGGCTTGAGGTCGGGCATATAGGAGTCGAGCAGGATAAACGGAATGTCCTGTTCGTGCAACTGGTCAGTGAACTTACGGGTGACATCCAGTTTAGAGGGGACGATGATGACACCATGCGGTTTCTGTTTCAGACATTCGTTAGTCAACTTTGTGAAAGTGTCTGTTGAGAACCGGTTATAGTACATCATCTTCTGACTGACACGGAAGTCGCTGCGCCGGTCGCAGGCATCAATCACACCTTCCTCCACCTCTTCCCAATAAGCTTCAGACTCATGTTTGGGAATGATGCAGTAAAATGTATATGATTTATTGTAGGCGAGGGCAGAAGCGTACATGTTGGGCTTATAGTCCATCTCCTTCAGTGCTTTCTCCACCTTCTCCAATGCGCTTTTCGACACGTTGGGGCGTTTGTGCAATACACGGTCTACCGTGCCGACACTCACTCCGGCACGCTCAGCAATATCTTTGATTCTGATTTTACCAGTATCCATGTTCATTTGTTATTTTGATTGCAAAGATAAAGAAAAAAAAACGTTTACGGAATTATTTAGGAATATTTTTGCCGATAATTTTGGTATTTGTACTTTTTTGTGCTATCTTTGCCAACGAAATGACATATTTATGAATTAATACTAAAACAAATGGCAAAAATTGTAACCTTAGGTGAGATTATGCTCCGCCTTTCTCCTAACGGCAACGACCGTTTCATTCAGAGTGAATCATTCCGCATCATCCCTGGTGGTGGTGAGGCTAATGTTGCCATCTCAGTGGCAAACTATGGTCATGAGGCTTATTTCGTATCTAAACTGCCCAAGCATGAGATTGGTCAGATTGCTGTGAATGCCATGCGTCGCTATGGTGTTAACACCGATTTCATCGCCCGTGGTGGTGACCGTGTGGGTTTGTATTATGCAGAGACAGGTGCGTCTATGCGTCCATCAAAGGTGATCTACGACCGCGCTCATTCTGCTATTGCTGAGGCTGATCCTTCAGACTTCGACTTCGATAAGATTATGGAAGGTGCCGCATGGTTCCACTGGAGTGGCATTACTCCTGCCATCAGCGACAAGGCTGCAGAGCTGACTAAGCTTGCCTGTGAGGCTGCTAAGCGTCATGGTGTTTGCGTATCTGTCGACCTGAACTTCCGTAAGAAGCTGTGGACATCTGAGAAAGCTATCTCTATCATGCGTCCTCTGATGCAGTATGTGGATGTATGTATCGGTAACGAGGAGGATGCTGAGCTCTGTCTTGGTTTCAAGCCAGAGGCTGACGTAGAGGGTGGTAAGACGGATGCTGCCGGTTACGAGGGCATCTTCAAGCAGATGAAAGAGGAGTTTGGCTTCAAGTATGTGGTTTCTACCCTGCGTGAGAGCTTCAGCGCTACTTTCAACGGATGGAAGGCTCTTATCTATGACGGTAAGGAGTTCTATCAGTCTAAGCGTTATGAGATTAATCCTATCATCGACCGTGTTGGTGGTGGTGACTCCTTCTCTGGTGGCTTGATTCATGGTCTGCTGACTAAGCCGACACAGGGTGAGGCTTTGGAATTCGCTGTTGCTGCTTCTGCCCTGAAGCACACTATCAATGGTGACTTCAACTTGGTATCTGTCGAAGAGGTTGAGTCTCTCGCTGGTGGTAACGCAAGCGGACGCGTTCAGAGATAACCATCGAATATCGGAATATCGGAATCTCGTAATATCGAAAAATAAAACTATGGCAAAATTTGATAAGATAGCCGTCCTAAAGAAAATCGGCGACACGGGTATGGTCCCCGTCTTCTACAACAAAGACCTTGAGACTTGCAAGAATGTGGTAAAGGCTTGCTACGAGGGTGGTGTGCGTGCTTTCGAATTCACCAACCGTGGTGACTTCGCCCAGGAGGTATTCGGTGAGTTGGTAAAGTGGGCAGACAAAGAGTGCCCGGAGTTGGCATTGGGTATCGGTTCTGTAGTGGATGCTCCTACCGCAGCCCTTTACATCCAGTTAGGTGCCTGCTTCGTGGTAGGTCCATTGTTCAACCCCGACATTGCACCAGTCTGCAACCGTCGTCTTGTTCCTTACTGCCCAGGCTGCATGACCGTCAGTGAGATTGGCAAGGCACAGGAATTGGGATGCGACCTGACGAAGGTATTCCCTGGCGATGTTGTTGGTCCTAACATGGTGAAAGGCTTGAAGGCTCCAATGCCTTGGTCGAAGATCATGGTGACTGGTGGTGTTGCTCCTGAGGAGGAGAACCTGCAGAAGTGGTTCAAGGCTGGCGTATATTGCGTTGGCATGGGCTCTAAGCTCTTCCCCTCTGATAAGGTGAAGGCTGGCGACTGGCAGTATGTAACCGACAAGTGCAAGGAGGCACTCGGTTATGTGGCTAAGGCTCGCGCTTAATCTTGCAATAGTCATCCTATTCTCAGCTTGTTCACCGTCTGACAAGGCAGCGGTGGACAAGCTGAATTCACGTTCTTATGCCTGTCACTATCGTGATATAGACTCTACTGCTTATTACGCCCAACAAGCCTATCTCTTGTCGGAAGATTACGCTGATGGAAAAGCGGAAGCCCTCAACCATTTGGCTTTTGTCAGTATTGTACGGATGGATTATGCCCGTGCGGAGAAGCAACTGAGAGAAGCCATATCGTTGACCGACAATCAGATCGAGTTGTTTGTGGCGGAGGTGCAGCAGATGCGTCTCTGTCAGCGTCGTTCCCGTAACCGTGAGTTTTACGAGCATCGTGAGCGTGCCATCGAATGCAGAAATCGTATTAACGAGGAGCGTCTCGCATTGACAGACCGTCTCTTTAAAAGACTCGTTTATGCCGAGAGTGAGTTTGCCATTGTCAACTCCACCTATTATTATTATGTAGGACTTGAACGCCAGTCTATAGAAGCATTACAAGAGGTCAATATGGATGAGATACGCCGTGATACGGCACAGTATCTTAACTATCTTTATAATGTGGGCGCAGGAGGTATCATTACGGAAGGAACGGATGATGATATCTATCGGGCGGAAGTAGAGAGTCTCGACCATTGTCTGAGTATCTCCCAACGTTATCACTATCCTTATTTCGAGGCGAATGCCAAGGAGGCACTTGCCGAGCATCTGGGAGACGTAGACCTCGCACAGGAGTCGTTGGAGGGCTTTCAGGCATATGGAGATGTTTACCAGATAGCAGGTGCCTATCGTACCCTTGCCTCCTGCTATCATGCCATGGGAGATAATGAGCGGGCATTGGAATATTTGCATCATGCTTTGTCTGATAAACGCATCAACCAGGCTCCTGACTTGGTGGCAAGTATCCGTGAACAGATGAGTGTGGCATATTCTGCCATTAATGACAAACAGAGCAGTGACTTCAATCGCAATATCTATATCGATCTGCAGGAACAGACTCGTCAGGATAGGGAGTTGGAGGCGCGTGCTGCCATGTATGATGAAGTTGCTACCCAACTTAACTGGATGATGGGTGCTGTGGTGATTGCCATCCTGCTGTTGTTGTTCCTCTTGTGGATGTTCAACCGAATGAGCAAGCGAGAGAAACAGAACAGCGAGTATGACAATCTGCTGGAACAGAAAGCGGAGGAGATAGCTGAGGCTCAGTTGCGGGTGGAGAGAAATGAGCGTCGTCATTTGGAACAGCGCGCCAAGGTGTCGATGGTGGTGAGCATCACCCCGCTCATCGACCGTATCATTCATGAGATAAAATATTTGGACGCTCCCGATAATCAAGAACATCTGGACTATATCCGTGAACTGACCGACCAGATCAACACCCAGAATGATATCCTGACACATTGGATACAGTTACGACAAGGAGAGTTAAGTCTGCATATTGAGAGTTTTCCCATCCAGCCGTTGTTTGATATCCTTGGCCGCAGTAAGACAAGTTTCCAGATGAAAGGCATAGAGTTAGAGGTGGAATCTACTGATGCGGTAGTCAAGGCAGACCGTGTGTTAACGCTTTTCATGCTGAACACACTGGCAGACAATGCCCGTAAGTTCACCGAACAAGGTGGGAGGGTGTCAGTCTATGCTAATGAGACTGCTGACTATGTGGAACTCTCTGTAGAGGATACGGGAAAGGGAATGTCACAAGATGAGTTGGCGCAGGTGTTCAATCATCAGGTGAAAGGCGGACATGGCTTTGGCTTGATGAACTGTAAGGGTATCATCGAGAAATACCGTAAGATCAGTCAGATATTCCAGGTGTGCCATCTTGCCGTTGAGAGCGAGGAAGGGAAGGGAAGCCGCTTCTTTTTCCGGTTGCCTAAGGGAATTAAACGCATCATCCTTTTGCTGTTGATGTTTGGAACCTCCTCTTCCGTGATATCGGTTTCAGCCCAGGATTATCTGTCGAAGGCACATGTCTTTGCCGATTCAGCCTATTTCTCCAATGTCAACGGTTCCTATAGCAAGACCTTGGAGTTTGCCGACTCTTGCCGCCAATACCTGAATGCGCATTATCTGCGACAATATCCTAAAGGAAACCTGCTGATGCAGCGTCAGGGGAATGCTGCCATGATGGCACCGGAGATACAATGGTTACATGACAGTGTCAATACTAACTACCAGATTATCCTTGATATCCGTAACGAGAGTGCAGTGGCTGCCCTGGCACTCCATGAGTGGGAGCTCTATGCTTATAATAATAAGGTGTATACCCAGCTCTTCAAGGAGCTCTCTGCCGACAATACCCTTGCTGACTATTGCCGTATGATGCAGCAGTCTCAGTCGAACAAGCGTATCGCCATCATCTTGTTGATATTGATACTGTTGTTGATCATACCAGCTTATTATATGCTCTACTATCGGCATCGTCTTTACAACCGCTTCCGCAAGGAGCGAATGCAGAAGACCAACCTGGAGATGGCTGAGGATGAGTTGCGGAGAGCAGAACTGGAGGATAGTAACCTGCATGTGTCGAATGCCGTGTTAGACAATTGCTTGTCGACACTCAAGCATGAGACGATGTACTATCCCAGTCGCATCCGTCTTCTTGCCGATAGGGGGGAGACACAGTCGATGCTGGAGGTTGCCTCCTATTACCGCGAGCTCTATGGACTGTTGAGTGAGCAAGCTATCCGTCAGACAGAGCAGGTAAAGCTGCATCTGAAGAAGGTAGACCTTTATGGACAGAAGGTGCTGGGTGACGAGCACATGCTGCGCTATCTCTTTGAGATCCTGAAGGGTGAAGTGACAGTAGCGGTGAAAGACAGTCAGTACCTGCTCTATACCATCCATCGTCCTGATCTCTCATTGACGGACGAGGAAGCTGCTAACCTGTTTACTCCCCAGATGGATAACATTCCTTATCTGCTCTGCCGACAAATTGTCCGTGACCATGGGGAGGCAACAAACCGGCGTGGTTGTGGTATCTGGGCGGAATTGGCAGAAGGAACAACATGGATAAAAATAACACTACCAAGATATGGAAAACTTTAAGTTGATTATCGTTGAGGATGTGCCCCTCGAGCTCAAAGGCACAGAGGGTATCGTACGTCATGAGATCCCTGAGGCAGAGGTTATCGGTACTGCCAGTAATGAGGTGGAGTACTGGCGGGTCATCAAACAACAGCAGCCGGACCTCGTATTACTTGACCTCGGGTTGGGTGGCTCCACCACGGTCGGTGTGGAGATCTGTCGTCATACCAAAGAGTCGTACCCACAGGTGAAGGTGCTCATCTTTACCGGTGAGATCCTGAATGAGAAACTATGGGTCGACGTATTGGATGCCGGTGCTGATGGTATCATCCTCAAAAGTGGGGAACTGCTGACCCGTGCTGATGTCCGTGCCGTCATGGAGGGTAAGCAACTGGTGTTCAACGAACCCATCCTCAAGAAGATTGTGGAACGCTTCAAACATGCCGTCTCTTCCCAGCTGGCTCGTCAGGAGGCTCTGGTGAATTATGAGATAGATGAGTATGACGAGCGCTTCCTCCGTCATCTCGCTTTGGGCTATACCAAGGAGCAGATTACCAACCTGCGTGGTATGCCTTTTGGGGTGAAGAGTCTGGAGAAGCGACAGAACGAGCTGGTGCATAAGCTGTTCCCCGGCGGTGAGAGTGTCAATGCCACCCGTCTCGTTGTCCGTGCCCTGGAACTCCGTATCCTTGATATTGATAATCTGGAACCCGATACAGAATGAAGCGCTTCCTTCCCTATATTGCCCTGTTTCTGTTCCTGGCAGAGATTGTCCTGATTCTCGTGTCGTGGCTCATGAGTGCCGCACTGCCTACCAGTGGTGTGCGCTCTATGCTGTCGGGAGAGGGACTGCGCTGGTTCATGGGACATTTCGGTAATATCCTTGCCACCCCCCAGTTATCATGGCTTCTTCTTCTCGCCATAGCCCTTGGGTGCGTGAGGTGCAGTGGACTCTTTGCCCATTCCTCTCCCCGTAGTTATCGGGAGCGTCGTGCCCTGTTGATAGGAGGGAGTGCCTTGTTGGTATGTATAATAGCTATTCTGCTGTTGACAGTCGTTCCCCATGCCGTTCTGCTGAGCGCCACAGGTGACTATATCCCCTCCCCATTCTCCTATAGTCTGATACCCGTGGTGTCGTTCAGTCTCTGTGTGTTCAGCATTGTCTATGGGGTTATCGCCGGCACCTTCCTGACACTCCATGATGTTTACGACTCACTATTATATGGTATCCGATGGGCTGCACCTTGTGTCCTTTTCTACATCTTATTAATCCAATTTTATGAGTCGCTGAGGTTCGTCTTCGGCTAAAACACTTATTTTTAGGTATTGCGCCTTTTTGTTTTTCTCTCTACCTTTGCAAACGGAATTACAAACCATTAAAAGATAGATAGAAAAATGAGTAAGACAATTGTAGTATTTGGTTCTTCCACTGGCACCTGCGAGGGTATCGCAGACAAGATTGCCGCAAAGTTGGGGGTAGAGGCATTAAATGTTCAGGATCTCACATCTGACATCGTAGCAGCTAATGACAACCTGATTCTCGGTACTTCCACATGGGGAGCTGGTGAGATGCAGGATGACTGGTACGACGGTGTGAAAGTATTACAAGGTGCCGACTTGAAAGGCAAAACCATCGCCCTCTTCGGTTGTGGTGATGCCGAGTCGTATGGTGACACTTTTGTAGGAGGTATCGGTGAACTATATAATGCCATCAAGGACAGCGGTGCTCAATTCATCGGTGCTGTCTCTACCGACGGTTATAACTTCAGTGACTCTGATGCTGTCGTTGATGGCAAGTTCATCGGTCTTCCATTGGATGATGTCAATGAGGACGACAAGACGGATGGTCGTATCGACGCATGGATAGCAGCTATCTCACCTAATCTTTAATCAACCACGACTATGGCTCAGACGGAAATCATACCTATCGACCTGAAAGTATTGATGAACCACATCTATGAATATAAGAAAGGGGTGCGCCGGATGATACTCTTTACGATGAACAAGCGTTACGAGCAGTTTGCCACACAACGGCTGGAGCGGCAGAAAATCCCGTATGTGCTGCAACCGGCAGGTAAGAACACGCTCAACCTGTATTTCGGCAAGAAGGAATGTCTGGACGCCATCCGTCTGATAGCCACCCGTCCGTTGAACGAGCTGACACCAGAGGAGGACTTCATCCTTGGTGCGATGTTAGGTTACGACATCTGTGCCCAGTGTGAGCGATACTGTGAGCGTAAGTGCCGTACCTGCCAGAAGGCTCAGTAGGGTAGTGATATTCTTTTAGAAATTAATCATAAAGTATTTGTTTAGTTTAGTAATGAAAAGGCTTGCCGTGATGGCAAGCCCTTTTTGTTTCTTATGAGGTAACAAAGTCATCGACCCGATAGCTCTTCAGTTCTGTTTGAAGGCAACGATGGATGTTGCCTCACGGTCCAGATAGAAGGTGGCGCAGCAGGTATCCTGGTCGTCCAGATAGGAAGTACGGAGATACAGTAATGTTCCGTCTTTGTAATCCTTATACTGGATACCCTTGGGTCCGCGTTGGCGCATCACCATGATGACGGAATCGCTGATTGCCTTTGTGGAGTCGAGGTCTGAGAAGTCCAGATACTTGACATCCTTATGCAGGCTCTGCTCCATAAAGTCCTTGATGACCGACTTTGCCTGCTGTCGCTGTCCGCATGAGACGAAAAGCGACGCAGCAGTCATACCTATTATTATATATATAAGGTGTCTCATGACTGGTGGGGCATACTCTTAAGGGTGAGCAACAAGTGATCCCATACCATCTGTACGGTAGGGATGAGCAAACGCTCGTCAGGAGTATGTACGTCACGCAGCGTAGGACCGAACGACACCATGTCGAGGTTGGGGTAGCGCTCAGCGAAGAGTCCGCACTCCAGACCGGCATGGATGCCACGTACGACAGGGTTCTTCTGGAACAGCTTATGATAGGTATATGTGACAATCTTCTGCAACTCACTGTTTGCACGCATCTTCCAAGCAGGATAACCTTCTGAGTGTACGACCTGGAAACCAGCCAGTTTGAAAACGGCGGCAACGGTATTGCACATATTGTCGAGGTTCGACATCACGTTACTGCGCTGTGATGACATAATCTCAATCTTGTCTGCATGCGTCTCCACACGAGCCAGGTTGCTGGATGTCTCCGTCATGCCACCCAATGCCTCGTCCTGACAAACAGCATAGACTCCGTTGTCAACAGCCTGCAGGGCATAGACAAAACGACGTGCCGTGTCATCGTCGATAATCGGTTCTGGATCGTAGCTGCGCATGCGCCATACCATCTGGGTATCCGTCACATGGAATTCATCATCGACTTCTGCGGAGAAGACGTTCCAGTCGGCACGGATGTTTTCCTTGATAGCCTCAGGGACGGCAAGTACGAAAAAGCCACCACGGGGAATAGCATTATGCAGACTGCCACCATGCAGGCGTACCAAATGAATATCCTCATAACGCTCCATCTCCTGATAGACGAAACGGGCGATGATCTTCAGACCATTGGCACGCTTCTTGTTGATATCATCACCTGAGTGACCGCCAACCAGACCCTTGACGGAACCCTTGATGAAGAAATAGCCCTCGGGAGCTGGCTGACGTTTGATGCCCAGTGTTGCTGTCGTGGTACGGCCACCGGCACAGCTGACGAAAATCTCTCCCTCGTCCTCAGAGTCGAGGTTGATGAGGAAGTCACCTGTCATGAAACCAGACTTCATCCCCATGGCACCCGTCAGACCCGTCTCCTCGTCACGAGTGAAGACACATTCAATAGGACCATGCTCAATATCGTTACTGTCGAGGATGGCAAGCTCTATGGCGATACCAATACCGTCATCAGCACCGAGTGTCGTTCCTTTGGCACGCATCCACTCTCCGTCGACATATGTAGTGATGCCCTCCTTGTCGAAGTCAATCTGCACTTCAGGCAAGCAGTCGCACACCATATCCATGTGACTCTGCAGGATGACCGTCTTGCAATCCTCATAGCCCGGAGTAGCCCCTTTACGGATTATCACATTGCCCACCTCGTCGACTTTCGTCTCCAAGCCACGGCTTTCACCAAAGTTCCTAAGGTACTCTATCATCTTCTCCTCACGCTTAGAAGGGCGTGGTATTTCGTTAATCTTCGCAAACTGCTCGAAGACAACAGCGGGTTTTAACTCACTTTTATTCATTATTAATGTTTATTTTATCGGTTTTATAAATTTATTGTTTAACTTTGCAACCGCAAAATTAATCATTTATGATGAGAATCCTGCTGTTAAGCACGTTAATAATTGCTATAGGGATGGCTTTTTTCCTGATAAAAGTCCTCTCCAGTAAGAATGGAACCTTCTCTTCGCAGCATATTCACGACAGTAAAGCGATGAGAGAGCGGGGTATTCATTGCGTGATGGACCAAGACAGGGAGATGCGTCGCAAGAGCAGGTTTGCGGTCGACGAGTCGACATCTCAAATCTCGATATCTCGAATCTCGGAATCTTGAAAATTCGAAAACAACGAAACAATAAAATAAAAAAGAAAATGAAAAAGAACATTCTCGGCATGATGGCTGTTGCCGCCATCGCAGCACTCGCATCATGTAACAATGCAAGTCCCAAGATGGACGAACAGCCTGCAGCAGGTGACTCTGCAAATGGCTCTGGTCTGAAGATTGCTTATGTGGAGGTTGACTCACTGATGACACAGTATGAGTATTGCAAGGACTTTACCTTGGTGCTCCAGAAGAAGAGCAACAATGCGCGTAACACCTTGAACCAGAAAGGTCAGCAGTTGCAGAATGCCATGAACAGTTTCCAGCAGAAGTTGAACAACAACGGGTTCACTAGTCGTGAGCAGGCTGAGAGCCAGCAGGCTGCCATTCAGCGTCAGCAGAATGACCTGCAGCAGTTACAGGCTCGTCTTGAGAATGAGCTCGCAAATGAGACGAATACTTATAACGAGGGACTGCGTGACTCTCTGCAACATTTCCTCGCTAAATATAATAAGGATAAAAAATATGATCTGATCCTGACCAAGCAGGGTGACAATATCCTCTACGCCAATAAGCGCTTCGATATCACCGCTGATATCATCAATGGCTTGAATAAGGCTTATAAGTCTACTTTCAAGAAGACTGAGGAAAAGAAAGAAGAGAAGAAATAATCAGTAGTGGATATCCAGAAGATTCTGAAGAAACTTCGCATCGAGGAACTCAACGAGATGCAGCAACACGCCGCCGAAGCCATCTTACGCTCCGACGGTGATGTTGTTTTACTATCCCCGACAGGTTCGGGTAAGACACTGGCGTATTTATTGCCTTTGATACAACTGCTGGACGCATCGTCGGATGCTGTTCAGGCGTTGGTTGTCGTACCCGGCAGAGAACTTGCTTTGCAGTCTGACACCGTCCTTCGTGACATGGGGTCAGGCATCCGCTCGGCAAGTTGCTATGGCGGTCGTGCCGCTATGGATGAGCACCGGAAGTTGAAAGAGGTCAAGCCACAGATTGTCTTTGGTACACCGGGACGGTTGAACGACCATCTGGACAAGGAGAATATCTCCCGCTATGGCATCCGCTGGCTGATTATCGATGAGTTTGACAAGTGTCTGCAGATGGGTTTCCATCAGGAGATGGCGAAACTCATCAAGAGTCTGCCTGGTTTGCAGCGCCGTATCCTGCTCTCTGCCACCAATGCTGAGGAGATACCGCAATTCGTCAATATGGCGAAGAAAGGCACACTGGTGGATTTCCTGCCAGAGGGTGAGCAGACCTCTGAGCGGGTGACGCTCTATGAGGTGAAGAGTCCAGTGAAGGACAAGCTGGAGACCTTGCGTAGTCTGCTGTTGAGTTTTGGTGATGCCAGCAGTATCGTGTTCCTCAACTACCGGGACTCGGTGGAGCGAGTGAATAACTACCTACGGGAACAGGGGTTTACCACGAGTTTCTTCCATGGCGGTATGGAACAGAAAGAGCGGGAAGCTGCGCTGTACCGCTTCTCGAACGGTTCTGCCAATGTGATGGTCAGTACCGACCTCGCCTCCCGTGGACTCGATATCCCTAATATTGCCAATATCATCCATTACCACCTGCCCGAAAGCGAGGACGGTTATATCCATAGGGTAGGGCGTACTGCCCGATGGGACAAGCAAGGCAAGGCGTTCTTCATCATTGGTCCGGGAGAGCATATCCCCGACTATGTGGAAGGAGATGTGGAGAGTTATGAGCCCATCGTTGACGGTCAGTCACCATCAGCACCCCCAATGGCAACCCTGTATATCGGCAAAGGCAAGAAAGATAAGGTGAGCAAGGGCGACATCGTAGGCTTCCTCTGTAAGAAGGGGGGATTGCAGTCTGATGAGGTGGGACGAATCGACGTGAACGACCGTTATGCATACGTTGCTGTGAGGAGGGAAAAACTGCAGCAGGTGTTGCGTCAAGTCCAAGGTGAGAAGATTAAGGGCATCAAGACAGTTGTGGAGCCTGTGAGATAGAAAATTGTAATATAGACTTTGCAATAAGTAAGAAAATCGCCTAAAATGCTTAATTCTTGTTCAAATATTTGCCTAATTCAAATAAAAAGTGTAATTTCGCATCGTTTTTACGAAACAGATAAAAAATTGATAGTATAAATAATTAAATTCACAATCAAAATGAAGAAGTACAACTTTAACGCAGGTCCTTCGATGCTTCCCCGCGAAGTGATTGAGAAGACTGCACAGCAGTGTTTAGACTTCAATGGTTCTGGTCTTTCTCTGATGGAGATCAGCCATCGTGCCAAGGATTTCCAGCCCGTTGTTGACGAGGCTGTAGCTCTGGTCAAGGAGCTTCTCCAGATTCCTGAGGGTTATTCAGTCATCTTCCTTGGTGGCGGTGCTTCTCTGGAGTTCTGCATGATTCCTTACAACTTCCTGATCAAGAAAGCAGCTTACCTGAACACGGGTGTTTGGGCTAAGAAAGCTATGAAGGAGGCAAAACTGTTTGGTGAGGTAGTAGAGGTCGCTTCTTCTGCTGATGCCAACTATACCTTCATTCCAAAGGGATGGAATGTTCCTGCTGATGCTGACTATCTGCACATCACCACTAACAATACCATCTACGGTACAGAGATCCGTAAGGACCTTGACGTGAATGTTCCCCTGATTGCCGATATGTCATCTGATATCTTCAGCCGTCCTGTTGACGTTGCCAAGTACGATGCCATCTATGCTGGTGCTCAGAAGAACCTCGCCATGGCTGGTGTGACCATCATCATTGTGAAGGACGAGAAACTGGGTAAGGCTCCTCGTGAGATTCCTACCATGCTCGACTACCGCACTCATGTTGACAAGGGCAGCATGTTCAATACTCCTCCTGTTGTTCCTATCTACAGTGCATTGGAGACACTCCGTTGGATCAAGAAGAATGGTGGTGTTGAGGCTATGGATAAGCTCGCCCAGCAGCGTGCGGAGATTGTCTATGGTGAGATTGACCGCAACAAGATGTTCCGTGGTACTGCTGTTGAGGAGGACCGTTCACTGATGAACATCTGCTTCGTGATGGCTGACGAGTATAAGGAGCTGGAGAAGGACTTCCTCGACTTTGCTACCTCTAAGGGCATGGTTGGTGTGAAAGGTCACCGTTCTGTTGGTGGTTTCCGTGCTTCTTGCTACAATGCTCAGACTATCGAAGGATGTAACGCCCTCGTAGCTTGCATGAAGGAATTTGAGGCTAATCATTAATTTAGTTCATAATTCATAGTTCACAGTTATGAAAGTATTAGTTGCAACAGAGAAACCTTTCGCAGCTGCCGCTGTGGAGGGTATTCGTAAGGAAGTGGAAGCAGCTGGCAATGAGCTCGTCCTGCTGGAGAAATATACAGAGAAGGCTCAGTTGCTGGATGCCGTGAAGGATGCCGATGCTCTCATTATCCGTTCGGATAAGGTTGATGCTGAGGTGCTGGACGCTGCCAAGCAGTTGAAGATTGTCGTTCGTGCCGGTGCTGGTTACGATAATATCGACCTTGCTGCCGCTACTGCACACAACGTAGTAGCAGAGAACACTCCAGGTCAGAACGCCAATGCTGTTGCCGAGTTGGTCTTCGGTCTGCTGGTCATGGCTGTCCGTGGTTTCTACAATGGCAAGAGTGGTTCTGAGCTGTTAGGTAAGAAACTGGGTATCCTTGCTTTCGGTAATGTGGGTCGTAATGTGGCTCGCATCGCCAAGGGCTTTGGTATGGATGTTTATGCTTACGATGCTTTCTGCCCTGCAGAGGTCATCGAGAAGGCTGGCGTACATGCCGTTGCCAATCAGGATGCTTTGTTCGAGACCTGCGACGTGGTATCCCTGCATATCCCCGCTACTCCAGAGACCAAGCAGAGCATTAACTATGCATTGGTTGGTAAGATGAAGAAAGGTGGTATCCTCGTGAATACAGCGCGTAAGGAAGTCATCAACGAGCCAGAGCTGATTAAGTTGATGCAGGAGCGTGAGGACCTGAAGTTCGTCACAGATATCATGCCTGATGCCAATGCAGACTTCCAGCAGTTCGAGGGACGTTATTTCTCTACTCCTAAGAAGATGGGTGCTCAGACAGCAGAGGCTAATATCAATGCCGGTATTGCTGCCGCAAAGCAGATCAACGCCTTCTTCAAGGATGGTGACACTAAGTTCCAGGTGAACAAGTAATATAATAAGGTATAAGAAAAGAGCCTGACATCCGAAAGTGTGTCAGGCTCTTCTTTTTTCATTTCCTGTAAAACTTCTTTCCGTTCTGGATATAAATTCCCTTTCCGGGATTTGTCACACGCTGACCACTGAGGTTGTAGATATGATGATCTGTGGACCGGGTATAGGTGACAGGCATGATACCCGTAATAATATTCTCGGTGACGGAGCATCCCCAAAAAGCCGACACTTCTGTCTTTTGTTTCGTACCGTCCTTCTTAATCAGATATACGTTCTTGACGGTAGTCTTGTTTCCTGCTTGGGAACTTTGCATTGTGATGCGGGAAATACTTGTTCCCATGGCAGACGTGAAAGTGAGAGTGCTTTTTGCAGCAGTAATATCCTGGGTCTTCTCTGAAGGATACACCTTAAACTGGAATGCTTTAGCCGCGGGAGCTTCTGCCAGTTCCAACTCCAGTCCCTTGTACGTACTGGTGCTGATAGTACCTTGGATAAGGTTCAGCTCACTCCATTGATTGTTGTATGTTACCTCATACTCTGAAGTTATGTCATCACGGGTGGGATATTTGAATCCCCCGGTATTGCCATGGTATGCCTTGACGATAGTCTCCGCAAGGTCAGCCTGATTGAAGACAGGCAGAGAACGGTTGGTACCATCCGTCAGTCCCATCCAATGGAAGGTGGCACAGTTATATTCCTTCGCTTTCTTGACGAAATAGTCAGCAAACTCGATGACATTGTCATGACGCACGTCGTAGTCTGTCTCACCATTGTTGGCAGTTCCCCATTCTCCGATGATGACAGGGGTACCCTTGGAGATAAAGTAGGTGTTAAGGGCATTGAACATATCATTCAGCTCTGTCTTCATGCTGCTGATGTTTTTTACGTTGGGGTAGGTATGAACCTGTACGGCAAGATGTCCTGTGCCGGCGGTGGCATCCGTGGGAATCTTCATCCCTTTTAAAGGATCTTTCAGATGACTGTTCCATGTACCGGCACCATTGCAGGCACCATAGGTGTTGACGACAAGGTTGCGCTTTGCATTATTGCCTCCCGTGGCACGCACCACATTCACGAAACTCTGAGCGTATTTGTTAATGGCGTCATAGGCGTCTGCTGCGTCTGTGGCATTATATCCACCAGAACAGGCGAATGTGGCGAAGCACCATGAGTTGTCGTCATCCAGCATCTCGTTATACGCTTCGAAGAGGAGCTTTTCACCGTAGTCCTTGAATTTCTCTGCAATCTGCTGCCATAATGCTTCATATTTTCCTTTGACGTTATTGTATGTCTTGGTACTGGCGTGCAGCCAATGGAAGTTGCCGTCACCCGTATCATGATGTACGTTGAGGATACAGTACATCCCATTGTCTAACACATAATCGACGACCTCATGTACCCGTTTCATCCATGCGGCATCAACTTTATTAGAGGTATCCATGTGAGGAAACCAAGTGACAGGTACACGGATGGCTCCGAAGCCCGCCTCTTTCATCATCTTCATCAGTTCCGGTTTGGTATAGGGCTGTCCCCAGCAAGTCTCAGAAGTCAGGTCTTGTCTGTTTCCGTTGTTGTTATTGGCATCCAGCGTGTTTCCTAAGTTCCATCCTACTCCCATATTCTTGACAGCCTGGGTGGCAGTCTCAAAGCTTTGGGCATGAAGTGTTCCGACAGTTGCTATGAACATACAAATGGTCAATAGTCTTTTCTTGTTCATTTTTCTTCTATAGTTCAGGTTTCTGTGTGCAAATTTACGAAATATCTTCATAATCATAAAAGTTTCTCGTATTTATTTGGTAACTTTGCAACAAATTATACTAAACAATAAAACAAACGATTATGCAAAGTGATCCTAAACAGTGTTTATATTGCACTAACAATCAGACACTGCACGACCTGATGATTGAGATTTGTCAGCTCTCAGTGTCCCGTGCCTTCCTTTTTAAGGAGCAGACCTATCGCGGACGTTGTCTCGTGGCTTACAAAGACCATGTCAACGACCTGAACGAGTTGTCGGATGAAGACCGTAATGCCTTTATGGCTGACGTGGCTCGTGTGACCCGTGCCATGCAGAAGGCTTTCAATCCTGAGAAGATTAACTATGGTGCCTATAGCGATAAGCTGTCGCACCTGCATTTCCATCTGGCTCCTAAATATGTGGATGGACCAGACTACGGTGGCACGTTCCAGATGAATCCGGGTAAGGTATATCTCTCTGATGCGGAGTATCAGGAGATGATTGATAAAATCAAAGCGAATCTGTAATTATGGCTATCGTAAAACCATTTAAGGGAATACGCCCGCCGAAGGAGTTGGTGGAGCAGGTAGAGAGTCGTCCTTACGATGTGCTCGACTCGGAAGAGGCACGTGCGGAGGCTGGTGATAACGAGAAGAGTCTGTATCATATCATCAAGCCGGAGATTGATTTCCCCGTAGGTACTTCGGAGTATGATCCCCGTGTCTATGAGAAGGCTGCTGAGAACTTCCAGAAGTTCCAGGATAAAGGCTGGTTAGTTCAGGATTCACGCGAACATTATTATATTTATGCTCAGACGATGAATGGCAAGACGCAGTATGGTCTGGTGGTATGTGCACATACTGATGACTATATGAAGGGCAACATCAAGAAGCATGAACTGACACGCCGGGACAAGGAGGAGGACCGCATGAAGCATGTCCGTGTGAACAATGCGAACATCGAGCCGGTGTTCTTCGCTTATCCTGATAACGCAGTCCTTGATGCGCTGATTAAGCGTTATGCGGTAACAGAGCCCGAGTACGACTTCATCGCGCCCATTGATGGCTTCCGCCATCAGTTCTGGGTCATTAACGACGAGCAGGATATGGCAACCATCACTGCAGAGTTTGCCAAGATGCCGTCACTCTATATCGCTGATGGTCACCACCGTTCTGCCGCCGCAGCCTTGGTGGGTGCCGAGAAACAGAAGCAGAATCCTAACCACAAGGGCGACGAGGAGTATAACTTCTTCATGGCTGTTTGTTTCCAGGCAAGTCAGTTGACCATCCTCGACTATAACCGTGTGGTAAAGGACCTCAACGGTATGTCGTCTGAGGAGTTCCTTGCCGCTCTGCAGGTTAACTTCATTATTGAGGATAAGGGTACGGAGATCTATAAGCCCCAGCAGTTGCATGAGTTCTCCCTCTATCTCGACCAGCACTGGTATAGTCTGAAAGCGAAGGAGGGTACTTACGACAATACCGACCCCATCGGTGTGCTTGACGTGGATATCAGCAGTCGTCTGATTCTCGACGAGATACTGAATATCGGCGACCTCCGTTCCTCTAAGCGCATCGACTTCGTAGGTGGTCTTCGCGGACTGGGTGAACTGAAGCGTCGTGTCGACAGCGGAGAGATGCGTGCGGCACTTGCCCTCTATCCTGTGACGATGCAGCAGATCATGAATATTGCCGACAGTGGTAAGATCATGCCGCCGAAGGCTACGTGGTTTGAGCCGAAACTGCGTTCTGGACTGGTCATTCATAAACTCTCGTAAATTCGAACTCTCGTAATCTCGGAATGACCGACGAATACAAGACAATAGCAACAACAAGCGAGGGCTACTACACGGAGAAGCGTAGTAAGTTCCTCGCTTTTGCACATCATGTCGAGACGGTCGACGAGGTGAAGGAACTCCTGGCTGGTTACCGTAAGAAATACTACGATGCGCGGCATGTCTGCTATGCTTATATGCTGGGAGCGGGTAGGGAGGAGTTCCGTGCCAATGACGATGGGGAACCCTCTTCGACGGCGGGAAAACCGATCCTCGGACAAATCAACTCCAACGAGCTGACGGACATCCTTATCGTGGTGGTACGCTATTATGGTGGTGTGAACTTAGGAACCAGCGGACTGATCGTCGCCTATCGCGAGGCTGCCGCTGACGCTATTGCCCATGCTACTGTAGAGACACGGCAGGTCGAGGAGGTTGTCACCTACACTTTCGCCTATCCGCAGATGAATGATGTGATGCGTATCGTCAAGGAGATGAGTCCACGCGTCCTGTCCCAGTCATTCGATAATTCCTGCGAGATACGCCTGTCTATCCGCAAAAGTGAGGCAGAGCAGTTACGCAACCGCCTCAGCAAACTCTTGTGATTTGTCCGCAATTAATTTGGTGGATTCAAATATTTGCACTACCTTTGCATTCGCAAAAGCGAAAAGAAGGAAAGGAAGGTTGGCAGAGTGACCGAATGCGCTGGACTCGAAATCCGGTATACCCCTTTCGGGTATCGGGGGTTTGAATCCCTCACCTTCCGCAAAAAAGGAGCAGCCCCAAAGGTTGCTCCTTTTTCGTGAGGGATGAAAAACCCAGGAAATGATAATATTTTAAGTATTAAAAGCGGGCAGGTCAGTGGCGTATGGGCTCCCCCTTGAGGTAGTCGTAGAGTGTGAGCAGGCGCAGATGGAAATAGCTGTTCCAGAAATCCTGCAATGCCTTGACCTGATCGACTCGCGCCGTCTGCCAGTACTGCTGTGCCAGCGACAGGTCGTTGACGTTGGCCTGACCTCTGATGAAACGTTGCAGCATGGCGGTATAGGCATCCTCGGCAATCTGCAGCGAGCGTTGGGCATCGGCGACCATCGACTGCCGCTGGTCAACCTCTGACACGGTCTGCATGACATCCAGTTCGGTGTCGCGTCGCTGCTCCTCACGCTGGTGCGCAGCTGTCTCAGCCTTACTCTGTGCCGCGAGCCAGGCATTGCGCTTCTTGCCGTGATCGACGATTGGCACGGTGAGACTAACCATCACCTGATTCTGCACCAGTGGACTTTGAAAAGCATGACCGAAGTTTTCTGCCACCTGGTTGAGACCTATCGAGGCATCGATGCTGGCATTGAGTCCCTTCTTGCGCTTCAGCTGTTCAGCGTCGCGTCGGGCTTCCAGCTCCTTGAGTTGCATGGACAGATAGTTGGGATTGTTGCGTGAGGCATGGGCAATGGCATCGCTGGCAGCCACATTCAGGTGGGGCAATACGGTGGGTATGACCAGCTGTATATGGGTGTGCTCGTCCATTCCCAGCCAGACGGCAAGACTCCTGACTGCCTGTTGATGGCTCAGCTGGGCGCTCTTCAGAGCGGTGGCGGCGAGTGAGCGTTGCAGCGTCAGGATGTCGAGTTCGGCTTTCGAGATAGACGCAATGCGGAAGCGTCGGTTGCCGATGGCGAGGATGGTGTCGCACGACTGTATCTGCTCCTGCGCCATCTTCAGCTGCTCTTGCGTCACAGCCAGTAGAAAGAATCGCTTGACAGCCTCGGCAGCAGCCTGTTCCACTGAATAGTTCATCTGCTGCTGGGCAACCGTGAGTCGCATGGGTTCGGTCTGGCGGTTCCAGCGGTATGGATTGAATCCCAGCAGTTCCTGACGATAGCCCACGCGGACAGGGGTGACGGCATACTGATGCTGGTTATAGTCACCGTAGTTGCCGAGGAAAGCAAGTCCTGTCGAGGCATAGAAGGAACCGCCCCATGGTTCCATCACTTGTTGTGCCTGCAGATTAGCGCTGGATAGCAGTCGCTTCTGCTGGCGATATTCATCGTTGTCGGTATCACTGACGTAGCGTTGGGTCATGACTTGCTCGAATTGCAGCGGCGTGGCGCTCAGCTCCAGTTGTAGCTTGCGACTTGCCATCCACGAAAGCCATGCGTAGCGTGCCTCTTGGAAGACGCTGCGGTAACGGTCGGCAGTAAGGCTGCTGTCGGTGGCAAGTTCGACGGTACGCTCCAGGTCGAGGCAGACGGCATGCTGGGCTGCTGCAGTGATGGCGGCGCAGAGCATCAGGACGGTGGCAAGGCGTCTCATGGCTGGGATGTTTTTGGGGTTACTGACACGTGCATGCCATCGAAGAGGGAACTGGGTGCAGCCACACGGGCGCGGAGCATGATGGTACCTTGCTCGTCGACCACGGGATTTACCTCAGTCACCTTGGCATCATAGACAGCATGCTCGTCGGCAACAGGTACCACGCTGATGGCTGTGCCTATAGGGAACCGTCCAAGGTCAGACTCCATCACCCTGAACTCCACATCCATTTGCTGCTGCGAGATGATGCGGCACACGGCATCCCCCGTCTGAGCCAACTGACCGGCATGAGCCGTGACATTTGCCACGATACCGTCGAAGGGTGCTGTCACGCGGGTAGTCTTCAACTCGTTGCGAGCTGCCGCCAGCTTGTTCTGGGCGATCAGCAGACCACTCTTGACCTCGGCAATGTGACGCACACGCTGTGGCACGTGGTCCATCTGCTCGGGATCGTATCCCTGTGAGATGATGACTTCCTGCATCTGGAGGCGTGCCTGCTCTATCTCACGTTGATGCTGCTCTACGGCATTGGTATGCTTATAAGCTTCCTGCTCAGCAAGAAGCTGCCCTTGGCGCACACGGTCGCCATTGCGTACCATGACGCGCACTACTGGCAGGGTCGTCTCGAACTTCACGTCGGCATAGCGTGCTGCCACCACCTTGCCCATGGTCTGGAAGGTGGATGGTTGGGTCGTGCTGTCTGTCGGTCTGCCGGTAGCCGTCATGTCAGAATTCTGGCTTGCGGCGATGATGGTAGTGTCCCTGGCTTCGAGTGAATCACCAGGTTTGCCCTGTTGCTGACAGCCTGTCAGCAACAGCACGGTTGATAATATCCATATCTTGTTCATAGTTTGTATGTACTATTACGGTTTCACTCTAAAGTTGTCGCAGACTCATTTCGTAGAATAAGCCCTTGCGTGCCATCAGTTCCTCGAAGGTGCCCTCCTCGGCAATCTTTCCTTTGTTGAGCACGATGATGCGGTCGCAGTGGCGGATGGTGCTCAGACGGTGGGCAATGATCAGGCGCGTACAGTGCAGCCGGTCGAGGTTTTCGCTCACCTGCTTCTGGCTGATGTTGTCGAGCGCCGAAGTGGCTTCGTCGAAGAAGAGGATATTGGGACGACCTATCAGGGCGCGGGCTATGAGCAGGCGCTGCTTCTGACCGCCTGAGAATCCGCCGCCCTCGGTGATGACGGTGTGCAGTCCCATGGGCAGGGCTTTCACCTCGTTGTACATGCACGCCAGCTGCAGTGCCTCCCAGACATCGTTCTGGGTGGACCAGGGGGCGGTGATGGTGATGTTATTTAAGATGTCGCCTGTGAAGAGGCTGCCATTCTGCAGGCATGTTCCTATCCGTTGGCGGAGCTGTTTCTTGTCTACTTTCTCCAAATCGTAGTGGTCGTAGTATATATTTCCACGCTGGGGTTTCTCAAAGCCCAGCAACAGGCGCAGCAGGGTGGACTTCCCACAGCCGGAGATGCCTACGATGCCCACGTATTCGCCAGCCTTGATGCTGAGCGAGAGGTCGTCGATGACCAGTGGCATGTTGTCCTGATAGCGGAAAGACAGATTCTTGACTTCAATGCTGCCCGACAGGGTTTTGATAGGGGTATGTGAGCCTGACACCTCGGGTACAGCCTCGGCAATTGCCATGACGCTCTCCAACTGTGGCTTTATCTTTGTCATTTCGGGAATCTGCTCCGTGAGCCCGGTGAGTGCGGCTGTCAGCATGCCAAAGGCAGAGGTGAAGGCAATGAAGTCGCTGGTCTTGATGGAGGCGTGCATGGCAAATAGGTAGATGACGAGCAGTGACCCTACGTTCATCAGCGCCAGCAGCGAGGGATACAGGCGTGTGGCAAGCCGTGGGTTGTAGATGATCCTGGCTGCATGGGTGTACCGGTTGAGCCACTGGGTGAAGGCGCGTGTCTCTGAACCAGTGAGCTTGACCTTCTGTATGCCTGCATACAGGTTGCACTCCATACCGCTGAGGGCATCATTCTTGCCGATGTATAGCTGTTGTACATGGGTCGCCTTGCGGAAGTAGAGTACCAGTATCAGTGCTTGCAGGGCAAACAGAGCCATTGCGGGTAGCAGGAGCGGTCCACCGTAGATGCCCACTTGGATGAAATAGACCACAGAGAGCACACCGTTCAACAGTGCACCGACGGTCGTCTCATTGATTTGCTGGCACAGGTTACTGAGGTTGTTCAGCTTGGAGGTCAGTTCACCGCTGCTGTGGGTGTGGAAGAATTTCGGGGGTAGCAGGAAGAGTCGTGCCATGACGACGTTGTGCAGGTTCATCTCCACGATGTTCTCTACGCGGACGATATAGAGATTGCGGATATAGGTCGTCAGCATGATGACCACAGCCGCTCCCACTAGCAGTCCGGCGATGGGAGCCAGGTCGGCGGCGATACCGGCAGGTATCACCGTTTCGAACACCATCTTGTTAGCCATAGGTACAAACATGCCCAGGAGCACTACGATCAGTGCGGCAAATCCCATGTAGAGCATACTGTAGGTGTCGGTTGATGACAATATGAAGGCAATGAGCTGGCGCTTGGTCATTCGCTGCAGGGGCAGTGCCTTGGTGAAGCTGTATGCCTCTGGCATCAGCACGTCCTTCATCTGCCGTCGAGTCACCTCCTGCGGGATGCCTTCCTCGTCGGTGAAGCGATAGCTGCGACCAGTCCACTTGGGCAGCAGCGCTACCAGCCTACCGCTCCGCGTACGGCCCAGCATTGGTCCGGAGGCCTCTCGCCACCATCCGTCGGTGAGCCTCAACTGGCGCGTCATGATGCCATGTGCCTGGAGGATGTTGTGCAACTGCTGCTCCAAGGGCAACACATCGTCGGACTCCAATTCGTAGTCGACAATCTTCAACGCTTCCAGCACCTGGCGGATGGCAAGGTTGTCAGTCTGGGGAATAGCACCGTCATAGTGTAGCCCCATGCGTGCTGCACCTTCCTTGATCTCACGCGAGAGGGTCGAGGCATCCAGCTTCCTGCGCTTTTCTATCTGACTGGAAAATATGTTCATCTTTAGTTTCTTCTCCTTCCTTATCTGTTTTCCATGAGCTGTCGGTACAGACCGTCCTGTTGCATCAGCTGTTCGTGGGTGCCGTGCTGGACGACGTGTCCGGCATCCATGACGATGATCTGGTCGCAGTCGCGGATGGTCGACAGACGGTGTGCCACCACAATCTGCGTGATGCCCATCTCGCGGATGTGCCTCATCACCAGGTCCTCGGTGGTGGGGTCTAATGCTGAGGTTGCCTCGTCCATGATCAGGATCATAGGCTCGCGGGCAAGTGCCGTGGCTATCTCGAAGCGTTGGCATTGACCTCCGCTGAAGTTCTTTCCGCCCCGCACCACCTTGGTGGCAAGACCCTCGGGACGGCTCATGATGTCGCTGTGTACCTGTGCGTCGCTGCATGCCATGAGGATGGCGAAATCCTCGATGCTCTGGTCCCACATGCGGATATTCTGTGACAGCGTATCGTCGAAGAGCACGATGTTCTGGTCGACGACGGCGATGGAGTTGGTCAGCTCGTCGCTGGAGATGCTCTCGATGGGACGCCCGTCAAAGAGTATCTCACCGCTCCAGGGTTTGTAGAGCCCGGATATCAGTCTGGCGAGGGTCGACTTGCCACAGCCACTGCTGCCCACGAATGCCACCGACTCGCCAGCCCTGAGGTGCAGGTTGAAATGTTCAATCAGGGGAGGCATCGTCCGGTTGTAGCCGAAGGTGACGTCGCGCAGCTCCAGCTCGCCCAGCAGCTTGCCCGTCTCCGAATGCTCACCGTCGACATGCCTGTCTTCGGGATACTTCATCACGTCGTCCACGCGCTCTATCTGGGAGCGCATCTCGAACAACTGCTGTCCTGCCTTCATGATTTTCTCCACGGGAGCCATGAAGGCGGTCATGAAGCCTTGGAATGCCATGAGCATACCGACGGAAAGGTCGCCTTGCAGGATATACCACGCTCCCACCAACAGGACCGCCATCGTCAGCAGATTCGATGTCAGCGTCGGCAGCAGACTCATCTCGCTCTGCTGGATATGCATCTCGCGCTGCTTATTGAACATTCTGCTCCACAGCCCGCTCCAGTATTGGAAGAATCCTTCCTCAGCGCCTGCTGCCTTGATGCTCTCGATGTTCTCCAGACAACTGACCGTGGTGGAATAATATTTACCCATGCTCTGCTGTGTACTCCTGACCATGTTCAGGCGCTTGCCGGCATAGTAGTGTAAGACGGCTAGGTTGACGAGGGCTGCTACGACACCAATCATCGTCAGCATGTAATTATACGACAGCATCAATATGAAGTACAGCACCAGCAGCATCACGTTGATAGCCTGCGGAGCCAGCACCTCGACGAGCGAGTGGGTGATGGTCTCATTGAGTCGCTGACGCTGCTGCAGGTCACCCACGAAGCGCATGGTGAAGAAGTTCATGGGCAGTCTCAGCAGGTGACGCAGATAGTTGATGTTACCCCGCAGTGCCAGTTGCCCGGCTATACGCTTGGAGTAGCGCTGCTGCCAGAGCGTCACGATGAAATTGAAAAGTGCCAGCGCAGCCATCAGACAGAAGAATACGGTTGCCCACTGCGCATTGCGACCGGAAAGTATCTCGTCGAAGAACACCCGGGTGAGCAGGGGCAGGGTCAGGGTGACCACTGCCAGCAAAAAGGTGAAGATAAAAGTCAGCCAGAAGGCTTCGTTGGCTCCACTCAGGTTATGCCTGATGTAGGAAAAAATGCTCGTGGGATGGCCCGAGGGCTGGAAACGGTCGGTCAGTTCGAAGGTCATGGCGACACCCGTGAACGAGCGCCGGAACTCATCCATCGGTATCTCTACCGGTCCGATGCCAGGGTCGTTGAGGCATGCCTTGCCTTTCCGCATTCCCTTGAAGACGACGAAGTGCTCGAAGTTCCAGTGGATGATGGCAGGCTCCATGCCTGCCAGCTCTTCGGCACTCACCTTATAGGCACTGGGCTCCAGACCATATGTCTTGGCTGCCAACAGGATGTTCTTCATCGAACTGCCGTCGCGGCTCACGCTGCAGGCTTCGCGCACCTGTTCCAGGGGAAGCCACTTGCCGTAGTACGCAAGGATCATCGCGAGCGAGGCAGCACCACACTCCACGGCTTCCATCTGCATCACCATGGGCACTTTCTTCATAGGCCTACTTACCTTGCAATGTATTCAACGTGTTCTCTACTCGTCCTAACAGCACTTCCCATACGTACTTGCGGTGCCATATAATCTGCACATTGCAGGGCATGCCCGTGGTGACTGCCATGCCTTCGCTCTTCTGACGACTCCATACCAGCCCGTCGGCATCACGGTCGAGCACGATGCGCACCTCATAGACTGGTTCTTCGGCAGGGATGATGGATGCCAGCTCCGCCAGCTTCAATCGCTGTGCCACCATCTTGCGGTTGGTGGGATATGACTCGATGCCCTTGACGGTGCCTACGGCATAGCCCCACTTCTCACGCTCCAGGTCAGCAGGTGTCAGCTGCACCTTGGCACCCAGCTTCACCTTCCTGAGTTCTTTGAATGTCACGTAGGCAAGCACCTCGCGCTCGTGGAACCTTGCCTCCTGGGGCAGTATCCATGCCACAGGCTCGCGAGGCTCAAACTTGCTCTCTGCTGGCTTCGAGGTCAGCACCACTCCCGACTCAGGCGCTGTCAGAGTGGTGGTCGCCAACTGCGAACGGACACTGACAAGGGGAGTGCCTGCCGACACCTCCTGACCGTTGGTGGCTACCACATGGTGGACGGTCCCCCCGTACGGGACCGTAATCGCCTTTGCCTCTGCAAACGGGAATACAACGGCTTGGGCCCTGACGGTATAGTTGACCTTGCCAAACATACACCAGAAGAGTGCCACGCCGCACAGCAACAGCAGCGTGGAGAGCACCAGCCAGAGTCTGGGAGAAACCACCCGCGGCATCTCCTTGAGTTCGCTCTGGTCGTCAAGAGCCTCTAATGCTTCATCGTTAAATATCTCTGACATATTTGTAATTGTAAAACAGCCCGCAGCTGTTTGCCTGCGGGCTTACTTTACTAAGTGTAATGCACTTTGTGAGCGGGAAGTCTCAGCGGTAGATGCTTTGCCTACATCAGTACCTCTAAACTATTAATCAAGGTTCAAATATTTTCCTACCATGACCACCACCGTTCACATTCTCCAGATCTTCATTGGAGAGCTTCTTCTCCTCTTTCTTCTTCTTTTCTTCTTTCATTTTAGTAGAATATTTATTTGTTATTTCTAAACACATTTGCAAAGATATGGGATAATTCTCGAAACTGCAAATATTTTCGTTGAATATTTTAGGACATTGACAGTTATCCTCTCGCTCGCGCACATATATAAAGTTTTTTACCCTTGCAACCGTTGCCACCTTGCAACACTTTCTGAAAATCAGTATGTTACGTGTGACAACGAGGTGACAAGGAATGGCGATTTTGCCCTTAATATTCACTCAACACTGAGGCACAGAGGTGCAGAGTTTTTATTATTTCCCTGTGTCTTTGTATCTCCGTGTTCACCAAAATACTGCATGTGGTTTGCGAAGATATCCCAATTCAGTATTCCACCCTATGGAACAAGTTATTCCACCCCATGGAACAAAGTGTTGTAAAAAAACTTAGCATACTGCTAAAATTCAAGTCCCATTTTTGTCAATAGCTAAAAACGAGGGTAAAACGTTGTTATCATACCCTCGTTTATTATAGATAAAAACTCTTATGCAAGCACAACCTCTGCAGGCACACCCAGCACTTTGTACAGACTGCGGGCAATGTCGAAACTCATCGATCTGCGACCATGAAGCAGGTCACTGAAGGTCGTAGCACTGATACCTATCATCTGA
>OMWH01000021.1 GCA_900314755.1 uncultured Prevotellaceae bacterium | reverse complement strand
ATTTTTCGTTTAACATACTGTAAATGAAGGCTTTAAATGGTGTGAAAACAGGCTCCATTTGAATTAAATAAAGCCTCCATTTGGGGCAAAAAGAGGCTCTAAATGGTTGTGAAATGGCAACTTTTTATTTTATTTTAACAGTTAAAAAAATCCTTGTAAAGGGGGAACGAAATTAGGCAATAGTGGTAATTGGATAAAAAAGGGCGAGGGAACTTGGTTCGCTCCCTCGCCTTGGTATTGATAGGTTCTGTATGTCTTAATAGAACTTGAAATAACGACGGGCGTTATTGTAGGAGATGTCCTCCACCATCTTACCCAGCAACTCACGGTCGTCAGGCAGCAAGCCTTTCTCCACATCGTTACCGAGGATGTTACAGAGGATGCGGCGGAAGTACTCATGACGAGGATAGCTGAGGAAAGAGCGAGAGTCGGTCAGCATACCTACGAAGCGGCTCAGCAAGCCCAGTACGCTGAGCGCATTCATCTGACGCTCCATACCATCCTTCTGGTCGTTGAACCACCAGCCGGAACCAAACTGAATCTTGCCTGGCTCACCACCCTGGAAGTTACCCAGCATCGTGGCAATCACCTCATTGGCACAAGGATTCAGGGTGTATAATATCGTACGAGTAAGCTTGTCCTCCATGTTCAGCTTATTGAGGAACTTAGACATTGCCTTGGCAGTGTTGAACTCACCGATAGAGTCGAAACCTGTGTCAGGACCAAGGGCATTGTACATCTTCGTGTTGTTGTCACGGATGGCACCATAGTGGAACTGCTGGGTCCAGTCGGCATCAGCATCCATCTCAGCCATCACAGTCAGGAAGCAGTTCTTATACTGACGAACCTCCATGTTAGAGAGCTGCTGTCCACGCATAGCCTTCTCGAAGATGGTCTCAATCTGTGAGTCCGTATACTCCTCGTCATAGAACTCCTCGATACCATGGTCGGAGAGCTTACAACCCTGCTCCTGGAAGAAGTCGTGACGCTTCTTGAGGGCATCCACCATGTCAGCAAACTTCGTGATGGTGACACCGCTGACCTGCTCCAGCTGATGAACGTATGCGGAGAACTCTGGCTTCTCGATGTTCATCGCCTTGTCAGGACGCCATGCGGGAATCATCATAGGATCGTCGGCAGCCTTATGCTTGGCATACTCGATGTGGTTATGGAGGTCGTCAACAGGGTCATCTGTCGTGCAGACACACTCCACGTTATAGTGTTTCATCAGACCACGAGCGGAGAACTCCGGCTGCTTCAGTTTCTCGTTACACTCATCGAAAATCTCACGAGCGGTCTTCGGAGAGAGCAGTTTCTCGATGCCGAAGGCAGTCTTCAGCTCCAGATGCGTCCAGTGATACAACGGGTTACGGAGTGTATAAGGCACCGTCTCAGCCCATTTCTCGAATTTCTCCCAGTCGCTGGTGTCCTTACCGGTGCAATATCTCTCATCAACACCATTGGTACGCATGGCACGCCATTTGTAGTGGTCGCCACCCAGCCAAAGCTCTGTGATGCTCTTGAAGCGGTGATCGTTAGCCACCATCTCAGGAATCAGGTGACAGTGGTAGTCGATGATAGGCATTTTAGCCGCATGGTTGTGGAACAGGTCCTGTGCTACTTCGTTGTCAAGGACGAAGTTTTTGTCATTGAATTGTTTCATAATTATTTTTATTGTTTTAGTAATTGTTTTAGCAAAATCTTTGCAAAGATAGAAAATAAAATCGGTATTTCCTCATAATAGTCATAAAAAAGAAGAAAAATTAACGTAAACGATGACGGTAACACGAAAAAAAGCGTTACCTTTGTAGCACGATTACTCAATTATAAAATTAAAAATGAACAAAAGACTTATTTTAGGGGCTTTCCTGTTTTCAGCCGTGATGGGTGCAAATGCTCAGAAAGCCATGACACCACCCGCTGGTGGAAAAGCGATTAGTGATGAACTGATAGGTATCTTCTTCGAGGATATCAGTAGTGCCGCCGATGGTGGTCTGTATGCCGAGCTGATTCAGAACGGCTCTTTCGAGTTTAATCTGGCAGAGCGCGACGGCTGGGGTGCTGGTACGGCATGGCAGACGATTCGTCCTGGTCACTCATTAGGTTACAGCGAGGTACGCATGGATGCCCCCATCCATCCCAACAACCCTACCTATATGCGTCTGAACATAGAACGCACCAAGGAGTTCTATGACTATAAAGGCTGGAAGGGATTCGGTTTGCAGAACCAAGGCTTTGACGGAATCTCTGTCAAGGCTGGTGCGAAATACGACTTCTCCGTTTTCCTCCGTCATGTGAAGGGAGAGGCAAAACAGGTACGTATCGCCCTGGTTGAGCCACAAGGATGGGGCAAAGACCCGAAGCTGCTGGCAGAGACGACAATAACAGCCGATGCCAACACCTGGAAGAAATACGAGGCAACACTGACTGCCTCTGAGACCGTCAAGAACGCTGCCTTGCAGATCCTCGTCTTGCAGAATGGCGTCATCGATATCGACATGATCTCGCTGATGCCTGAGGACACCTATAAAGGACACGGTCTGCGCAAGGACCTCGCCGAGGCTCTTGCCGCCCTGCATCCCAAGTTCATGCGCTTCCCCGGTGGCTGCGTGGTTCATGGTGGCGGTGACGGTTTCTGGAACACCTACCGTTGGAAGACGACCGTCGGTCCCAAGGAGCAGCGCCGTCAGCTGAAGAACACATGGGGCTACCATCAGTCCATGGGACTGGGTTACTTCGAGTATTTCCAGTTCTGTGAGGACCTGAACATGGAGCCAGTGCCTATCCTACCCTGCGGTGTCAGTTGTCAGGGAGCTAACGGCGGTTGGAACATGTGGCCCCACCAGGCTCAGGATGTATGTCCCATGTCAGAGATGGACGAATGGGTACAGGATGCCCTTGACCTGATAGAATGGGCTAACGGTGACGTGAACACCAAATGGGGTCGTGTCCGTGCTGAGGCTGGTCACCCGAAACCCTTCAACCTGAAATACCTGGGTATCGGCAATGAGGAGAAGATATCCCCGGAGTTCGCCGAGCGCTTTAAATATATGTATGAGAAAGTGACGAAGGCACATCCCGAAATCGTCATCGTGGGAACAGCAGGTCCCGGATCTCATCCGCAGAACCCAGACTATGAGGCTGGCTGGAAACTCGCCAACGAGTTGCAAATGCCGATTATCGACGAGCATTACTATGAGCCTTATAAGTATTTCCAGGAGAGTCGCCAGTATGACAAGTACCCCCGTGACCGTAAGACCAAGATTTATCTGGGAGAATATGCCTCCAAGGACAAGAAACTCATCGACGCACTCTCTGAGGCTCTCTACCTCTTGCATGTGGAGCGTAACGCCGACATCGTCGTCATGACATCCTACGCTCCCCTCTTCGCCCGTAAGAATGCCACCAACTGGAATCCTGACATGATCTACTTCGACAATGAGCGTCCTTACCTGACATGCAGCTATTATGTCCAGCAGATGTTCGGACAGTCCAGTGGAAACTATTACTATGGTGACTGTGTCAATATCAAGGATGCCACTAACCTGCAGGAACAGTCTGTCGTGCTGAACGCCAAGACCCGCCAGCTGTTCGTGAAGCTGTGTAATGCCAGTGCTGACACCAAGACCGCAGACATCAACCTCTCCCGCTTCAAGGGTGTGAAGACTGCTGTCAAGACCACACTGACCGGACAGCCAGAGGATGAGAACAACTATGAGAAGCAGCCTATAGCTCCAAAGACGGAGACGGTCAAGATGCAGAAGAAGATGTCGCTCGAGCTGGCTCCCTACTCCTTTGTGATGCTGCAAATATCATTATAATCCATTGTCATGATGCAGGGAAGAGTATTACTGATCTATACCGGGGGGACCATAGGAATGAACCGCAACCCCAGGACTGGTGCACTGGAGCCTTTTGACTTCGAGCACCTGCTGGTGAATGTCCCGGAACTGAAGGAGTTTGACTTAGACATTGACACCCATCAGTTCAACCCGCCCATTGACTCCAGTGATATGACTCCTGCACGATGGACGGAACTCAGTCATGTCATCGCCGACCATTATGGCGAATATGACGGTTTCGTGGTGCTGCATGGCACAGACACCATGGCTTACACAGCCTCCGCATTGTCCTATATGCTGGAGAACCTGACAAAGCCTGTCATCTTTACAGGTTCGCAACTGCCAATCGGGCAGTTGCGGACTGATGGCAAGGAGAACCTGATCACCTCCATTGAGATAGCCGCTGCGAAAGATGAGCTGGGACATGCCCGTGTCCCGGAGGTTGGAATCTATTTCAACGGACATCTGCTTCGCGGCAACCGCACGACCAAACAAAGTGCTGAGGAGTTCAATGCCTTTGAGTCGTTTAACTATCCTCATCTGGTGGATGCCGGAGTCAATATCACCTATCACTCGGAAAGGATGCTGAAGCCCGACTGGAACAAGCCGATGAAGCCTCATTTCCGTCTCGACAATAATGTGATTATCTTCTCCCTCTTCCCCGGTATCCGTGAGGATCTGGTGCGCCATATCATCGCCACCCCCAACCTGAGAAGTATTGTCATGCGTACCTTCGGAAGTGGCAATGCCCCTCAGCGTCCATGGGTCATGCAGGCTTTGAAGGAAGCAACCAGAAACGGGAAGGTGGTCATTAACATCAGCCAGTGCATGCAGGGCACGGTGGAGATGGGACGCTATGATACCGGCTATCAGCTGAAAGAGGCTGGTGTCGTCAGCGGCTATGACTCTACCGTAGAGAGTGCTGTCACCAAACTGATGTTTTTACAATCCCACTACCAAGACCCAGAACAAATACGGGAACTTATGCGCCAAAGTATCAGGGGAGAAATAACGGATATGTAAGTATATGAAACTATCATGGCTTCAAACCGTTAATTTTATCAGTATTTCAACTTTCAAGCGTTAATTTCAAACAGCCGTTAAGCAAAATGACTGAATTGTTAAATTGCGACAAAAAGATACGACAATTTGGCAGTTTACCAATTTTTGCGTCTATATTTGCACTCGATTTCAAAAACAATGAATATAAACATTTAACTGAATAGACAAATGAAAAAGATTGTAAAGAACTTACTTCCCGCGGTTTACTTAGTAGTAATCGCTTTTTCTGCGGCATCATGCAACAAAACACAGGCTGCTCCTGCTGCCGCACCAGGACAACCCGTTGACTTGACTTACGCTGCAGAGAAGTCGCTGCCTTCTGTGGTCTACATCAAATCAGTCATCAACTCAAAGACACAGACTGTAGAATACAGTGACCCGTTTGAGGATTTCTTCTCTGATCCGTTTGGAGGCTTCTTCGGACGTGGACAGGGTAACAACGGAACACGCAAACGTCAGGTGCAGACTCCGAAACGTGCTGCTGCCGGCAGTGGCGTGATCATTTCCGCTGACGGTTATATCGTCACCAATAACCATGTCGTTGACGGTGCCGACGAGCTGACAGTAACCCTTAATGAGAACAGCAAGGAGTACTCCGCACGTATCATCGGTGCTGACAAGACAACCGACCTTGCACTGATCAAGATTGACGCAAAGGACTTACCCGCCATCGTTATCGCCAACTCTGACAATGTGAAGATTGGTGAATGGGTGCTCGCTGTAGGTAACCCGCTCGGTCTTAACAACACGGTGACTGCCGGTATCGTCAGTGCCAAGGCACGTCAGATGGGCGAAGGTGTTGCCTCGATGATCCAGACGGACGCTGCCATCAACCAGGGTAACTCCGGTGGTGCATTGGTAAACACCCGTGGCGAACTGATCGGTATCAATGCTATGATCTACTCCCAGACGGGTTCTAACATCGGTTATGGCTTTGCCATCCCTACCGCTATCATGAATAAGGTGGTTGAGGATATCAAGAAATATGGTGCTGTGCAACGTGCCATGATCGGTATCAAAGGCTCGGATGTCAGCATGTATGTCGACGCTGAGAAGGAGAAAGGCAACGAGATAGACCTCGGCACCATGGAGGGTATCTATGTCGCAGAGGTCGTTGAAGACGGTGCCGCCGCTGCCGCTGGTCTGCAGAAGGGTGATGTCATCACTTCCATCGACGGACAGAAAGTGAAGAAATTCGGAGAGCTCCAGGGTATCATGGCGCAGAAGCGTCCCGGTGACAAGGTTACCGTCAAATACTTACGTAATAAGAAGGAGAAGTCAGTCACCATGACCCTGAAGAACGAGCAGGGAAACACGAAGGTCGTGAAGAACGCTGATGTGGACATCCTCGGCATCGACGTACGTCCTATCACCGACTCTCAGAAGAAACAGCTTGAGATCAGCTACGGTCTTGAGGTGCTGAAGGTCAGCGGCGGTAAGATGAAAGAGGCTGGTGTTCCCAAGGGCTTTATCATCCAGACGGTCAACGACCAGCCGATGCGCTCGTTCGACGACTTGCAGAATGCCGTCAAGGATGCCAAAGACCAGATGCTTGTCATCAAGGGACTCTATCCGACTGGAAAACGCGGTGGTTTTGTCGTCTACCTGCAGAATGAGTAATTTTTGACATTCTGTACATAAAAAAGTAAGGTATTCTTTTGGTGATTCCAAAAAAATACCTTACTTTTGCAATCTGCATTTAAAAGACTACTAAATGAGACAACTAAAAATCACAAAATCTATTACAAATCGAGAGAGTGAGTCTCTTGATAAGTATTTACAGGAAATCGGCAAGGAGGAACTTCTCTCTACTGACGAGGAGGTAGAACTTGCGCAACGGATAAGGAAAGGCGACCACAAAGCACTGGAGCGCCTGACCAAGGCAAACCTCAGATTTGTTGTCTCTGTAGCGAAACAGTATCAGAACCAAGGGCTCTCACTACCCGATTTGATCAACGAGGGAAACCTCGGACTTATCAAGGCTGCGGAGAAGTTTGACGAGACACGTGGTTTCAAATTCATCTCCTATGCCGTATGGTGGATCCGGCAAAGCATCCTGCAGGCTATCGCAGAGCAAAGCCGTATCGTCAGACTACCGCTCAACCAAGTGGGGGCTGTCAATAAGATCAATCGGGAGGCGAACCGTTTTGAACAGGAGCATGAACGTCGTCCGTCAACAGAGGAACTTGCCGAGAAGATTGACTTGCCTGAGGAGAAGATTGACGATGCGCTCCATGTGAGCGGACATCATGTATCTGTCGACGCTCCCTTTGTCGATGGTGAGGACAACAGTCTGCTGGACGTGCTTGTCAATGATGATGCGCCTATGGCTGACCGCCAGCTGGTATTAGAGTCTTTACGGGCTGAGATTGCCAATGCGCTGCTGACACTTAACGACAGAGAGCGGAAGGTCATAGAGGCATTCTTCGGTATCAACCAGCCAGAGATGACGCTGGAGGAGATCGGCACGAAATACGGACTGACCCGTGAACGTGTACGCCAGATTAAGGAGAAGGCTATCCGCCGTCTTCGCAGTAACACCAAGAATAAAATGTTAAAAGCATATTTAGGACAATGAAAATTTTAAAGTATATTCTTTTCTCCCTGCTCCTTACCGCAGCAATGCCCACAGAGATGCAGGCTAAGCGTATGAAAATGCCGAAGATGTTCATGTTCGGCTTCTCTGCGTCTTTTCAAGACTCTATCATCTATATGACGGATGTGCAGGAAATTGAAGGCACATGGTATGACACCAAGACCAAGTTCCTGCTGGGTCGACAACATTATTCCTACCAGCTCAAAGACTACCTTGCCACTACAAAGCAACAGCCTAACCGTGTCTGTGTGGTGATGTTTGCCCTGACCCGCAAAGAGGCTGAGAAGAAATTCATCAAGTTACGCAAGGAATACACCGTGAAGGCAAAAGGGAAATATGATGTCAGGTACCTGACCAACACGGATTTCAAATTCCAACCCGTGGACATGAGTGATCAATAAAAATAAAAGAGGAACTGCGGAAGTTCCTCTTTTATTTTATGCCTCGTGGTTAGCTTTCCATATCTTCATGCGTTCCTCTAACAACGCATACTGGTGATCCTCTATAAACGAGGTACATACACGCAATCCTTCCTGATGGGAGCCTGTCGTAATCAGACAGATGGCACTCACCCCATAGTACATCAGCTCTTTGGCAAGTTCACCACTCGTCATTCCCTGATAGCCGATGGTGAAATAAAAACCGTCAGCAACAGGCTCGTCAAGGTCTTTGTCGTAGACGATATGGAAACCGTAACGGCAGAAGATATCCTTCAGCTTACGGGCACGTTCACCATAGACACTCACCTCCTTGCGGAAGTTATACGTGCCATCGCTTGCCGCCTTCAGCATGGCAGCCAACGCAAACTGTGCGGAATGGCTCGTACCAGAAGACAACGCATAGAGCATACGTGTTGAGAAAACAAGTCCAAAGGGAAGTCCCTCATAACGTGCCGCCAGGTCAGGATAGTGGCGATGGAACAACTTGTCAGAGATACAGGTCACACCAATACGCTCTCCAGCATAGCTGAACGCTTTGGAACCGCTGATCAGCAGGATATAATTATCCGTATAGCGTCCGACAGAAGGCTGATAAGGCGGCTGGAAAGGCACGCTCAGGTCCTTGCGGAAGTCCATGGCGAAATAGGCAAGGTCCTCCATCACAATAGTGTCATATCTCGTGGCAAGCTCTCCTATCGTCTTCAGTTCCTCCTCGTTCAGGCAAATCCATGCAGGATTATTCGGGTTCGAATAGACAATGGCACAGATATTCCCTTTGCTCAGATAACTCTCCAGTTTCGGACCAAGTTTCTCTCCACGGTAGTCATAGACATCGAAAGTCTCATACTTCACACCCTGCACCTGCAGTTGCATCTTCTGCACAGGGAAGCCCGGGTCGATAAAGAGGACGGTGTCCTTTTGCTTGTCAGCCTGAGAACAGGTGAGAAACGATGCGAATGTACCTTGCATCGAGCCACTGACTGGCACACAACATTCCGGTGCCACATCCAGTCCGATGAAAGCTTTCACGAAACGGGATGCCTCCTGCTTCAGGACAGGAGCGCCCTGGATGTCCGGATAGCTATGGGCGATACCGTCCTGTAAAGCCTTGATCTGGGCATCTACACCCACCTGGGCGGCAGGAAGTCCGGGAATACCCATCTCCATCTTGATAAACTCTACTCCGGATGACTTCTCAGCCTTTGCTGCCACCTGCTTCACCTCACGGATAGTAGCCTTGGCAAAATCCTTGATGCCCAACTCCTCAACGAGTCTGTCGACAATCTCTCTCTTAATAGGTGTCTCCATCATTTCTGTGCTTGTTTACCAATGGCAAGTGCTTTGATATTCGCCTCGACGATAGCCTCGCCCTTGCGTCCGAAGACACGGCGGATGGCATCCTCCAACTTCTCATACTCAATGCCCAATGCTTTCTGGGCGGCACCTAACAGGATGACATTCGCTGAACGGGGAACACCATTGTCCTTGGCAGCCTTCTCTATGTCCAGCATGATGACATTCTTAAGACCATTCAGGTCTTCCTTAATCTTCTCTATATCAGGATAGTTGGGAATATTCACAAAAGGAGTACTCGATGTGATGATCCATCCATCTTTCGAGAGGAATGGCAGGTAGCGCAATGCCTCCATCGGTTCCATAGAGATAATCACGTCTGCCCCACCCATTGGTATCAGGTCGCTGGCAATAGGATTGCTGGATATACGGAGATTCGACTGTACATCACCGCCACGCTGTGACATGCCATGCACTTCTGCCTGCTTGATATACAGGTTCTCGTTCATGGCAGCCTCGCCGATAATCGTTGCGATAGAGAGGATACCCTGTCCTCCTACTCCACATAATATAATATCTGTCTTCATTTCTTAGCCTCCTGTTTCTTTTGTTTCAAATGTCTCTGTAAGGTCTGCATACACTCACGGCGGGGGATGATGACACTCACTCCGTGGTAGTTGATCTCCTCACGGATGGTCTTCGTGATCTCCTCCATGTTCTTGGGCAATGGAACAACCACCTTCAAGTGGTCATCACTCAATCCCAGACCACGGCAGATAGCCTCAAACTTATTCGTGCCTGCAGAGTCCTGTCCACCCGTCATTGCCGTTGTCAGGTTGTCACTGATAATGACGGTGATGTCCGCATTCTCGTTGATAGCGTCCAACAGTCCCGTCATACCGGAATGTGTGAAGGTAGAGTCACCGATGATGGCGACGGCAGGCCACTGTCCGGCATCCGAAGCACCTTTTGCCATCGTGATGGAAGCTCCCATGTCCACACAGGAGTGGATAGCCTTATAAGGAGGCAGGAATCCCAAAGTATAACAGCCGATATCACCAAAGACACGGGCGTTGGGATAGTCGAGCAACACCTGGTTGAGGGCAGCATACACATCACGGTGACCACATCCCTGACAAAGAGCGGGTGGACGTGGAGCCACATCCTCACAAGGAGCGTAGTTCTCTCCTATCTCCATTCCTAATGCTTTCTTTATCAAGTCTGGGTTCAACTCACCCGTACGAGGCAGCTCACCTGTCAGGCGCCCCTTGATGACGGCATTACCCGGCATCACGCCACGTACCTGATCCTCAATAAAGGGTTGTCCCTCCTCAGCAATCAGCACATACTCACAATCGTCCGTCATCCTGCGAATCAATTTCTTTGGAATAGGATACTGGGAGATTTTCAAGACAGGGAACGGGCATCCGCCAGGGAAGCACTCCATCAGATAATTGAAGGCAATACCACTGGCTATCACGCCGAGTTCACGGTCGTCAGCATCAATATACTGGTTATACTTGCTTTCTACAGCCATCTGCTCCAACAAGGGCTGCTGTGCTGTCACGATATCATTGCGCTTACGGGCAAAAGCTGGCAACAACACCCAGCTTGAAGCCTGCGCATCGTAGTTCAGCTCGTTTTGCTGACGCGGTTCATCAACACAGGTAACGACAGCACGGGAATGTGCCATACGAGTGGTGACACGCATCAGGATGGGAAGACGCAGTTGCTCCGACATATCGAAAGCCTCCTGTATCATATCATAAGCCTCCTGCTGATTACTTGGCTCCAGGGTGGGAATCATCGCAAACTTACCATAGAAGCGCGAGTCCTGCTCATCCTGAGAGGAGTGCATGGAGGGATCGTCAGCCACAAGGACGACGAGACCGCCATTTGTTCCTGTCATACCCGCATTCACAAAAGGATCGGCACATACGTTCAGTCCGACATGCTTCATACAAACCAAAGCACGCTTTCCCATGTACGACATGCCCAGTGCTGCCTCCATCGCTGTCTTCTCGTTAGTCGACCAACGACTATGCACACCACGCTCCTTAGCCAATGGCGACATCTGAATATACTCTGTAATTTCAGTGGAGGGAGTTCCCGGATAGGCATAGACACCACTCAGACCTGCGTCTAATGCACCCTGGGCAATAGCCTCGTCTCCCAATAATAATTTCTTCATATTTTTATTAATTTATATCCATTCTAGTTTGCAAAATTACATTTTTTTCCAGATATATCCAAAATATATTTGGTATTTCGCTCACTTATTTGTACCTTTGCATCCGTTTTGAATATTTATATATATAATAAGGTATAAAAAGATATGATAACAGTCACTAATCTTGCTATTCAGTTTGGCAAGAAAACACTTTATAAGGACGTCAATCTGAAATTCACTAGTGGTAACATTTATGGTATTATCGGAGCTAACGGCGCAGGAAAATCTACCCTACTCCGTGCCATCAGTGGCGAACTGGAGCCCAACAAGGGAACAGTGGAACTGGCTCCCGGAGAACGTCTGTCGGTATTGGAACAGGATCACTTTAAATATGATGAGTATTCTGTCATGGATACAGTGCTGATGGGTCACCAGCCTCTATGGAAGAACATGAAGGAGCGTGAGGCTCTTTATGCCAAGGATGAGATGACCGAGGAGGATGGCAATCGTGCCGCTGAGCTGGAGATGGCTTTTGCAGAGATGAATGGATGGGAAGCAGAAAGCGAGGCTGCCCAGTTGCTGCAGAACCTTGGTGTCACAGAAGGTCAGCATTATAAGCAGATGGCTGAGATATCCAATAACGAGAAGGTGCGTGTGATGCTTGCAAAAGCTTTGTTTGGACATCCTGACAACCTGTTGCTTGACGAGCCCACCAACGACCTTGACCTGGATACGGTACAATGGCTGGAGGAATATCTCTCCAATCTGGAGCAGTGTGTGCTGGTGGTCAGTCACGACCGTCACTTCCTTGATGCCGTGTCTACTCAGACAGTAGATATAGACTTCGGAAAAGTAACCCTGTTCTCTGGTAACTACTCATTCTGGTATGAGTCGAGTCAGCTCGCTCTCCGCCAGCAGCAGAACCAGAAGATGAAGGCTGAGGAGAAGCGCAAGCAGTTGGAGGAGTTCATCCGTCGCTTCTCTGCCAATGTGGCAAAATCAAAACAGACGACCTCCCGTAAGAAGATGTTGGAGAAACTGAACGTTGAGGAGATCACACCATCTACACGAAAGTATCCAGGAATCATCTTCTCGATGGAGCGTGAGCCTGGTACTCAGATCCTTGAGGTTGAAGGACTGAAAGCTGTGGACACTGACGGCACCGTACTTTTCGACAATGTCAACTTCACGATTGAGAAAGGACAGAAGACTGTTTTCCTCTCTCACAACCCCAAGGCGATGACCGCCCTCTTCGAGATTATCAACGGGAACCGTGAGGCTGACGCTGGTACCTATAAATGGGGCGTGACCATCACCACCGCCTATCTCCCACTCGACAATACTGCTTTCTTCCAGAGTGAGCTGAACCTGGTCGACTGGCTGAGTCAGTATGGCACAGGTAATGAGGTGATGATGAAATCCTTCCTGGGACGTATGCTCTTTAAAGAAGAGGATATCCTGAAGAAAGTCAACGTCCTCAGCGGTGGTGAGAAGATGCGCTGTATGATAGCACGTATGCAGTTGAAGAACGCCAACTGTCTGATTCTCGACACCCCCACAAACCATCTGGACCTGGAGTCCATTCAGGCTTTTAACAACAACCTGATATCCTTCAAGGGTAATATTCTGTTTGCTTCCCATGACCATGAGTTTATTAATACTGTCGCTGACCGTATCATTGAACTGACACCTAAAGGGACGATTGACAAACTCATGACATATGATGACTATATCTATGATGAGAGCATCAAAGAGAAGAAAGCAGAGCTTTATTCTTGATCATGGCACGGAATTTGCTGTAATAATCTAAAATAATACAACTATGAAAGAAGAAGAAAAGAATCCCCTGGAAGAGGAAGATACTCTGAAGGAAGAAGAAACTGTAGAATCAGAAAACTCCGAAAATTCGGAAAACTCGGAAAACTCCGAAAACTCGGAGAATTCTGAAAACTCCGAAAACTCGGAAAATTCGGAAGAGAAAGATCCGTTGGAGGCTGCTCAGGAAGAAATAGAGCTGCTGAAGACACAGATTTTATATAAGACGGCTGAGTTTGACAATTACCGTAAACGTACCCTGAAGGAGAAGGCAGAACTGATCCTGAATGGTGGCGAGAAAGCTGTCAGCGCCATCCTGCCTGTCATTGATGACATGGAGCGCGCCATGGAGAACGGAGAAAAGACAGAAGACCCCGCAGTGCTCCGCGAGGGCATGGAACTTATCTATCATAAGTTCATGAAGGCATTGGAAGGACTGGGTGTCAAGAAGATTGATACGGAGAATGCCGATTTCAATACCGATCTGCATGAGGCTGTCGCCATGGTTCCGGGAATGGGTGATGACAAGAAAGGTAAAGTGATTGACTGTCTCCAGACCGGCTATCAATTAAACGAAAAGGTTATCCGTCACGCTAAAGTGGCTGTAGGACAGTAAGAAATTGACAATTGAATATTGACAATTGATAATATATGGCACAAAAAAGAGACTATTACGAGGTGCTTGGCGTTGACAAGAACGCCACAGAAGATCAGATCAAGAAGGCGTACCGCACCATCGCCATTAAATATCACCCCGACCGTAACCCCGGTAATAAGGAAGCTGAGGAGAAATTCAAGGAGGCTGCCGAGGCATATGACGTATTGCATGACCCACAGAAGCGTCAGCAGTACGACCAGTTTGGATTCAACGGACCACAAGGTGGCTTTGGAGGATTCAGCGCTTCCAGCATGAACATGGACGACATCTTCTCGATGTTCGGTGATATATTTGGAGGACGTGCCGGCTTCGGTGGCTTCAGCAGTGCTCGTCGTGGTCCACAACAGCATCGCGGTAGCGACCTTCGCCTGAAAGTAAAACTGACTCTTGAGGAAATTGCCACGGGTGTCACTAAGAAATTCAAGGTGCGCAAAGACATTCCCTGTGCTCACTGTCATGGTACAGGAGCGGAGGATGGCAGCGGAACGGAGACATGTCCGACATGTCATGGAAGTGGTGTCATCACTCATACCACACAGAGCATCTTTGGAATGATGCAGACACAAGGCACTTGTCCTACCTGTAACGGTTCTGGACATGTCATCAAGAACAAGTGCCGTCATTGTGGCGGTACCGGTGTAGAGAAAGGCGAGGAAGTCGTGGAGATAAAAATTCCCGCAGGTGTAGCAGAAGGAATGATCATCAATGTGCCTGGCAAAGGTAATGCCGGACATAACAAAGGTATCAACGGTGATATACAGGTCTATGTCGAGGAGATAGAAGACGAGCGTTTCATCCGTGACGACAGTGACCTTATTTATAATTTGTTACTTGACTTCCCAACGGCTGCTTTAGGCGGCGATGTCGAGATTCCTACCATCCAAGGCACTAAGCTCAGGGTGAAAATGGAACCGGGAACGCAACCCGGAAAAACACTCCGCTTAAGAGGAAAAGGACTGCCTGCCGTGCAAGGTTATGGACGTGGCAATGGTGACTTGGTCGTTAATGTCAGTGTGTATATTCCTAAGACGCTGAGCCGCGAGGAGAAGGAGGCTATTGAGAAATTCAAGCATAGCGACAATTTCCAGGGTGACGCTGCCACTAAGCGCTCCATATTCCAGCGTTTCAAGAACTATTTCAATTAATATACTAACGTCATGAATTATCAAGAGACCTGTGAGTATCTGTATCACCAAATGCCCATGTTCGAAAAACAAGGAGCTTCAGGATACAAGGAGGGCTTAAGTAATACATGTGCGTTGGATGAGCATTTCGGTCATCCTCATCAGCAATATGCCACTATCCATGTGGGCGGAACCAACGGAAAGGGTTCTGTCTCACATACGCTGGCGGCATTCTTGCAGAAATGTGGGTATCGTGTAGGACTCTACACCTCACCCCATCTGGTGGATTTCAGAGAACGTATCCGCATTAACGGGGAGATGATTCCCGAGGATTACGTGGTTAATTTCGTGGAGAAGGAACGAGCCTTCTTTGAGCCCCTCTCCCCTTCTTTCTTCGAGGTGACCACGGCTCTCGCCTTCAAATATTTTGCCGATAAGAAAATTGATATTGCGGTCATAGAGGTAGGACTGGGTGGCAGACTCGACTGTACAAATATCATAACCCCACTCGTCTCTGTCATTACCAATATCAGTTTCGACCATACCCAGTTCTTAGGGGACACTCTTGCGAAAATAGCCACGGAGAAAGCTGGTATTATAAAGAAAGGTATACCTGTGGTGATTGGTGAGTCACAGGTGGAGACACGTCCTGTCTTTGAGTCGAAAGCAAAAGAAACAGATAGCAAGATTATTTTTGCAGATGACCTCCCTGAAGTGTTGGAAGCTAATCCGCTTGAGACCGGTACGATGCACTATGTGACACGCAACTGGGGAGAACTGGACGGCGAGTTAGGAGGAATCTATCAGGAAAAGAACCTGAATACCGTTTTTGCAGTACTGAAAGAGTTGTCCGGGCTTGGATATCTTTCTGCTTGTACTACTCCAAAAAGCAAAAAACTTTTCCGTGACGAGCTTGCTGATGCCCTGGCACATGTCAGTGGGCTGACAGGATTGACAGGACGCTGGCAGGTAATCTGCCCCGCTCCGCTAACGATATGTGACACTGGGCATAATGTTGGTGGATGGAAGTATCTGAGCCAGCAGATTGCTCAGGTGGAGTGTGATAACCGCCATATCATATTCGGCATGGTTGATGACAAAGACATCCAGCATGTGCTGGAGTTGCTGCCCAAAGACGCTCACTACTATTTTACCCAGGCAGACACCAAACGGGCACTAAATGGTACCATTGTGAAAACTTTTGCCGCTCAACACGGACTGTATGGAGAAAGTTATCCTTCTGTAGTAGAAGCATATAGAGCCGCTAAGGAAGCAGCTACACTAAAAGATTTCATCTTCATTGGCGGAAGCAGTTATTTGGTCGGGGATTTCCTGAAAAAATGCATTTAGGTGTTTTTAACACTCCAATAAACGTTTTTTTCTTTGTTTCTTTCGTTAAATTCGATTTTTTTAGGTTACTTTGCACGTTAGATACATATGTAACTAAAAACAATCAATTATGGCGAACACAACCGAAAATGAAAACTTGTGTGGTCTGAACCGCAAAGACTTTCAGACCACTATCAATGGTAAGAAAACAGATTTATACATCCTGCGTAACCGTAAGGGGTATGAAGTGGCCATCTCTAACTATGGAGGAGCCATTTGTGCTATTATGGTACCTGACAAGGATGGAAAAGTAGCAAACGTCATTCAAGGACATGGTAGTATCAAACAACTTACCAGTGGCGCAGAACCCTATTTGTCTACACTTATCGGACGCTGGGGCAACCGTATCTGCAAAGGACAGTTCACACTGAATGGTAAGGAGTATCAGCTTGCCCTCAATGACGGTCCGAACCACTTGCATGGAGGTGCTCAGGGATTTAACTGTAAAGTATGGGATGCCCGCCAGATGGGACCACGTTCTCTTGCCTTACATCGCGTATCTTCCTATGGTGAGGAAGGCTTTACCGGTGAATTAGACGTGACCGTAGAGTTTACGTTCACTGATGACAACGAGTTGGTATTGGAATACCTTGCCACTACTAACAAGAAGACTGTTGTCAACCTGACACATCACGCCTTCTTCAGTCTTGCAGGTACGGCTGATCCTACCCCAACTATTGAAGATCAGCTTTGCGAGATCAATGCGGACTTCTATCTACCCACTGACGAGACAGCCATTCCTACTGGTGAGATTCTGAAAGTGGCTGGCACACCATTTGATTTCCGTACCCCTAAAGCCTTTGGCAAGGATATTGACGCTGATCATGAGCAGATTAAGTTCGGTAAGGGCTTTGACCATAACTATGTACTGAATAAGGTGGAAGAGGGTGAGCTCAGTTTTGCAGCCAAGATCAAAGATCCCAAGAGTGGAAGAACGCTGGAGTGCTACACGACAGAGCCTGGCATGCAACTCTACACAGCCAACTATGCCAGTGGTTATAAGGGTGCTAATGGCGCAACATTCCCTCGTCGCTCTGCTGTATGTCTGGAGGCACAACACTTCCCAGACACACCTAACCGTCCCTATTTCCCCAGTGTGGTTCTGAACCCTGGTGAGCGTTATAAGCAGAAGACGGTGTATAAGTTCGGTGTAGAAAAATAAATCTCTAAAATCATACAGCATTAATATGAGTAATCAAAAACAAAATGGAAGTCTCATTGCTATTATAACAATGTTCTTCCTATATGCCATGATTGCGTTTGTCACCAATCTTGGCGCACCTATTGGCGTAATATGGAAGAACCAACCAGAGATTGGTGGTTCTAATGTGTTAGGTATCATGGGTAACTTCATGAACTTCTTTGCTTACCTGTTCATGGGTATACCCGCTGGAAAGATGCTGACCAAAGTAGGTTATAAGAAGACCGCCCTTATCGGTATTGCCGTAGGTTTCGTCGGAGTACTTATCCAATTCCTGTCAGGCATGACAGCTGGCATTACTGGTTTTTGTGTTTATCTGTTAGGTGCCTTTATCTCAGGTTTCTCCGTATGTATCCTAAATACAGTGGTGAACCCCATGCTGAACCTTCTGGGTGGCGGTGGAAACCGTGGTAATCAGCTGAACCTTATTGGTGGCACGCTGAACTCTTTGACAGGAACACTGACACCCATGCTGGTGGGTGCCTTGATCGGTACGGTTACCGCTTCTACAAAGATGGCAGATGTCAACCTGGTGATGTATATTGCCATGGCTGTATTCGCTGCGGCATTCGTCATCCTGAACTTTATCCCCATCGAAGATCCTGAATTGGGCAAGGTTACTGCTGACACGAAATTTGAACACTCTCCCTGGTCTTTCCGCCATTGCACACTCGGTGTCATTGCCATCTTTGTCTATGTCGGTGTGGAAGTGGGTATCCCCAGCGGATTGAATTTCTTCCTTTCCGACTCATCGGAAAAAGGTGCTGGTTTGGTGGAGAACGCAGCCACTATCGGTGGTGCCGTGGCAGCTATGTATTGGTTACTCATGCTGATTGGACGTATGGTCTCTGGTTTTATCGCAGGAAAAGTGTCTTCCCGCCAGTTGATGCTAGGAACAACCTTCGTGGCTATGATACTCATTTTGGCTGGTATGCTGCTGCCTAAGACCATCACCGTCACTATGCCTTTGTTCAATATCATGACATTCTCTTTCACATCGGCAGTAGTGCCCATCAGCGTCTTGCTGCTTGTCCTGTGTGGTCTCTGCACTTCTATCATGTGGGCTTCTATCTTTAATCTTGCCACGGAAGGATTAGGCAAATACACTGCTCAGGCTTCAGGAATCTTCATGATGATGGTTGTTGGCGGTGGTGTCGTACCCGTTATTCAGAATTTCTTCGCTGACATGATGGGATACATGCCAAGCTATTTCGTTTACCTACTTGCTATGGCTTATATGTTCTATTATGCACTGATAGGCTGCAAGAACGTGAACAAAGACATACCTGTTGAATAATCTTTAAAACAAAAAACTATGATGGATATTGAATTTGTAAGAAGTCGTTTTATCAAGCATTTTGATGGAAAGACTGGAAATGTATATGCTTCACCTGGTCGTATCAACCTGATTGGTGAGCACACGGACTATAATGGTGGTTTCGTTTTCCCTGGTGCCGTCGACAAAGGAGTGATGGCTGAGATGCGTCCCAATGGCACAGAGGACACTGTTATGGCATATGCTATAGACCTCAAGGATCGTGTCGATTTCAAACTCTCCGACCCCAACGGACCTAAAGCGTCATGGGCACGCTATATTTATGGTATCTCTTTGGAGATGAAGAAATTGGGAGTTCCCGTGAAAGGATATAATATTGCATTTGCAGGTGATGTACCTCTCGGTGCTGGTATGTCGTCTTCCGCTGCCATGGAGAGTTGTTTTGCCTGTGGCTTAAATGATTTGTTTGGCGACAACAAGGTCAGTCAATGGGATATAGTCTTGGCAGGTCAGGCAACAGAACATAACTATTGTGGTGTGAACTGTGGTATTATGGACCAGTTCGCTTCTGTATTCGGAAAGGCTGGATGTCTGATGCGTCTTGACTGCCGTTCTCGTGAATTTGAGTATTTCCCCTTTAAACCCGATGGTTATCGTCTGGTATTGTTGGACTCTGTTGTCAAGCATCAGTTGGCAGGCTCTCCTTATAATGATCGTCGTAATTCCTGCGAGAATGTCGTTAAACATATCGCAGCCAAACACCCCGAAGGTAAATTTGAGACATTGCGCGACTGCACATGGGAGCAATTGGAAGAGGTTAAAGCGGAAGTTGGTGAGGAAGATTACAAACGTGCCAAGTTTGTACTTGGAGAGAAGGATCGTGTACTCGCCGTCTGTGATGCCCTGACCGAGGGAGACTACGAAAAAGTTGGAGAGATGATGTATAAAACACATGAAGGACTCTCCAAGGATTATGAGGTCTCTTGTGAGGAACTTGATTTCTTGAATGACATTGCTAAAGAAAATGGTGTTACCGGTTCACGTATCATGGGTGGTGGCTTCGGTGGATGTACCATCAACTTGGTCCGCAACGATTTGTATAAGCAGTTCATTGCAGATGCTAAGCAGAAATTCAATGCCAAGTACGGTCATGAGCCCAAAGTTTATGATGTAGTAATTGGCGACGGCTCTCGCAAGCTTTGCTGATATTTTCTGTTTAAAAAAGTTAAATATATAGCCTAAAGTGTTATTTTTACACTTTAGGCTATTATTTTGTATTGTTATATCAAAAATAAGATGTAAATTTACACCCAAAACAAAAAAACAATAACAAATAACTTAAACATTTTAATATGAAAAACCTAAAGAAATCTTTTTGCGGATGCGGTATAGCATTAGCTATATTCTCCGCATGTAACTCAGGTGAACAGTCAACTCTGACAGTATCAGGACTTGATCCTGCCAAGTTTGACACTGTCATTAACGAAAAACCCGTGAAACTTTACACGCTGAAGAATCAAAACGGGATGGAGGTATGTATTACCAATTATGGTGGTCGTGTGGTTAGTCTGGTTGTACCAGATAAAGACGGAAAGCCTACCGATGTAGTATTGGGATTCGACAATATCGCCCAATATGCTGACACCTTAAACTCACCCTCTGATTATGGTTCTTCCGTTGGTCGATATGCCAACCGCATTAAAGAAGGCAAGTTCGTCCTGAACGATTCTACTTATCAGTTAAAGAAGAATGACGGTCCCAACTGTCTGCATGGTGGTGGCAATACAGGCTGGATGCATCAGGTATACGATGCAGAGCAGATTGGTGACTCTATCCTTAAATTAACCATTGTTGCAGAGGATGGCGAGAATGGGTTCCCTGGCAAGGTAACTGCCATTACTACCTATAAGGTCACTGCAGATAACACACTGGATATGACATGGGAAGCTGAGACCGACAAGCCGACCATCATCAATCAGACTAATCACAACTACTATAATCTGAGTGGTGATTTCACTAAGGCAGGTTATGACCAGGTATTATATGTCAATGCAGATCAGTTCACGCCGAGCGACAAGCTTTATATTCCCACAGGAGAGATTAAGTCTGTAGAAGGAACACCTATGGATTTCCGTACCCCCCATGCTATTGGCGACAGCATTCAGTCTTCATTCGACCAGATTCAGAATGCCACAGGATATGACCATAATTTCTGTCTGAACACCAAAGGTGATGACACTAAGGTATGTGCAAGCCTGTATTCTCCCAAGACAGGCATTTTCATGGAGATGTATACTAACGAGCCTGGTGTACAAGTATATTCCGGTAATTTCCAGGGCGTTGGTCGTGATGCCGACATCATCCGCAAGCACGGTCTGAAATATCCGAAGCACGTCAGCGTATGTCTGGAGAGCCAGAAATACCCCGACAGTCCCAACCATTCTGATTGGGTACAGCCTGTATTGAACCCTGGAGAGAAATATTACAGCCACGCTGCCTATAAGTTCTCTATTAAATAAGCACATATCAAAAAACATTAATAAATAGTATATCACATTATGGCATTATTAGATTGGATTGTCATTGGCGTGTTCTGTCTGGCGCTGATCGGCATTGTAGTATGGGTCGTTTCACAGAAGAACGACAACTCAGCAGACTATTTTCTTGGTGGTAAGGATGCGACATGGATTGCCATTGGTGCAAGTATCTTCGCCTCCAACATCGGTTCAGAGCACTTGATCGGACTTGCCGGTGCAGGTGCCTCCTCAGGTATGGCGATGGCACACTGGGAGATTCAGGGATGGATGATCCTGATTCTCGGTTGGGTCTTCGTACCTTTCTATACACGAAGCATGGTATACACGATGCCTGAGTTCTTGGAGCGCCGCTTCAACAAGGAGAGCCGCACCATCCTCTCTGTCATCTCTCTGATCAGTTATGTGCTGACAAAGGTTGCCGTGACGGTTTATGCCGGTGGTCTGGTGTTCCAACAGGTATTTGGCATCAAGGAACTCTGGGGCATTGACTTCTTCTGGATTGCCGCTATTGGTCTGGTGTTGATCACCGCCATCTACACCGTCTTCGGTGGTATGAAGAGTGTGCTCTATACCTCCGTGTTGCAGACACCTATCTTATTATTAGGCTCTCTCATCATCCTCGTTCTCGGACTGAAGGCACTCGGCGGATGGGATGAGATGATGGCTGCCTGCTCCGTACAGACTGTCAATGAGTATGGTGACCACATGACCGACCTGATGCGTGACCTCCGTGACCCGCAGTATCCTTGGCTCGGCGCACTGGTTGGCTCTGCCGTTATCGGATTCTGGTACTGGTGTACTGACCAGTATATCGTACAGCGTGTGCTCTCTGGTAAAGACGAGAAGGAAAGCCGCCGTGGTACCATCTTCGGTGCTTACCTGAAACTGCTGCCCGTCTTCCTGTTCTTGATTCCAGGTATGATTGCCTATGCGCTGAGCACCAAGGGTATTACCCTGCCCAGTGGTGAGGTCTTCGTCCTGTCGACACCTGACGCTGCCTTCCCCACCCTCGTGGCTAAGATCCTGCCTGCTGGTGTGAAAGGTCTGGTAGTCTGCGGTATCCTCGCTGCCTTGATGTCATCGCTGGCATCTCTGTTCAACAGTTCCGCTATGCTGTTCACCATCGACTTCTGGAAGCGCTTGAAGCCAGAGACTCCTGAGAAGCAACTCGTGCGTATCGGTCAGGTCGCTACCGTTGTCATCGTGATCCTTGGTATTCTGTGGATTCCCATCATGCGTTCTGTTGGTGACGTGCTCTACAACTACCTGCAGGATGTCCAGTCAGTTCTTGCACCTGGTATCGCCTCTGCCTTCCTGTTGGGTATCTGCTGGAAGCGCGCCTCTGCCAAGGGTGGTATGTGGGGTTTGCTGAGTGGTATCATCATTGGTCTCACCCGTCTGGGTGCCAAGGTTTACTACAGCAACGCCACCGATGCCGCAAACAACTGGTTCAAGGCTATCTTCTATGATTTCAACTGGCTCTATTTCTGTGGTGTGATGCTGATTGTCTGCTGTCTGGTTGTCATCATCGTATCACTCTGCACAGAGGCTCCTGACGAGAAGAAGATCCAGGGCTTGGTATTCGGAACGTCTACTCCTGAGCAGCGTGCCGCTACCCGTGCTAGTTGGAACCACTGGGATGTGATACATACCGTTATCATCCTGACTATTACTGTTGCTTTCTATATTTACTTCTGGTAAAATACAAATCGACACGAATAGGATATGACGATATTCTATAATGAACACTCGAAAGTCTTAGTGTCTGTCGACTGCATCATCTTCGGCTTTGACGAGAATAAGTTGAAGGTATTGATCGGCAAGCGCAAGATGGATCCAGGACGAGGAGAATGGAGTCTCTACGGAGGCTTCGTTCGCCTCGACGAGAGTGTGGACGACGCCGCATACCGTACGCTCTATGAACTTACTGGTATGCGTAACATCTACATGCGACAGGTAGGTGCGTTCGGCAGTGTCGACCGCGACCCGGGTGAGCGTGTCATCTCGGTTGCCTATTACGCACTTATCAACGTGAAGGACTATGACCATCGTCTCCTGGAGGAGCACGGTGTGGAATGGGTTGACTTCGACAAAATGCCGCCTCTCTACTCCGACCACATGGAGATGGTCAAGAAAGCCCGTAACCTGATGAGGAACAAGATCAAGACAGAGCCCGTAGGCTTCCGCTTGCTTCCCAATCTCTTCACACTCACCCAGCTACAGCGTCTCTACGAGGCTGTCAATGGTGAAGAACTTGACAAGCGTAATTTCCGTAAGCGTATCAAGGAGATGGATTTCATTGAGAAGACTGAACTTATTGACAAGACCTCTTCCAAACGAGGCGCTTACCTTTATCGATTCAACCGTCGTGTATATGACGAAGATCCCAACTTTAAATTATAATATTATGTTAGAAGAATTAAAAGAAAAAGTATTCCGTGCCAATCTTGACCTTGTAAAGCACAACCTGGTGATTTACACATGGGGTAACGTGTCAGGTATTGACCGTGAGAAAGGCTTAGTAGTTATCAAACCTTCTGGTGTTGACTATGACCAGATGAAAGCGTCGGACATGGTTGTTGTAGACCTTAAGACGGGTAAAGTAGTTGAAGGAGACTTAAATCCCTCTTCTGATACTCCTACCCACCTTGTATTATATAGAGCATTCCCTGAGATTGGCGGTGTGGTACACACACACTCCACTTATGCTACAGCATGGGCTCAGGCTGGTAAGGATATCCCCAACATCGGAACAACACACGCAGACTATTTCCATGATGAGATTCCATGTACTTATGACATGACCGAGGACCAGATGGCTGAGTATGAGTATAATACCGGTGTCGTGATTGTCAACCGCATCGAGGCTGGTAATATCAACCCAGTACACACTCCTGGTGTGTTGGTTAAGAACCACGGTCCATTCTCATGGGGTAAGAATCCTGACAATGCCGTCTATAATGCTGTCGTGATGGAGCAGGTGGCAAAGATGGCTTTTGTATCTTTCTCTGTCAATCCCAACACGACGATGAACCCCCTGTTGATAGAGAAGCATTTCAGCCGTAAACATGGTCCCAATGCCTACTACGGACAGAAGAAGAAATAAACAATATCACTATTAACTTAAAAAACGAGAAAATGAAAGCATTTGATAATTATGAGATATGGTGGGTAACTGGTGCGCAGTTGCTCTATGGAGGTGATGCCGTCGTTGCTGTTGACGGACACTCCAAGGAAATGGTGGAAGGTCTTAATAACAGTGGAAACATTCCTGTAAAGGTTGTTTATAAAGGCACTGCCAACAGCTCTAAAGAAGTAGAGGCTGTGATGAAGGCAGCCAATAATGATGACAAGTGTATTGGTATCATCACATGGATGCACACCTTCTCTCCTGCCAAGATGTGGATCAAGGGACTGCAGGACTTACAGAAGCCTTTGCTACACTTCCATACACAGTATAACGCAGAGATTCCCTGGGACACCATGGATATGGACTTCATGAACCTCAACCAGAGTGCTCATGGTGATATCGAGTTCGGACATATCTGTACTCGTATGCGTGTTCCACGCAAAGTGGTTTGCGGCTATTGGAAGAATGAGGAAGCCCAAAAGAAGATTGCCGTTTGGGCTCGTGTCGCAGCAGGTGTCGCTGATGCCAAGAACGTACGCTGCCTGATGTTCGGTATGAACATGAACAACGTAGCAGTAACGGATGGCGACCGCGTTGAGTTTGAGCAGCGTCTGGGTTACCATGTAGACTATTACCCTGTCAGCTCTTTGATGGATTATTTCAAGAAGGTAACTGACGCAGAGGTCAATGCCCTGGTAGAAGAATACAAAAAGGAATACACCATTAAGATTGACGAGAGTGGCGAGGAAGTTTATTGGGAGAAGGTAAAGAATGCCGCCAAGGCTGAGATTGCCCTCCGCCGTGTACTGAAAGACGAGGGGGCTACTGCCTTTACCACCAACTTTGACGACCTTGGTGATGCGGACATTAACGATCCTAACTTCGTTGGTTTCGACCAGATACCAGGTCTTGCCTCCCAGCGTCTGATGGCTGAGGGTATCGGCTTTGGTGCGGAGGGAGACTGGAAGACCGCTTGTCTGTACCGTACGCTATGGGTTATCCAGCAAGGTATGCCTACCGGCTGTTCTTTCCTGGAGGACTACACCCTCAACTTCGCTGGCGACCGCAGCTCTTGTCTGCAGAGCCACATGCTGGAAGTATGTCCGCTGATTGCAGTAGACAAACCCAAACTCGAGGTTCACTTCCTCGGTATTGGTATCCGTAAGCAACAGACTGCCCGTCTCGTCTTCACCTCTAAGGTGGGACGTGGTATCAAGGCTACTGTCGTTGACCTTGGCAACCGTTTCCGTCTGATTTCACAGGAGGTAGAGTGTATCGAGCCGAAACCCATGCCTAACCTTCCTGTCGCCTCTGCTTTGTGGGTACCACAGCCAACCTTCGAGATTGGTGCTGGTGCATGGATTCTTGCCGGTGGCACACACCACAGTGCATTCTCCTACGACATCACAGAAGAATATTGGGAAGACTTCGCTGAGATTCTTGGTCTCGAGTATGTCAAGATTAATAAGGACACCAAGACATACGAGTTCAAGCAGCAGCTTCAGAACAATGAGATTTACTACATGTTGAACAAAGCCCTTCGCTAAGCTATGGATAAACAACAAGCAAAACAAGTTATTGAAGCAGGTAAAGCCATTCTGGGTATTGAGTTTGGCTCTACCCGCATCAAGGCAGTGCTCATCGATGAGCAGAACAAGCCTATCGCTCAGGGGTCACACGAGTGGGAGAACCAACTCGTTGACGGTTTATGGACTTACTCTACTGAGGCAATATGGTATGGTCTTCAGGACTGTTATGCCGACCTCCGCAAAGCTGTCCTTAACGAGTATGGCTGTGAGATAGAGACCTTGGCGGGTATTGGATTCTCTGCTATGATGCATGGATATATGGCATTTGATGAGTCTCAGCAGATTTTGGTTCCTTTCCGTACATGGCGTAACACCAATACGGCAAAGGCTGCCGCAGAACTTAGTGAGCTCTTCAACTACAATATCCCTCTCCGTTGGAGTATCAGTCATCTGTATCAGTGCATCCTCGACAACGAGGAGCATGTGAAGGACATCAAATTCCTCACCACACTGGCAGGCTATATCCACTGGCAGGTGACAGGTCAGTTTGTACTGGGTGTCGGTGACGCTTCTGGTATGATACCTGTTGACCCAGCTACCAAGACCTATGATGCCACGATGGTCGAGAAGTTTGATAAACTGGTGAGCATGAAACAATATCCCTGGAAACTGAAAGATATTCTTCCTAAGTCATTAAGCGCAGGAGAGAATGCAGGTTTCCTGACTCCTAAAGGTGCTAAGATGATTGACATCAGTGGACATTTGAAAGCTGGTATTCCTGTTTGTCCTCCTGAGGGTGATGCAGGAACGGGTATGGTTGCCACCAATGCCGTCAAGCAGCGTACAGGTAATGTCTCTGCAGGAACTTCTTCTTTCTCGATGATTGTTTTGGAGAAGCCTCTGTCGAAGCCCTATGAGATGATTGACATGGTTACCACACCTGACGGTTCTCTCGTAGCAATGGTACACTGTAACAACTGCACCAGTGAGCTCAACAACTGGGTGAAGATGTTCCGTGATTATGAGCAACTGATTGACAAGGTACAAGAGAAGCATCTGGTTTATCAGGTTCTTTATACTCATGCACTTCTTGGTGATCCTGACTGTGGTGGTCTTGTAGCCTACAACTACATCTCCGGTGAACCCGTCACAGGTCTTTCAGAAGGTCGCCCGATGATTCTTCGCAGTCCTGACGACAACTTCACTCTTGCCAATGTGATGCGTGCTGAACTTTATTCTTCTATCGTTGTTCTGAAGATAGGTAACGACATTCTGCTTAAAGAGGAGAAGATCAAGGTTGACCGCATCACTGGACATGGTGGACTGTTCAAGACCAAAGGTGTAGGACAACGTTTCCTTGCAGCAGCCCTCAACACTCCAATCTCTGTTATGGAGACTGCTGGTGAAGGCGGCGCATGGGGTATCGCATTACTCTCAGCTTTCCAAATCCGCAATCCGAAGAAGCTCAATCTGGAAGACTATCTGGATCAGGTTGTCTTTGCCGGCAACCAAGGTACGTCAGTAGATCCTATTGCCGAGGATGTGGCAGGTTTCGAGAAATATACCGAGAATTACAAACGTTGTCTGCCTGTTGAGCAGAGTGCGGTAGATCATAAACTCTGATGAAGGGGAAAAGATCATTTATTTTCATGGTGCTCAGTGCCTTTGTGGCACTGGGCATTCATGCTCAAAATGAATCATGGCTATCTCGTAATTTGAAGAAAGGCATGAATTACCTTGACTCCCTATGGGAGGCAAAGGTAGACACAAACTATATTGAAGTTCCCAAGAAGCCCTGGCGTGTTGTCATCTATCCAAAGGTTAACATGATCGATGTGAAGATGAACCACCAAATAGACTTGTCAACGACAGCCTACCGAGAATTAGACGATTTTACGGATGCGGATTGGACGATGCGCATCAATCCACCACTTGCCACCTACTTAGGTGTATGGGTTGGCTACCGGGGTCTTGGTATCGGCTATTCCATCCCTCTCATCAAAAACGCAGGACGCTATTGGACAGTCAGCTCCACAGGAACTCGTTACGGTTTGATCTTCAGTCTTCGCCGTTTCAAAACACAGGACATGAAATTAGACGCAAATGTCCGTATCGGAGATAATGAGATGTCTGAGAAAGCCGTACCTTACAAAAGCCATGCCCCTATCTGGGTGCGTTCCGTTTTCCTTGACGGCTATTATGTCTTCAACGGTAAGCATTATTCCCAGGACGCTGCCTATAACCAGTCTGTCATCCAGCGACGTTCTGCCGGTTCCCTCCTCTTGGGTGCCTCCTGGTATCAGTCATCCATCGACTACTCCGACAAGTTGAACGGGGAGTTCATCTCTGCCGCCAGTGGCGTCGGTAAAATCAAGGTACAACAGGCAAACATCGGTATTGGGTATGGCTACAACTGGGTTCCTGCGAAAGGGTGGCTTTTCAATATCATGGTGATGCCCACTGTCAGTGTCTATAACAGGGTGAAGGTGACTACCTATGACTCCAACTATTCTTTCGATATAGTCCAAGAGAATACAGAGAACTATGGCAACTGGAACGCTGAGACGCACGAATGGTCAAACGGTGAGAAGAAAAGACCACTCCCCTTTGACGAGCAAGACCTCTCTTGGCAGAATGACGTAGAGATGTGGGAAACAGGCGAGCGTATCAACAAGACCCGCTGGAAGGTGAATATCAACGGACGGGCGGGAATCACCTATAACGGTAAGAACTGGTTTGCCAATGTCTATGGACAGTTGCACCGCTTTTCCTATAACCACGACAATACCAGTGTCAAGATGTGGGACTGGTATGTCAATACGCAATTCGGTATCCGATTTTAATCAAATAACAACTAAAAACAATGAAAAAGTTACTATCAACCCTTGTCATTGCTTGTTCAATGACTGCTTCTGCATCAGCAGCTGACGTGGTGAAAGCTACCCTCCATGCCGACCAACCTGGTGCGAAAATCAATCGCGAGATTTACGGTCAGTTCTCCGAGCATCTGGGATCTTGTATCTATGGCGGTCTCTGGGTCGGCAAAAACTCTCCCATCCCCAACATCAACGGCTATCGCAAGGATGTGTTTGAAGCTCTAAAGAAATTACATGTTCCTGTGCTCCGCTGGCCGGGTGGCTGTTTCGCCGACGACTATCACTGGATGGACGGTATCGGTCCTCAGAGTCAGCGTCCTTCTCTGCGTAACAACAACTGGGGTGGTACTATCGAGGACAACTCCTTTGGTACTCATGAGTTCCTGAACCTCTGCGAGATGCTGGACTGCGAACCGTACATCAGTGGTAATGTGGGCAGCGGTACCGTCAAGGAGATGGCACAGTGGGTGGAGTATATGACCAGCGACGGTGATACACCCATGGCTCGTCTGCGTCGTCAGAACGGTCGTGAGAAGGCATGGAAAGTGAAGTACTTCGGTATCGGCAACGAGGCTTGGGGCTGTGGTGGTAACATGACACCTGAGTACTATTCGGACGAGTATCGTAAGTTCAACACCTATCTTCGTGACCAAGGTGCCAACAAGCTCTACCGCATTGCCAGTGGTGCCTCCGACTATGACTACAACTGGACCAAGGTATTGATGGAGAAGATCGGTAACCGCATGCAGGGTGTCAGTCTGCACTACTATACATGTTCTGGCTGGGACGGTTCCAAAGGCTCTGCCATCAACTTCAACAACGACCAGTATTATTGGGCTTTGGGAAAGTGTCTTGAGATAGAGGATGTCATCAAGAAGCATAAAGCAATCATGGACGAGAAAGACCCCAAGCATCAGGTGGGACTGCTCGTTGACGAATGGGGCACCTGGTGGGACGAGGAACCGGGTACAATCTCAGGACATCTCTACCAGCAGAATGCTCTCCGCGACGCTTTCGTGGCTTCCCTCTCTCTCAATGTCTTCCATCGTCATACCGACCGTGTGAAGATGGCGAACATCGCTCAGGTGGTGAACGTGCTGCAGTCGATGATTCTCACCGACCAGGAAGGTACCGGCCACATGGTTCTTACACCCACCTATCATGTCTTTGAGATGTACACTCCTTTCCAGGATGCCACCTACTTGCCTATTGATATCGACAGCGAGATTATCCAGGTGAGCAAGGCATATTTCAAGGAGAAGGAGAATGCCAAGGATGCAGGCTACCGCCCTCTCCCACTCCTCTCTGCCTCTGCAGCCAAGACAAAGGATGGCAGTGTCGTGGTGGCACTGACTAACGTCAGTCTCGACCAGGACAAGACCGTTGAGGTGAAACTTAGCGGTTGCAATGCCAAGACGGTCAGTGGTCGTATTCTCACCTCCAAGAAAGTGGATGACTATAACGACTTCAAAAACCCTGACAAGGTCGCTCCTTCAGACTTCAAGGATGCCAAGATAAAGAAAGACGTGCTTACCGTCAAGGTTCCTGCCAAGAGTCTGGTAGTCCTTTGCGTGAAATAAAGCCTCTTTTCATGTCAAATAAAGGCTCCATTCGATATGAATGGAGCCTTTATTTATTGGATGTCTAACTCTTCCTTTAGGAAATTCACACACTGTCGGAACAGGTGGTTGCGGGTATTACCCCCGAAAATACTGTGGTTGCGGTTGGTATAGACGAGCTGACGGAAGTCTTTATCTGCTTGCACAAGTACCTCTGTATATTCGGCAGTGTTACGCAGATGGACATTGTCATCGGCACTGCCATGACAGAGCAAGAGTGCACCATTCAACTGACTGGCACGTGAGATGGGACAATCATCATAACCCGTAGGATTCTCTTTGGGAGTACGCATAAAACGCTCTGTATAGATGCTGTCGTAGAAACGCCAGGATGTGACAGGGGCTATGGCAACACCGGCACGGAAGACAGGACGACCCTCCGACATGGACATCAGTGTATTGAAACCGCCATAGCTCCATCCCCAGATGGCAATACGGTCCTTATCCACATACGACTGCTTTCCTAACCACAAGGCAGCCTCCACCTGGTCGTGTGACTCCAGGTCACCCAACCGCAGATAAGTGCATTTCTCAAAATCTGCACCTCGTCCTCCTGTTCCACGACCATCCACACAGACACAGAGGAAGCCCTGCTGGCAGAGATATTGCTCAAGGATAGCCCCCTGACTGTTCATACCGATATTCCAGGCATCCTTCACCTGCTGACTGCCCGGTCCGCTATACTGGTACATAATCACCGGGTAACGCTTAGTGGCATCGAAGTTGGCTGGCTTTACCATCCAGCCATTGAGAGTGATACCATCGGCAGTGGTCATGGTAAAGAGCTCACGACTGCCAAGCTGTTCCTTCGCCAGTTGTTCGCGCAACTCCTTATTGTCAACAAGTGTGGTGATCGCTTTGCCACTGTTGTTACAAAGAGTCACAACGGGGGGCGTGTTCAGATTGCTCCAGACATGGATAAATGACTGATAGTTGCTGCTGAAGACGGCACTACTCCACCCTGCCTTATTAGTAAGACAGGTCGTCTTGCCATTCGCCTGGGTCATGAAGACACGCTGGTCTGTAGCACCATACTGATGAGAGGCAAAGTACACATTCCCCGTCTGGTCATCGACACCATAGACCTCACTGACCTCATAGTCACCGTGGTCCACCTGACGAAGCAACTGCCCGTTCATATTATAAAGGTATAGGTGCATCCAACCGTCACGCTCGCTGGGCAGCAGGATATACTTGCTGGTCACCTTCATATTCTCCACACAATCCTCCTTGATATATTTAGGGGTCTTGTCCTCTATCAGCAACTGACAGACGGTAGACAATGGATTTGCCGTATAGACACGCAGGCAGTCCTGATGACGGTTCATGGTCATCACCAAGACTTTCTGTGCCTCATGGGTAGACTTCAGACGGGGTATATAACCGTCGGTGTCAAGCGGTACCTGCAACTGACGAGTCTGACGACTGGCAATATCAAAGCTCCATACACTGCACTTGGAATTATCAGCACCAGCGATGGGATATTTGTAGGTGTAGGCGCCAGGATATTCCGTGAACTCATTACGCTCCGGCTTCAGTCCCTTATATAAAGGCATGGAATACTGGCAGACAGCACGCTCGTCATAGCGTACCCATACCAGCTGCTTGCTGTCGGCAGTGAAAACCATGGCACGACTGTGCCCAAACTCTTCCTCATTGACCCAGTCAGGAATACCGTTAATCACCTCATTCTTCTTGCCATCCTTCGTCACCTGACTCTCCGCATTGTCGTAGAGCAGTTTGATAAGGAAGATATTGTTCTCACGGACAAAGGCAATCATCGTTCCATCAGGTGAGAACAAAGGAGTCTGCTGCGCACCATGGTCGGACAATGGAACCATTTTCCGACTGGCAATGGTATAGATGTAATAATCAGCGGTAAAAGAATGGCGGTAGATGGATTTCCTGTTGGTCTCTATCAATATACGCTTTCCGTCAGGACTCATGATATAGCCGCTGATATATTCCACCTTGGTATTGGCAGCATCAAACAATGTCTCCAACACCTTTCCTGTCTTAAAGGAGTAACGGGAGATGGTCTTTCCATCATCACCAAGTTGCGTATAGCTCTCACCATCAGCAGCTGGTGTCACACCACGGATATTGTCAGGTATGAATTGTCCACTGGTGATTTGCCGTAAATCCAAGCCGTTTGCTGCTAACGGAATCAGCATCAGCAGCAGAAAAAGTTTCATCTTGTTCATCATATAGTTGTTAATAGCGGGCATCTTGAAGCAATTCCTCAATGCTGATATCTTTATGCTGTTTCATAAAGCTGTCAACGTATGCCACATGATCATTCTCGAAGACAGAACGGTTGGTCACTTGGTTGACCACCCACTGTATCTTTCCCATATGCCGATCATGCTGTTCATGGGTCGGGTTCTGAGCAGCAAGGGGATATCGACTGAGCAGATAAAAACTAAGACAGTCCGGCGTTATCATTGAACGGGTCATCAGCCGGCGCTGTCCTTCGGTATAGTGAGTCACATAGAAAGGATAGTCTGCACCCAGATATTTATCCAATGAGATTCCTAAGGTCGTGCCTCCCACAATGATACTTTGATCGAAAGATCCTATCTGTGCATATACCTGTGGCATCTCTAAAGAAGGAATGATTTCACGCAATTGGTGGAAAGCATCCGTTAACTCCTTGTTCAGGTCCTCTATGTCGGCGAACTGTTTCTGAACGTCACTGATCAGTTGTTGTAAAGTAGAGTCTTTGAAGAAATGCAGGAATTTGGTGTTGATATCTGGTTCATTGACCTGTCCTATGCGCAGCACATCTTCTATCAGTGTCCGGGTCTGCATCGGATAGGTCTTGTTCATCTGAAGGAGTGCCGAATAATCTCCTGTTGTCAGATACAGACTCTCCAAACGGTCGTATCGCTCAATGGTCACACTCTTTACACTTGAAGTGTCCTCAGTAGACTTCAAGTGCCACTCACAACCTAAGCAGATGAGCATGGTAGCAAAGAGCAAATAGTAAACTTTACGCACTGTATAACGACAGATAAAATGATTTATTTGTGTTAAATATCGATGCAAAAGTACTAAAAAACATTTTAAAAACCAAATTTTAACCTAAAAAAGATAAAAAATAGTGCAATATTATGTCTTTTTCGTTTATTTGTGTGAAATTTGTAATCGCATTACATTAAATATGATTATGAGAAAACTAATCTGTACTTGTCTTTTATGCCTTGGCGGTGTGACCGCATGGGCAAACCATACGATTACCGTTGTCGCCAGCAATCCAATGAATATGGAAAGGAATGACCAACCTGTTGTCATTGACCTCAAACCTTATGGTGAGGTTCGTTCCGCAGTAGTTACAGCAGACGGCAAGGAAATTCCTTGTCAGTTAGACGACCTCAACCAGGATGAGGTGTTTGACGAACTGTGTTTCCTCGTCAATCTTGGAAAGAAAGAGAAGAAACAATATGTTGTGGAACTGTTTGAGCAGGGAGAGCCCCGCTCCTACCCTGCCCGTGTTTATGCGGAGATGGTCATGGCTAATACCAAGAACAAGAAACTGAAGAAGAATCAGCAGAACAACTATATCGAGTCTATAACAGCACGAGGTGATGCCGCTTATACCTATAACCTCCAGCATCATCATGGTGTAGACTTCGAAAGTGAACTGAATGGCATCCGCATCTATTTTGATGCCCGCCAGACATTAGACTTATACGGGAAATACCAGAAACGTCTGGAACTGAAGGATACGCAGTTCTATACTGACAAAGAACAGAAAGCACAAGGGTATGGCGATGATGTGTTGTGGGTAGGACAAACCTTCGGACTCGGTGCATTCCGTGGCTGGGATGGCAAGAAGCCCACACTGGTGGAGCCTGTCCGTACCCGTACCCAGCGTATCATCAGCTATGGTCCTTTGCGTGCCATTGTTGAACTGGTAGACCGTGGCTGGCAGGTGGATGCCCATCATGCTCCTGTCAACATGACTATTCGTTACACTCAGTATGCGGGACATCGTGACACTGATGTAGACGTTTTCTTCAACAAAGATGTCAGTGACTACCGTTTCTCTACTGGTGTCATCAACGTGAAAGGCTCTGAGGAGTTCTCCGACAAGAAAGGACTCCGTGCATGCTGGGGAGCAGACTTCCCCACCAATGACACCATCAATGGCAAGCGTGAGACAGTAGGTCTTGCCGTTTTACTGTCACAACAGAACATCGTGAGTGAAGAGCCTGCCAACAAAGACAATTACGCCTATGTGGTGAAAGTGAATGGCACCCACATGGCATACAAAGTCAACTACACCTCTGCCAATGAGACTTTCGGCTATCATTCCGCAAAAGAATGGTTCGACTATCTCACGGCATGGCGACAAGAGGTAGAGCGTCCGATTACTGTCAAAATCAAGAATTAGAACTTGACCTTCTTCTTGGCAGCCTTACTCTCATTCTGCATACGGTCGAGGGCTGTGACAAGGAAGACATACTTGCCTTGCTCTAAAGTTGTGGGAATCTCATAATAGCAGTCTGTCGTGATGGCGACAATATGTGAGGGATCATCTATATTGATATCCTCACTGCGCAGGAAACGATAGACGACGTATTTTGCTGCCTCGTCACCCCACTTCTTGGACTTGGGAGCTGTCCACATCAACACTTTTTGTCCGTTGATATCAAACACTTTCAGCTTACGCACCTTGCCGGGTGCTTTATCATCGATGTGTGGCATCAGTGGTTGCAGAGCGGGATAACGCCAATAGACATTCCGCAAGTTGGTGCCATAGTTGCCGATATTGTCGACAGCAGCCTTGGCATACCATAATACCGTACCCTGAACACCTGCGTTCTCTTGGTGAAGCCGCATCTTGGCTGGTAGCTGATGACTTTTCTTGTTCTGTGGGTCGGCATGTTTGACGGTCCGCTCCACATCTTCACCAATAAACAGTGGACGGGCTGAGGCATGGTCGCTCCACCAACGTATCAGTTCTGTATAGTCAGCAGCCTTATGTCCCATCTCCCAATATAATTGCGGAACCGTATAGTCAACCCATCCTTTCTCTATCCATAACAGGACATCGGCATACAGGTCATCATAGTTCTGCAAGCCATTGGTCTTACTCCCCCGCGGGTCGTTTTTCTGATTGCGATAGATACCAAAAGGACTCACTCCAAACTTCACCCATGGTTTTACACGGTGGATAGTTCCATATAACTGCTCGATAAGCAGATCGACCTGATGGCGTCGCCAGTCATTCTTGTTGGAGTAACCTTGTGGGTTGGCACGGAACTGGTCATCATCAGGAATTGACTTACCTGCGACCGGATACGGATAGAAATAGTCATCAATATGCAGTCCGTCAACATCATAACGGTTTAGGATATCCTCTACTATCGTACAAATGTAATTGCGGTTTTCCTGCAAGGCAGGATGAAGCACCATCAGCCCGTCATACTCAAAGGCACGTTCCGGATGTTGGTTACAAATATGATTGGGAGCCAATGCATAGGCAAGTTTTGATTTGGCGCGATAAGGATTGATCCATGCATGCAGTTCCATTCCCCTTTTGTGACATTCGGTAATCATCCACTGCAGGGGATCCCAATATGGTGACGGTGCCTTACCCTGTACTCCTGTCAGGAAATGGCTCCATGGCTCGATACTGCTGGGATAAAGGGCGTCACAGGCTGGACGCACCTGGAAGATAATGGCATTCGCCCCATCTTTCTGTAACTCATCCAACTGGTAGGAAAGCGTCCTTTGCATCTTCTCCGTACCAATGTTCTGAAACTGTCCGTTTACACACTGAATCCATGCGGCACGGAACTCTCTTTTAGGAACAATGTATGTCTGTGCTTGCAGCAAATTCACGCAGCACAATAATATCCAAATAATATTTCTTCTCATAACTATGAACTATGAACTCTAAACTATGAACTTATAAATCTCCTCCGTCCAGTCTTCACCATTCACGGGACAGAACGTGTGAAATCCTATCTGACTGGCAGCAGCGACATTACGAGGACCGTCGTCAACAAACAGAATCTCATCGGGGAATGTTTTCTCTTGCATCAACACATGACGGAAAATCTCTTCTGAAGGTTTCATCATCTTCAACTGGTAACTCAGATAACAATGGTCAAAGTAATCTGCCAAAGAGTGACCGTGCCCGTCAAAGGCGGGACTCATCGCCCATTCCATCATATATGGATTCGTATTCGACAACAGCACCACACGATAACCTTGTTGACGCAACCGTTGAACAATGTCCAGATTGCGCTGAGGAACATCTTTTGCGTATCCTTGCCATGCATAGGCACATTGCTGGGAAGTATACTCCTTACCTGTCAGTTTACCCAGTTCTACACGAAACTCCTCTGCCGTAATAAGCCCATGTTCTAAATCACCGAAAATACCAGTCTGTGTATAGGGGTTGAGGTAATCCTCCACGTTCTCCGCACCAATCTCCTTAAAACGGCTTATCGCCTGCGGCTGGTCAATAGTGATGATGACACCTCCTAAGTCAAATGCTATTGTTTTGATCATATCTCAAAAAAGTTTTTCTTTTGTTTTCTTGCCTCATCCAAGGACAGCATTTGTTGCTCTTGTGAATATTCCTCACGCAAATGCTGATATTTTGTTTTCAGTTCCTGCTCCATCTTCTCTTCCTCGCTCTTATTAAGCAATCTGGCAGCAACCAAAGCATTCTGGGAAGCATCTTTCATCCAAACGACGGGACCTCCATAGACGGGGGCTATCTTCAAGGCGACATGGAGCTCGCTGGTCGTTGCTCCGCCAATCATGATAGGAATATCCAGCCCTGCACGCTGCATCTCATGAGCCACGTTGACCATTTCCTCCAAACTGGGAGTGATCAGTCCTGAGAGTCCGATGATGTCAGCCTTGATCTCAACAGCTTTCCGTACAATCTGCTCCGCAGGAACCATGACACCCATATCAACAACCTCATAACCATTACATGCGAGGACGACAGCGACAATGTTCTTGCCAATATCATGAACATCGCCCTTCACTGTAGCAAGAAGGACTTTCCCGGCTTTCTTCTCAGACCCCTGCTGCTGTTGCTGGATAACGGGTTGCAGGATCTCAACGGCTTGTTTCATGGTCCTTGCTGTCTTAACCACTTGAGGCAGAAACATCTTACCACAACCAAACAATCGTCCTACTTCATTCATTCCAGCCATCAGGGGACCTTCGATAATATCCACTGCCCTGGGATACTTTTTCATCGCCTCCTCTATATCCTGCTGGAGATAGTCTCCTATACCTTTTATCAACGCGTGTTGTAACCGTTGCTCCACGTCCTCCTGTCGCCAAGCCTCAAGTGGCGGTGTACTCTTTCCTCCTGAGTCGGTTTGTTGGGCATCAGGAGTTTCCATCAGTTTGTTCGCCAGCTCAATGAGCTTGTCTGAGGAACCTGCATGACGGTTAAGGATGACATCCTCTATGATGGTCAACTGCTCGGCAGGTATGTCACTGTATAGTATCTTGCTGGCAGGATTCACAATGCCAAAGTCCATGCCTTGCTGAATAGCATGATACAGGAAGACGGCATGCATCGCCTCACGGATATAGTTATTACCTCGGAATGAGAAAGATAAATTGCTGACACCTCCGCTGATATGTGCACCGGGCAAATGGTGCCGTATCCAACCTGTAGCCTTGATGAAGTCTGCGGCATAGCTGTCATGCTCCTCCATGCCAGTAGCCACTGCCAACACATTCGGGTCAAAGATAATATCCAGCGGATTCATCCCAACCTGTTGAGTCAGAATCTGGTATGAGCGCTGGGCAATCTCTATTCTACGCTCATAACTTGTTGCCTGCCCTTGTTCATCGAAACACATGACAACAACGGCAGCACCATACCGCATGACATCTTTTGCATGTTGGATAAACTTCTCTTCCCCCTCTTTTAGAGAGATGGAATTGACAATACACTTACCTTGAACACATTTCAGTCCTGCCAATATCACTTCCCAATCGGATGAGTCAATCATGACAGGTACTGAGGCGATGTCTGGTTCGGCAGCTATCATATTCAAGAAGGTTGTCATCTCATGACGGGCATCCAACAAGCCATCATCCATATTAATGTCAATGACCAGTGCCCCGTCAGCCACTTGCTTCCTTGCGATGGTAATTGCCTCCTCATAGTTCTTCTCTTTGATAAGTCGTAGAAACTTTCTGGAACCTGCCACATTGCAACGTTCTCCGACATTGACAAAATGAACCTCTGGAGTAACTTCCAGTAATTCCAGTCCACTCAGCCACATGTTTTGCGGTTGGGAAACAGGCTGATGGGGCTTTTTGCCCACCACAAGAGGCATATATCGGGCAATGAACTGCTCGTCGGTACCACAGCAGCCACCAATGATATTTACCAGATTCTCTTCTATCATCTGCCCAATCTGAGGAGCCATCGACTCTGGAGTCTCATCATAGAGTCCCATAGAATTGGGTAGTCCTGCATTGGGATATGCACTGATGAAATAAGGAGCCTTTTTTGCTAACTGACGCAGGAACGGCAACATCTGCGTTGCACCAAACGAACAGTTAAGACCTACTGAGAATATGGGGTAACTACTGATACTTGCAAGGAATGCCTCTAATGTCTGACCACTCAATGTGCGTCCTGCCAGATCGCTCACAGTAACACTGAGCATCAAGGGAAGTTCGACACCTCGCTGTCTCATCACCGTCATTGCCGCATCAATAGCAACCTTCGCATTGAGTGTATCGAAAATAGTCTCAATCAACAAAGCGTCCACTCCACCAGCGATGAGTCCGTCGATTTGTTCACTATAGGCATCATAAAGTGCGTCATAGGTCATATCACGGGCTGCGGGATTGCTCACATCGGGGGACATGGAACAAGTCTTATTGGTCGGACCTATACTTCCCGCAACGAAACGGGGCTTCCCGGGTGAGTAAAACTCGTCGGCACACTGACGGGCAAGGCGGGCTCCTTCGTATGCCATCTCATGGGCATACTCCTCCAAATGATAATCTGCCTGTGAGATACGCTGAGAACTGAAAGTGTTGGTGGTTATCATATCCGCTCCTACTTCCAGATATTTCCTATGTATCTCCTTGATGACATCCGGGCGGGTCAGGGAAAGTATGTCATTATTACCTTTCAACTGTCCGGGGATATCCTGAAAACGCGCCCCGCGGAAGTCAGATTCAGAAAGGTTGTATTTCTGAATCATGGTACCCATCGCACCATCAAGTACCAGTATACGTTGTTTGGTTAAGTCTTGTAGTCGTTTCATCTAATAGTGTTTCATTGCGCGATCCATCTCACGCTTGTCTTCCTTTTCCTTTAAGGTCTGACGCTTGTCAAACTCCTTCTTACCCTTGCATAAGGCGATGTCCATTTTAGCACGCCCATGCTCGTCAATGAAAACCAGCAGAGGCACTATGGTATAACCGGTCTGCTTGGTGGCGGCATGCAACTTCTGTATCTCTTTTTTATTCAACAGCAGCTTCCGGTCACGCTTCATCTCATGGTTGTTGTATGAACCGTAAAAATAAGGAGACACATTCATTCCCTTTACCCATATCTCACCATTGTTGATGAAGCAATAGGTGTCCACAAGACTTGCCTTACCCAGCCGGATAGACTTAATCTCCGTACCGGTCAAGACAATACCTGCCGTATAGGTCTCAATGAAGAAGTACTCAAACGATGCCTTCTTATTGCGTATCTGTACAGGACTCTTCTTCCTGATTTTCTCTTCGTCTTTATTCATTATTATTTCTCAATATGAGCGAATTTCTCAATATGCTGATCTATATACTCAGCAATTTGCTCCGTCCATGACTCTTCATTCTCGACAAATGTGTCATCCAAATCATCAAACTCTGGGAATTGCTCGAAGAGAGCCATGAACTCATCCTCTGTGCAGTCTTTTTCTATTGCCTCATGATGTTTCAGATAGAGCGTATGGGCATCATAAATTAGTTTGGAGAGGTCACGCATTCCCCATAACTTAACAGCTTTGGCAAAAGGATTCTTGAAGATAAACGGACCATATCCGTTATGTATCAGTTGCACAAAACCTCCATCCATCACTTCCTCATGAAGGATTGCCCAGGCAAGAAGGGTTATCTGGTCTGCATTCAGTTGTGACATGGTGTCTGTTGTCAGTTCATGACCAATAGACTGGCGGATAGCCTCCACAAACGCATGGACGAAAGCATCCATTCCTTCGCTGGCTGCTTGCTGAAGCAAGTTGTCATTCATTTTAACTTCAATCATAACTCTATAATAACCTCTTCGAAATTACCTTCTTTATTGATGACATAGCGACATGCGGTCAACTCACTCTCCGTCTCATCATCCTCTCCCCGGAAATAGCTGACAAGGGTGACTTCATACTTACTCGTGATGTAGTACTCCTGACGCATCAGTCCCAGTTTGCCGTTTCTGTCCTCTATCTTCTGCTCATAGACACACAGACGGTCGACAAGTACATATTCCTGATTCATCGTACAGAGATAAAGGGACACGTTGGTGGAGTCAAGCTTCTCACCCAACAATATCATATGATAGTTTTGGTAGGAAGGCAACCTGACCGCATAGAGTTCCACATTACTCTCATAATCAAAACGAGTATTATAGACTGAGGGAACCTTCATCATCTGAGGCAGGTACTCCACAAACTCCGGGGAATATTTCATAGGAACAGATTTGATGGAGAGAGAATCAAAGAATGCTACGACAGGATCACTCGCTGTCGGCTTTAACAACTCCTTCTCCACTTCTGCCTTACGGATACTGTCTAACATCCCTTCATAGTCAGCAGCACTCTTCCTGTTACCACAAGAGAACATGAGCAACATGACGGCTAATACCGCTACTATATACGTTATCTTCTTCATATCGACTGCAAAGATACACAATTTTTCCTAAACCTTCTCTATTACCATTTCTTTTCTTTCAAATTTATTAGAATAATATACCTAAGTTTTTACAATCAAAAAATATCTGTCAATCTATCAGTGAGAGGACATAACACACTGACAGATAGCAGGTTGTATGGCTGACAGATAGACTGACAGATTGATAGATTCAGCAGTTTGATAGCGTTTTCATTGACGATGCCTAAGGCTTCAACCTTTGAAGCCCCGGCCTTCGACCCACGAAGGCGGCACCTTCGACCCTTGGAGGCGGCACCTTCGACCCTTGGAGCCCGGGGCTTCGCAACCCCCATGCAGTATTTTGGTAAACACGGAGACACGGAGACACGGAGAAATAATAAAAACTCTCTTACCTTTGTCGTTGTCACCCTTGTCACCTCGTTGCCACACGTAACACGCTGATTCTCAAGTAGTGTTGCAAGGTGGCAACGGTTGCAAGGGTAAAAAACTTTATGTATGCGCGCGTGCGCGCGAGGAATTCTGATACTCCTATCAAAAAATACGAGCATCTTATTTGAAAATACGAGTATGTTATTAAACAATACGAGTATCAGAATTTTTATTCCGATGCTCGGAATAAAAAATACGACTGGCAGATTTTTCATTCCGCCAGTGAGTGCGAAAGGGGCTTGATATGATTTGTTGTGCGTGTAGATGTTTAGTCCATAGTGCCTTGTTATCCACTTTGCGGGCACGCTGATGAACTTGAAGACAAAGGCTTTGATACGGCTTGTTTTCTTCAGTCCGAAGGCTTTTGTGTCAAGCCTGTCCATAAGGAGATAGCCGTACGACGCACATCGCAGCCCCAGCACTTTGTCGATAATCGAAGCCATATAACGGGAAAATAGCTCTCTTACGTGAAATATTCCTTCAAAAGGAGTGATTCTCTCAGATTTTATTTGTACTTTTGCCATGCCATTGATGATTTTGCTTGTCTTGATTTTGCAGCACTAAAGTAAGTGAAAAATCTGACATGGCAAAATCCTGGGCCGCTCGGCTCTGCCGCTTGCCCCAGCAAGAACTTTTTGTTGCTCAGGAACTTACTAAAACAGTTAAACTAAAGTGCTGCGGAATTTAGGCAAAGGAAAAATTTCTTGAAGAATACAGGAATCCTAATAATTATTTACCACAGTCAAGACAATCAAATAGAAGTCATAAACATGAAAAAAAATAGCATTTTTTCCATAGTTAGAAATGGACTATATGAGCAATATTTGAAATTGATAACAAA
>OMWH01000036.1 GCA_900314755.1 uncultured Prevotellaceae bacterium | reverse complement strand
GCAAAAGCCCGTTTCCAAAGGTCGATTGACGAAGTGAATATCGGTGCATTTCCTCTAAGGCCTAAGGATGTGGATAATCGCAAGTTGCTTGAAGACTTTATTGCAGAGTTGATAGGGAATAGAGCAACTGATATGTTGAGTGATGCTATTCCCCAAAAGGGACTCTTCTATCAGGAGGGTGAACCACTCTATTTGTTAATTTCAGCAAGTAATCAGTATAATGTTGGCATTATGGCCGATTTGAAGAATGGGCTTCCGTGTAAGTTTAGTTGCAGTCATCAGGGAATTAGGGAAGATGTGGATTTGCGGCAAATCCGTTATTTAATACCTGTATTGAATCAGATGTTATCGGGTTATTATGCAGTGAAGTCTGTCAATACTAAAGTAGGAGAATCGCTTCGAATAGAATTTGAACTTGATCAATATAAGGATTTAGGCTTTGCTGTTAATGCAGCAACTCAAGATTCTTTGGGCGTTTCCATGACTTATAAGGAATTTGTAGGACTTTGTAATAGCCATGTTGTTACAGAAAAGTAATCATGGATAAGCTCTCTAAAGAACAACGGCACAAAAATATGGCAGCGATCCATTCAAAGGATACAAAGCCAGAAATGATTGTGCGACGTGGGTTGTGGAAGAGAGGGTTCCGTTATAGGCTGAACCATAAGCTGCTACCTGGGCATCCTGACTTGGTACTGAAGAAATATAGAACGTGCATCTTTGTGAATGGGTGTTTTTGGCATGGACACAACGTGATGTATGATGTAAGATGTAAGACGGAAGAAATCATTGAGAGTTCGGAATGTTGCAAGATTCCGAAGACGAACCATGAGTTCTGGGTGGCGAAGATTCGTAGGAATAAGGAGCGGGACAAGGAAGAGCAGCGTAAACTGGCTGAAATGGGCTGGCATTGCATCACAGTTTGGGAGTGCGAGTTGAAGCCATCGAAGCGTGAGGAAACGCTGGAGTCCGTGTTACTGCCTATCCGCAGCTGAATGAAGAGGACCAGCAAATGCCAATGGCAGCAGAAGGAGATGTCGTTTGACAGGATGTTTGTTGCAATTGTCCACAGCAATTCGAAAAATTCGAATTCCGTCGGACAATTGCGATGAACAGGGCGTTCTGCTGTATACCCAATCCCCACACCAAGTATTAAAGTGTGGGGATTTGGTTTTTGAACACCTTTTCAAGCAACTTGAAGTTGTTGTCGTTGATGATGGAGAAGTCTTAGGCATCGCAAATCAAATGGAGGCTCCAATTGACTTGAAAACGGGCTTTAATCGGCATGAAAAAAGGCTCCAAAGAGTTAAAAGCAAGCTTTTTTCTTTGAAACCTTTTAATCTTTCGTGATCCCGTTGGGATTGTATATCCCTGTAGGCTGGCGCCTGCCATCCTACAAAATCTTAAAAGGCTCCAAAGAGTTAAAAGCAAGCTTTTCTCTTTGGAACCTTTTAATCTTTCGTGATCCCGTTGGGATTCAAACCCAAGACCTTCAGAACCGGAATCTGACGCTCTATTCAGCTAAGCTACGGGACCTAACGGCTTGCAAAGGTAATAAAAAGTTTAGAGTTTTGCGTTTAGTGGATGGAGTTTTATAATCTTTTAATATTACACAAGGTGGTACAAAATGAAAGAAAATAATTTATTTTTGTGTCATTTTGCAAAATATTTCAGTATTTTCCTTGCGAATTAGTTTAAAAGTAGTACCTTTGCACTCGCAAAATAACACATATAGAATATGAGTCAACTGATAAAACCCATCGACTATCAGCCCCTGCTTGACATGAAACAGACAGAGCAGGGCATTAAATTGATTAAGGAGTTCTTCCAGCAAAATATCTCGACGGAACTGCGTTTACGTCGTGTCACAGCACCTTTGTTCGTACTTAAAGGTCTGGGTATCAATGATGACCTGAATGGGGTGGAGCGTGCAGTGTCCTTTCCCATCAAGGACTTGGGGGATGCCCAGGCGGAGGTCGTCCACTCGCTGGCAAAGTGGAAAAGGCTCTCGTTGGCAGAGTATCAGATAGAGCCGGGCTATGGCATCTATACGGATATGAATGCCATTCGTGCGGATGAGGAACTGGATAACCTTCACTCTTTGTATGTCGACCAGTGGGACTGGGAGGCAGTCATCACCAAAGAGCAGCGTACCGTTGCCTATCTGAAGAATGTGGTGGAGCGTATCTATGCTGCCATCCGCCGTACGGAATATCTGACCTGTGAGACGTATCCGCAGATCAAGCCTTTCCTGCCGGAGAAGATCACCTTCATCCATGCGGAGGAATTGTTGAAGATGTATCCCGATAAGACACCTAAGGAGCGTGAGGATGCTATCTGTGAGGCGTATGGTGCCGTGTTTATCATTGGCATCGGTGGCAAGCTCTCGAATGGTGAGAAGCACGACGGTCGTGCTCCTGACTATGACGACTGGTCAACGGTGGGTGAGAATGGCTTGGCAGGACTGAATGGTGATATCCTTATCTGGTATCCGGTATTAGGACGTTCCTTCGAGCTTTCCTCCATGGGTATCCGTGTTGACAAGGAGTCGTTGCTCCGCCAGTTGCAACTGGAGGGTAAGGAGGAGCGTGAGACATTGTATTTCCACCAGAAACTGCTCCATGACGAGCTGCCCCTGAGTATTGGTGGTGGTATTGGTCAGAGCCGTCTCTGTATGGTACTCCTGCATAAAGGGCATATCGGTGAGATACAGGCTTCTATCTGGCCTGACGACATGCGTAAGGAGTGTAAGAAGTTAGGAATGACGTTGATATAATAAGATACTATTACGCTAATTCAAGATCGAGGAGGTCCCGCAGTTTCGCTACTGCGGGATATTCTTTTTCCATCAGCTCAAACTGCTCCCGGCGGGTGAGGATACGCTTCCGCTCTTTCTGTTCCGCAATCCTCATGTCAAGGGTGATGCCACTGTTATGCAGATAGATACGCAAAGTGCTGAGGATGCTGCCCTTTATCTCCGTCATCTGGTCCAACGCCAGTTGGTTGTCCACCACCACCTCTACCTGTGGGAATTCCTTGATGACAGGGTTCATGTTCTTCATACGGGTAGCGATGCCGCTCAGATTCTGGGGCATACGGTTACACATCATCATCCACTGGAACTCCAAGTCCTGCTGGGAGAAGTCCAGATACTCTACTTTAATGACAGAATTAGGGTCGTTAGGCGACAGAGAGCCCGGTATGATCTGCATCTTGCTCTTCACCGTGCTCTTCTCCCGCAGTTTGTTCCAAGAGAAACCTACTGATTTCTTCAAAGGGGACACCGTCTCCTTAGGACCACCTGTGGAACTATGATTACTAGGACTATTAGGACTGCTAGTTCTTCCAGCCTCTCCACTCCCAGCCGCAGCTACCTGTGGGGCTGCTTTCCTTGGCTGAGACTGTTGAGTCAAATGCTTAAACAGGGATTTTAATCTTCTGGGCTTACGCCCACTGCCAGCCCCCTCGTCGGGCTGAGTCAGTTGTGCTATCTCGATGAGTGTCAGCTCTACCAGCAGCCGCTTGTTAGATGACTGGCGGTAGTTGATGTCACACTGGTTCATCAGTCGCAGGGCATCATACAGGAAGCGAGTCTCACATTTCTGCGCCTGTTGCTGGTATCTCTCCCGCTGTTGGTCACTGACCTCCAGCAGGGGCAGTGTCTGTGGGTCTTTTGCCATCAGCACGTTACGTACGTGTTTGGCAAGTCCCCCAATCAGCAGTCCTCCGTCGAATCCCTTGTTGATGATCTGGTTCAGCAGCACCATGATGTCACTCACCTTATTCTCCACAGAGAGGTCAGTGATCTTGAAATAGTATTCAGCGTCCAGCACGTTCAGGTCCTCTATCACTTTCTGGTACGTGATATTCCCCTGACAGAAAGAGGCAGCCTGGTCGAAGATGCTCAAGGCATCACGCATACCGCCGTCAGCTTTCTCCGCAATGACGGCAAGTGCCTGCTCCTCATACTGGATACCCTCTTTCTCTGCCACCGTCTTCAGGTGGTCGATGGTGTTACGTACCGTCATCCGCTCGAAGTCGTAAATCTGACAACGGCTCAGGATGGTGGGCAGTATCTTGTGCTTCTCTGTCGTGGCAAGGATGAAAATGACATGTGCAGGGGGCTCCTCCAAGGTCTTCAGGAAAGCATTGAAAGCCGCAGTGGACAGCATGTGTACCTCGTCAATGATAAAGACCTTGTATTTCCCTACCTGCGGAGGTATGCGGGTCTGTTCCATCAGCGTCTTGATATGCTCCACGGAGTTGTTGGAGGCAGCATCCAGCTCAAAGATGTTGAACGACCGTTGCTCGTTGAAAGCCTGACAGCTCTCACAATGTCCGCATGCCTCCCCCTCTTCGGTAGGTGACATACAGTTGATTGCCTTGGCAAAAATACGGGCACAGGTGGTCTTTCCCACCCCTCGGGGACCACAGAACAGGTAGGCGTGAGCCAGCTTCCCGTTCTTCACTGCATTCTTCAGCGTCGTGGTCAGTGCCTGCTGTCCTACTACCGTATCGAAGGTCGTAGGGCGGTATTTCCGCGCTGATACGATATATTCTTCCATGTCTTACACAAATTTCTTGCAAAATTACGAAAAAATTGGAAATAAATTCGTAATTTTGCAGAAAATATGAAGCGACTGAAGAAAATAACAGAGAGACTATACCGCTCACCATGGCTTAAATATGCCCTGGTGACCCTGTTAGCTGTGGTATTTATCGGTTTCGTGGATGACAACAGTGTCTGGCATCATTTCAAGAACCAGCAGAAGATTGGTGAACTGCAAGACGAGATCCAGCGGCATACCGAGCAGTATAACCGTGACCGTAAGCAGATTAAGATGCTCGACTCCAATCCTAAGGCGATAGAGAAGATTGCCCGTGAGCGGTATTTTATGAAGGAAGACGATGAGGATATTTTTGTCTTCAGTAACGAACAATCCCAGACGGCAGAATCCCATGAGACAGCTGAGTAAGTTGGAGACCCTCCTGTTACTGTCAGGAGGTTTGTTGATGGTGATAGGCTCCGGAGCGAGTATCTTTCTCCAGTCATGGGCACCCTATGTCTTTGCCCCCGGTGCCCTGCTGTTTGCTGCTATTCAGATGCGTCAGACCTACGAAGGAAAGAATATCACCATCCGTCGCCTTCGCCGTATCATGCTCATCAGTGATGTCCTCTTCCTGTTGGCAGCCCTTATGATGTTTGCCAACCAGGCGAATTTCCTGGGGCTGGATTTCCTGCTATATATTAAATATGTGCACAACAACTGGATTATCCTTCTCTTGGTGGCAGCCATTCTCCAGCTATATACCAGTCATCGTATCGCTCATGAATTGGAAAAAGAGGGTAAGTAGGCTAAAAATGCTAAATATTTGCACAAATATATTAAATTGCGCAAATATTTTTCTTCATTTCAAACCATCGTCGTATCTTTGTATCACAAATGAATGAAACATCTATGAAGAAGGTTCTTTTTTTGTCTGTCATCGTTGCATTCTTCGCGTCATGTGCCAGCACCTATAACGTGGAGGGTTCTTCCTCTGTGTCGGCACTGGATGGCAACAAACTCTATCTCAAGGCTATCAAGAATAACGAATTCAAGAATATAGACTCCTGTGAGGTCGTCCATGGGGAGTTCCATTTCACGGGACTGCTTGACACCATACGCATGGCAAGTCTTTATATGGATGATGAGAGTATCATGCCTGTCGTCTTGGAGAAAGGTGAGATTGTCGTGAAGATTGATCCAGCCCGACAGATGGTAGGGGGAACTCCGATGAATGACTCGCTGTATAAGTTTATCGATAAGCATAACCAGTTGACCAACCAGATGAATGAGCTCTCCCACAAACAGAGCCAGATGCTGCTGGAGGGACTGGACGAGGGTACCATCGACAGCCAGCTTTCTGCTGAGGCAGCGAGAATAGCACAGGAGGAGGACCATCTCGTGATGAAGTTTATCGAGGCGAATTTCGATAACGTCCTGGGACCGGGTGTCTTCATGATGATCACCAGCCAGTATCGTTATCCTATCCTGACTCCTCAGATAGAGGATATCATGTCGAAGGCAACACAGAAATTCAAGGATGACCCCTACGTCAAGGATTATTACCAGACGGCTCAGGAAAACGAGAAACGGATGAGTGGGGTAGAAAAAGAATAGCCTATGCGGACAATCATCGAAGGTGGAACGATAGTGAATGAGGGTCGTACCTTCGATGGTACGATGATCATTGAGGATGGTACTATTACCGCTATAGTCCCTGTAGGTACTATAGCTCCTAAAGATACTATAACTCCCGATGACGAAGTCATTGATGCGAAAGGTTGTTATATCCTCCCTGGCATCATTGACGACCATGTCCATTTCCGTGAACCTGGTCTTACCGAGAAGGCGGACATAAACACAGAGAGCAGGGCAGCGGCAGCAGGAGGTGTCACCACATTCTTCGATATGCCGAATACCAATCCTCAGACAACCACTCTGGAGGCATTGGAGCAGAAATTCTCCCTGGCACGACAGAAGAGTCATGTCAACTACAGCTTTTTCTATGGGGCGACGAATGATAACACGGAGACTTTCTCCCAACTGGACATCCACCGTATCCCGGGCATCAAACTCTTCATGGGCTCTTCTACGGGCAATATGCTGGTAGACCGCAGGGAAACACTGGAACGTATCTTCCGTACAACACCCTTGCCCCTGATGGCTCACTGTGAGGATACCACCCTCATCAACCGCAATATGGAAGCCGCTAAGGCGAAATATGGTGACGACCCCACAGTGATCCATCATCCCGAGATCCGTAGTGCTGAGGCTTGCTATGAGAGTACCAGACTGGCAGTGGAACTCGCCCGGAAATATCATACCCGGCTCCATGTCGCCCATCTCACTACTGCAAGGGAGTTGGAGCTCTTTAACTCTCCACTCTCAACTTGCGCTTGCGCGACTGACTCTCAACTCTCAACTCTAAACTCTCAACTCTCCATAGAAGTCACTCCCAGTCACCTTTATTTCTCAGACCGTGACTACAACCGCCTTGGTACCCGCATCAAATGTAATCCCGCCATCAAGTCAGAACGTGACAGGGAGGCATTACAACAGGCTCTGAATGACGGTCGCATCACGGTGATAGGCACCGACCATGCTCCGCATCTCCTCTCACAGAAAGAAGGGGGATGTGCAAAGGCTGCCAGTGGTATGCCGATGATTCAGTTCTCACTGGTCACCATGCTCGAACTGGTCGACCAAGGAGTGCTCTCTCTCGAACGGCTCGTAGAACTGATGTGCCATCATCCGGCACAACTCTTTGAGGTACGCCAACGGGGCTTTATCCGTCCCGGCTATCGGGCAGACTTGGTGATGGTTCGTCCCAATACGGGATGGACAGTCACTCCGGCTTGTATACAGAGCAAATGCGGATGGAGCCCGATGGAGGGTCATACCTTCCTGTGGCGGGTGGAACGGACCCTCTGTAATGGGCATACCGTCTATGTGGACGGCAAGGTTGATACGGACTATATCGGAGAGGAGGTTGCCTTCAGATGAAGATAACCTATGCGCTCCATGACCTGCAACCCTATATCAATTGGGCGTATTATTACCATGCCTGGCAGTTGAGGGAACCGGAACAGCAGCAAGAGAGTAGGGCAGAGGCGGAGCAGGTGCTCCGGCATCTTGACACGCATTACCGTGCCCATGCCCTCTTCCATCTCTTCGAAGCACATAGTGAGGGTGATGATGTCATCCTCTCATCGTCGGGTATGCAGCGACCTTGTCGCTGCCCATTCCTCCGTCAGCAACACGGCGACTGTCTCTGCCTTGCAGACTTCATCCATCCGCAGCACGACCATATCGGTATTTTCGCTACTACTGTCGACTGGGGGATGGAGACTGATTTCGACAACGACCCTTATCAGAAGATGCAGGTGCAGCTGCTTGCTGACCGTCTTGCTGAGGCAGCAGCCGAGAAACTCCATGAGGAGGTACGCCGTACCATCTGGGGCTATGCTCCTGATGAGCACCTGACGATGGAGGAACTCCATGCTGAGACATTCCAGGGCATCCGTCCCGCCGTGGGTTATCCCTCCCTGCCGGATGCCAGTCTGAACTTCCTCCTTGACGGACTCCTGCCGTTTAGGCAGATTGGTATCCGTCTCACAGAGAATGGTGCCATGAAACCGCATGCCAGTGTCAGTGGCTTGATGATTGCTCATCCTGCAGCCTGTTATTTCTCTATCGGGAAGATCGGTGACGACCAGCTTCAGGACTATGCCCGTCGCCGTGGACTCCCTGTCCCTCTCCTTCGTAAATTCCTCTCACCTTATTTATAACCTCAATTCTTCAATCCTTCAATCCTTCAATTCTTCAATCCTTCAATCCTTTAATCCTTCAATCCTTCAATCCTTTAATTCTTCAATTCTTCAATCCTTTAATTCTTCAATTCTTTATGATTGCCCGTTACGCAGTACCTTTTTTCGTCATCATGGCATTTGTCGTATTACCCGTCATTGCCTTTTTCTTGTGTCGCTTCCTGTTTCCTCGTCGTTGGGGAAAGAAGATTGGCGCTTGTGTCTCCCTCATCTTGGTGCTCTTCGCTCTCTATGGCATGTTTGTGGGCTACCAGCAGTTGGACATCCGTTATGTGGAATACCATAGCAAAGACCTTCCGGCAGCTTTCGACGGCTACCGCATCGTCCAGTTCTCAGATGCACATATCGGAACGATGACAGGCATGCGTAAATGGATGTTACAGCGGGGTGTCGACAGTATGCTGGCACTGCATCCGGATATGATCGTGTTTACGGGTGACCTGCAGAATGTATATCCCGAGGAACTCGTCGAGCACCTCCCGCAACTCAGCAGGTTAAACGCTCCCGACGGAGTATATTCCGTCCTTGGCAACCATGACTATGCGACCTATCTGCAGGCAGACTCACTGGAGAAAGAGGCGAATAACAGGAGGACACAGGCTTTGGAGCGTCAGGCAGGATGGACTCTTCTGATGAATGAGCATCGTGTCATCCGTCGGGATAGCGACTCTATCGTCATTGCCGGAATGGAGAACTGGGGGACAGTGAAGCGTATGCCCCGTCGGGGTGATGTCGCTAAAACACTTGCCGGACTCACCTCTCACCATCCTTTCATCATCATGCTTCAGCATGACCCTACAGCATGGCGTGAGAAAATCCTCAAGGAGTGTCAAGCACAGTTGACGCTAAGTGGTCATACACATGGGGGACAGGCTGATATTTTCGGATATTCTCCGGCAGCCTTAAGCTATGATGTCTATGAAGGATGGGCTTACGAAGGGTCTCGCGCCCTCTTTGTCTCTACGGGTCTTGGAGCCCTCATCCCTTTCCGTCTGGGACTTCCGGGTGAGATCGTCGTCATCACCCTTCGTAAAGAATAGCCTCTCAACACTGATCGGGGTTCTCTACAAATCCTTGGTATTCAGGAGTCAGTGACTGCATGATGGCATCGTAAGATTGTTGCAGTGTCGACTGAACATTCTCCGGTCCTTGTGACTGAGGATAGATAGGAGTATGAATGGTGAGCGTTAAGGGATGCCAGTTGACGAAATGCCAGTCACGGAAACGGGGCATCACGTCAAACGACCCGTTGATGGTCATGGGGACAACCGGCAACTGCAACTCATCGGCAAGGGTAAAGGCTCCTTTCTTGAAGACACCCATGTGTCCCGTAAAGCTGCGGGAGCCCTCCGGGAACACCACCACACTGCAATTACCTGTCTCCAGAGTATGGCGTACCGTCTTGTACATCGCACGTACTTTCGCCGTTCCACGACGGTCTACGAATATCTGGTGTGACTTCTTACAGGCATAGCCTACAAAGGGAATCTTCTTCAACTGGTATTTCATCATCCATTTGAAATTCCTGCCCAGATAACCATATATCAGGAAGATGTCGAAAGCACCTTGGTGGTTTGCCACAAAGACAAACGACTCGTCTTTCGGCAGGTCCTCGCCCCCTTCCACCTTCACAGGAAGGAGAAAAACCTTGGTAATGACTCGTGCCCACCAGCGTCCCGGGTAATAACCCCAGTAATGTCCATCCCCGATGGTACAGCCTATCCCTACCACCAACGCAGTCCAGATGGTCATCAGAATGGTCACAGGTACTGCAATAAATATTTGATAAATCCTATATAATATTTTCACCACTCTCAACTCTCGGATATTTCCTCGTCCATCCGTCCCACCGTAATCGCATGACACCGAAGAACGCCTCACCGAAGATGCCTCCAGACATTTTGGAGGTACCCTCCTTGCGGTTGACGAAGATGACGGGTACTTCCTTGATCTTGAAACCGATCTTATAGGCGGTGAATTTCATCTCTATCTGGAAGGCATAGCCCTTGAAACGGATCTTGTCAAGTTCGATGGTCTCCAGCACTCGGCGTTTGTAGCACTTAAACCCGGCGGTGGTGTCATGTACCTTAAAGCCTGTGACAAACCGTACGTATTTCGAGGCGAAATAACTCATCAGTACTCTGCCCATCGGCCAGTTGACGACATTCACACCACTCACATAACGACTGCCGATGGCAAGGTCGTTGCCCTCCTCCGCACAGGCAGCATAAAGGCGGGGCAGGTCATTGGGGTCGTGACTGAAGTCTGCATCCATCTCGAAGATATAGTCGTAAGGATGTGCCAGAGCCCATTTGAAACCTGCGATATAGGCGGTGCCCAGTCCTTGTTTCCCACTCCGTTCGAGGATAAACAGCTGGTTGGCAAATTCCGTCTCCATGAGTCCTTTGACGATGGAAGCAGTCCCGTCGGGCGACCCATCATCTACCACGAGGATATGGAAGCTTTTCTCCAAGGCGAAAATGGCTCGGATGATCTTCTCGATATTCTCCTTTTCGTTATACGTCGGAATAATGACGATGCTATCACTTTCTTTCATAATTGCCGACAAAGATAGTGCAAACCGAAGAAAATACAAAATAAATTTCGATTTATTTTTATTTTTGAGGTGCCGCCTATTTTCGAGATGTAGTCTCAAAGATACGAATAAGTGAGCAAAGAAGCAAATTTTATTTGGATTTTTTGTATCTTTGCACCCGCAAATATGACCATTCAGGATTTAGTACAGTTGTACGGGCAGGCTCCCCAGGTGGAAACCCTGCGGAAAACGATAGGGGAAAAGTCGGTGAAAACGATTTTCCTCGACGGACTCGTTGCCTCCTCCGCACCCCTTCTGCTCTCTGCTGTCATCGCTCGGCAATCAAAAGCCCATTCACTCATCATCCTCAATGATGAGGAAGAGGCAGGCTATTTCTATCAGGACCTCAAGCAGGTGCTGGGAGACGGACAGGTGCTGTTCTTCCCCTCCTCCTTCCGTCGTGCTATCAAATATGCACAGCGTGATGCTGCCAATGAGATCCTCCGTACCGAGGTACTCACCTCCCTCGCCTCTGAGTCCGCGTCATCAATCATCGTCACACACCCGGAAGCCCTTGCAGAGCAAGTCGTTTCCGCAGAGCAGCTAAAGGCACAGACCTTGGTGCTGCGCAAGGGACAGACCATAGCCGTTGATGGACTGGTGAGACGACTCCGTGACATGGGTTTGCATGAGGTGGACTACGTCTACGAACCAGGACAGTTTGCCCAGCGTGGGTCTATCCTCGATGTCTATAGTTACAGCAGTGAGTATCCCTTCCGTCTCGACTTCTTCGGTGATGATGTCGACTCCATCCGCACCTTCGAGGTCGACGACCAGCTCTCCCGTGACCAGCGCAGCGAGGTCACCCTCGTCTCCTCTGCTGCGACCCTGTCGCAGCCATCTTCCACCGCTTCACGCTCCCTCCTCCATTACCTCCCCACCGGGTCGTTTGTCTTCGCCAAGGACTTCTCTTATATCCATGACACGATAGACCATATCTGTCAGGAGACGAATCCGGAGGACGTACAGGTGATGAGTGGTGATGAGTGGCAGAAGACGATGACCTCCTTCCGTCAGGTGGAGTTTGGCAGTCATCCCTCCCAAACACCGGAGGTCACCCTGTCGTTCCATACGGCTCCGCAACCTCTGTACCATAAGAATTTCGACCTCCTCCGCCAGTCGCTTGCCGACTATCAGGCGAAGGGTTACCACCTATATATATTAGCGGACAGCCAGAAACAGCTGGACCGCCTTCATGATATCCTCTCACCTCAGGACGCTGAACTCTCACCCCTCACCTCTCACCTCTCACCTCTCACCTCTCACCTCTCACCTCTCACCTCTCCACTCTCCACTCTCCACTCTCAACTCTCCACTCTCAACTATATTAGCACGTCCCTTCATGCGGGCTTTATCGATCACGACCAACAGCTCTGTGTCTTCACCGACCATGAGATATTCGACCGTAATCACCGCTATAGCCTCCGCTCCGACAAGGCACGGAATGGAAAGGTGGCACTCACCCTCAAGGAGCTCCAACAGTTTGAGATGGGTGACTATATCGTCCATGTCGACCATGGCATCGGTAAGTTTGGGGGACTGGTGAGAATGCCGATTCAGTCGGAGAGGGTCAAATACCAGGAGATGATCAAAATCATCTACCAGGGTGGGGGAGCAATCTATGTCTCTATCCATTCTCTTTATAAGGTGAGCAAGTACAAGGCGCAGGATAATGGGGAACCGCCTCGCCTCTCACAGCTGGGTACAGGACAGTGGGAACGGATGAAGGAACGGACGAAGAACAAACTGAAGGATATCGCCCGTGACCTCATCAAACTGTATGCGGCACGCAAACGGGAGAAGGGCTTTGCGTTTAGTGCCGACAGTTACCTGCAACATGAACTGGAGGCATCGTTCCTCTATGAGGATACTCCTGACCAGTTGAAGACGACCAATGAGGTGAAGGGGGATATGGAACAGGCTCGCCCCATGGACCGCCTGGTATGTGGGGATGTAGGTTTCGGCAAGACGGAGATTGCTGTACGGGCTGCTTTTAAGGCGGCTTGTGACTCCAAACAGGTGGCAGTGCTGGTACCTACAACCGTCCTTGCTTTCCAGCATTACCGGACGTTCTGTAAACGCCTGAAGGACTTCCCCGTCCGGGTGGATTACCTGACCCGTGCCCGTACTCCTAAGCAGACCAAGGAACTCCTCCACGACTTAGCGGAGGGAAAGATTGATATTCTCATCGGTACGCATAAACTGATTGGGAAGTCGGTGAAGTTCAAGGACCTCGGACTGCTCATCATTGACGAGGAACAGAAATTCGGGGTGTCCGTGAAAGAGAAACTCCGTCAGATGCGGACGAATGTCGATACCCTGACACTCACCGCGACTCCCATCCCCCGTACCCTCCAGTTCTCGCTGATGGGTGCCCGTGACCTGAGTATCATCCAGACACCGCCTCCTAACCGCTATCCCATCCAGACGGAGATTCATACGCTCAGTGGGGAGGTCATCGCTGATGCCATCCAGTTTGAACTGTCCCGCAACGGACAGGTGTATTTCGTCACTCCTCGTATCAACGACCTGCAGCGGATAGCGGATATGATACATCTCTATATCCCGGAGGCGAGGGTTGCCATCGGTCATGGACAGATGAAACCCGACGAACTGGAGAATATCATCTTCGATTTCGTGAATCACGACTATGACGTGTTGCTCTCCACAACGATTATCGAGAATGGTATCGATATCCCGAATGCGAACACAATCATTATCAATGGGGCACATCATTTCGGACTCTCTGACCTCCACCAGATGAGGGGCAGGGTAGGGCGAGGCAACCGCAAGGCGTATTGTTACCTGCTGGCACCACCGCTCGCTGACCTTCCTCAGGAGAGTCGCAGACGCTTAGAGGCGCTGGAGACGTTCAGTGAACTGGGCAGTGGTATTCAGATTGCTATGCAGGACCTTGACATCCGGGGTGCCGGCAACCTTCTTGGTGCCGAACAGTCGGGCTTTATCGCTGACCTCGGTTACGAGACGTACCAGAAAATCCTCAATCAGGCGATAAAAGAGTTGAACGAAGAGACCCACTCTCAACTCTCAACTCTCAACTCTCAACTCTCAACTGTCGAAACGACAGTCGACACGGACCTCGCACTCTATTTCCCGGATCAGTATGTGCCGTCAGACAGTGAGCGGATGTTACTCTACCGGGAACTCGACAACCTGCATACGGATGAGCAGTTGGTGGCATACCGCTCCCGGCTCGTCGACCGCTTCGGTCCTGTACCGCAGGAGGGCGAGGAGTTGATGCTCGTCGTACCTTTACGTCGTCTGGCAGGACAGCTGGGATGTGAGAAACTGTTACTCAAACAAGGACGGATGACCCTTTTCTTTGTCTCCGACCCGAATCACCCGTTCTACCGCAGCACGGCTTTCGACCATATCCTCCAGTATGTGGCGACCAACCCTCGTCGCTGCCAGTTCCGTGATGCTAATGGCAAGCGCTCCCTCCTCCTCACCGACATCCCCACCGTCTCTGCTGCTCTCTCCCTCCTCAAATTACTAATTTCTAATTACTAACTCAACTTTCGCAAGCTCAGCTTGCTTCAGTTACAGAGGTGAGTGGAGAGAGGTAAGAGGTGAGAGGAATGCAGATAAACGTAGAAAAATCATAGGATATAGGAAGATAGACAAGGTATTCTCTTACCTCTCACCTCTTACCACTCACCTCTAAACGTTGAGTATGTGAAACATGCGAAACTTGAATAAAATAAATAGGAATTTATTTTGTTCTTTGCTCACTTATTCGTATCTTTGACCTGTCGGTCCAAGATAGGCTGCACCTCTAAAATAAAAATAAATCGGGATTTATTTTGTATTTTGCTCGGTTTGCACTATCTTTGCACCCGATATAGAAGAATACCACGATGGAAAACAGCTGGGTCGTGATACGAACCTTCAATCGCAAGGAGATGGAAGTGGGGACATTCCTCAAGGAAAAAGGTCTCACCTATTTCATTCCTATGACCTATCAGGAGAAAGTGGTTGGAGACGAACTCAAGCCCCGGCGTTTCCTGGTTCCCGTGGTTCATAACTATGTGTTTCTGCAGAAGAGCGGGGACACCATGGAGTTGCGCAAGCTGTTGTCAGAGTGTCGCGTGCCCCTCCAGCTGTTGAGGAACAAGACTGACGATAAGGTCAGCGAGATCTCTGACAAGGAGATGACTGATTTCCGTCTGCTCTGTGACCCAGACTATGCCAAGACACCTGTCGAATACCTCGATGCAGAGGATGCAGAGGCTAAACCCGGCAGGGAGGTGATAGTGCTGCATGGTCAGTTTGCTGGTATCCGTGGCAAACTCTATAAGAACGGTCGCAAATACTGGTTGATTAAGACCGTAGGAGCCATCAGCGTGATGCTCCGCATCTCGCGATGGTACTGTAAAGTAGTTGAGAGTTTAGAGTTTAGAGTTTAGAGTTGAAAGTTTTTAAGAAGATAATATGAAGAGAATCGTTTTTTCAATGATGTTGACCTTGATGTCAGTGGGTGCCTTTGCCCAAGGTATGTCTGACAGTCAGGTCGCTGATTTCATTGCCCGTGAGGCAACGGCTGGCACCAGCCAGGCACAGATTGTCACAAAACTGATGCAGAAAGGGGTGCAGATCGACCAGATCCGTCGTGTCCGTAATCAGTATGACAAACAACGTTCTGAGAGTGGAATGGATGCCAATGCCGAAGGATCAACAGGTGGGGCTGACCGTATGCGTCAGAACTATACAGGTGCTACCACCCAGGAGTTGAATACTGCCAAGGTAGGAACGACTGGCGAGGTATACGCCAATGCCAGTGACGAGAAGGCTCAGGTAGAGCATGACGTACAGGCAACGAGTAATGTGTCAGCGGGAACAGGTAAGAAGATTTTCGGTCATGACATTTTCAATCGGGGTGCTTTGAGCTTCGAACCGAATATGAATATAGCCACGCCCCAGAATTACGTGCTGGGTCCTGGCGATCAGGTGATTATCGATATCTATGGTGCCTCCCAGAAAACCCTCCAACTGACGGTATCTCCCGAGGGCGATATCACGGTTCCAGGTTATGGTCCTATCATGGTAGCGGGGATGTCTGTCGCTGCCGCTCAGTCGAAGATCCGCTCTACAGTGGGCTCCCGTTATAGTAGCAGTACACTCCGTACCACCTTGGGTAACACCCGCACTATCATGGTTAACGTGATGGGTGAGGTTCGTACTCCTGGAACCTATCACCTAAGTGCTTTTGCCTCAGTGTTCCATGCCCTCTATATGGCAGGTGGTATTAACGACAATGGTACACTGCGTAATGTAAAGGTATACCGTAATGGTCGCCTCGTGACGGTGGTTGATATCTACGAGTATATCCTCAATGGTCGTCTGGCTGGTAACATCCGTTTGCAGGAGGGTGATGTCATCCAGGTAGGACTTTACGACTGTCTGGTGGGTATCACGGGTAATGTGAAGCGCCCGATGTTCTACGAGATGCGGAAAAACGAGAGTGTCGCCACCCTGCTGAAATATGCCGGTGGCTTTACAGGGGATGCCTATAAGAAGTCTATCCGTCTGACCCGTCAGACAGGTGAGAAATATGCCGTATACACCATTGATGAGTTTGATTTAAACGCTTTCCAGGTCGATGATGGAGATGCCGTAGAGGTTGACGGAATCCTCAACCGTTATGAGAATATGGTAGAGATCAAGGGAGCCGTCTTCCGTCCGGGGCAGTATCAGTTGGGCAATGAGATCAACTCTGTTCGCTCGTTGATCAGTCATGCCGCAGGACTTACCGAGGATGCCATGACGAATCGTGGTGTGCTCCATCGTCTGAAGGCAGACCGTAGCTTGGAGGTCATTGCGGTAGATGTCAAGGGTATCATGGCAGGTACTGCACCTGATATCCCCCTTACCAATGAGGATGTCCTCTTTATCCCGACGGAGGCTGACCTGCGTCAGCAGCGCATCCTGACCATCACGGGTGAGGTGATGAGTCCTGGAGATTACCAGTATGCGGATAACACGACTTTGGAAGACCTCATCCTGCAAGCAGGTGGTCTTACCGATGCTGCCAGCGTGTCAAGGGTGGACGTGTCTCGTCGCATCCGTGACCCGAAGTCGACGAATGCTCCCCGTGAGATTTCAAAGACTTTCACCTTTGGGTTGAAGGATGGCTTTGTGGTGGATGGTACACCAGGTTTCATATTGGAACCTTATGATGTGGTACATGTTCGTCGGAGCCCAGGGTTCAAGACCCCCCGTAACTTCACTGTCACAGGTGAGGTGGTCTATGAGGGTGCCCAGACCATGACGACCAAGAATATGCGTCTGTCTGATGCCATCAAGCTTGCAGGTGGTCTCACGGATCAGGCTTATCCGAAGAATGCCCGTTTGGAGCGTGTGATGAATGCGGACGAGAAGGCTCGTCGTGACTTCCTGATTGAGCAGGTTCGTAAACAGGCGGGTGTCCGTTCTTCTGACTCTATCGCAGTGAGCCAGTTGGCATTGTCAGACACATACCCGGTAGGTATCTACCTTGATAAGGCGTTGGCTAATCCTGGCTGTGAGGAGGATATTGTCCTGCGTGAGGGTGACCATATTGTCGTACCGGAGTATATCAGCACAGTGAAGGTCTCTGGTAATGTGATGTATCCGAATACGGTCTCTTATAAGCCAGGAAAGGATTACAAATATTATGTCAACCAGGCTGGTGGTTTCGGTAACCATGCCAAGAAACGGAAGACGTGGGTGATTTATCCGAATGGCACGATGGCACAGGTAGGTCATGGGGCAAAGATTGAGCCGGGTTGTGAGATTGTCGTACCAATGAAGCCGGAGCCAAAGGCAGGTCTCGTCCAGCAGTGGGTCGCTGTCGCACAGTCTGTCGCCAGCATGTCAGCCCTGTTAGTGATCATGATCAAGCAGTTCTAATTTAATTTTTCAATTTTTCAATTTTTGAATATTTCAATATTTCAATTTTTCAATCTTTCAATCTTTCAATTCTTCAATTTTTGAATATTTCAATTCTTCAATTTTTTAATTCTTCAATTCTTCAAAAGTGATGAGTGAAAACGAATATATAGAGCAGGAGGAGTCATCGATTGATTTCGGTCAGATTTTCGCAGCGTTGAAAAAACGGAAGAAGCTTTATTATAAGGTACTTCCTGTTGCCTTTGTCCTGGCATGTGTCTATACCCTTGGACTTCGTAATTACTACACCTGTGAGGTGAAACTGAGTCCGGAGTTGAGTACTAAGTCCAGCAGAACGAGTGGCTTAGCGGCTCTTGCCAGTCAGTTTGGAATGAATATGACCAGTGGTGCCATGGGTAGTGAGGCGCTGTTCCCGACCCTCTACCCTGACTTGATGAACTCTGTTGATTTCAAGGCGAGCCTGTTCAATGTCCCTGTCCATAAAAAGGACTCAACCCGCATCATATCGTACTACGATTATCTGGCAAAGGAGCAGAAACCCTCATGGTGGGGCGCTGCCATCTCGGCTCCCTTTAAACTCCTGGGTGAGTTGTTGGGTACGAAAGACACCATCGACCAGCATAGGGTAGACCCCTTTATGCTGACCAAGGAACAGTCGAAAATTGTTCAGGTCATAGACAAGAAAGTAGTATGTGATGTCGATAAGAAGACGATGGTGATTACCATCAATGTCACAGATCAGGACCCACTGATCTGTGCTACTATTGCCGACTCAGTACAGCGTCGTCTTCAGAACTTCATCACCGATTACCGTACAAAGAAGGCGAAGGTCGACCTGGAATATAACCGCAAGCTCTTCAAGGAGGCGAAGGCTCGTTATGACAAGGCACGCCAGCTCTATGCCAGTTATAGTGATGCCAATCAGGACATGATACTCCAGTCGTACAAGACAAAACTGGTTGACTTGGAGAACGAGATGCAGTTACAGTTCAATAACTATAATGCGGTGGCACAGCAGCTCCAGTTGGCGGAGGCAAAGGTTCAGGAGGACACTCCTGCCTTCACCACGTTGCAGAGTGCCACGGTTCCGGTGAAGAAGGCGGGACCATCCCGTGCGAAGATGGTTCTCGTCTTCCTCTTCCTCGCTTTCCTCGGTACCACCGTATATATATTAAATAAGGAAAATCAACTGAAGCCCTTGCTGGGAATGTAGTTGAGATATTAGAGTTGAGAGTCGATAGTTTAGTGTTTAGAGTCAGACTATAAAGTTGAGAGTCGATAGTTGAGAGTTTAGAGACAGTCCTTTAGTTTAGAGTGGAGAGTTTAGAGTTTAGAGTCAGTTTAATCAGTTGATGGTTTATAAGTTTTCTGAAGTCCTGACAATAGCCTTGCCACTTCTTCAATCAACTGATCCATACTGAGTCTTTCTTCTGCTGTGATGTATCCTAGTTCTTCAGCTATTTCGAACTGAGAAGAAACCTCCATCAGTGAACCATAAGACATCTCAATAAAATGAGACTTGTCTTTCACAGAGTAGCGATTTATTCCCTCAGCAATATTAGATGTTATCGAGACAGATGCCCTTCTGAGTTGATCACTCATAGCATAGCGTTCTTCTGCCGGGAACTTCTTCAGCAGCTTATAGGTGCGTTTCACCACCTCTTTTGCCTTCTGATAAGCAATCAACTTACGATAACCAAATACTTCCATACTTCAAAACTCTAAACTCTAAACTCTCAACTTGCGCTTGCGCGACTGACTCTAAACTCTAAACTCTAAACTCTCCACTCTAAACTTGCGCTTGCGCGACTGTCTCTAAACTCTAAACTCTCCACTCTAAACTAAAAAAGGTGATTCGAAGTCCTTAAGGAGGGGATGCTTCGTGTCCTTTTCTGATAGGATAGCATGGTCGGTGGGTATTCGCCAGTCGATGCCCAGTGAGTCATCCAAAATACGGATGCCACCATCAGCCTCAGGATGATAGAACTCATCACACTTATATTGGAAGACTGCCGTCTCACTAAGGACGGAAAAGCCGTGGGCAAAGCCCTTCGGGATAAAGAACTGGAGATGGTTCTCCTCCGTCAGCTCTACTGACCTTTTACACAACGAACTAGTTTGCTCTGAGTAAATGGTGGACGCTGGAAATGTAAGCCGCGCATCACTCCGTAGGATGATTTACTCTCATTGTCCTGTACAAACGTGACAGGACCTATTTTCTCGTCAAACTCCCGTTGGGAAAACGACTCAAAGAAATAACCACGGGCATCCTCAAAAACACGGGGTTCGATGATATAGACCCCCTCTATTGCCGTCTTCTTTACTTCCATACCTTTCTTTTAGTTTAAAGTATTGAGTGTAGTGTTTAGAGTCAGTACTTTAGTTTAGAGTTTAGAGTTTAGAGTTTAGAGTCAGTTTCAAAGATCAAAGATCCAAAGTCTTTAAGTCTCTCAACTTGCGCTTGCGCGACTGTCTCTAAACTCTCAACTATCGACTCTCAACTTTATAGTCTGTCTCTAAACTCTAAACTCTCAACTCTCAACTCTCCACTCTTCCATATTCCCCAAAAACAGACTCTATCCTTTGCTACGATAAACTTTGCTGGTACCACTCAAACAGTTTTCTGACACCTTCCTCTATCTCGACCTTGTGAGTCCATCCTAAGGAGTGCAATTTAGAGACATCAATGAGTTTCCGCATGGTACCGTCGGGCTTAGAGGCATCAAACTCTACCGTTCCCTCAAAACCGACTGCCTTGACAACCAGCTCAGAGAGTTCACGGATGGTCAGTTCCTTACCCGTTCCCACATTGATATGGCAGTTGCGGATTTCTCCCAAAGAGGGGATAGCACCACCACGACCAGCAGAGTGGTTGCGGTCAACAGCACCGTCTGTGCTTGCACCATAGTGAACACTGCTGTATTTCTCGATACCGATAATATCGGAGAAATTGACATTCAGCAGCACATGTACCGAGGCATCAGCCATGTCCTCGCTCCACAGGAATTCACGAAGCGGTTTGCCAGTACCCCATAGTACCACCTTATTATCGTAAATGCCATACTTTGCCAAAACGCTGAGAGCGTTTTCTCGTTCTACACCATTCACCCTTAACCCTTCACCATTAACCCCTTCTACGGGTCGTTTGTCCAAGTCAATGGCAATCTTGTCCCACTCTCCATCATGGATGAGTTTGGCAAGGTATATCTTACGCATCATGGCAGGCATGACATGACTGTTC
>OMWH01000025.1 GCA_900314755.1 uncultured Prevotellaceae bacterium | reverse complement strand
AACATACATATAACATACTTCTCACCAAAATGTTATATGTATGTTACATGTATGTTACATGTTTGAGCAACATGTAACATGGCTCAATCCCTTTGTACATGGGCAATTGAGTCACATCATGTTATAAGGTTATATGTTTTTGCGAAATTCGTAAGTGTTCTTTGAATTTCTGATACTCTTATTAAACAATACGAGTAACTTATTAAGTAATACGAGTATCATAATTTTTATTCCGAGCATCGGAATAAAAAATACGACTGGCAGATTTTTCATTCCGCCAGTCGTATTTTCATATAGTATGGTCGTTTACTCCAGTTCTTGCCAGCCAAAGAGCACCTCTTCACTTGAGAGGTTCTTGTTCATACCGTATGCGTCGGGGCTTCCGACAAGAACTGCTGTGCCAGCGTCATTGCTTGTTTGGTATATCTCATGTCTATATACAAAAAATGTCCCGCTGGGTACGCGTTTGAGCAACATGTAACATGGCTCAATCCCTTTGTACAAGGGCATTTGAGCCACATCATGTTATAAGGTTATATGTTTTTGCGAAATCCGTAAGTGTTCTTTGAATTTCTATTTGGGATTGACAATAATGATTAATTAATGTCTATCTGTCTCACTAAGGTCTCAACTTCTTTACCCTCTGTACATGGCATCCATCTTCCGTACAAGAATTGCAGCCAAATACATCAGTAAACAATGCGGCGAAGTCCGAGTAGAAGTTGGTACCAATGACCACGTTCACGTTAATAGCCCCAAGATATGCCTTGATAGGACGCCTTTCTATTGTCGGCGTTGTTGTAATGATAAACTTATCCATATTTGAGAACATTATGAGTAATTTATGAGCAAAATTACAAAAGAAATCAGCAGGAATTGACCATTATTGCCAAAAATCTTATAAATTGAGTCGTTTTCTAACAAATTCTGTTGTGCTCTCGTTTGTAATTCGATAAAATGTTGTATCTTTGCAACATTAATGCATGATTGATGCGGATTGCTCTTTGACTTTTATGTGACATCGACTTCAAAATGGTATCTTTAATTATCAGAAACAACTAATAGTGGCATTCTCACCATGTATTCGTGTTGTGAATAGGCTTCAAAATGGTATCTTTAATTATCAGAAAAAACCATATCTCTTAACAAGGATATAGAACTTTAGTTGTGAATAGGCTTCAAAATGGTATCTTTAATTATCAGAAAAAACGAAGACAAGCTGGCTATCGACAAGGCTAACGTTGTGAATAGGCTTCAAAATGGTATCTTTAATTATCAGAAAAAAACCATTTGTTGAAAGGAATGGATGCTCCGTCGTTGTGAATAGGCTTCAAAATGGTATCTTTAATTATCAGAAAAAACAGAATTATTATAAGTTTCAGAAAAACAATATGATAATTGATTATTCACAAATACAAAGTTGTTTATTGATAGCAGAAATCCCGCTAATAAGGCGGGATTTCTTGTTTCTAATCGTTTTTCAACGGGACAATCTTTCCATTAAGGATGTCAAAATCAGTTCCAAAAAGCAAGAAATGAAGTTTGTCCGACAGCGTAGGTCGTATTGCCTCTGGTAAATTGTTATAGTCTGCATCTTTCTTTATTGCTTTTCCTTTAGGCATGCTTCCCCGAAAGTGCCTGACTAAATTAATCCGTTTATCTAACTCTATGCTATCAACCCTATATAATCTATTGGACAATATAGCAGTATTAAGCTTATACTGATCTTCAGGTTTTTCCTCTTCAGGGTAAATCAGAATGCTATCTCCCTTCCGTATAGTTCTGGTGTGAATAAATCTTTTTCCAGTACGTATAATATGCTGAGGACATGGTATTTCTTTCATTTCACCATTTTTCATCTTTGTTGATAAGGTAAATAGGCTATCTGATTCATATAGTATTTTGCCTTCATCGCTCTTGTATTCAAATATGCCATAAGCCTCACCGTGTGAAGATACATAGTAGAATCTTTCCTTATTATCTTTTCGTGGTTGAAAAATGTGCTTTTTCAACGGTTGCGCTTTTTTAGCAATGCATCGTACACGTCTGACTCGGACCATTCTACGCTCGCCATTCTCAGCAATGCAGATATGGATGCCCTCATCACATGCTTTTTTGAAATCTTTCTCTTTCTCTTCAAACTTATCAAATAGTTTCTTATCTACCATTTGAGCCTTAAGATCATCCCATGATTTAAACCCTTTGCCTTTATCTCCAGACTTAAACTCAATTTTTTTGCGGATGACAAATACCTCTTCAATTTCATGATTTTTGCCGTTCTTCCATTTCTCTATCTTGCCATAGAACGATTGGTCGTGTATAGCCCCACGAATAGAATTTCCCTGAGAGACGTACTTCGCTTTTACACGTTTGATACCTTTAGAAGTTTTCTCATATATCACATTTCCATACTTGTCACGCAATGGTACAACTTTACCCCTCACTCGGAAGCGCTTGATATTCTTTGTAAGCGCATTGTTGGTGGCATCGTTACGTACCAAGGTTGTTTTCTCAATGTACTTTACAATTTCAGTAGGGGAGTAATTCCCTAAACCACAAAGACTAACTTCTCTGTCAAGTTTGTCCTTCAGTTGTCTTTCTGTGTCATAGTTCTCGAACCTATGAGACTCCTGTATCTGATACCACAATTCCATCATTCTTTCTCGTCTTGGTCCATATGGAATCATCGAGAGAGTCAATGCGTCGATAGCGTGATGAGTATGTCGACTGCGGTCTTTCTTCTCGTAAACTTCTTGAAAACCAAATATCTTGCGGAATACTGCGGTCGTCTCTCCTCGTTGCACCACGACTCGTCCGAACACAGACTTTAGATAATGGTACGCATACTTTGATATGATTCGTGTATCATTCAATTGATTGTGGCGGAAGCTGGGCGTAATCTCTCTTGTCGTGAGATTTGTCAGCAGCTGGTTCCATTCGTCATATTCCATTTGCCAAAGATGACATTGTTTGATGGCCCAGTTCTTTGATTCAGGATTGGTAGCTCTGGAAGAACGACTCTTCCAATAGATTACCTTGTTCTCCAAATACTTCACCTTCCTTTCTATATCTTGGATACGGTGGATGATAGGCGTGCCTTCGGCAGTATCAATGTTGTAATTGGGTAGTTCGCAGGGTAACTTTGTACCTTTAATGGTCCTGTTGTATCTGGTACTGCTTAGTACTTTGTTTGAGATGGAATCATCGAATGATTTACTGACAGGCAGAATATGGTCAACCTCTACAAGATTGTCAGGAGAGAACAACTGGGCTAATGTAATAGGGTGTCCTGTGTAGAAATCGAAAAATCCCTGCCTTAGCCACAGTTTGTAGTTCTCACAAAGTTTATCATAGAGTCGTCTTGGTTCATTGGGATTGTAAGGTGTGAAGTCCCTGTTTTGATAGAGTGCGAGACGAGCTACGGAAACACATCCCTTTGGTAAGGTCAACTGGAACTCCGTGGCTAGGTCTGTTAGGGCATCTTCAATTGCTTTGTTCTCCTTTTCTCGTTTTTTCCCATATTCTTCTATGGCCCACCTCATATTAAAGTCGTTTAGCCCTTCACGGGCATTTTCAATAACTATGATGGTATCAGCGTCGATGTCCCCACTTATCAATAACTTGTTGACGTTTTCTTTTATCTTGTATAACACTTTTAATACGGTGGGATTCTTCAAGTTACCTCTGGCAGGATTGCCAAGTTGAAGAATGCCGTTTTCGTTAGTGTGAGCTGCAGGATAATAGGAATTATCAGAGTGATGATATAGCTTCTTCAATTTCTTTTTAGTGAGGAATGGATACTTCTCTGCCAAGGCAGCTTTAACTGCATCCGCAAGGTTGATGCGCTTGCAATAATCACGTTCTTTACTGAAGAAGAACTTTTGATACAACTCTTTTACGTGTGTTATGATGGCAGATTGCTGGTTATCGGTCAATGCATCCCATTCCTTGCCAAAGTTCTCTGCACATGCCTTCTTTACGTCTTCAATGTCATCATCTTGTAAAATGTAGTCATGGTCCGCACGTTCGGCAAAAGCAAAACCTTCCAATTTTAAAGACTTATAGTCAGAAATCAGTTTGTTTGTGATGTCGTAAATCCTGTTTTTGCTTAAAATAGCAGCTCTTTCTTTATCCATCAAACCAATAATCTCTTGCTCATTTTGTTGGAAGAAAGTGTCGCCCATGATAGTTGGAAGGTTGGCAAGCATTACGGCTTCAGAATATTTGTAGCCCTTGGCCAGGAATGGATTTATCTTCTTGAGTGCACAAAGACTGAGTTTGGCATAGCCATCTTGTATATCTTCCCATAGTGCTCCCATGCTAATCACTTTTGAAGGAGACAAACAAAGAACGTTTTTCGCAAAGTCTTTGACGAACTGCTTTTCATCTGACTCATAGCAGATGTGCCAGATGTCTTCATATGTGTATTCGGTCAAGTGGCCTTCGGTCTCAGTATACTCTTCTATAGATCTTTTATCTTCTTTATTAAAAAGCTTCTTTCTTCTTTGTGCATGCTTCAAGTGTTTGTTGGTACCAGATATACGTTCTGTCTCCCATGAAGGGCCTAGGATTTTCTGAAGATAATAGATTATAGGGCACCCATGTATGCTTTTGTTGTCACTATAGTTGATGCTTTCTTTATATTCCAGCTGAATTTGATACTCATTTTGAAGCATCTCTCTGATTTTCACAAAGTCGAAATGCTTCTCGTTACTGACAAACAGTTCGTTGAAAATCTTATGCCTTATATCAAGAGTAATATTTTCCCATAGACCGTTTCTTTTTATCTTGATATTGTTCAGCAATTGCCAGGCTGTGTTGAACTCGTTAGCGGGATGACTCTTGGGACACCTTCTTCTACGTGGTTCTAAAGTGCAATACTCCACCTTTCCTTTCTGTGATTTAAGCGGGTTCTTATAAAAGATGGTGCCTTCGTGCTTCTTCTCTGACATCAACCCTTTATAGAGTTCACTATTAGTATCGCGTTTCTGCACTTTGAATATCTCTTCTATTTCTTCTTTAAGCTTGGAACGAATAGGCTTGTAGTCGTTGTTGGCCCTGATGCGGATTTTGTCAACTCGTTCCATCCTGGCGAAGGCTGCGCCAACAGTTTTGCAGTTGTGCTCCTTCATGTATTGTTTAAGACCAGAAAACAATTCTTCTTCTGACTTCTGTAGATCAACTCCTTCTTCATCCTCCTCATCGTTAATTTCCGAATTAGCCAGACGGCTACTTTTGAATCCTCGTCTGACGGCTATGCTGTAGATAGCCCTACCTAACATAAGCCATGACTCAGGCCTTGAGAAGTCGAGAGGTTTGGTAACGAGAATCTCCCTCAGACGATATACGCTCTTAACTTCTTCTCCATCAATGATGAACTTAAAGTTTATCCACTTCATAAACTCCTCGTTATGAACAGGGAATGTTCTGTCATAGCCTTTTTCGTCATCGTCGAACCTCCATTTATTCAACGACTCCATATCCAAAGGACAACAGTTGTGCTTAATGAGCAATTTTAGGGTGGCCTGCTTCCTGCGCTTCACAGAACGATATCTGGTTCTGGCATTACGGAAAGAGCGTCTTTGCGAAGCAGCAGAGCTGTGCCGTCCTCGTTTGTCACGTTCTGTGTTGTCTCGAATAATATCCACTCCAGACGTAATCTGTTCCATGAGGTTATCGTTCATGGTGTCTCTACAAACCATTCCTAAAGAATTGGTTCCTGGGTCAAAAGCCAATATTTTCGTCATTTTTTATTGTTTTATTTGTTTATATCAATCTAATTTCGTAAATTTGCACCCAATAAGATACCATTTTGTGAGTTACTATTCACAATAAGGCATGGCTTAAAGCCGAAGCCGAAGTTTATCTTTAACTCGCGTCTCGTGAGCTTAGAGCCTCTCTTAGGAGAGGCTTATTTGTTCTATCATACATTTTCGATGCCCAACTTGAAACCTTTCCCACAATTTGGACAAACAAGCATGCCGATGGTTCGCAATTGTTCTGGCAATCTTGGCAGGTTAGAATTATCTCCATCAGAAGGATTGTTTCCGCTTGACAATTTTTCGAGAGGTGCAAACAACAGTTCCTCTGTAGTTATACCAATAGCATCGGCAACATGCTCAACCGTTTCCCATTTGGGGTTTGTAATAAGTTGGTTGAATGCCTGGTTGTACTTACCCATCCTTTCTGCGACCTTGCTTTTGGTTAATCCTCTCTGTATTATAACTTCTTCTATTCGCGCTTTAATATCCATGACAAATGTTTTTGTTTGCAAAAATACAGAAACTACACGAATTATCCAATACTTTTATTTAAAAATATGTAAAAATCAAACATAATTATATGCTTTGTTATTCTTTTGTCTATCTTTGCACTTCAAATTGCTAATATTATCGGCGTATGTCTTATTTAGAAAAATACAACACAACGTTAGGGTTTTACGAACCTGCCATATTCCATTTGCATACAATTGGACGTGGGAAATTGAAAGAAATGAACCAATGGAGTATACAGCAAAAAAGTACATTCGTCCATGAGTATATTCATTTCCTTCAGGATGTCACGACCATTCAAGGATTGAATAACATGTTTATAAAGGGAGAATATATTCGCTACATTTCAAAAATGATAAAAGATGCTCCCCATAAAGACATACACGTTCCCATGAATCCTTTTAGTATGGGTAATAATGTTGACCAAAACTGGAAAGCAAGAGCGGCAACTATGGGCACGACAGAACCTGTGGTAAAAGCTATTTCTTTTTCAAAAATTCATATTACGAATTTGACAGACAATATTTCTGGCAGAAAGATTCCCGTAGAAGGAATTTTAGTAGAATGTATAAATAGAAATCTCGTGAAAGGAAATGTCCTGTTAGGGACTTTGCAAATGTTGGAAGGTATGGCAAAGTTAATTCAAGATAGTATTTACCCGACGGGATTGCGGCATTCTCCCTACAATCCTTATTATATAGCACAGGACGTGGCCGACATGATAATTCCAAACTTATCATCGAAACCATCTACAATGATAGCTTTGTTTGTACTAGCTTTGCAAAGAATCAATCCTGGGTGCGATTTTGTTGATTATCTACAGGCTAAAGCGAAAAACAAATTCAATGCGGATACATTAACTCCTGATATTATTTATGAGGATTTAAAAAGGACAACCATGAATTTCAATCAGCTTGGTGTACTCAATTACGAAGAAAGCCATAAAGCATTTGCAGAAGGTGCAAAAGATGTTATTTCAGAATATCTCGGAGAAGTATGGTATTGGCAAAATATCAACAAATGGTTCCAGTCCATCGTAAATAGAGGCTATGAGTTAAAACTAAATAGTCCCTTTGTCTTTCAAAATCTTGCAGCCGGTGGAGATATAATATCTAATAAAGTGTTTTTGTCACTCTTAGAATATTTTGGTACGCCAATAGTTACAAACAACGCACATGATTACGAATTTATACGACCGAATCGTGTCTCTGTGTCAAAAAGAGAGTTGATTAATGTTTATGCAATGATGCAAGTACATCAAGTGTTTCTGTCAAATGGCATATTCAAATGTCCTTTGAGGAAATATTGCCAGAATGAGCCCTGCGGTATCCGCAAGCAAAAAGTAGATAAAAGATGCCTTACACACCCTTGGGAACGCATGAGAAAATGGAATCGATGTTATTTCAATACATGGTGGTATTTTAAAGGCTTCAAGGATGTAAAAATCACACTTTGATAGTGTGTGGAAAATTTGTAAAAAAATGCAATATTTCTCAGATACAACACTTAACCACATGAAACCGCAACAGGGCTTGTCAGAGCGTTACCAGCGTCGTGCTTTGGATGTGACGCTGGCTGCCAAGCTGACGCTGACGTATGGAAAGTATCATCTGGCGATGCTTCACAGGCAGTTAGCCATGAGCAAGGAGCAGACAACGTATCAGCAGGCAGAGCAACAGGCGGCAATGATGAATCAGATGACCATCTTCCATTCGTCGCCAGCGGACTTTATGCATACGAAGGAGGAAAGCACAGATGAATCTATCGCAACATACAGGGAGTTCAAACGGCTCGTAGAGGAATATGCCGACGAGCACTTTGTGCCAAGCGTGGTGGAGAAGTTCTGCAAGAGGGTCTATGAGGACGAAAAACATTTCATCTTCTTCAAGCCTTTCTGCAACCTGTACTACTCCGTCTATGCCGATGCGCTGCTACAGTACCAGCAGGGCAGGATTGATTACGACACGTTCTGTCAGGAATTCCAAGAACTTAGTTGGACGAACGGTAAGCGCACACCCCTCAATGGCAGACGGCTCAGAATGTATATCATGTCAATGCAAGAGGTGGTAGAAGCATACAAGAAACTCTCATGTTGAACGAACTAAGAGTTTAAACAAGCGAATGCTTTAACTATCTCAGAATTTTGTTGTACCTTTGCACATGATAATGGACTACAAAAGCGGCTGGGTTGTTCATCATCGGGTGTTCTTTTAAGCAATTCATAGCAGAACATAGAATTGAGAACGGTCTCTAAATCGTAACCCAAAAATTTCTCAATCCTCCGCATCGCCTTTATACAAAGAAATCCTGCAAATTCATCCAAAGTTACGGAAAATCGAGCGCAAAACAAAATAAATTCATTTATTTTTTTTGCCATCAAAAAAACCACTGTTTCCTCGCTTGGAAACAGTGGTCCACCCTTAAAAATTCAACTTGCGTAAAAGTTGTTAGTGCAAAGGTACGAATAATTTCCATTCTTTGCAAAGATTTTAACGATTTTCTTTCAAAAATTTACGTAAACGTTGACGTAAATCATGAATTTACTATTTATTGACCACCTTGACACCGTTACGGATCAGGATTCCTTTGTGGTGAGCATCAACTTGATGTCCCCAGAGGTTATAGACAGGGGTGTTGTCCGTTTTAGGATGGTCCTTAACAGTATGGATGCCCGTCGTTCCAAGAACTGCTTTGATGATGACGCTGCCGCCAGTGGGCATGGTGAAAGAGTGGGTGGCTCCTTCAATTTGCTCTTTGGTGACGGTGCCGTTACTGCTGACGACAGTGATGTCCCAACCTGTTACTTGCTTACCATCAGCGGGGGTGGCAGCTATTCTGACCTCGCGACCGCCAAAGAACTTGCCGTCGAAGATACCTTCGCTCAGTGGGATGTCGTTGACGGTAAACCGGATATTCCCCAAGTCTGTCATGTCCTTATTGATGGTAAGGGTGGTCGGTGTACCTAAATGGTAATAGTCGGCAAGGTGCTGGCGGAAGATGTCCGTGCGCTTGCTGACCCATTTGCGGGCATTGCTTAACTCATCATTATAATTAGGCCACCATTGGTTGATGAGTTTACGGTGGTTGGGATATTCATACTTGACCAGCTCATACATAGGGTCCCATACGGCACGGATGCCCTTCTCATTGAGGAAGTCGCCCATATAGACCGTACACCGGTCGATGAACATATTGAAAAAGTCCGCATCAGCCATCAGGTGACGGAACAGCCGTGTATGCTCCTCTTGATTAGCCCAGTTGTTGTCTTTGTCGAAGTTGGGGTTATAAATCCATTTGATGGTGTTATAATTGACATCACGTCCATAAAGTCCCATCCCGAAGTCGGTATCTTTGGCAATCCAACGCCATTTCCCACCTTCCGTCTTTGGTCGCCACATCACGATATTGTTACCGGGGAAGTCAAGGTTGCAGTGATAGAGGTTCATGATCATGAGGTTGGCAAACTCCACACAGTCCATCCATTCCTCATATTCTGCCATGGTATGTCCCTCTTCCGAGAAGAAAGTACGGAAGGCGTTATAGTTGTCCCAGTCTCCCTCTTTCAGTTCCCACCAGTTCTCGAACATGTCGATGTCCTCCAAACCATTATAATAGGTATAGATATTATCCTCATTGGAACGGTCACGGATATTGAGCATACCTTTGTAAGTGCCGTTGATGTAGATGATGACAGGTCGCCATGACTGCCAGTCGAGGTCTACATGCTCTGCCATGTTACGCTGAATGACGGCATCGCGCATATACAGATAGTCGAAGTCATTACCCGCATTACGAAGGGCTATCGACTTGAAGTCAGTGATGCCGGGACGCTGGTCGGGGAAGAACTCATAATCGAAACGTTTCTCACCAAAGCGCTTGTTGGCATAGAGAGCCAGAGACTTGAACTTACTATTACGGGAAGCACCTCCCATGATACGGGTCTCGCAGAGTTGGTTGAGTTGGCTTTTCTCATTGCCGTTCTCGAAATACTCGAAGTTGATAGGACGGCGCCAGTCGAATTCATAGTTCTTCTTACCGCTCTGATAAGTCCCATCCACATAAATGCCTATTTTGTTGTCGTTTAAATATTTATCGTCAGTAATGATGGAAACGACAGGCAGTGTCAGGTCCCTCGACGTGAAGAAGATATAAGAATGAGCCGTGGAGCGAGGCGACAGGTATCCGTCACAGAAGATTTTGGCACGGATAATACGGTTTTTGCTGAAGGTGATGGGGTTGGTATACTTCGCACTTGCCGCCGTTGGCTCAGTGCCGTTGGTGGTATATCGTATCACGGCACCCGCAGGTGTCCCCTCAGGAAGTGAAAGGGTGAGCGTATGAGAGCCTGCCTTGGTGAAGACACAGCCTGGTTCACTGAAGACGGGCTCGCCCAGGACACCCGTAGCTGTCTTGCCGCAATTGGACTTCTTAGGGGTAGGCTCTGTCATATACCCCCATGTGTCGCTGCCGTCCGTCTGCCGTCCATAGGCAATGTTTGGGGCTGGCTGTTTCTTCATGTCAGTGACTTTGTCTGCCACGGCACCGTTCTTAAAGAGGTACACCTCACCTCCCTTTCCTGTTTCCAGCCGGAAATCCGTATGATCGTTTTTCTCCTCTTTATCGCAATAGATGATGACATATTGTTTGGCACCGATGGTCCTGCTGGGCAGTTGCCATGCCTTAGCCTCTTTGTTGTTCTTTCCTAATTTATAGTCACTGAGGTTGACGGCAGTATTGCCGCTGTTATAGAGTTCCACCCATGAGTCAGGAAACTCATTCATATCGTCCATGATGCAGTCAATGTTCGACTGCATCAGCTCGTTGATGACTAACTGTGCCTGTGCCGTGTGATGTGACAAAGCCAGTGCGAATCCCGCTAAGATCGTTGATTTCAGGTTCATCATTATTGACATTTATTGTTTCTAATAACATGCAAAGATAGTCATAAGTATGCAAAATACCAAATTTCCTTTGGCTTTTCGCTCGAAAATGTGTACCTTCGCAGTCGAAATGAGATATAATCCATATAATCAGCAAGGTGAGTACGACCATTACGTAGTCGCTAAGGAACAGCCGTTATTGGAGTTCCTGCTGGAAAACGTGAAGCAGAGCCGTAACAAGATTAAGTTGACACTGCAGGGCAGGGGTATCCGTGTGAATGGGAAGACCGTGAGTCAGTTTGACTTTCCTTTGAAACCCGGTATGAAAGTTGCCGTTAGCAAGACGAAACGCAACCAGACCCAGTTCAAGAGCCGTTGGCTGAAAATTGTCTATGAGGACCGCTGGCTCATTGTCATTGAGAAACAGCAGGGCATACTCTCTATGGCGGCAGGGCACTCGTCACTCAATGTGAAGACGGTGCTGGACGACTATTTCAAGAAGTCGCATCAGAAATGCACGGCACATGTGGTACACCGTCTGGACCGTGACACCTCAGGGCTGATGGTATATGCGAAAGATATAGACACCGAGCAGGCACTGGAGCATTATTGGCATGAGATCGTGTATGACCGCCGTTATGTGGCTGTGCTGAGCGGAGAGATGGAGCAGAACGAGGGGACCATCGCCAATTGGCTGAAAGATAATAAGGCTTACGTCACCTATTCGTCACCGGTAGACAATGGAGGAAAGTATGCCGTCACCCATTTCCAGGTATTAGACCGCACGACAGATTACTCCTTGGTGGAGTTTAAACTGGAGACGGGTCGTAAGAATCAGATTCGTGTTCATGCCGCTGACATGGGACATCCTGTCTGTGGTGATGTGAAATATGGTAATGGCGATGACCCGTTACACCGTCTCTGTCTGCATGCCTTCCTCTTGTGTATGGAACATCCCGTTACTCATGAGCGGATGGAGTTTGAGACCCCTATACCTGTTACTTTCCGACAGCTATTCAAATGATGATGAGTTATGGAGAATAATATTACCTATTATATTGTATTGCTGGTGATGGTCATCATCGGTATTGTGGTAGTGAAGAAAATCGCAGGCTGTCTCTTCAAGTCAGTCTTCACTATTATCCTGATATCCATTATGGTCGCTCTGTGGTGGTTCTTTATCAGAGAAGGAGCAACCCCGCCGCAACTGTAAGTCCGTAGATAAGAATGTTACGTGCCGTTTCCGCCAGACACTCGTTGAGTTGTTTGCCGTGGTGGATGCGTTTCATCTTCAGCCATGTATAGACATGCAGCAGCAGGTAGACAAAAGGTAGGATGAAGGCAAGTATGTGGCCATTCATCCAGAAGGTGACTCCCATCAAGCAGGCTGCTATTCCTATTCCCAAGTAGAGCGATTCCGTTGCTTGTTCGCCAATACGTACCACCAGTGTCATCTTACCGTCACGGCGGTCATTGTCACGGTCTCGATAGTTGTTGACTATCAGGAGAGCATCGATGACCAAGCCACAGGCGACGGAGGCGATGAATACCTCTGGGGTAATGGTGTGCAGCTGTACATAATAAGTGATGCAGACAGGTACTATGCCGAAAAACAAAAGTACCAGCACATCACCCAGTCCCAGATAGGACAGGTGAGTGGTATAGAGAAAGCAGAACACCACACAGAGAGCTCCTATGAGAATCATCTCCAGTCCACCATAATCATAATGTATAAGAGGTAGACCGATGACACAAGCGGCACAGGTGGTGGAGGCTATTGCCTTCTTCATCGCGTCAGTGCTGACCCAGCCCTGTGTGCATGCCCTTAACGGACCAAGGCGGGTGGCTGCATCATCATTGCCACGGGCAAAGTCAAAGAAGTCGTTAATGAAATTGGCATCTATCTGCATGACCAGAGCGAAGAGCATGCAGAGTATTGCCGCCGTCCAGCTGAACACATCATCACCATATTCTTTCGCGTCTGTAAATGCCAGTGACAGTCCTATCAGCACAGGGACAGCAGCACCCGACAGTGTCTTGGGGCGTGCTGCCAAGATCCATGCCTGAAGAGAGTTCTGTTTAATCTTCGTTTCGTCCATAAAAAGGTAAAATTACTTGAATCTTCTTGCAAAAGTAAGGAATATTACGTATATTTGCAAAAATTTTCACCACTTTCTGATGATAAATAATACAGCAAGTCTTGATTTGGTGGAGTTCGTGGAGACACAGATACTGCCCCGTTATGCTGAGTTTGACAAGGCACATAACTTGAGCCATGTCACACGTGTTATACGCAGTTCCATTGCCCTGGCAAGAAAGATTGGCGCTGACTTGAATATGGCATATGTCATTGCTGCCTATCATGATTTGGGGTTAAGCGGTCCTCGGGCCATTCATCATCTGACGAGTGGAAAGATACTGATGCAGGATGCACGGCTGAAACGGTGGTTTACGCCAGAACAGATTAAAATCATGAAGGAGGCGGTAGAAGACCATCGTGCCTCGGCATCACATGCTCCGCGGAGTATCTATGGGAAGATTGTCGCAGAAGCTGACCGTGACCTCACGCCAGAAACCGTGATTCGCCGTACCATCCAGTTCGGACTTTCCAATTATCCCGAGATGGATCAGGAGGGACACTGGAAGCGTTTCTGTCAGCATCTGAATGAGAAATACTCCGTCAACGGCTATATTCGTCTATGGATTCACGGATCAGAAAACGAGCGTAACCTGAATGAGTTACGCTCGCTAATAGTCCAGCCTGCTGCTTTGCGGAAAGTGTTTGATAGGATATTCCTGGAAGAACGATAGGTTAGTTATAGAAATTCCAGGAAACGCCAAAGCGAAGCACATTGCCATTCGTTGGATAGTGGGGGGTCAAGAACATCATCTTGTTGCCAGAAGCATTATTCACATGACTCATCATCACAAAGAAGCGGGCACGCTTCAGATGGAAATTGGCATAGACATCCACAAAGGGATAGCCACCTAACTTTATACGGCTGTCCTCATTCTTCTGGACAGCGAACTGCCCTAACTGGGGTACATAGTCGGGGGCGTAGTATTTCGTGAAGAAATAAGCATCACCACCTAACTCCACGCTCAGGACTTTTGCGATTTTGAACTTGATGTAGAGGTTCGTGAAGATATTCAGGGCAGGCAGGGGTAGTACTTCCTTATTGCTGGAGTTCTGGTACGTTATCACATTCTCCCAGTTGAGGATACCTACACGGAAGTCCTGCCGAAGCTGTGCGGTCAGTATATTAATATTACCGCTTTCCTGATAGATACTTGCTGTCATGTCAGCGCGTCCGTCAACATCATCCGTAGCTATCATAGCGTAATTGATGCCGAAATAGGTGTAGTTTTGTATCTCGTCAACAGCAATGCGCAGTTGGGTACGTGTCTTGGGAAAGGAGAAACGTCCTTCGATATGTGCTCTTGTCTCCGCACTCAGGTCCTTGTCCCACCACAGGTGCTTGGAGTGATAGTTCTCCTGGAAGAATCTCGCTTTTGTGCGGTAGAAATATGCCTTTGCAGCCAACTGCACGGTATCACCAAAAAGAGGAAAGTTTAGGTCAGCGAGCGCATCCAGTTTCAGAGAGCCTGCATCCATTCCTGTCATGCAATAGTCGGCAGAGATATTGTAATGAAGGGTCTTTCCCTGAGTCTTGGACAGTTCTCCTCCGACACTGAGACAGTGTCCCGTCCATGTGTTCAGGAAATATTTGTCGCTGTCATCCTGTACGTCAGGCATCTTGAAACGGCGGTTTTCATAGCTGATGAAACCCTTCAGCCCTGCCTTGGCATATTTGTTGAAACCTTCGAGGAGTGCTATGGCAAAGGTGTTCTTGATAGAGAGGTATTTATACTGGTCATAGATGGAGTCATTCCCATATTCCCCTTCGTTATTATATTTGTAGAACGTGTCCATATAATAGTCGGAAGGACTTATGTATGCTTGATAGATACGGCTATGACTGTTGAGATCAAGGGTGTGAATGAAACTGGTGACAGGCACATACTCCCGTTTCATGGTGGCATCGATAGAGTCTTGATGCGCTTGGGCTGCCAACAGACTGTCCATCTTCTCCTGAGAGTCTACCTTGATACGGGTGGAGTCGTTGATGACTGGTTTGCCACCATCTTTGGGAAGGTCTCCGGCAATACGGGCATTCTCAGGACGGCCGGTCGGGATCTCACCTGCAATCTTGCCACCTTTTCGTCCGATATTGGGGTCGTTATTCTTTTCTTTGTTCTCACGCTCCTGTTTCTCCTTTGCAGAAGCAGCGGCAAACTGGCGTGCTTTGATTTCCTCTTCCGTCATTTTCACCTTCCTATAGAAACCAATGTTGTAACGGTGAGAGAGGTAGAAATGGATGGAGTTATTACGGTTCCAGTTCTTGGAGAGAACAGTCGGTATTTCCTCCTCGCTATACTGATCATCGAAACTCTCAGGATGGGTAATGTAATTATCGTTGGTGATACCTCCGTTCTCCGCTAACTTACGGTGATAGGTAGAGAATAGGGTATGCATCTGGTAGCGGTCACCAATATATGACCCGAAGAAGGAAGCACGGAAATGAGAGTTGCTTTGGTTCTGGTAATAACCGCGGGCATAGTGATAGTCTAAGTCAAAGCCGAGTCCCAGTCGTTTGTTGGCATTGATGGCAAATTTGGCATCAATATGGTCCTCACCATTCTGCTTATTACCGCAGTTGTCATAACTGATATTCGTATAGGGGGACAGTGTGTTGACAAACAGGAAATTATCAGGCTCTTTCGTGGTGTAGTCATAAGGTTGTGTGAACAGGAAGTCACTGGTCATCTTACGGTCGATGAAGATACGGCTCAAGCGGGGCGTGTAGTTATTACCCGTCGTGTTGTATTCTCCATAGACTCCCGTGTTGAAAATAGTGTTTGGATAGAGATGTGGCATAGTGTCCAGCTCAGCAGGACGGACATCTCCGAAGCGGTGGTCAATAGTCCATACACGGACCCCACGGGGAATCTCTTTATTTTGTACAGAGTCGCGGCGGTTAGGATTAAAATTCCCATTACTCTCGTCTCGCTGAGTAATCATGCCCGTCTCGTCAATCTGGTTATAAACTTGTGCATGCATAGCGGTTGCCATGCATGCCAAGAGTATCAGGATAAGTGATTGTGTCTTCAATTTCTGTCTTCAAGTTTGAGTAAGCGAACCACGACCTCAATAAACTTGAATGCCATGGCGGCTATAATAATATAGGTACCTGTGTCCTTGTGTCCCATGTAAAAGAGCACCATACCAGTAGCGGCACCAATGATGAATATCGTGTTGAGGATATTACGGAGGAGTCTCATTTCAGCAAACCTTCAATTTTGTTGAACAGGTAATCCTTACGGTCAATGGTCTTACGACGGAACTTTCCGCTGACGGGCAACAATCTTGTGTTCTTCTTGTTGACTGCTTCCTTGTCGGTAATCCACTCTTCTGCCTTATAACGCTGTGGGTTACGCTCTTCCTCATAATAATACTTGATATGCGACATCTCCATGGTGACCTTTCCGTCTTGACAGTTAGCTTTCAGGACGTAGTAGAAACGAGTACGGTCAAGGGAGATGGCATTACTTCTGAATACCAGCCATTCCTCATATCTGGCACCCAGCTCATAATCGGTGGTGTCTGCTTTTACAAAATCACTATTGATCTGGTTGGGCTCATGAATGACATCCTGGAAGAACTGTCCTACAATATTATATAATTGAAAGGCAGATTTGCCTGGAGCATCAAATGTCTTACTGAACACGACCTTGCCATCCACTAAAGGCACGGCACCTTGTAAATATTTCTGGTCGGGGTTGGGCTTTACCACCACCACTTTCTCAACAGCTTCTTTCTTTGTTTCTTTTTGTTCCCAAGTGTTTTGGGCAAAACTGGTCATAGGAATGCTCGCTAAGACCACCATCCATGCAAAATGTTTCATATTTATTGTCTGTTATTAATCATTTTGACTGCAAAAATACGAATTATCAACATAACTGCCTAATAAATTATGATAATTTATTTTAATTCGAGTTCTTTCTGTAACCGTAGTATTTCGTCTCGGTATTGGGCAGCTTGCAGGAAATCGAGTTTTTTTGCCGCTTCTTTCATGAGTCGCGTTGTCTCGGCAATACTCTTCTCTAATTGAGGTCTGGTCATTCGCTGTACGATAGGATCGGCGGCAAAGGCTCCTTGTTCCATCGGACTGATATACACAGACTGAGCCGCAGGTCTTTCGGCTCCAGTTTCTGAATATTGTTGCAGATCACTTTGTTTAAGTGCTTTCTCAATCTGTTTCGGTGTTATACCGTGTTCCTCGTTGTAGCGCATCTGTTTCATACGGCGACGTGCCGTCTCGTCAATGGTGAGTTGCATGGATGCGGTAATGGTGTCGGCATACATGATGACTTTGCCATTGATGTTACGGGCGGCACGACCGGCAGTCTGAGTCAGTGAGCGGTGGGAGCGGAGGAAGCCTTCCTTGTCAGCGTCCAAGATAGCTACCAGTGAGACTTCAGGTAAGTCAAGTCCCTCACGAAGGAGGTTGACACCAACCAATACATCATAAGTACCGTTTCGCAGGTTCTCCAGAATCTTTACCCGGTCGAGGGTGGTTACCTCGCTGTGGATATAGGCAGTCTGAATGCCATGGTTCAAAAGATACTCACTCAACTCTTCTGCCATTCGCTTGGTAAGAGTCGTTACCAAAACCCTTTCCTTCCTGTGGACTCTTGTGAGAATCTCGTCCATGAGGTCATCTATCTGATTCTCTGTCGGACGGACTTCTATCTCTGGGTCTAACAATCCTGTCGGACGTATCACTTGTTCTACGACAATGCCTTCTGCCTCATTCAACTCGTAATCAGCAGGTGTGGCACTGACATAAACAACCTGATTGGTCATCTGCTGAAATTCCTCAAAGGTGAGCGGACGATTGTCGAATGCGGCAGGCAGACGGAAGCCGAACTCCACCAGATTGGTCTTACGGGCTCGGTCACCACCATACATCGCTCCAATCTGAGGAACGCTGACGTGACTTTCATCAATGAACATAAGGTAGTCCTCGGGGAAGAAGTCAAGCAGGCAGTAGGGACGTTCTCCAGCTTGTCTGCCGTCAAAATAACGGGAATAGTTCTCAATACCGGAACAATGACCCAGTTCCTTGATCATCTCTATGTCGTATTCCACACGTTCCTTGATACGTTGTGCCTTGATACTGTCACCGATTTCCTCGAAGAATGCCACTTGCTTCACCAAATCATCCTGTATCTGGCGGATGGCGATGTTCGTCTGTTCCTGTGAGGTCATGAACAGGTTGGCAGGGTAGAGCTTATATTCCTCAAAGGAGACTAAACGGTCCATGGTCATGGCATCCAGTTCTTCGATGGAGTCTATCTCGTCATCCCAGAAAGTGATGCGCAGAACCGCCTCATTATATGCCATGGCAATATCTATCGTGTCTCCTTTTACCCGGAAACACCCACGTTTCAGTTCTATGTCATTCCTGACATAGAGGGCAGCAACTAATTTTCTTAACAATGCGTTGCGGTCAAGGATTTGTCCCTTGTGAACCTCAATAACGTTCTCATGTAAAGCCACAGGACTTCCCATGCCGTATATACAACTAACAGAAGATACAACGATAACGTCTTTCCGTCCTGATAGTAAAGCACTTACCGCACGCAGACGAAGACGGTCAATCTCCTCATTGATGGCAAGGTCCTTCTCTATATAGGTATCTGTGGTTGGCAGATATGCCTCGGGCTGGTAATAGTCATAATAACTGACATAATACTCCACGGCATTATCTGGAAAGAAACCTCTCATTTCCTCGTATAACTGGGCTGCCAGTGTCTTGTTATGAGAGAGTATCAAGGTCGGACGGTTAACACTGGCGATGACATTTGCCATCGTGAACGTCTTACCAGAGCCGGTAACTCCTAACAGGACCTGAGCCTTGTCACCCCGGTTAATACCGTCAGTCAACTGGCGGATAGCCTCAGGCTGGTCACCTGTCGGCTTGTATTTTGATGTTAATTGAAAGTTCATAAGGTACAAAATTACAAAATTTCTTCGTAACAAACGTTATAATCGTGAGATAATTGCTAAAAATCGTTCGTTTTCCTTTGTAATTAACGGAAAAATGACTACTTTTGCACGTCAAATTTGATATAGGATGAAGAAAAGCAATATCTTGGCACTCTGTATAGCTGCTCTTTTTAGCAGTTGTGCATCAGAGTTTAATAAGGTTTACAAGACTGCGGACAACGACTATAAGTATGAGTATGCTAAGCAGTGTTTTGCTATGGGTAAATTCCAGCAAGCCAGCTCTTTGCTTCAGGATGTCGTGATGCTTCAGAAAGGTAGGGATAATGCTCAGGAAAGCCTCTACCTGTTAGGTATGTCCCAATACTGTAACAAAGATTTTGAGTCTGCAAGTGCCACTTTCAAGAAATATTATTCCAGTTATCCGAAAGGTACTTTTGCGGAACAAGCTTCATTTTATGTAGGACAGTCTCTTTTCCGAGGCGCTCCGGAGCCCCGTTTGGACCAGACACCGACTATTGGTGCCATTAATGCCTACCAGCAGTTCCTGGACCTGTTTCCTGACTCCGAGTTGCGTCCCCTCGCCCAAGAGCGTATGTTTATTCTGCAGGATAACTTAGTTCAGAAAGAATATCTGTCTGCGCAACTCTATTATAATCTTGGTGGATATTTTGGTAATATCAATGCCAATACGGAAAGTAATTATGAAGCATGTATCATCACTGCTCAGAATGCTTTGAAGAACTATCCTTACTCAAAGATCCGTGAGAAGTTCTCAGTATTGATTATGAAGAGTAAGTTCTACCTTGCAGAGAACAGCTCAGAAGAGAGACGGCTGGAACGCTATCGTGATGCTGAGGACGAATGCTATGGATTCCTTAATGAGTATCCTGAGTCCAAAGAATGTGCGACCGCCGAGAAATTCATCACAAAATGTAAAAAAGTAACAAAAGAATAGAAAATGGATTACAAGAAGTCAAAAGCACCAGTTAACACCGTGACTCGTAACATCATGGATCTCTGCGAGGAGACTGGTAACATTTACGAGAGTGTAGCGATTATTTCCAAGCGTGCCAACCAGATCAGTGTTCAGATCAAGGAAGATTTGAGCAAGAAACTGGCTGAGTTTGCCTCTTATAACGATTCTCTGGAGGAAGTGTTCGAGAACCGTGAACAGATAGAGATCTCACGTTATTATGAGAAACTCCCCAAACCCACACTGTTGGCAACTCAGGAGTTCATAGAGGATAAGGTATATTGGCGTGATCCTGCCCGTGATCAGGCTATGGTCCAGGAGGAGCGTTCGTAATCTTATGATACAGCGTAAACAAACGATATTCCTGTTTCTTGCTGCCGTTTTTGGAATCCTCTCATTGTGCATGCAGTTAGCTGCTGTATCTTATGAGGGAATGACCACATGGCGTATTTTTAGCCTATGGGCAATAGGACAGAATAATGCCAGCTCTTTTATTCCTTGTCCGTTGTTCATCCTGATGATTCTATCTGCTACGTTGATTGTATGTACCATATTCCTTTATAAGCGTCGCCCTTTGCAGGCTCGCCTATGTATGGTCAACATCTTTATCATGGTGTTATGGTATATCTCGATGATGGTGGTCAGCAAGCAGTTGGCGCCTGATGCCGCCAACTTCCATTTAGAGATGGCTTCCTCGTTCCCTGCAGTAGTGGCTATTCTTCTTTTTATGGCTCGCAAGGGAATACAGGCTGACGAGCGGCTGGTACGTGCTGCGGACAGGATCAGATAGGTATGAGAAAGAGATAGTAAGTTTCCTTACGACAAAAGGGTGGTTTCCTTACGAGAAACCACCCTTTTGTCGTAAGGAAACTATTGATTAGTAATCGAAGGTACCGAACTCACTCTGAATAGTCAGGCTCTTCTTGCCTTCCTCAATGTGTCCGATAACCTGTGCGTCGATATTGAATGACTTGGACAGGGCAATAACCTTGTCAGCGACTTCCGGACGTACATAAATCTCCATGCGGTGTCCCATGTTGAACACCTGGTACATCTCCTTCCAGTCAGTACCGGAGCACTCATGGATAGCATGGAAGAGGGGAGGTACCGGGAACATGTTGTCCTTGATGACACGGCAGTTGTCGTTGACGAAGTGCAGAACTTTCGTCTGGGCACCACCGGTGCAGTGTACCATACCATGAATCTCTGGGCGCAGCTCGTCCAACAGTTTCTTGATGACAGGAGCATAGGTGCGGGTAGGAGAGAGTACTAACTGACCTGCATCCACAGGAGAGCCCTCTACGGCATCTGTCAGTTGATACTTACCACTATATACCAACTCATCGGGTACGGCATGGTCAAAGCTCTCGGGATATTTCTCGGCAAGATACTTGGCGAAGACATCATGACGTGCGGAGGTCAGACCATTGCTGCCCATACCGCCGTTATAACGCTTCTCATAGGTTGCCTGTCCAGTGCTGGAGAGTCCTACGATGACATCCCCCGGACGGATATTGGCATTGTCGATAACATCACTGCGTTTCATACGGCAGGTGACGGTAGAGTCGACGATGATGGTGCGGACAAGGTCGCCCACGTCTGCCGTCTCACCACCAGTAGGATAAATGCCAATCCCCATCTCACGCAGTTCGGCAAGCAACTCATCCGTACCATTGATGATGGCAGAGATGACCTCACCGGGCACCAGCATCTTATTACGTCCGATGGTGCTGCTGACAAGGATATTATCAACGGCACCCACACAGAGCAGGTCGTCGGTATTCATTACGATAGCATCCTGTGCGATACCCTTCCATACGGAGAGGTCACCCGTCTCCTTCCAGTACATATAGGCAAGACTTGACTTCGTACCAGCCCCGTCAGCATGCATGATATTACAATACTCTGGGTCGCCACCCAAGATGTCCGGGATGATCTTACAGAAAGCCTGTGGGAAGATTCCCTTATCGATGTTCTTGATGGCGTTATGTACGTCTTCCTTGGCGGCACTGACACCGCGCATCATATATCTGTTATCAGTCATTTAATTCTCAATTATCAATTAAAACTTAACCTGTGGTGCTTTCTCCGCTCCAGCCTCTGCCTCGAACTTATCCATCTTGGCAAAGCCGAAGATACCGGCAAAGATGTTCTTGGGGAAAGAACGAATCTCCATATTATAGGTCTGGACAGCCTGGTTATACTTATTGCGTGCCTCGTTGATGCGGTTCTCTGTTCCCTCCAGCTGTACCTGCAGGTCACGGAAGTTCTCGTTAGCTTTCAAGTCAGGATAGTTCTCCTGAATGGCAATCAGGCGACCGAGAGCACTGCCCAGTTCTCCCTGTGCCTGCTGGAACTCCTTCAGCTTCTCAGGTGTCAGCGTAGAAGCATCGAGGTTGATGGATGTTGCCTTTGTGCGGGCAGCCACAACATCCTCCAGGGTCTGCTTCTCATGAGCGGCATAGCCCTTGACGGTCTCCACGAGGTTAGGGATCAGGTCAGCACGACGCTGATAGGTTGACTGTACATTAGCTAATGCCGTTGTTGCCTGCTCCTGCACACCAACCATTGAGTTGTAAGCACTGGCAGCCCATGCGCCGATGATGACGACGACTGCGATAATGGCGATAAGTGATTTACTGATTTTCATAATTCTTTTATTTATTTTGATATTCCGATATTCGATATTCTGATATTCGATATTGCGATATTCGAGTGGGGTTACCATCTTGACGTGGCACCGCCGCCACCGAAGGAGCCTCCTCCGAAGGAACCGCCACTGAAGCCTCCGCCCCCTCCGGAGAAGCCACCGCCTCCCCCGTAGAATCCGCCACCGCCTCCTGACGGGGCTTCATAGAAGGGGTTAGGACGAATTTGTGTCATTCCGACAAGGGTGAGCCATTGATACTTGTTATTGAGGCGTAAGAAGAACAGACACCATGCGATGAAGAAGAGCATATACATACCGATAGTGGCAGCTATCTCATTGTCTATTTCCTCACCCTCACTGGTCAGGGATGACATCTGCGGCAACTCCTTTTTCTGCATGGTGGCATAGATGGCATCAGTAAGATAGAGCATGCCGCTGTCGGGCATCTCAGCACGCATGGCAGGAATCACATATTCTTGTTGGAGTCGACGGCATTCCACATCTGTCAAATCCCCCTCAAGACTTCTTCCCGGTGAGATATTGATGCTATGGTCAAGGTAGCCGACCACCACCATCAGTCCCCGGTCATTCTTTCCCACACCATATTTGTTACCTACGTCTTGGGCAAAACGGAAGGGGTCGTCATTCTCAATATGGTTGACGATGATGACTGCCGACTCAATGCCCAGTTCCTTGTCGAGACGCAGGAGTGTCTGGTTCATCTGGTCCACTGTCGCCTGTGACAAAATCTGGTCGGGGTTGGATACGTATTGGCTGGCATCCTGCAGGTGTGGCATGGGAATAGTCTCCGCATTCCAATATCTTTCCTCTGTTGTATTCATAACGGAAGAGGAGGGGATGTCTTTGGTAGGGAGAGAGTATGAGCAAAAGAGGAAAGCTGCTCCAAGACCAATCAGGAATATCCATCCCCATGTCCTGCGTGCCTTGCACCAGGCAGGATTCATCTTCTCCCATGTCGCTGTCAGCTGGCGGCGCTTATGCATATACTCACGAGCCAGGTTCTGGTACAGTTTAGAGTATTTACGCTTGGAGCCTATGCTGTCTTGCTGATACTGCCATTCCAGGTCGGTGATGGCATTGTTGTATTGTGCTACGAGGTCTTTGATATCCATTGTCTTCTGCATCAATGCCGTATAAGGGGTATAGTCCCACCGTCGGGTGATGGTGAAACCGCCTCCTATCAACAGGGCAATGAAACCGAGGAAATAGATAAAAGTCGTAGTCATGCAGCTGTGTTTATTTCTCGTGCCAGAACTCCCATGAGGAGAAAGCCTGCAGGAGCAGCATCTCCAGTCCGTTCTTCACGTTGGCACCGTATTCGGCACCTCGTTTCATGAAGAGCGTCTCGTCAGGATTATAGATAAGGTCATAGAGAATGGTGTGACTGTCCATGGCATCATAAGGCAGTTCGGGACACACCTCTGTCTTTGGATACATCCCCACAGGGGTGCAGTTCACAATCACATTATACTCTTTCACTACCTCAGGTGTGACATTCTTGTATTGAATAGTGCCCGGACGCTCATAACGGCTGACGAAGACCGTCTCCAGTCCGAGGTTACGCAGTCCGTAGTCAATGGCCTTTGAGGCACCTCCTGTCCCAAGTATCAATGCTTTCTGATGCCATTTCTTATCCAGCATCGGCTCGATACTCTTGGTGAATCCTATCACGTCAGAGTTATAGCCTTTCAGTTCTATTTTACTGCCGCGGTGGGTCACACGTATCACATTCACCGCACCGATGGCACGAGCCTCCGGTGAGATATTATCAAGGAAGGGAATGACCTTTTCCTTATAGGGGATTGTCACGTTGAGTCCTTTCAGCTCAGGGTTAGAGCCAAGCACCTCGGGAAGTGCGTCGATGTTGGGAATCTCGTAGTTCTCGTACACAGCGTCGATGCCTTCATCCTGAAACTTCTGATTGAAGTAGCTGATGGAGAACGAGTGTCCCAGCGGGTAGCCGATTAATCCGTACTTGTCCATAATTTCTTTTCCTTTCCTTATTGATTATTTAGTTGCAAAATACATCGTGCAGATACCAAAAGTCAGTCGTTTGAAACTTGCCTCCCTGAACCCAGCCTTTCTCAGTATCTCCACCATCTGCTCTCCTTGTGGGAATGCCTCGATGGACTTGGTGAGATAGGAGTAGGCGGAGGTGTCTTTGGAGATCAGTCGCCCATAGACAGGCAGTACCGTATGGGAGTAGATATGGAAGAGCTGCTTCATCGGGAAACTCACGGGTGTCGTCAGTTCCACGATGCTCAGATGTCCCCCCGTCTTCAAAACACGGCACATCTCCTTCAATCCTTGGTCAAGGTTAGAGAAGTTACGTATACCGAAAGCCGCTGTCACAGCGTCGTAGGTATTGTCGGCATAAGAGAGGTGCAGACAGTCTTCCTTCTCGAAGGAGATGATGTCCTGCAGTCCTTTCTCTGACACCTTCTTCCTGCCAATCTCCATCATCCCCTCGCTGATGTCTGCCCCCACCAGACGGACAGGTTTCAGCATCTCTGCGGAGAGGATGGCGAAATCTCCGGTACCTGTGGCGATGTCGAGAATCGCCTGGGGCTGATAAGGTGCTAACTGGCGTATCGCTTTCTTGCGCCATCCCTTGTCAATGTCCCATGAGAGACGATGGTTAAGGGTGTCGTAGGTAGGAGCGATGTTATCGAACATCTGCTCCACCTGCGTCGTCTTCTCCCCCTCGTGATAGGGGTTTATCGTCTCCTGCTTGTAATTCATACTATAGGGACTATAGTTATTATAGGTGCTATACCTATTATAATTACTACTTCCTTGATTTCAGATACTCACTGACATTCTTCTCGATACGGGCAGCGATATCGTCGTTGTCACTGGCTTTCTCGAATTTCTCACCGATGATATGCTCGTAAAGCTCGATATAACGGTCGCTCACGCTCTCTGCATATTCGTCGGTAATCTCCGGCATCACCTGTCCGGGCTCGTTCATGAAGTTATGCTCGATAAGCCACTGGCGTACGAACTCCTTGGAGAGCTGTTTCTGTGGCTCACCCTTGGCGAGTTTCTCCTCATAGCCGTCGGCGTAGAAGTAACGGCTGGAGTCGGGAGTGTGTATCTCGTCGATGAGGTATACCTTGCCGTCACGCTTGCCGAACTCATATTTCGTATCTACCAGGATAAGACCCTGCTTCTTGGCAATCTCCTGACCACGGGCAAAGAGCTTGCGGGTATAGTCCTCCATCACGGCATAGTCCTCGGCACTGACGATACCCTGTGCGATGATCTCTTCTTTCGAGATGTTCAGGTCATGACCCTCGTCGGCTTTGGTGGTAGGAGTGATGATAGGCTCGGGGAAACGCTCGTTCTCCTTCATGCCCTCAGGCAGTTTCACGCCACACAGTTCACGGCATCCGTTCTTATACTCACGCCATGCACTGCCTGTCAGGATGCTGCGGATGATCATCTCCACACGGAAACCCTCACACTTCAGACCTACGGTGACCATTGGGTCGGGGGTAGCCAGTTTCCAGTTCGGACAGATGTCACTGGTGGCATCCAGGAACTTAGCGGCAATCTGGTTGAGTACCTGTCCCTTGAAAGGAATACCCTTCGGCAGGATGACGTCAAATGCTGAGATGCGGTCAGTGGCAACCATCACCATCAGGTCGTCGTTGATGTTATACACGTCACGGACTTTTCCGTGGTAAACACTCTTTTGTCCTTCGAAATTGAAGTCAGTCTTTGTTAATGCTTTCATTGTTTATCTTGATTTTGTTTTCTTTGTCAAACCGTTCGTAGGCATTGACGATACGTGTCACCAGCTTATGGCGTACGATGTCTTTGCGTCCCAGTTCCACGACCCCGATACCCTCCACGTCTTTCAGGATGCGCAGTGCCTCCACCAGTCCTGAGAGTTGCGACTTCGGAAGGTCTATCTGTGTCATGTCCCCCGTGATGATCATCTTCGTGTTCCATCCCATGCGGGTCAGGAACATACGGATCTGCTGCGGGGTGGTGTTCTGTGCCTCGTCAAGGATGACGACGGCATCGCTCAGTGTCCTGCCTCGCATAAAAGCGAGTGGGGCAATCTGGATGACATGTTTCTCCATCATGTCCTGCAGCTTCACCTGTGGCAGCATGTCCTCCAAGGCATCATATAACGGTTGGAGGTACGGGTCAATCTTATCCTTCATGTCACCGGGCAGGAATCCCAGTTTCTCACCAGCCTCCACGGCAGGGCGGGAGAGGATGATCTTCTTCGCCGTCTTCTCTTTCAGTGCCTTCACGGCGAGTGCGATGCTGAGGTAGGTCTTACCTGTTCCAGCCGGTCCTACGGCAAACACCATGTCGTTCTGCTCATAGGCATCGATGAGCTTCTGCTGGTTCTCCGAACGTGCCTTGATGGCTCGTCCCGACATGGAGTAGCAGACAACTCCCTCCGGCACCTCGTCCTTCGTACGGTGCCCCTTGATGATGTCCAGGATATCCTCCTCTTTCAGTGCGTTGAATCTCAGCACGTGCTGCCGCATCTTCTCGGCACTCTCCTCAAAGGCAGCCATCTGCTCCTCATCACCCAGTATACGGATGACATTGTCACGTGCCACTATCCTCAGTTTCGGATACAATGCCTTCATCATCTGCAAATGGGCATTCCCTGTGCCGTAAAAGACAACAGGGTCTATATCCTCTAATACAATATGCTTCTCTATCAAAATAACGTTATTTTCTTATGAGATTGCAAAGTTACGAAAAGTTGAGAGCATAACAAAAGAAAATCTTCTTTTTTTTGCCGAGACAAAGTAACTTCGACTATTTTCCTCTCATGATTGACCTAAAAAGAACAGAAATATTTAACCCAAATCTTTTGCCGTTTCAAAAAGATTTGCTAACTTTGCCATTGCATTGCCTATAAGCTTTAGCGAAAGCGGCGGTGCAAAATTTTTGTGGGTTAAACAATAACAGCATTAGCAGTTATTCGGCGTGTCTGAAATGTAGGAAGTTTTAAACACAATGTTCGTATAACGATAAATGACTAATTCTGCACTCGATAGTGCGGACATGTCACTTATCTATACGAACGGGTCTTTCCTACAACCTCAGACGCGGATAAGGTGTGGTTCGCACTTTTTTCGTGTCTGTTTGGTTTGTAGCAATACCCGTTTCTCCGATAAGTGCTATGCTCCTTAAACTATTGAGTTATGGCAAAGAAAAACCAGCTTGGCTACAAGGAGATAGAAGAACGACTACAACTACTAAACAACAAAACCTTGTTTGCCGATGAGATTGGGTATCAATTATTGTATGCTTTTGGTAAGAGTGAGCGTGACATACAACGCTATAAAGAAGGTAAGGGAGTACTGAAGACTTTTGACGGACTGCTTATCAAAGGGCTGTTCTGTTATAGAGGTACCGCAACTGCACGTCTTACCTCAGAACTTGAATTGCTGAAAAGGGATGTTCAAGTGCTGAAGGCTGCTCCAAAGATTATTGCAGTAAGTGATGGTAAGACCTTGCTTGCCTATGATTTGCGCGAGAAGGATACGTATGAGAACAGGGTTGAGCGTGTCTATTGCGATTTTGCCTTCTTCTATCCTTTGATGGATGTGGAACGTGTCCACTATGTGGAGGAGAGTCCTGCAGATATTAAAGCTGCAGAGAAATTAGCCAAACTGCATGACGAACTGCGAGCCTATAACGAGTTTCGTAGTGACAGTGACTTACACGATTTGAATATCTTCATCACCCGTCTGTTGTTCTGCTTCTTTGCCGAGGACACAGGCATCTTTGAAAACAATCTGTTTACAGATAGCATTCAGCGTTTTACCAAACCCGATGGTTCTGATTTAACGGAATATCTGGACGAGTCTTTCAATGTGATGGACCTCTCGTTGCGCCCCTCGCATATCCCAAGTATCGTGAAGCAATTCCCATACGTCAATGGTGGTCTTTTCTCTCGCCGCATCCAGATACCACGAATGGGAGCGAAAGCTCGTAAGATTATTATCGAATGTGGCGAACTGGACTGGAAGGACATCAACCCCGACATCTTCGGCAGTATGATTCAAGCAGTTGTCAACCCAGAGGAGCGTGCCAATCAGGGTATGCACTACACCAGCGTGCCCAACATCATGAAGGTTATCAATCCGCTCTTCATGGACGAATTGCGTGGTGAGTACAACAAACTCAACGAGCTGTACGAGCAAAAGCGTCAGATGAAGGATGTTGGTGCCCTTAACTCTAAACAGTTCTATGACGAATGTAAGGTTGTCAAGCGGAAGTGTGAAGCATTGCTGAAGCGTATGAGCAAGATGAAGTTCTTCGACCCTGCCTGTGGCAGTGGAAACTTCTTGATTATCACTTATAAGTGCCTACGGTTCCTTGAGATGGACATCCTTGGTTTGGAGCGTAAGTGTACCCCAGAGGGTGAGATTCTGTTTGTTGACAATAGCGTTATTAGCCTAAACCAGTTCTATGGCATCGAGTTGCTCGACTTCCCTCATGAAGTTGCCATGCTCTCCCTTTGGCTTGCCGAGCACCAGATGAATACCAAACTCAATGAAAACTTTGGGGTCAATACCAAGGCATTGCCTCTGAAGAACATTACGCAGATAGTCTGTGGCAATGCCTGCCGAATCGATTGGAACACCGTTTGTCCGCATACCGCAGAGGAAGAAGTGTTTGTGTTTGGTAATCCGCCGTATTTGGGAACTCGTAAACAAACTGTAGAAAACAAAAAGGACATGGAAATTGTCTTTTCTAAATACGAATCTGATTATAAAAAATTAGATTACATCGCCTGCTGGTTTCTAAAAGGATCAGAATATATGTTGCAGACAAAATCTTTATGTGCATTTGTTAGTACGAATTCAATTACTCAAGGAGAACAAGTGTCTTTATTATGGCCTTTATTATTTGAACATGGTATGAATATATCCTATGCATATCAATCTTTTAAATGGTCTAATAATGCAAAGCATAATGCAGGCGTGACGTGTGTTATTATTGGATTAACATCGCAACCTGGGTTACGGAAACTTTATAATGGATCCGAGTGTACAATATGTGAAAATATAAATCCTTATTTGTCTTCTGGTTCTAATACCATTGTTGTCCCTCTAAATAAAAGTCTTTCGTCATTACCTCAAATGCAAAAAGGCTGTGCTCCTGGCGATGGAGGTAATCTTTTATTAACAAAAGAGGAAAAAGAAAACTTGCTTATTCGTTACCCAGTACTAAAGGAAGTTATCAAGCCTTTCTTAGGTGCAGATGAGATAATAAATGGATATATTCGATATTGTTTATGGTTAGACGAGAATTCTTATATAAAATTCAAAAATATAGGCGAAATACGTAATAGGATTGAAAGATGTAAAGCAATGAGATTAGAGAGTACAAAAGCAGCCACTATAAAAAAAGCAGAAACTCCTTGGCTCTTTGATGAGATAAGGTATCAAAAAGGACCAACTATTATAGTTCCTCAAACATCCTCAGAAAATCGACCATATATCCCCGTTTATTATAGTGATCAGGATATTATTTACTCTAATGGGGCAAGAGTTGTATTCAACGGACAACTTTGGCTTTTTGGAATATTGACTTCAAAATTACATAACAATTGGGCGCAGGTAGTGAGCGGTAGATTGGAAACCCGTATTCAATATTCAAATACCCTCTGTTACAACACCTTCCCCTTCCCCAAAATCTCTGCCGAGAAGAAAGAAGAAATCAAGCAGGCGGCAGAGGAGGTATTAGTGACGCGGGAGTTCTACCCGGAAAAGACTTTGGCAGAACTTTACGACCCGGACAAGATGCCACAGGATTTGCGTGAGGCTCACGCCCGACTGGACGACATTGTAGAGAGTTGCTACCCAGGCTATCCCTTCGCTTCCGATGAAGCCCGCTTGGAATGCTTGTTTAAGTTGTACGAAAAGATGACGAAGAATAAATGAAGAACAAATTATTTCTCCATCCAGTTTTCAACGTTAACTCCTACCTGCCTGATATGTTCAATTACGCTTGTCTGCTCCTTTATCAGGGCAATGCATGTGCATGTGTCAAGCAAATATTTTCCGTGTGTCAATGGTCGCATACTTACCAAGTTTCTACTTCTTTCAACATTTCAGGTCCGTGCCGTAATTCGTTAGCGATCTCAATAGGACTTTTCTCGCCTCCCCAATCTTTGTGGAAACGTGCAAGTGCGGCATCTAACATGGCGTTAGAATCCTCTTTCCATGTAGGACGATTACTTGTAAACTCCTGCCTAGACCTCTTTGCTTCTTCTTCCTCACGCCTCACCTGTTCAGACATCTGTTCCACCAACCATCGGCGGTCATGGCGATCCAGCGTGTTAAGCATGGTAAGCAAGGCATCCATTGGTATCCTTCCTGTTGTATTCATACTGAAACTTTATTTATTGCTGCAAAGTTACTAATAAAAATTTAATAAACAAATAATCATGGAACAAAATAGCGACAACATCGTAGATATACGTTACCAACAGACAGGGGAGTCGAGTGCTACTAATGAGTTGGGAATGCGTGAGATGCAGGCAAAGGCATACGAGGCTCGCAACAAACGATTCTTGTTGATAAAAGCTCCGCCCGCTTCGGGTAAGAGTAGGGCGCTGATGTTTATTGCCTTGGATAAGTTGTATCACCAAGGTATAAAGAAGGTTGTGGTAGCTGTTCCGGAGAAAAGTATCGGACGTTCTTTCCAGAATACCAGTCTGACACCCTTTGGTTTCTTTGCCGATTGGAAAGTCGCAGTTTATTTCAACCTGACAGATGTGAGGAATGAGAAAGACAAGAAAGGGCGTTTTATAGAGTTCTTCCACCAGAGTAATGCCAAGATACTTGTATGTGCTCATGCTACCCTTTGTAATGGCATGAAGGAAATCAACGATGAAGACTTCAATGATACCCTGTTGGCAATCGATGAGTTTCATCATACCAGTGCGGATGCCAATTCAAACTTGGGTGATGTGGTACGTAGGGTGATGAACAACTCAACAGGTCATATCGTTGCCATGACGGGCAGCTATTTTCGTGGGGATGGCATCCCTGTATTGAGAGTTGAGGATGAAGCCCGTTTCTATCCTGTTACGTACAATTATTATCAGCAGCTGAATGGATATAAGTATCTGAAGAATCTGGTGTTGGGCTACCATTTCTATCATGGCAGTTATCTGGACCACATCCATGAGGTGTTGGATACTACGAAAAAGACTATCATTCATATTCCCAGTGTCAACGCCAGAGCATCGACAGGTATTGGAAAGTATGCTGAGACTGACCAGATCATGAAGGCGATAGGCGTTATAGAGAAAAAAGACTATAACACGGGTATCTATTATGTCCGCACAAAGGACGGGCGATTGTTAAAGGTCGCTGATTTGGTGGAAGACGACCAAAAGGAGCGTAATATGGTGCAAGCCTATCTGCAGCAGATGAAGCGTCGTGAGGACATGGACATTATCATTGCTTTGGGTACAGCTAAAGAGGGATTTGACTGGCAATGGTGTGAGGTCTGTCTGACAATAGGTGTACGTGGCTCGTTGACAGAGGTTATTCAGATTATAGGTCGATGTACCCGTGACTGCGAAGGAAAAGAGACGGCTAAGTTTGTCAATATGATTGCTATGCCGGATGCAGAACAAGGTGATGTAAAGGTCGCAGTGAATGATTTTTTGAAGGCAATTACAGCATCTTTGCTGATGGAGCAGGTGATGGCACCAAGTTGGCACTTCAAGACGGTGAAGGATGATGATGACAATCGGGAAACAGCCAGGACTATTATCGTAGAGGGGCTGAAACCGCTTTCAAGTGAAAAGACAAAACTCATAGTCCAAGAACAGTTAGATGATTTGAAAGCTGCTATATTGCAAGACGAAATGGTGGTGCGGGCTATCAGTGGTTCAACCACGGCAGAGACGATTACCCAAAACCTGATACCCAAGGTGATTCGTGAACGCTATCCAGACTTGAGTGAAGGGGAAGTAGAGGAAGTCCGTCAAAGGGTATTGTTAGATACTATGATAAAAGGCAATGATATTGTGGATGATAAAGGGGAGCCAATTGACATCAATAGTAATGATGATGAGCAAGAGAGTGAGGGCAACAGACTTATCAAAATTGCCAACCGTTTTATCAATATTGACAAGTTGAGTATCAATTTGATAGATACTATTAATCCCTTCCAGAGAGCGTATGAAGTATTGTCGAAATCTGTAGATGCTCCCACACTGAAGATCATTCAAGACACCATAGCGGAACAGAAGTTTGATTTGACCCTTGAACAGGCAATCATAATTTTCAAAGGTCCACTGAAAGAATATGTGAAGGAACATGATGGAAAAATACCTGACATCAATCATCCAGACCCTAAGGTGAAAGAAATGGCTGCAGCTTTACAGATGATAAAAAACTTGAAAGCAAGACGAATGGCAGGACTGGATTACGAACCTTAATGTGTATAAGTATGGAATGGCCAAAAGAATTATTAGATATTTTCGATGATCCACTGTTGGATGGAGTTCGTCCTAAGGTAACAGCTCCAACAGCAGATGACAGGATGAGTCAGAAGCTGCAAGAAGTGAAGGCATGGATAGACCAAAATGGACGGGAACCGAAAGAGAGTGGGACACTGAAGGAAAAAATGATGTGGGCAGCGATGACCTCTTTAAGACAGAAAGGTTTTGTGGTATGAATATTGATAAGGAGTTAGAAGACATCTTTGACGACCCCTTGTTGGAGATATCGAATAAGGAAGCAGAACTATTCGACATCCCAAAGGACATGCGGAAGGCTATGAAAAAGAATAAAGCAGAATATGTAGCCCAGCATAAGTTATGTGAGAATTTTGACGAATATCGTCCGTTGTTCCGACAAGTGCATCAAGACTTAAGGCATGGTAAGCGGAGCCTGATAAAAATCTCAAAGACAATTAACCTGTTGCCAGGTCATTATTATATTGTGGATGGTCAGATGTTGTTGCTGGAGATGATTGGTGAGAAAAAGCAAAGCAGTAATTCCTTGCCAGATGGCAGGACACGTTGTATATATGAAAACGGTACGGAATCGGATATCCTGTTGCAGACGCTTCGAAAGAATGTTGTCAGTAATGGATATGCCGTAACGGAATTACAAGAAGAGAGTGAAGCAAAGTTTTTTACCAATGCAGACCTGACAGAAAGTGACAAGGTGACGGGCTATATTTACGTTTTGAGTTCCCTGTCTGATAATCCTGATATCAAAAGCCAAAAGGATTTATATAAAATAGGATTCTCTACAAAAACGGTAGAAGAACGTGTTGCTAATGCGGCTCATGAGCCAACCTACTTGATGGCTCCTGTAAGAATCGTGGCATCCTACAAGGTCGTAAATCTGAATTCTCAGAAATTTGAGGATTTGATACATCAGATTCTTAAGAATGTTCAATTTCACGTTACTGTGGTTGATGAAAAGGGAATCAGTCATGAGCCAAAAGAATGGTTTGTAGTTCCTTTGGATGTAGTGAATGTTATCATAAAGAAGGTAATGGATGACTCAATAGCAGGTTATGCTTATAACTCGGAAATGCAATGTCTTGAAAAAAGAATAGTCAAGAAATAGTTCATATAGGAGTTAAGGAGTTAACTATTTTTTTTGATTATCTTATGGTCAAATACGATGCCATTATTTATTAATACGACTGTCGGAATGAAAAATCTGATACTCGTATTGTCTAATAAGATACTCGTATTTTCAAATAAGATCACTAGTGTCCACTAAAAAATAGCGGAGATGTTTGTAAATTACTTAAATATAGAGTTTTAGAGCAGAAAATTGACGGTGACGATTTGAATTGACTAC
>OMWH01000014.1 GCA_900314755.1 uncultured Prevotellaceae bacterium | reverse complement strand
GATAAGACTCCTATCAAGGAACTCTTTACCAAGGAACCTGAGTATGTTGCAGATGATGGTCAATTGACTCTTAATTTTATTTAGTGGACACTAGTGATAAGAATCACTAAATCACATTTCGGTATAACCTACTGTAAATAAAGGCTTTAAACGGTGTGAAAACAGGCTCCATTTGAATTAAATAAAGCCTCCATTTGGGTCAAAAAGAGGCTCCAAACGGTTGCGAATGGCAACTTTTTATTTTATTTTAACAGTTAAAAAATCCTTGTAAAGGGGGAACGAAATTAGGTAATAGTGGTAATAAGAAAAGAGGGGTTCACGAAACATCATAAAGCATCATAAAACAGAAACAGTCCCGTACCACCAACCATCAAATGATGCCGGCGGCATGGAGGAGGGTGATGATGACATCAGCACTCTCCTTTTGTTTGCGACTCAACGACTGGTAGTGGGACAGCTGGTCGGGATGGTTGGTGAGGAGCTGCTGCACGACAGCCTCCGTGACTCGTGCCATGCGGAGTTCCTCACGGTTGGGATCCCATACGGCAAGATAGCAGACAAGATTCTCCAAATGGGAGAGGGTGCGGAATGACTTGCTGGACAATGGGGACACATTACCTCCAAAAGTGACACTGAACCCTGTGGGGGCTACATCCTGACGGGCAAAAAGGAGTTTGTCGGGACCTAACCGCCATGCCTGCACATAGACATCGCCAAAGGTGTTGAAACGACGGAGGTTGAGATAGAGGGAGTCCTCATACTCCATGACACAGGCTCCACGACGCAGGATATGTGCGGTTTTCTTCTTCTCTGCCTTGACCACCATGGCAAGGGCATCATCCTTTGACGAGGGGACAAGCTCTACCCTGCCCTCGGGTTCTCGCCACTGACCATCCAGGAAGTCCTGCCATGTGACACAATATTTACTCTGTGCCATACAGCACACGGGAAACATCACGAGGAGAAAAAGAAGTTTACGCATCATTTCCGATATCTTTTAATAATACTATAAGCGGTATAAAGTCCAAGTTCACCAGCTTTCGACAAGTCGTTGATACCCTCTGCCTGTTGCTTGTTAGCTATGCGGGCAAGTCCACGATTGTAATACGCCTCTGCAAGATTACCGTCCAAGGCAATTGCATGGGTGTAGTCCTCAATGGCATGCGCATAGTCGTTACGGTCGACATACACATTGCCACGATTATAATAGAGGTATGCATTCTCGTTATAGCGGATAGCCTCTGTCAGGTCGGACAGCACATTAGCTGTCTTCATACGGACATCGGTTCCCTGCGCTGCATGAAAAGCGTTGAGTTTCGACTGGCAGACAGCACGCTGCCAGAAGGCAAGGGCGGAGGTGGAGTCTATCTGCAGATAGGTAGAGAGGTCATCGATGGCTGCGTCAAAATTCTGTATGACGCTATAGGCGATAGCACGTTGGAAGAGTTTTGAGGATGCCCGCTGGGTGTTGCGTTCACGATCAATCTGAACGGTCAGCGTGTCGATATAGGCAAAATACTTCTTGGTGCCCTGCTCATCCAAAGCCATATTATTACTTACTATATGTAACGGATGCTGCCGTCCTCCCTTAGCATTATAAGCATCTACCTGCCTGTCAAAAGGAACATACTGTTTTACCTGGTTCTGCTCTACCTCATAAGAGAGCATATACATCGGCAGATAATCCAAAACAACCTTGCGGTTCTGCACCTTACCCCGGTACTCACTCTGATACTCATGCTCCATCTCCTGCTCGTCAGCTACGGCAAGCTGGTTGTATTTCTCGATGTCAAGGTCACTGCGCTTACGTATCTGCTCTTTCGAGAGTCGGGGCTGTCTGCCCAGATAGCGTTTATCCATCTGTGCTTTCAGGATACGGAACTCATCGGCATCCGCCTTGCTGGTCATACCCAGACGGCGATAGCAGGAGGCACGGTGCTGTAAGCCAAACCAGAAATTAGGGAACTCCTCAATAACCTTGGTATAGTCACGGATGGCACCACGCAGATTACCCGTATTCTCCAACAGCAAAGCACGGTTGAAGAGTGCCATCAGGTTATTCGGCTCCAGGTTCAACACAAAGTCGAAGTCGAGGATGGCACGGTTGTCATCACCCACCTGAGCACGGAGCAATCCGCGGTTATAATGTCCAAGGAAGTTATTAGGGTCAAGGTCAAGTGCAGTATCATAGTCTGCCATGGTGCCCCGGAGGTTATTCTGATTAAAACGCGCCAACGCACGATTGATATAGTTATTTGCCTGCTTGGGCAGAAGATGGATTGCCTTAGAGAGGAACTCCTCACTCTCCTTCCACTCCTTCCGTGAAAGACTGATGACGGCACGCTGACTCCATAGGTTGCCGTCGTAGGGGTCAATCTCCAGACTCTTGTCGAGTGCCGCTATTGCCTTGGTGGTATCTTTCTGCAGGATATAAACCTCTGCCTGCATGGCGTAGGCTGGAGCGTGCTTACTCCAACGAGTCAAGATGGTATCCAATTGCAGGAGTGCCGTGTCATAGTCTTTCTCATTAATATGACAGAGCACACGGTTATGCCAAAGACTTTGATTCTCTGGGTCATAACGCAATGCCTGGTTATAGTCTTTGATGGCATCGCCGTATTTCTTCTGCTGGATACGACAGAGACCACGCAGCTCATACATCCCTACCACATAGGGGTTACGCTTGATAGCCTCTGTACAATCGTCCTCTGCCCCTACAAAATCGTCAAGATAATATTTTGCCACACCGCGGTAGAACCATGGCTCATAGAGATAGGGCTTGGCAGAGATAGCCTGGTTGAAATACTGTATGGAAAGAACGTAGTCTTCGAAATAGAGTGCCGAGCGCCCTATCATCACCAGCCGGTCAGTCTTGAACTGGGCATAACATGATGACAATTGACAATTGACAATTGACAATTGGAGCAGAGCGAATAGCACTAATTTCTTCATCTGTTATTTGACGCTTTTGGTCTTATAGCCGCAACGGTAACGCCCTTGAGTAAGCGCACGTAACTTACTCTTGATAAGCTGTTTACGAAGGGGAGTGATGCGGTCTACGAATACCTTTCCATCCAGATGATCAAACTCATGCTGCATGACACGGGTCAGATATCCCTCTACCCATTCGTCATGCGGTTTCAACTCCTCATCAAGCCACTGCACACGGATACGAGTAGGACGAGTCACTTTCTCATGGATGGCAGGAAGAGACAGACATCCCTCCTCCATAGAAGAAGTCTCTGTATCATCATACTCGATAATATGCGGATTAATGAACACATGACGGAAACCTTTGTATTCCGGCATGTCATCACTGAGGACATCAAGATCGATGACCACCAGACGAATCGATTTACCAATCTGCGGGGCTGCCAGTCCGATGCCCTCACTCTCTGCCAACGTGTCCCACATATCAGCAATGAGCTGCTGCAGACCGGGATAGTCAGCAGGAATATCCTCGGCTACCTTGCGAAGCACGGGATGACCATATATATAAATAGGTAATATCACTTTAATTAAAAAGAAATTAGAAATGAGAAATTACAACTTCTTTGAGCGCATATAGTCCTCTAAGATAATAGTGGCACTGATCTCATCGACCAAGGCTTTGTCCTGACGTGCTTTCTTCCTCAGTCCCCCATCCAGCATCGCCTGATGTGCCAATACAGAAGTAAAGCGCTCGTCATAATACTCTATGGGAATCTGGGGGACTGCCTTACGCCATCGGTTGACAAACTGTTGCACACGCTGCAGGTTCTCACTGGGTTGTCCGTTAGGCTGTCGGGGCTCACCGATAACGATACGCTCCACCTCCTCACGGGCAATATATTCCTGCAAAAACTCAAAAAGCCCAGAAGTAGCAACAGTCGCCAACCCTCCCGCTATGATCTGGAGAGGATCGGTGACTGCTAAACCTGTACGTTTTTTTCCGTAGTCAATCGACAATATCCTTGCCACGTCAGTGCCTTTCAGCTATTAACGGGCATTATAGAGCAACCATGCGCCAGCATACTTCGACTGCAAGTCATTACGGCTGGCAGAAGCCTCTTCCTTTGTATCAAAGGTTGTAGCCACCACACGATACATGTTACGCTCCTCGTTCTTGACAACCTGAGCATTATAGCCAGCATTGTTCAACTGCTGCTGCAGACCCATGGCATTAGCCTGAGACTGGAAAGAGCCAACCACTACACTGAAGTTTTTCAGTCCGTTACCAGAGATCAGAGACACACGCTCCTGAGTCACTCTTACGTTATCCGAATTATCAACGACCTGAGTATTGTTCGCTGGTTTCTCCTGCAAAGGTACTACCACATTTGTCTCGGGCTGTGTCTGAACAACGGCAGGCTGTTGCTGCTGTTGAATCTCCTCCTGCTGTTTTGCCTTCAGATAAGCCTGCTTATAGGCACTCTCGCTTGATTTACAACTTGTGAAAGCCATTGCTGCGCAAAGACCAGCGCATACTACCATGTACTTTTTCATGTTTCCTTTACTTATTTTTAAATTAAACGTTTTCAGTAATTCACGTGCGAAATTACAAAATATCGGGCAAATAGCACGAAAAAACGTGCATAAAGTTTGTTAAATAAAAGAATTCTTACGCTTTTAACAAAAAATGTCTCTCTTTTTGTCCATATTTTCAAAAACTTTACTTATATTTGCAGATACAATTCGTATTATATTAACTAAAAAAGGATAAGACTATGAAAGGTTTAGGTGTATTAGGTGCATTCTTCGGTGGTGCTATCGCCGGTGCAGTGCTTGGTTTGTTGCTTGCTCCTGAAAAGGGTGAGGACACACGTGAGAAGATTACGGATGCTGTGGATGACTTCATGAAGAAGCACAACATCAAATTGAGTCGCAAAGAAGTAACCGACCTCGTCGATGACATTAAAGAAGCTGCTCCTGAAGTAGACTAACCAGTATGTTGTCAAGCGATAAGAACGTAGAGACCATCGCGCAGTTAGCGGAGATCGTCAAACATTATCTGGGTATTCAGACAGAATATCTGAAGCTGGATGTGGTTGACAAGTTAGTACGTCTGCTGACATTTATAGCACTTTCTGTCGTATTCTTACTGATTCTACTGGGAGTGGCGATGTTCTGTTCGTTCGCATTCGCTTTCTGGCTTTCCTCCTACACGGGGACGGCGGTTGCCTTCCTCGTGGTAGGAGTGCTTCATCTTCTTCTCATCCTGCTTGTCTTTTTCAACCGTCACGCATGGATTGAGAAACCATTAGTCCGTTTCTTTGCCAACCTCCTACTCAATAACTGATCCGATGAAGTTGCCCGTACAGAATCCCAAGACAAACAACTACCAGTCGCTTGAGGACATTCAAGCCCGCAAGGACGAGTTGTTGGACCAGCTCCATACCGAGAACACCCATTTCAGTGCAAAATGGAATCAGTTATTCATGGCTAAGGAGGATCATTCAAAGACTGCGTTTATCGGAGGACTTCTTGTCAACGGCATTACCGTGCTCGACTTTATCCTGACAGCAAGGAAGCTCTACAAGAATTACGGTTTTATCTTCGGCTTAGGGAAGAAGAAAAAGAAGAAATAATCCTCATCCTATTTCTATGACCTGTCCATCGTAAGCCATCTGGATATCAGAGGGCAAGGATGCGTTTACCTCTTCATGACGACCGATATCATGACTGCTATGAATCAACCATGTCTGACGAGCTCCAATCCTCTTGGCAAAGTCAACAGCCTCAGCAAGAGTCTGATGAGAGTGATGAGGTTTCTCACGAAGGGCATTCACGATGAGTGTGTCTATGTCTTGAAGGTAATCCAGTTCCCCCTCGTCAATGGTCTTCATATCCGTGATATAGGCAAGTTTTCCTATCCGATAGCCGAGAATCGGCAAGTCGTGGTGCATCACTTCAATTGGAAGAATCTCCAAGTCACCTATCTGAAACGGTATATGCTTATGTATTTCATGAAGCTGGATAGCAGGTACACCAGGATAACGATGTTCCTCGAAACAATATGGCAACATCTGCAGCAGACCTTTTCTTGCGACAGGATCAGCATATACATTAATCTCACCAAACTGACAATATGGACGGATATCATCCATTCCCCCCATATGGTCGTAATGAGCATGTGTTATCAAGATACCATCTATCTTCCGAAAGGGTTGTTCCATGATTTGCTGACGGAAGTCAGGACCACAGTCTATCAGGACACGTGTCGTCTCTGTCTCTACCAGTGCAGAACAGCGTAACCGCTTATCATGTGGGTCTTTGCTCGTACACGTATAACAGCGGCAACCGATTGTCGGCACGCCACATGATGTTCCTGTTCCTAAGAATGTCAGTCTCATATAATATTCACCTCGGGATAGATGCTAATGCCAAACACTTCCCAGACATCATTCTGAATAGCCTTACATAATGACAGTATCTCCTGTCCCGTAGCACCTCCAAGATTCACCAATACCAATGCCTGTTTGTCATGCACTCCCGCACGTCCCATTGACTTACCCTTCCAACCACATTTCTCTATCAACCATCCGGCAGGAATTTTCTCATGGTCGGCATCAATGGTGTAATGAGGAAGGTCATTATAACACGTTGCCAACTCTTCGTATTTCTTACGACTGACAATGGGGTTCATAAAGAAACTACCGGCATTACCCACCTTTTCCGGATCAGGAAGTTTGGCGTTTCGGATGTCTATGATAATCTGCCTTAGTTCTGGAGCTGTAGGCTGGTCGATATTCCTTCTTTCCAGTTCTGCACGTATATTGCCATAGTCAAGATGCGGTTCGAAGACGGTGTCCATCTTATAGGTGACATGGGTGATGAGATACTGGTTTTTCCATTCCTGTTTGAAGCGACTCTGCCGATAAGCATAGGCGCACTCCTCATTAGGAATGATACACAACCGACCTGTGGCAATCTCTACAGCCTCCACTTCCAGAATCAGGTCTTTTACCTCCACGCCATATGCACCGATATTCTGCACTGCCGTGGCTCCCACATCACCGGGTATCAGGGAGAGGTTCTCCGCACCATAGAGATGGTTAAATATGGCACATGAGACAACATCGTCCCATACCATTCCACTTCCACAGAACACTTGGGAACCGACGATTGAGATTCCCCTGATGGCAGAATGAACTACGATACCGTCGAAATCTTTCGTCAACAGCAGATTGCTACCTCCACCTATTATAATATAAGGTAATGTTGTCTCACGCAGTATTTTTGCTACCTTCTGAGCCTCTTCCACGGTAGCGAACTCCAGAAACCTGCGGCAATGTGCTTCTATGCCAAAGGTATTATGCTGCCATAAACTAAAATTTCCTAAATCTTTCATTATGTCGTCATTTTCTCCAGTTTCCACACCCCTCCCTCATGCTTGAAGGTCAGTTCCAGTTCCAGACCATTGGCAATACCACGCAGGACAAAAATCTTACGACCAGTCTCTTTCTGCGGTACCCCATACACAATATTGAAAATCATACCCGAAGGTAACTCTGGAGCAAAAGCCTCCCATGTGTCAGGAGTGATAACACCCTCCATCTGGCTGAAGTCATCGTCTGGGTCTGGTCCTACGAACTTTACACTCTCCATCAAATGTTTCTGCTGGAAATCTGGGTCGGAGGCAAATTGTTCATAGAACTCCAGAAAAGAGGCATTATGCGACTCACTCATCGGCATATGGATAATCTCCTGAAGCATCCACAGCCCATTCACACGGTCAAACACATATTGCTTGACTGCTTTTCCCTTCAAATATATTTTCTCAACGATGGCATGCTCGATATCCGTAGCTTCCTTCACATGCTGCATTTCCCTCTCACTGTTAAACAACAAGGTGTAGGAGTCTTGCTTCATAAAGAAATACTCCATTTGCCATTGTCCTCTCTTTGTGTAGCTCACCTCATCGCCACGCTGTACCTTCAATGGAAACTTAATACGGGAACTCTGCAGTTTTTTGTTTGCAGCGAAGTTGAAGATGAAATCATCAAACATCTCATCGGCAGCCTTCGGCATAGGAGAATCCTCCGCTGCGACCTCCTCGTCCAATGTCATAGCAGTAGTGTCTGCTTGCTGCGTGGAATCAGCAGTCTCACCTTCCTCAGTATCTCCACTCTTCTGTCCTTGACAGGCGGAGAACAGGAGTCCAATTACCATCAAGACAAACAAAATATGTCTCATCTTCAACATCACAATTATATTCTACTCTCAAATTTGATGCAAAGGTACAAATAATTCTTAATTATTAATTCCTAATTATTATTTTTTTTGTACCTTTGCACACAAATTTTATTTTAACGCAAGATATGATACTTGATAAAATAGACGTACTGCTTAAAGAAGTACAGGAAATGAGCGCTAAAAACGCTGATGAGGTAGAACAGTTACGACTGAAATATCTCAGCAAAAAAGGTGAGATTACGGCACTGATGACTGATTTCCGTAATGTGGCTGCCGACCAAAAGAAGACCGTTGGTATGAAAATCAACGAGCTGAAAACACTTGCCACAGAACGTATCAATCAACTCCGCGAGGAATGCCAGACACAGGAAAGTGAAGGTGATGCTATCGATCTGACACGCACTCCCTACCCTATTAAGCTGGGTACCCGTCATCCACTGACCATTGTCACTAACGAGATTATCGATATATTCTCTCGTATGGGATTCGTCCTTGCCGACGGTCCTGAGGTGGAAGATGACTTGCATGTGTTCACTAAGATGAACTTCGCTGCCGATCATCCTGCCCGTGACATGCAGGACACCTTCTTTGTCAGCCAGCATCCTAATGACGTGACAAAAAATATCCTGTTGCGCTCACATACCTCCAGTGTCCAGGCTCGTGTGATGGAACATATGCACACTGAGGACGGCAAACTGACTGCTCCTATCCGTGTCATCTGCCCAGGGCGTGTCTATCGTAACGAAGCCATCACAGCACGTGCCCACTGTTTCTTCCACCAGGTGGAGGGCTTGTATATTGACAAGAACGTATCGTTTACCGACCTCAAACAGGTCCTGCTCTCATTTGCTCGTGAGATGTTCGGAGCCGACACAAAGATACGCCTGCGTCCAAGTTATTTCCCCTTCACGGAACCTAGTGCAGAAATGGATATCTCTTGCTTCATCTGTGGTGGCGAGGGCTGTGGATTCTGCAAGCACACCGGATGGGTAGAGATTCTTGGTTGCGGAATGGTTGATCCTAACGTTCTTGAACAGTGTGGCATTGACTCTAAGGAATATAGCGGTTATGCTTTCGGTATGGGCGTTGAGCGTATTACCAACCTGAAATATCAGGTCAGCGACCTCCGTATGTTCTCTGAGAATGATGTCCGCTTCTTGAAAGAGTTTGAGGCAGCGAACTAACGCTGTAACAAAGACTCCTCATCAATACCGATTTGACTTCGAGCATTACCCGTATGGGCAACTCGAAGTCTTTTTTTGCCTCTGCAGAAGGATATATAAAATAAAATATGTATCTTTGTAGGCTGTATGGAGATAATAAAAGAACTTTTGCGTAAGTGGTCGGAGCTTAGTTTGGTATTCCGCATCCTTATAGGCTTGAGCATTGGTGTCGTGCTGGGACTTATTGTTCCGGGATGGACAGCAATCGGCATCCTGGGCAAAATGTTTGTCAACGCACTGAAGGCTATCGCCCCTTTATTGGTAATGGTATTGGTTGCTTCCAGCATCTCAAAAGCAGGAAAGGGACTTGGTTCACGTTTCCGTACTGTTATCTCAGAATACATGTTAAGCACGTTTATTGCTGCCATCGGTGCAGTGATAGGCAGTTTTCTGTTTCCCATCACTCTCGACTTACAGGATGCAGCAATGGCAAACGCGCCTAGTACGCTATCCGATGTCTTCACTAACCTATTAAATAATATGGTGACAAACCCTGTCACTTCCATTGTGGAGGCAAATTATATAGGAATCCTGTTCTGGTCCATTGTGATAGGTATTGGTTTGAAGTACAAAGCCAGTCAATCAACGATTGACATCGTTAGTGACATAGCCGAAGTTATCACCATCTGCGTAAAATGGATCATCCAGCTTGCTCCTTTCGGAATTATGGGTCTGGTATTCTCTACCGTGTCCGAGAATGGTTTGGAGATATTCACGACCTACGGTTATCTGCTGATGTTGCTGGTAGGCTGCATGCTTGTCAACACCCTGCTTTTCAATCCGCTGATAGCTTTCTTGCTGACAAGGAGGAATCCCTATCCCCTACTTTTTGAGTGCTTGAAGGTGAGTGGACTCAATGCTTTCTTCACCCGTTCATCGGCAGCTAATATCCCCATTAATATGAGTCTCTGTAAGGAACTGGGACTTGACGAGGATTTCTATTCCGTGAGCATCCCATTAGGTGCCACGATAAATATGAATGGAGCAGCGGTGACAATCACCGTCATGACCCTTGCCGTAGCTCACACATTAGGTATTGAGGTATCATTATGGTCTGCCATTTTCCTCTGCATCATTGCCTCCCTTGCCGCATGTGGTACATCGGGGGTCGCTGGAGGCTCCTTATTACTGATTCCAATGGCATGCTCACTCTTCGGTATCGGCAACGATATTGCCATGCAGGCTGTTGCTATCGGTTTTATCATCGGTGTAGTCCAGGACTCGGTGGAGACTGCCATGAATTCCAGTGCCGACGTGTTCTTCACGGCAACGGCTGAGTATTACGACCAATCAAAACATTCCTAAATATGAAAACAAAACTATTTGTATTACTGCTAAGTTGCACAACGTTTGCAGCACAGGCACAGAAGCCAGCTATCCCACGTGATGCGGCTTTAGAAGCGAAAGTTGAGAAAACACTCTCAAAGATGACTCTGGACGAGAAAATCGGACAGATGTTAGAACTGAACCTTGACGTGATGGGAAAGACAGACTGGAGCACACGTACTTGGACACTGAACGAAACGATGCTTGACACCCTTATCTCAAAATGGAAGGTGGGTTCTATCCTGAATGCGCCAGCCACCCGTGCCGCCAGTGTGTCTCAGTGGCAAGAATGGATTCAGTTGATTCAGAAGAAATCAATGAAATACATAGGTATTCCTGATATCTATGGACTCGACCACAACCACGGTGTGACATACACACAAGGTGGAACACTATTCCCCCAGCCTATTAACATTGGTGCCTCTTTCAACACGGACCTTGCCTTCAGAGGCGCAGAGATTACCGCCTATGAGAGCCGTGCGGCAAACTGTCCATGGGTATACAACCCTGTTGTTGACCTGAGCCGTGACCCACGCTGGCCCCGTGTGTATGAGAGTTTCGGTGAGGATGCCATCCTAAACTCGAAGATGGTGGTAGCTGAAATCAAAGGATATCAGGGTGAAGACCCCAACCATATTGACCGCTTCCATGTGGGAACCAGTACCAAGCACTATTTCGCATACGGTGCCCCTTGGACAGGTAAAGACCGTACCCCCGCCTATCTCTCTCCACAGATGATTCGTGAGAAGTATTTCGAGCCCTTCAAGCAAGCTGCTCTTGCCGGAACGCTCACCATGATGGTTAACTCTGCCTCTATCAACGGTGTTCCTGTTCATGCCAGCTATGAGTATCTCACTAAGTGGTTAAAGGAAGATCTGCAGTGGGATGGCTTCCTTGTTACCGACTGGGCAGACATTAATAACCTCTTCACTCGTGAGAAGGTGGCAAAAGACAAGAAGGATGCTATCCGCATTGCCATCAACGCTGGTATCGATATGTCGATGGACCCTTATAGTGTTGAGTTCTGTGTGCTGCTGAAAGAACTTGTCAACGAAGGCAAGGTGAAGATGTCCCGTATTGACGATGCCGTACGCCGTATCCTCCGTGCGAAATACCGTCTCGGACTTTTCGATGAGCCTAACACGGGTGGTAAAGGTTTTGAGAAGTTTGGCTGTGAAGAGTTTGCCCAAGCTTCTCTAACAGCTGCAGAGGAATCAGAGGTTCTTTTGAAGAACGATGGGAACATACTTCCTCTCGCCAAGGGCAAGAAGATCCTGCTGACTGGTCCTAACGCCAACCAGATGCGTTGTCTGCATGGCGGATGGAGTTATACGTGGCAAGGCTCCAAAGCAGAGGATCTCTCAGAGAAATACAATACCATCTATGAAGCACTCTGCAATAAATACGGAAAAGGGAATGTCATCCTTGAACAAGGTGTGACCTATAATGAAGACGGTGCTTATTATGACGAGAACGAGCCCCAGATAGAAAAAGCCGTCAAAGCCGCAACAGATGCTGATGTCATCATCGCCTGCATCGGTGAGAACTCGTATACAGAAACTCCCGGTAACCTCACCGACCTCTGGTTGTCAGAGAACCAGCGTAACCTCGTCAAGGAACTTGCCAAGACAGGGAAACCCATCATCCTCATTCTCAACGAGGGACGCCCTCGTCTGATTGCTGATATCGAACCACTTGCCAAAGCTGTGGTAAACATTCTGATTCCCGGAAACTATGGCGGTGATGCCCTTGCCAACCTGCTTGCCGGTGATGCCAACTTCTCTGCAAAGATGCCATACACCTATCCTCGTGAGATTAACTCCCTGAACACATACGACTATAAGGTAAGCGAGGAAGTAGGTACAATGGCTGGTGCATATAACTATGATGCGAAAGTCAGCCTGCAATGGCCCTTCGGCTACGGCATGAGCTATACTACTTACGAGTATTCTAACCTGAAAGTCGACAAGAACCAGTTTACTGCAGATGATGTTCTAACAGTCTCTGTTGATGTAAAGAACACTGGTAGTCGTGCCGGCAAAGAGGCTGTACTCCTCTACTCAAGTGACCTCGTTGCCTCTATCGTTCCTGACAACAAGCGTTTACGTGACTTCACGAAGATAGCCCTTCAACCAGGTGAGACAAAGACAGTCACCTTCCAGTTACCCGCCAAAAAACTCGCATTCGTAGGTGCTGACGGTCGTTGGACACTCGAAGAGGGCGACTTCATGCTGAAGATAGCCAACCAAACGGTTGGTACAGCATGTAAGCAAACCAAAGTCTGGGATGAGCCTAATATATAATAATAAGGTACGAGCATGAAGCGAGGATTGGTATTGGAAGGCGGTGCGATGCGAGGGCTGTGGACGGCTGGCGTGACGGACGTGATGATGGAACACGACATCTGGCCAGACGGACTTATTGGTGTATCGGCAGGTGCCGCCTTCGGATGCAACTACAAATCCCGACAACCAGGACGCGCCATCCGCTATAACACCCGTTTTGCCAAAGACTCCCGTTATAGCGGACTGCGCTCCCTATTGCGGAGCGGAGATTATTTCAATGCCGAGTTCGGTTACCATATCGTCCCTTACGAATACGATATCTTCGACACTCAGACTTTCGAGCAAAGCCCCATGCAGTTTACCGTTGTTTGTACCGATGTACTGACGGGAAGGGCTGTCTACCATGACATCGACCACGTGGACTATGACGAACTGGAATGGCTTAGGGCATCGGCATCAATGCCACTGGCTTCAAAGATTGTCAACGTACAAGGACACCAGTTGCTTGACGGAGGTGTTTCCGACTCTATCCCCTTAGCATATTTCGAGTCACAGGGCTACAATCGTAACGTGGTTATCCTGACACAGCCTGAGGGGTTTGTGAAAGAGCCCAACAAGCTGATGCCCATCATGCGCATCGCCCTGCGGAAATATCCTGACATGATCAAGGCGATGGATGAACGGCACATCATGTATAATCATGAACTGGCATATGTGGCAAAAGCGGAACAAGAAGGACGTTGTCTCGTGATACGTCCTGAGGGAAAAATCCCCATCGGCCATATTTCCCATAACCCCGACCAGATGCGGCATGTCTATGAGTTAGGAAGAGATGTGGGTGAACGATATATAGAAAAAATCAAGGAATTTTATGCGTATTGATATTATCACAGTATTGCCCGAGATGCTAGAGGGATTCGTACATGAATCGATACTGGCTCGCGCAGAGAAAAAAGGACTTGCCGAGATACGGTTACACAACCTACGTGACTATACACTCGACAAATGGAGACGTGTTGACGACTATCCGTATGGAGGCTCAGCAGGCATGGTGATGCAGTGTGAGCCTATCGACCGTTGTATCACAGCACTGAAAGCTGAACGTGACTATGATGAGGTGATTTTCACCTCTCCAGACGGAGAGCGTTTCGACCAACACATGGCTAATGAACTTTCGCTAAAAGGAAATCTCATCATCCTTGCAGGGCATTATAAAGGAATTGACCAAAGAGTACGTGACCACCTGATTACCAAGGAGATATCAATCGGAGACTTCGTATTGACTGGAGGCGAGTTAGTAGCGGCAATGATAGCTGATGCCATTGTCCGGGTTGTGCCAGGCGTTATTGGTGACGAGCAGTCTGCACTGAGCGACTGTTTCCAGGACGACCTCCTTGCGGCTCCCATCTATACCCGTCCTGCCGACTATAAAGGATGGAAAGTTCCTGACATCCTATTATCAGGTAATGAGGCGAAGATTCGCAACTGGGAACTAGAGCAGGCGATGGAGCGTACCCGTAAGCTCAGGCCAGACCTGCTGAAAGAATAAACTTCTCACCTAACTGGAACCCTTCTTCATAGAGGCGTTCCAGTTTTTCCACATCCTCACAGATACGCCCCACCTCCAAAGGACGCTCAGGACGGATAACGATGACCTCCCCCCTGTCCTCCATACGTTCAATCAGTTCGAGCTGCTTATTGTATTCCTCGACTCTACGGCTCAGTGCCACCCTCAGTCGGGGATATTCACTATAGACGAACTTGGGAATCTTGATGTCTGGTTCTATAGAGCGGTATCCCCTGTTACGTGTTAACACCACCAAATTATTCTGATGACCAGTGTCAATGGCACGTATGATTGGAATGCTATCGACAATACCACCATCGAGCATCGGTATTCCATCCACTGTCGTTATCTGCGCCACAAAGGGCAAAGAACTGGATGCCTTGACTATCTGCGTCAATCGACGGTGATCATGTTTCTCTGAGAGATACATCGCACGTCCCGTCTTGCAATTCGTCGTCACCACCTCAAAGACAGCAGGGTTTTGCTCATAGGCCTCATAGTCGAAGGGCACTATCTCATTAGGAAAACGCTCATACAGGATTTCCGGGTCGAAGATACTACCATTAACTATCAGGCTCTTCAACGAGATATAATCATACTTCTGCAGCATGTCGATATTCGAGAAACGGGCACGCCGAGGCTGACGACTCATGTACGATAGTCCATTACAGGCACCAGCCGACACAGCGACGACATAAGGGAAATAAACCTCATATTTCATCAGTGCGTCAAGAACCCCCGAGGTGAACACGCCCCGCATTCCACCTCCCTCAAGAACCAATCCTGTATTTGGAGTAATTTGCATTTTAATGCTTTTTATGATGCAAAGGTAGTACATTTTAATAAATAATGTGTAACTTTGCATACAAAATAGACAATATAACCGAAAACTTGAAATATGTTTGATAAAAACACATACATCCAGCGTCGTGCTGGACTAAAGAAAATGGTAGGCGAAGGTATCATCGTACTCTTTGGAAACAATGAGGCACCATGCAACTATCCTGCCAACTGTTATGCCCCCATGCGGCAAGACTCTTCGTTCATATATTATTTCGGACAGCACCGTGACGGACTGGTAGGTGTCATAGATATTGACAATGACGAAGAAACAATCTTCGGTGACGATATAGATGTAGAGGATATCGTCTGGATGGGATTCACACCTTCCGTCAGCGATTTGGCTGCCGAGGTGGGAGTCAGCAAGACTGCCCCGATGAAATTTCTCAGCACTGTGTGCAGGGATGCCATCAGTGCACACAGGAACATCCACTTCCTCCCTCCCTATCGCTACGACACCAAGATACAGATCATGGATTTGCTAGGTATCCATCCCTCACAACAAAAGGAGGCTGCCTCTTTGAAACTGATACATGCCGTGGTGAAGATGCGTGCCACCAAGGAGGCACAGGAGATTGCCGCTATTGACCGTGCTTGTGATGTTGGCTATGCCATGCATACTACCGCTCAATTGCTCATCAAACCTGGTGTGACGGAACGTTTCGTTGGCGGACAGGTTGATGGTATTGCCCGCTCACTGGCAAATGGCACGAGTTTCGCCACCATCTTCAGTCAGCATGGCGAGATAATGCATGGTAATCCTTCTGAGGCGAAACTGGAGGCAGGAAGACTGGCACTCTGCGACGCAGGATGTGAGTTAGACGACTACTGCTCCGACCATACCCGCACCATGCCAGTCTCTGGGAAATTTGACCAGCGGCAACTGGAGATATACTCCATCGTGGAAGCTTGTCATGACTATGTCTTAGAGGTGGCAAAACCTGGTGTGAGATACATGGATGTACACTTTGCCGTATGCCGCATGATGACAGACCGTCTGAAAGAACTCGGGCTCATGAAGGGTGATACCGAGGAGGCTGTCCGTGCTGGTGCCCATGCCATGTTCCTGCCCCACGGCTTAGGGCACATGATGGGTATGGACGTTCACGACATGGAAGGACTCGGACAGATATACGTAGGCTTTGACGAGGAGACCCGTCCCAACCTGGAGCAGTTCGGTACCAACTGTCTGCGCATGGGACGCCGACTGGAAGAAGGTTTCGTGGTAACCGATGAGCCCGGTATCTATTTCATCCCCGCCCTCATTGACGAGTGGAAGACGAATGGACACTGCAAGGAGTTCATCAACTTCGAGAAACTGGAAACCTACAAAGACTTTGGCGGTATCCGCATAGAGGATGATGTCCTGATTACAAAGGACGGCTGTCGTTTCTTAGGAACGAAACGTATTCCCTATCATCCTCACGAACTGGAAGAATATATGAGTAATAATTAAAAATAAAAGGACAATGAGAAAGATTTTAACCCTCGCACTGATGGCAATGGTAGCTGTCGGTGCACAAGCGGAAGAGAAGAAAGAATCCGCCAACAAGAACAAACCCGTTTTCACGGTGATCAAGGAGAATCCTATCACCTCTATCAAGGACCAGAACCGCAGTGGTACGTGCTGGGATTACTCTACCCTTTCCTTCTTTGAGGCGGAAATCCTGAAGAAAACAGGTAAGACTTATGACCTTTGTGAGAGTTTCGTTGCCAACAAGAACTATATGGACCGTGCCATTCAGGTGGTACGCCTGCATGGTGACTGTCAGTTCTCGCAGGGCGGCTCTGCTTATGACGTGCATTACGTACTGCAAAACTATGGTATCTGCCCAGAGGATGCCATGCCTTTTCCCGGTTCCCTCTATGGTGACTCTCTGAATAACTTCAATGAGTTCTTCTCCCTGATGGAGCCATACGTGGAGGCAGTGTCCAAAAACAAGGCAAAGAAGATTTCCCCGCAGTGGAAAGTCGGTTTGCAGGGAATCCTCGACGCTTACTTAGGTAAGTGTCCTGAGAGCTTCACTTATGAGGGCAAGACCTATACCCCACAGACTTTCGCCGCCAGCCTTGGTCTTGACTGGAACGACTATGTAAGTATCACCAGCTATACCCATCGTCCTTTCTATACAGCCTTTGCTGTTGAGGTACAGGATAACTGGCGCAACCCACTGTCTTATAATGTACCCATGGACGAGATGATGAAGATCATTGACAATGCCATCATGAACGGTTATACCGTAGCATGGGGTGGTGACGTGTCAGAGGACGGTTTCACCCGTCAGGGTCTCGCCTATGCCATTGACACCAAGAAGACAGAGAGCATGCAGGGTTCTGACATGGCACGCTGGCTGAAACTGTCTGCCGCCAAGAAACGTAACCTCATCGACTCTCTCGGCTGCACCGTTCCTGAGATTGTTCCCACTCAGAAGATGCGTCAGGAGCGTTACGACAACTGGGAGTTGACAGACGACCATGGCATGCTGATCTACGGCATCGCCAAGGACCAGAATGGCAAGGAGTACTACATGGTAAAGAACTCTTGGGGTGAGAGTGGTGACTATAAAGGTATCTGGTACATGACCAAGACCTTCATCGCTGCCAACACGATGGACTATACCATCAATAAGAACGCTATACCCAAGGATATCCGCAAGAAACTCGGACTTTAAAATGCAATTTAAATGGAATTACAAACCACCTACATCCGAAAGACAGCAAGCGGCTAAGGAATTAGCGGAAAAGATAGGCATGAGTCCTATCGTCGCTGACCTGCTGATTGGTCGCGGCATCAAGACGGAGAGTGCGGCAAAGCGATTCTTCAGACCAATGCTGAACGAGCTTATCGACCCGTTCCTGATGAATGATATGGACGTTGCCGTCGACCGTCTGAATGATGCCATGGGGCGCAAGGAGCGTATCATGGTGTATGGCGACTACGATGTTGACGGGTGTACTGCGGTGGCATTAGTATACAAGTTCCTGCAGCAGTTCTATTCCAATATAGAGTATTATATCCCTAACCGTGAAGAGGAAGGCTATGGGGTCAGTATCAAGGGAATAGACTTTGCGAAGGAGTCTGGTGTAAAACTGATTATCGTTCTCGACTGCGGTATCAAGGCTGTCGAGGAGATTAGCTATGCGAAACAGCAGGGTATCGACTTCATCATCTGCGACCACCATGTCCCTGATGAGGTGATGCCGCCTGCCGTCGCTATCCTTAATCCGAAACGGGAAGACTCCACCTATCCTTTCAAGGATCTGTGCGGATGTGGTGTGGGGTTCAAGCTGATGCAGGCGTTTGCCAAGAATAACGGTATTCCCTTTGCCCGTCTGATTCCCCTGCTTGACCTCTGTGCGGTGAGTATTGCCGCCGACTTAGTCCCTGTCGCAGGTGAGAACCGCATCCTTGCCTTCCACGGACTGAAACAGCTGAACCAAAGTGCGTCTATCGGACTGAAGGCGATTATCGACATCTGCGGTCTCACGGGTCGTGAGCTGACGATGAGTGATATCGTCTTTAAGATCGGTCCCCGTATCAATGCCAGTGGTCGTATGCAGAACGGTAAGGAAGCGGTAGAGTTACTGGTGGAGAAAGACTTGCAGAAAGCACTCACTGAGGCTAACCGCATCAATGAGTATAATGAGCAGCGCAAGGATGTTGACAAGGAGATGACCAAAGAGGCGAACGAGATTGTGGCGCGACTGGAAAGCCAGCAGCACATGCAGTCTATTGTCCTCTATGACGAGGGATGGAAGAAAGGGGTGGTAGGCATTGTCGCCTCCCGTCTGACGGAGCTCTATTACCGTCCTACCGTTGTCCTGACCATCATTGACGGTATCGCCTCAGGCTCTGCACGTAGTGTCGCCGGCTTCGACATCTACGATGCCATCAAGAGTTGCCGTGACTTGTTGGAGAACTTCGGTGGACATACCTATGCCGTCGGCTTGACACTCAGACAGGAGAACATCCCGGAGTTCCGCCGCCGTTTCCAAGAGTATGTCACCAGTCATATTCTGCCAGAACAGACACTGCCGACACTGGAGATTGACGAGGAGATAGACTTCAAGGATATCTCCAAGAAGCTGCATAACGATTTGCGTCGTCTCGCTCCTCATGGTCCTGAGAATCCCAAACCATTGTTCCTCACCCGTAATGTCTATGACTATGGCACGTCGAAGGTGGTGGGTCGCCATCAGGAGCATATCAAGCTGGAACTGGTAGACTCGAAATCGGCTGTCGTGATGAACGGCATTGCTTTCGGACAGAGTGCCGAGGCTCGTTATATCAAGTCCAAGCGCTCGTTCGACATTGTCTTTACCATTGAGGAGAATACGTATAAGCGAGGCGAGGTGCAGTTGCAGATAGAGGACATCATGCCTTCGGCAAATGAGAAATGAGGAATGAGGAATGGGAAATGAGGAGTTTTCTCATTTACTAAAGAAGTACTGGGGCTACGATGACTTCCGTGGTATTCAGCGGGAGATCATCGAGTCCATTGGTTCCGGACATGACACACTGGGACTGATGCCTACGGGTGGTGGCAAGTCCATCACCTTTCAGGTACCTGCTCTCGCTATGGAGGGGGTATGTGTCGTTATCACTCCCCTGATAGCGCTGATGAAAGACCAGGTGCACCATCTGCGCCAACGGGGCATCATGGCGGCTGCCGTCTATAGCGGTATGCAGCATGACGACATCATCCGCATCTTAGAGAACTGTATCTTAGGAAGTACCAAACTCCTTTATGTCTCCCCTGAGCGTTTGGGCAGCAGCTTGTTCCAAACGAAGCTCCGCCACATGAAGGTGAGCTTCATCACTGTCGACGAGGCACACTGTATCTCACAGTGGGGCTATGACTTCCGCCCCTCGTATCTGCAGATTGCCGAGATACGACGCATCTGCCCCGATGTCCCCGTCCTTGCCCTCACGGCAACGGCGACCCCTAAGGTTGTTGAGGACATCTGTGACAAGTTAACCCTCTCCACTCCCCACACCTTCAACATCTTCCGCATGTCCTTCGAGCGTAAGAACCTCACCTATCTCGTGAGTCATGCCATGGACAAGCGGACGGAACTGATACAGTTGCTGAATGGTGAGCAAGGCGCTGCCATCGTCTATGTCCGCAGTCGCCGGCATGCCCGTGAGGTAGCGGAGCTGTTGACGGAGGCAGGACTCAGTGCCACCTTCTATCATGCAGGACTGGAGCATGCGGTAAAGGACCAGCGGCAGCGTGACTGGCAACATGACAGAGTACGTATCATGGTAGCTACCAATGCGTTTGGTATGGGTATCGACAAGCCTGACGTACGCATCGTAGCACACTATGACTGCCCAGACTCCATTGAGGCATATTTCCAGGAGGCAGGTCGTGCGGGACGTGACGGACAACCCTCCCGTGCAATCCTTTTATATAATGCTGCCGACGAGCCCAAGCTCCGTAAACGCATCAGCGACACCTTCCCCGAGAAAGAGTATATCCGCAAGGTATACGATCACCTCGCCTATTATTACCAGATAGCGACGGGCGACGGTTATGGGGTCTCGCGAGAGTTCAATATCGATGACTTCTGCAGGAAGTTCAACCACTTCCCCATCCGTGTGCATGCAGCCTTGCAGATTCTGCAGCGTGCCGGCTATATCGAGTATACAGAGGAGCAGGACAACCAGGCACGGGTGAGATTCCTTGTCACCCGTGACGATCTCTACCGCCTCCGCGGCGACTCCCCCAATGAGGAGCGTGTCATCGTCGCCCTGCTCCGCAGCTACGGAGGACTCTTTGCCGACTACGGCTTCATCGACGAGAGTATGATAGCCAACCAGTGTGGCATGAAGTCGCATGAGGTCTATCAGACGCTGAAGGGACTCTCCGAGAAACACATCCTCCACTTCATCCCCCGCAAACAGGTGCCGTATATCCGTTATATGCAGCGGAGGGAGGACAGCGAGCATGTGCAGCTGTCGAAGGAAGTCTATGAGGAGCGCCTGACACAATACAAGGAGCGTATCGAGGCGATGTTGCGATATGCCAAGGATAGCAGCCGTTGCCGCAGTCGCCAGTTGCTGGAGTATTTCGGTGAGAAAGACACGAAGGACTGCGGACAGTGTGATGTCTGCCATCACACCAGCAAGACGGACATCCAACAGGCGAAACAGCAGATCCTCACCCTACTCTCCGACCGCCAGCGTCATCACGTCACAGAGCTCCTCCACCTGCAACTGCCCAAGGAAGAGCTGGACAAAGCCCTCACCTACCTTCTGCAAGAGGAATATATCATGCAGAAGGACGGCTATCTGATAATTCCCTGATATTTTCCCGTCTTTTTGCTTAGGAAAACAAGGTATTCATTTGTATATAGGGTAAAAAGACAAATTGACAAGATGAAAGACAAGCAAGAGTTTGAGGCTGTATTCCGACACTATTACAAAGGGATGTACGCTTTTGCACTGCGTATGCTCCATGACGAGGCGGACAGCAAGGACGTGGTAAGCGATGTGTTCACCCAACTGCTAAACAGCACCGTCGACCTCCACTCCACAACTCTTCAAGGATTTCTGCTGACCAGTGTGCGCAACCGTTGTATCAACTTGCTGGCTCATCAGCAGCGGACACAAGCAGTTATAGCGGACTGGAATCCCACGACAAGCAAGGTGGATGAGGAACTACTGGGAATGATTCACCACTTTGTCAGCGACGAACTGCCTCCCCTCTCTCAACAGGTGCTCCGTCTGCGCTACCATCAAGGACTGAAATACAGGGAGATTGCCAAGGAGTTACAAGTCAGCGAGGTCACCGTACATAACCATCTGTCACAGTCACTCAAACGAATTAAAGAACACTTAAAATCCTTAGGTTATGGAATCAAATGACAAATTAGAGGAGTTGCTCCGGCAGATGTATGCTGAGGAGACACAGGTGGACCTTGACGAGGAATGGCAGAAGTTCGAGGTGAAGCACTTTCCCCCTAAACGCAAGGTATGGGGATGGATGCAGATAGCGGCACTCTTCATCGGTGTACTGATGCTGTCAGGTATTGCCTATGCCGCCATACACTTTGCCAGCACTCGTATTGAAGAGACCAAGGCATCCATGAAGCAAGAGACACTAAAGACAAGTGACAGCCAAGAAGAGCAGACCTCCATGACAGACTCCACCATGACCGTCACGCCCGTCAACTTCGAGAACACACGTCTGGATACCATGCTGACGGACATCGCCACCTATTATCACCATCAGGTAGATATCCGTAACGAGGCTTTGCGTGACCTGAGACTCTTCTATCGCTGGGACCGAAAGACAAGCATAGAGAGCGTGATAGAGGAACTGAATAACTTCGAGCAGTTGCACTTGACGCTGGAAGGTAACACGATTATCGCACAATAACCATGAAAAGACGATTATCCCTGTTCGTATTGTGTACTTTTGCGAACACCCTACTGGCACAGCATATCACCTATCACTTCCATGATGTCAGCATGACGGAGGCATTACAGTATATCCAATCGCAGACCCAGCGCCATGATATTAACTTCATCGCTAACGAACTGGAAGACTTCCGTGTCACTACCGATGTCAAGAACAAGTCGGTCTCCGACGCTATCCTGCAAGTGGTAGGACTCTATCCTATCCGTGTGGTCCGCAACGACGAGCGTAAGATCTATGTGGAGTGTACCCACAAAACAAACCGTCACTTAACAGGTCGACTCGTTGACGAGAGCAACAATCCTGTTGCCTTCGCCAACATCGCCCTGCTCTCACCCACTGACTCCACCCTGCTTGGTGGCGGTGTGAGTAATGAGAACGGCGACTTCGTGATTCCCTATGAGCGTCCTACCGTCCTCGCCCGTATCTCCTTTGTCGGCTACAAAACCATCTATCGCCTGTGTAGTTCTGAGCATATCGGCACCATCCGCATGCAGACTGAGGCATATACCATAAAGGGGGTCGTTGTAAAAGGTGATATCCCACAATACCAGATGACAACTGGCGGCTTGACAGTCGATATACAGAACTCACTGCTCCGAGATGTAGGAACTGCCGATGACGTGCTGTCTATGCTGCCGCAAGTCCAAGGTGAGGACGGTAACTTCACAGTATTTGCCAAGGGAACGCCAGAGATCTATATCAACAACAAGAAGGTACAGAACACCCAGGAACTAAAACAGTTGAAATCGACAGATATCAGGTCGGTGGACATCATCACCTCCCCAGGTGCCAAATATAATGCTGAGGTGGGGGCAGTCATCAATATCAAGACGAAGAAACGCCAAGGCAATGGCATCAGTGTGGAGGCATATAGCCAAGTGAAATATAACAAGAAATGGACAACCTATAACGATGCCACTGTGAGATACCACACGGGAGGCTTGGAAGTATTTGGATACATGATGATTAATAACGGAAACCTTTCCGATGACAATACCATTACAGCAGGCATCAGAGCAAACGGTAATCACGTTAATATCGTACAAGTCTGTCCCAACAATTTCTGGTACACCATGCTGGGCGGACAGATTGGTGCCAGTTACGACTTCAACGAGGATAATTCCATTGGTTTCTCTTACAACCTGAGTGGGTCGCTTTATGAGGGCGGAACAGCTCAGACACAACAGACTATTACACGCAACAAATCCCTCGAAGGTTATGTCAAACAGTCCCTAAACATGAATGTGAGTGAAAAACCATGGCATGAGGTCAACATCTACTATGTGGGTAAGGTAGGAAAACTCGGCATAGACTTCAATGGTTCATGGATTTGGAAGAAGCTGATACAAGACTATGCATCTTTTGAGACCAGTCCGCAACTGGGTGACCGTGATGTGCATACATACAGCGTCAATCGTAACAATATGCTGGCTGGGAAACTGATGCTGACTTACCCTATATGGAAGGGCGAGTTGAGTATCGGCAGTGAGGTCACGCGCTCCAACAGTCACGGTGTATATGATAACGTAGAGCGAGTCGTATCGCCCTCCGATGACAAAATCCGTGAGAGCAATATTGCCGGGTTTGCAGAATATCAGATGAAATTGGGCGTATGGAGATTCTCTGGTGGACTGCGCTACGAGTCAGTTAATTCCGACTATTATTCTTTCGGTGAGCATCAGTCTGAGCCAAGCCGTAAATACCATGACCTCTTTCCTAATCTTTCCGTAGGCTGGCAAAAGGACAAATGTGATATCCAGTTGAATTACAACAAACGCATCAGCCGCCCAAGTTTCCGGTGGCTCAACACCAATGTACAATATAACAACCGATATACTCATGAAGGTGGAAACCCCTTGCTGCGTCCAACCATCAAACAGGACATCGACCTGAATGTCACTTACTCGTGGCTGACCTTCACCGCTGGCTACAGTCATAGCAAGGACTTCCAACTCCACTATGCCGACCTGTATCAAGAGGGAAAAGAGACAGTCTTCTGGACCAATCGCAACTTCGATAAATATGAATCATACAAGGCCTCACTGACTGCATCACCCAAGTTTGGTTTCTATAGCCCGACACTTACTCTCAGTTACTGGCAACAGAACTTTGACACTCAGGCATACGGTCTCACTACAAGACTCAACAAACCACAGTTTGAAATAAACTTCCGCAATTGGTTCACCATCGGCAAGACTACGAAAGCGATGCTCTATCTGCACAACTCCACGAGTTACGACTACGGATTCACTCATCTTGCTCACGAGTTTTACATCAATACCCGTGTGCAGAAGACATTCTTTGACGGTAATCTAACCGTTGCCCTCTTTGCTAATGATATTTTCCGAAGCCTTCGTACACGCTGGACAGCCTATTTCCCTGTCACCACGATGGACAAGGATGCTTACACCTATACACAATACATCGGCGTGTCACTATCGTATCAATTCAATACGACCCGAAGCAAGTACAAAGGTACCGGTGCCGGCAATGCCGAGAAGAGCCGATTGTAAACAGTATAAATAAAGTAAAGGACTATCAAGGAGGCTGCTTGAGACACGGATTTTCGACAAGGCTGCCTTTTATGTATTGTCAAAGAATTTGGTCAAAAATCGTGTATGGATTTTTGTGCATTCTAGAATGGGAGGAAGCAAAAAACGGGGGTGTTTGGAGCAAAAACGGAGGAAGGACGTACCTTCGGAGGGGTTAGGCGGCACCTTCCTACCCTTTAGGTGCCACCTTCGGACCCTTTAGGTGCCGCCTTTCAAAGTGAAAAACAGTGCCTTTCAAGGGCTTTTTTGCGTGTTTTCAGGGTGTTTTCCGAGGGTCAGAAAGAGGGAGAAACGGGGAATGCGCTCAGTATCAAGGGAATACGAAAACCGCTCAGATTTTGCGTATTTGACACCAAGTTAGGACTTGGTGGATTTCACGCGAAACCTGAGCGGTCTCTTGTTAAATATTTATCAGACAGAATTAATCTTCCTGATTCTCGGGACGCAGCTTGCGGACAGTCTCACCGGCACGCCACATCTCCTGGTTGCGCATAGCCTCGAGCTCCTTCTCCAGACCAGCACGATAGTCGGGCTTAGAGTTAGCGTCGATGGTGATCTGAGCCTCATTACCCGTCTTTACGGAATAGTACAGCCATTCCATAACTGGCTTGATGGCATCGTGGAAACGAGGAGCCCAGTCGAGAGCACCACGCTGTGCGGTAGTAGAGCAGTTAGCATACATCCAGTCCATACCCTTAGCACCGAACAACGGGCCAAGGCTCTGTGTCAGCTCCTCAACAGTCTCGTTGAAAGCCTCAGAGGGAGAGTGACCATTCTCACGGAGCACCTCATACTGTGCGAGCAGCAAGCCCTGGATAGCACCCATCAGTGAACCACGCTCACCAGTCAGGTCAGAGGTAGCCTCACGCTGGAAGGTAGTCTCAAACAAATAACCGGCACCGATACCGATACCGAAGGCGAGTGTCTTCTCCTTAGCCTTACCAGTAGCATCCTGATAAACAGCGTATGAGCAGTTCAGACCACGGCCCTCGCAGAACATCGTGCGGAGAGAGGTACCAGAACCCTTAGGAGCGACCATGATAACATCCACGTCAGCGGGAGGAACAACACCAGTACGGTCGTTCCAGTTGATAGCGAAGCCATGGCTGTAGTACAGAGTCTTGCCGGGCTTCAGATATTTCTTGATGACTGGCCACTGCTGAATCTGACCAGCATCAGAAAGCAGCATGCAGAGGATAGTACCCTTCTCGGCAGCCTCCTCAATAGAGAACAAAGTCTTGCCGGGAACCCATCCGTCAGCAACAGCCTTGTCGTAGGTCTTACCCTGGCGCTGACCAACGATTACGTTGAAACCGTTGTCACGCAGGTTACAAGCCTGTCCAGGACCCTGAACACCATAACCGATAACGGCGATAACCTCGTCTTTCAATACCTCACGTGCTTTCTCCAAAGAGAACTCCTTACTGGTGACTACTGTCTCGATAACGCCACCAAAATTCATTTCTGCCATAATTGCAAATTGATTTTAAATGTTATACTTATCCCTTGCCGACCATGCCAGTCCTAACCCGAGAACCGCCGTCTTGTCAGTCTGCTCAGTGCTTACCCGAAGCACCAACGAGGGCTTAACTGAAACTTATTGGCTGCAAAGATAACAAATTGCTATCAAACAGCCAAATTATCTAACAGATTTATACTTTTTTATATCAACGGAAAGTCACTTTGCTGCGGCAACACTCCGTACCGTCGTCCTTGCAGATGCGGACGTTGAAAGCATCGCCATCCTCCTGCATATAGAAACTCAGCCTGTCGCCGGCATGAGCCTCAGCGACATAGGCAATCTCAAAGCGTTTGACCTGATGCGTGCGATACCAGTCCATGTCCCAGAGGTCGAGCACATGCTCGATATATTTCACGGAGTTGATATGCCCGTTGATATCCACATCATTATAATAGGTGTCGATGGTGCGGACGAGTTTCGCCTCATCGGTCATCTTCACTCGCCCACCCTTGTCAATGGGACATTCCTTGTCTTTGACAATCCACTGCTCAATGGCTCCGTTGTCGATGGCATAGATATCCGTTGGCTGACGACTCTCAGTATCAATCATCGCCCAGATGCTGCGCCCGTAACCATAGACATGACCGTCGCTCCCCACCACGGCAAAGTTACGACTGGTGAAATAGCGCATGGCACTCTCCACCCATGTCTCCACATTGAACTTCGTGTACTGCTTGGGCATCTCGTCCATCTCGATAGCGAGGCGTGAGAGGACCCATGAGCGCTGGATGGTCATCAGGTATTTCATGCCAAAGCCACGAGCCGAGCTATGGAAGTCGGCGGCATTCAGCATGTGATTACCCATGTGCCCCATAAAGAGCCTGCCGCTGAAGTCACAGTGGAAGGGCTCCGCCATGAACTCGTAGCATCCTATCTTATCCATGCTGTTTCTCCCTTTCCTCCAAGAACTCACTGACCTGCTCCTGCATGCCACGGGTCACGGCGATACGTCCGCTACGGGTATACTGCAGCACGCAACCGAACTCGTCCAAAGCATGGTATAGGGAGATGATATCATCCGTACGACCGCTCTTCATCACGATGATATAGGTGGGGTTCACCTCCGTTATCTTCGCATCATGATGCCGGATGGTCTTCGAAATCTTCGGATTCTGAAGAACGATATCAGTAGCCAGCTTATACAAGCCCGTCTCACGGATAAACAACTGCTCATCCGTGAAATAGTTTGCCTTGATGACATCCACTTTCTTCTCTATCTGTTTGGTGATCTTCACAATCTGGTCTTCATCGCTCCATGCAGTGATGGTGTACTTATGGACACCCTCAATACTCGAAGCCGAAACATTCAGACTCTCGATATTCACCTGACGACGGGTAAAGACGGCTGTCACTTGGTTCAGGATACCCGCGATATTCTCAGAATACACCAATAATGTATATAGTTTCTTCTCTTCCATCTTACTTCTTACATCTTACATCAGACATCATACTTCCAACATCATGTCATTGACATTCATACCCGGAGGTGTCATCGGCAACACGTTATCCTCCTCCTTAATGGCACACTCCAGGATATACGGTCCCTCCGTCGTCAGCATCTTATCAATGGCTGCGGCAAGGTTCGCACGGTCGGTTACTGCCTCGTAAGCGATGCCATAACCCTTGGCTATCTGCTCGTAGCAGGGATTCAGCATCTTCGTGAACGACTTGCGGCGCAACCAGAACATATCCTGCCACTGGCGCACATTACCCAGATAGTTGTTGTTGAGCAAGACCATCTTCACCGGCGACTGCTGCTCCATGATAGTACCCAACTCCTGGATATTCATCTGGAAGCCACCATCACCCATAAAACATACCACGGTACGGTCGGTGGCAAAGGTAGCGCCAATAGCCGCTGGCATACCATAACCCATCGTACCCAGTCCACCGCTGGTGCAGATGCTGCGCTTCATGGGATACTTGAAATAGCGTGTCGCAAACAACTGGTTCTGACCAACATCCGTCACCAGGACAGTTCCCTTGGGGGCATGCTCTGCAACAGCATTCACCACCTCACCCATCAATAGCGGACCCTCCGTCGGATGGATGGCTGGCTCTATGACTTTCGTACGCTCCTTCTCATCCAATGCCTTGAATGAGTCACGCCATTCCTGATGGTTATTCTTGTTCAGTAATGCCGTAATGGCTGGCAATGACTCCTTACAGTCAGCAACCACAGCGACATCCGTTCTCACGTTCTTATCAATCTCACTGCGGTCAATATCCAGATGGATAACCTTTGCCTGCTTGGCATAGGTCTTGATATTGCCCGTCACACGGTCACTGAAACGCATACCGATAGCGATAAGCACATCACACTCCTGTTCCTTCAAGTTGACGGCATAGTTGCCATGCATACCCAGCATGCCCACATTCAACGGATGGTCGGAGGGCAGTGCGCTCAGTCCGAGCATCGTACGCCCTGCAGGAATATCGGCTTTCTCAAGGAAAGTCTTCAACTCCTCCTGCGCATGACCTAACTCCACACCCTGTCCCACCAAGGCAAGTGGACGTTTGGCATTATTAATCAACTCAGCAGCCTGACGGACAGCCTCTTCCTTCAATTTCGGAGTTGCCACGTAAGAGCGGATAAAGTCCACCTTCTTTGGCTCCCATTCGATCTCCTCAACCTGAGCATTACGAGGGAAGTCGAGCACCACAGGACCCGGCCTGCCGCTTCGTGCGATATAGAAAGCACGGCTGACAGCCCATGCAATGTCTTCGGCATGGCGTATCTGGTATGCCCATTTGCAGATAGGCTGTGCCACACCCACGAGGTCTACCTCCTGGAAAGCATCAGTACCCAGCGTACCAATGGCAACCTGTCCGGCGATGACTACTATCGGCGTGGAGTCCATCATCGCATCAGCCACACCTGTCAACGTGTTTGTAGCGCCAGGTCCACTGGTCACCAAAGCGACACCCACCTCACCGGAGACACGGGCATAACCCTCTGCGGCATGTGTAGCACCCTGTTCGTGACGCACCAGTATGTGGTCAAAACATTTCTTCTCTCCTCGTGTATAGTCAAATAGCGAGTCATAAACGGGCATGATGGCACCTCCGGGATAACCGAAGATCACCTTCACCCCTTCTGCCTGTAACGCCCTCATCAGCGCTTTCGATCCTGTAATTCTGTCTCTCATACTCTAGTCAATTATTCTTACCCCACCCTTGTCTGCTGAGCTGACGCTCTGTGCATAAGCACGCAGTGCCTTGCTCACAACGCGGTTGCGTTTCAGTGGCTGCTGGGGACGGGCAGCCAGTTCCTCGTCAGAGAGTTTCACGTTAATCTGACGGTTGGGGATGTCTATCACGATGATGTCGCCATCCTTGATTTTACCGATATTACCACCTGCGGCAGCCTCTGGCGAGATATGTCCGATGGAGAGTCCGCTGGTACCGCCTGAGAAACGGCCGTCGGTAATCAGGGCACATTCCTTACCCATGTGCATACTCTTAATATAAGAGGTGGGATACAGCATCTCCTGCATACCGGGACCACCCTTCGGTCCCTCGTGGGTAATCACCACGCAGTCACCTTTCTTCACCTTACCACCAAGGATTCCCTCGCAGGCATCCTCTTGAGAGTCGAAGACAACGGCAGGTCCCTCGAAATGCCAGATACTCTCGTCTACACCAGCGGTCTTCACAACACAGCCGTCCTGTGCGATATTACCGAAAAGTACGGCAAGACCACCATCTTTGGTATAGGCATGCTGCAGGTCACGGATACAACCGTTGGCACGGTCCGTATCTAACGTTCCCCACTCCTCGCTCTGACTTCCCATCTTGGTAGAGAAGCGGTTGCCTGGTGCCGACTGGTAGATACGGTTGGCATCATAGTCGACACGTCCGTCGGTGATGCAGTATTTATCCATTGCCTCACCTATCGTCATGCCATCTACACGGGGAGCCGACTTCTCGATAAGTCCGCCTTTAGACAGCTCATGCATAATGCCTAAGATGCCACCGGCACGGTTGCATTCCTGCACACTGTATTTCTGTGTATTAGGAGCCAGCTTGCAGAGGCAAGGAGTCTTACGGCTCAACGCATCAATATCGTTAATGGTGAAATCAGCACCAGCCTCCTGAGCCACAGCAAGCAGGTGAAGTACGGTATTCGTCGAGCCACCCATGGCGATATCGAGCGTCATGGCATTGAGGAATGCATTACGGGTAGCGATATTACGGGGCAGCACGCTCTCGTCACCATCCTCATAGTAGGCGAAGGCGTTCTTCACAATCTGACGCGCTGCCTGCTTGAAGAGTTCCACACGGTTGGTATGAGTGGCGAGAATGGTTCCGTTTCCTGGCAGCGACAGTCCGATAGCCTCTGTCAGTGAGTTCATCGAATTGGCGGTAAACATACCGGAGCAGGAGCCACAGCCAGGACAGGCGCATGCCTCTATCTGCTGCATCTCCTCGTCACTGACTGACGGGTCGGCACCCTTGATCATCGCCGTGATCAGGTCGGCATTCTCACCACGCCATTTACCTGCCTCCATCGGACCGCCTGAGCAGAAGATGGTGGGGATATTCAGACGCATGGCAGCCATCAGCATGCCGGGTGTCACCTTGTCGCAGTTGGAGATACAGATCATGGCATCTGCCTTATGGGCATTCACCATATACTCCACACTGTCAGCGATGATGTCACGGGAAGGCAAAGAATAGAGCATACCGTCATGTCCCATGGCGATACCGTCATCAATGGCGATGGTATTGAACTCAGCGGCATAACAGCCCATCTTCTCGATTTCCTCGCGGACGATCTGTCCTATCTCATGCAGATGCGTATGACCAGGCACAAACTGGGTAAACGAGTTGACAACGGCGATAATCGGTTTGCCGAACTGTTCCTGTTTCATTCCTGTAGCAACCCAGAGCGCACGCGCTCCAGCCATTCTCCTACCTTCTGTGCATACCGCACTGCGTAATGGATGTTTCATATTCTATTCAAGTATTTGTTCTTTTCCTATATTTTTAGTCTGCAAAGTTACTCATTTCTCAGCTAAACACCAACAAAAAAGCAGATATTTTTCGTATCTGCTTTCTTTTCGTAACAAAAATCAGTGTTTTAGTTTCTATTTCAAAGTATTAAAGCGTTGATTCTTCTCAATGGTCCACCCCTCCCTTTTAGAAAGCAGACAATTCTTTCCTTTGAACATCTTCGCAGCCTGCTTGTCACCTTTCAGTTGCCATTGCAACCATGCGAGTGCCACCACGGCAAACTCACCGCCATGGGGCTGGGCATACGTGCCACCGTGTCCCACAGGCAGATTAGCGGCACAGGCTGCCACGTGGCTGATGCGACGGAAGTCATCCATCCCATTCTCATAGGCGATATCGGGTTTCCCGCCAAGGATATAGATAACGGAAGAGTGAATATCACTTAGTTTCTCCTTGGGAGGCATCGGCATGCCACCCACTGCCGTATGGGCGTTCTGCTGGTTAAACAAGCCGCTGTTACAGATCATCATGGTCTTGATACGGGGGTCGGCACAGTTGTAGAGGGTCTGCAGACCTCCACATGACATACCTGCGGCAGCGATATTCTTCACGTCGAGCTTCTGATAGTAAGGTGACATGGGGTCGGCATTCTGCCGCTCCACCCAGTCCATTGACTCTATCTGCTGCTGAGTGGTAGACATGGGACCCTTATAAGGGTCGTCCGTCATGGGGATATACCCCGTTGCCACTACCATAAAACCATACGACGCTATCTCGTTAAGGAACTTATAATGCTCGAAAGGCGAGTTATTACAAGCACCATTGCCCCATACCAGCACCGGCAACGGATGCTTCTGGTCAAACTTCGACAGGTCTTGCGGCACGAAGACGGTATGCGCCCCTAACGTCGGCTCTGCCTTCATGATAGCCTTATAAGGACCCGTACCACCCTCCTCCACCAGTCGGGAGGTTGTCTGGCTCCGGAATGTCTCCAACTCCTTGACAATCTCATCGAAATCATCGGTAAGGGTCAACTGCATGTTTTTGTATTTTCCTAACTTGACCAGTTCCTCCAAGAAGGGATAGACAGGCAGTTCCTTCGTCCAGAAATCAGTGCCAAGGAAAATCATCGGACTGGAATAGCCGAACGACAGGTAGTGGTTCTGCACGGCATCCTGGAAGATTTCCTGCATGGTGCCGGCACTTCCCGGCGTGTAGATAATACCCCCAAAGGCATAGGTCAGAATCAGGTCCTCACGGATGCTGTTCTCGAAGAACTTAGCGATATGTGTAGCAAAGGGGGCTGAAGGTTCATGACCATAGAGGTATGTCGGAATGCCAAGGCTGACATAGTCGCCCTTACGAGGATAACGTTCCATCACCTCAAACGAGGTAGAAAGCCATCCTTTGTCTTTAAACGACGGTGCTGTCTTCAGAATATCAATGGCAGCATCCACATCCTGTCCTGTGCGTCCTGCCATCCATGCTCCCAGATGGGTTGCCTCCATTGCACCAGGTCCACCACCGCTCAGCATGATAAAGCCCAGCTCAGTAAGGCGCTTACTTAAAAGCACCACCTTTTTATACATCGGGTCGGTACGCAGCAGGGCATGCCCACCCATGATACCCAGACAAAAGCGAGAGTCATACTTTTTGAAAAACTCATCAAGAGCCACATGGATACAGTGGTCATGCAGCGTACGAGCCAATGACTCCTCTACATTCTGAGCCTGTTTGCCGTTGGCGATGAAGTGCTTATACACCTTCGTATCGTAGCAGGTCTCAAAAGTTGCCTCACTCTTAGGGTCGTAACCCGCATAAAGTTCTGCTGCGCTGTAAAGTGACGTGCGGTTCACATCAAAAGGTACCGACTTCAGATAGTCGACAGCCTTCTTACTAAATAAGTCATCAACAGACTGCGAATGGGCAGTTGTGGTTGAAAGCACCAATAGTGCCATTAAAATAGTTTTCTTCATCTTGCTTATTTTTTAATGATACGTCCTTGTGGTTGAGCATATTCCTGACCGATATGTCCATTGAGATTCTTGGTAACAAACTCAATAAAGATATCATTATAAGTCCTCTTGGTCTCCCATGTAATCTTGCTACCCTTCAGGGTGTTATAAAGCCCACCGTCTGTCACGCAATACTTGGTGGTGGCAACGGTATAGGTACGGGATGGGTTAATGGGCTCATAATGCTGTGTGTTGCTGTTGAGAATCTGCACATCGCCCACACGGTGCTCTCGCTCATCAACTGTGAACCTCATACCCGACACCTGTGGAAACTGACCGTCAGGTTTAGGCAGGAAACTCATTAGTTTTTCCAGCATGGCGATGATCGTGCTACCCTTTATTTCCGCCACTACAATATAATTATCGTAAGGCAACAGGGATAGCAGGTCACCATAGGTCAAGTCACCAGCCTTCGCCTCGTTACGGATACTACCACTGTTAAGTACGGAGATATCCGAACCCGTCACCATACGAAAGGCATCTGTCACGATATCACCTGCCGTCGTTTCCCCTACGCGATGAACCTCATTGCCCTCATCATCAAGGATGCGCAAAGGAACCTCGCTATGACAAATCACTCTGCCGGTCTGCTCGTTCAACATGGAATGAATGCTGTCCACCACATGAGCCACAAAAGGACTCTTCTCCATCACACGCTCTATGGGGATAAGTGATGTCGTCATTCTGCCATCGGGAGTAATGAGCAGCTTGCCTATATTCGCGAACTTAGTTCCTGTCTGTGTCACTACGATAGGTTTCCCCTCCTTATTCAATATAGTGTCGGACACGACAACGGCATGAGAGTGACCATCCAAGACGATGTCTATACCCGAGGTGTTAGCCACCAGGGTATGGGAATCAGAATGACGTGCTGTCAATATTTCACCCAAGTGGGAGTCTACAATTACATAATCAGCCCCGGCTTTCCTTGCCTCATCAACGGCACGCTGCACCAATACAGGAATATCCTCACGCTGTAAATCATAGACAAGACTGTCATGCTCATCCCGGAATGCATACGCCTCATCTTCCATCGAGGTCGGCGTGACAACCCCCACGAAAGCAATGCGTTTGTTACCCACCCGCTTCATCACGTAAGGTGCGAAGACCATCCTGCCAGAACGGATATCATAAAGGTTACAACACACCACGGGGACTGGTACTTGGCGAAGCAGTTGGAACATACGTTCCATACCATAGTCAAACTCATGATTACCCAATGTGATCGCATCATAGTTCATCACCCTCATCACATCCACCACATACTGCCCTTTGGATATAGCACCGACCGTCTGCCCTTGCACATAATCACCATTTGACACCAAAAACACATCTGCCGTGTCTGCTATAGCATCACGCAACCCTGCCAGCTTTGCATAACCATCCATGGCACAATGCACATCATTCTCATAAAGGATAACGATACTCTTCTGCAGCAGACTGGTCGGAGTATCTTTGACCACCTGGCGACAACTGACCATTAGTAGCACTAAAGTCACGAGAAATATCCCCCTCCATAATTCTTTCATCGATATAAAGTCTAAAGTGATTATTTGTTTCCGCATGCAAATATACAAAAAAACCACAAAACTAACGCCATTTATGCACAAAATCTCTTAATTTATTTGGCGAATAGGAATTAAATATGTAACTTTGCACTCGAATTTCAGAACAAGACCTCCCAAAGGAGATTTAAAGTTCTTAGCAAGATGTTTCCATTCGTGAAACATTTCCATCCAATTTCAAACAATAAAAGACAACGAATACAGATTGTTATATATGTATACGAAGAATGAATTAGAACAAATGGATATCCCCCAGTTGATGGAGATAGCCAACAACCTCGGTGTTAAGGTTTCACAAAATGACGAACTGGAAACAGTAATTTACGCCATCCTTGACAAAGCAGCTGAGGACTCAGCAGCAAGCGAGGGGAGCACTAAACGTAAACGTACCCGTATAGCCAAGAAGGATAATAATAAGGTATATACTGTTAATGGCACAGAAGCTGAGAACCTCAACGTCAATGCCACAAAAGCAAAAGAGAAAAAGTCACTTGACACCTTGTTTGCCGAGGCTGACGCTGCCGATGCCAAACAAAAGGCAGAAACAGGAAAGGAACCAGTTGCCGAACAGCCTGCTGCAGAAGAGAAACCCGCACCTAAAAAGCGTGGGCGCAAGTCGAAGAAGGAACTCGAGGAGATTGCTGCCCGCGAAAAGCAACAGGCAGGCGGCGACGAGTCGGAAATGGCCGCTGAGGATGCTGCTAAAACTGAGGTGGAAGCACAGGTTGCTGAGGAGGTTCCAGTAGAAACCATACCTGAAACAGAAGAGCCTATTGACACCAACAAGATTGAGGAGTTACAGGCAAAGTTGAATCAGCAGCAACAGAACAAGGATTCATTGACATTACGAGATGGTGTTTGGGAAGGTGATCCTGGAGACGGCACAGATTTTATTACAGTTGTCGACATCCCTATCGAAGATGGTGAGGCTATTCCTACTTTGGATATCTTCGACCGTCCAATGTCACAGGTCAGCCAACCCCAGATGATGCAGGAGGCGAACACCTATATACCTGTCAACAACCATGCACCTATAGCTCATTACAATTTCGATAACCTGATTAAAGGCAATGGTGTTTTAGAGATGTTGCAGGACGGCTATGGATTTCTCCGTTCCAGTGATTACAACTATCTCTCTTCACCTGATGATATCTACGTGAGCCCACAACAGGTAAAAAAATACGGACTGAAAACGGGCGATGTTGTTGCATGCACCGTTCGTCCCCCTCATGAAAATGAGAAATACTTTGCCATGACGGACGTTCAAACTATTAATGGCCGTCTACCGCAAGAAGTTCGTGACCGTGTTAGTTTCGAACACCTCACCCCCCTCTTCCCTGACGAGAAGTTCACACTATGCGGTGACCCTGCCACAACGAATCCTTCTGTACGCATCGTCGACCTGTTCTCACCAATAGGAAAAGGACAACGCGCACTAATCGTCGCTCAGCCAAAGACTGGTAAGACTATCCTCATGAAGGACATTGCCAACGCTATCGCTGCCAACCATCCTGAAGCATATATCATGATGTTGTTGATTGATGAACGTCCGGAAGAAGTAACGGACATGGCACGCACCGTCAACGCTGAAGTCATCGCTTCTACTTTCGATGAGCCTGCTGACCGTCACGTGAAGATTGCCGGTATCGTACTGGAAAAAGCAAAGCGTATGGTGGAGTGTGGACATGATGTAGTCATCTTCCTTGACTCTATCACTCGTCTGGCTCGTGCCTATAACACGGTTGCACCTGCCAGTGGAAAGGTGCTGACTGGTGGTGTTGACGCTAATGCCTTGCAGAAGCCTAAACGTTTTTTTGGTGCTGCTCGTAACATTGAGAACGGTGGTTCACTGACTATTATCGCCACCGCACTGACTGATACCGGTTCCAAGATGGACGAGGTTATCTTCGAAGAATTCAAGGGTACAGGTAACTCTGAGTTGCAACTTGACCGCATGCTTGCCAACAAGCGTGTATATCCTGCCGTCAACCTCGTACAGTCATCTACTCGTCGTGACGACCTGTTGCAGGATCAGACAACCCTGAACCGTATGTGGATTATCCGTAAGTTCATCGCAGAGATGAATCCTATCGAGGCTATGAACACAGTACGCGACAGATTGGTGCAGACTCACTCTAATGAGGAATTCCTGCTTGCCATGAATGGATAAAAGAATATACAAACATATAAAACTAAATAAGTAATGGAAAGAGACAATGCGATTTTTGAGCTCATTGAAAAGGAGCATCAACGCCAATTGAAAGGTATCGAACTGATTGCTTCGGAGAACTTCGTCAGCGATCAAGTGATGGAGGCTATGGGGAGTTACCTCACCAACAAATATGCCGAAGGTTATCCTGGACACCGTTACTATGGTGGCTGTCAGGTAGTTGATGAGGTTGAGCAACTTGCCATCGACCGTGTCTGCAAGCTATTTGGTGCTGAGTATGCCAACGTACAGCCCCACTCTGGTGCACAGGCTAACGCCGCTGTACTTCTTGCTGTACTGAAACCCGGTGATACCTTCATGGGTATGAACCTCGACCACGGTGGTCACCTCTCTCATGGTTCTCTGGTAAACACCAGCGGTATTCTCTATAAGCCCGTAGGCTATAACCTGAACAAAGAAACGGGACGCGTAGATTATGACGAGATGGAGCGTCTGGCTCTGGAACACAAGCCCAAACTGATTATCGGTGGCGGCTCTGCTTACAGCCGTGAGTGGGACTACAAACGTATGCGTGAGATTGCAGACAAGGTAGGTGCCCTGCTGATGATCGACATGGCACACCCTGCCGGACTCATCGCTGCCGGTCTGCTCGATAACCCTGTGAAGTATGCTCATATTGTAACCTCAACAACCCACAAGACCCTCCGTGGTCCTCGTGGTGGTATCATCCTCATGGGCAAAGACTTCGAGAATCCTTGGGGACTGAAGACACCAAAGGGTGTTACCAAGATGATGTCACAACTGCTGAACTCTGCCGTATTCCCCGGACAGCAGGGAGGTCCTCTGGAGCATGTGATTGCCGCTAAAGCTGTGGCTTTCGGCGAAGCATTGAAACCCGAGTTCAAAGAGTGGGCAAAACAGGTTCAGAAGAATGCCAAGGTTCTTGCAGAAGAACTTATCAAACGTGGTTTCACTATTGTGAGCGGTGGCACTGACAACCACTCCATGCTGGTAGACCTGCGCTCTAAATATCCTGAGTTAACTGGTAAGGTTGCAGAGAATGCACTTGTAGCAGCAGACATCACTGTTAACAAGAATATGGTACCCTTCGACAGCCGTAGTGCTTTCCAGACCAGTGGTATCCGTCTTGGTACTCCTGCTATCACAACTCGTGGAGCCAAGGAAGACCTGATGGTGGAGATTGCCGCTCTCATAGAGGAAGTACTGAATGCACCAGAGGACGAGCAGGTAATTGCCAATGTCCGCAAACGTGTAAACGAGCGCATGAAGGACTATCCTCTGTTCGCTTATTAATATAATAAGGTATAGGGCCGTATCGATTCGATCGGGATACTCATCAAATTACATTGAAAACTGAGTCGTCTTTCTGCCAATGGCGGGCCACATCTCCTCGGAGAAGTTGTAAAACCGGTGGATTACAAAGGCAAAGAGCGCTCTTCATCTTCTAAAAAAGGAGTTTTCATCACATCCTCGATGCGGCCCTTTTTATTTCATAGTTTATAGTTTATGTTTTCTGGAATCATAGAAGAGTTTGCCACTGTGGTGGCTATCAGAAAAGATAGGGACAACATCGACTTTACCCTACGTTGCTCATTCGTCGACCAATTAGGCATTGACCAGAGCGTATCTCACAATGGCGTATGCCTGACCGTTGTCAGTATCCAAGACGGCACTTATACTGTTACGGCTATGAAAGAGACGCTGGATCGGTCAAACTTAGGACTGTTAAAGGTTGGAGACAAGGTGAATGTTGAGCGTTCGATGCTGATGAACGGAAGACTCGACGGTCATATCGTACAAGGTCATGTCGACGAGACCGCACACTGTATTGCAGTGGAAGATGCAAACGGCTCTACCTACTTCACCTTCGAATACAAAGAAGACAAAGAGATGGCACTCAACGGCTACTTTACCGTCGACAAGGGTTCCGTAACCGTCAATGGCGTATCCCTCACTGTATGTAATCCCACGAGGAATACCTTCCAAGTTGCCATCATCCCTTACACCTTCGAACACACCAATTTCTGTGACATCAAAGTTGGCAGTGTCGTAAACATTGAGTTTGACATCATTGGCAAGTACATCGCTAGACTACAACAGCTTAAATAGTGAGTGCACCATTATATAAATAGGTGGGAAGTGCCCTACTTCATCAAGGAAATAATCTTTTTTCAAAAAAAAGTGCCAATAAATTTTCGTTTCCCACTGAAAATCAGTATCTTTGCAGTCCGAAATAAAAGACATTAATATAAGTAAACAATTTAGAGAAACATATCAAGATGACAAAAGCAGACATTATCAACAAGATTGTTGAGGACACAGGCCTTGCTAAGAAGGACGTGGCAGCCACTGTGGAGGCTTTTATGGAAGAGATTCGTCAGAGCATGGCAGTACAGAAAGAGAACGTTTATTTACGCGGATTCGGTACATTTACCGTAAAACATCGCGCCAAGAAGACTGCTCGGAATATCTCCAAGAACACCACATTGGTAATTGACGCACATGATTTCCCTGCATTCAAACCGGCTAAGAGCTTTATCGCTAAAATGAAATAAAACATTAAACATTTAAATTATACAAATTATGCCAAACGGAAAGAAAAAGAAGGGCCACAAGATGGCTACTCACAAGCGTAAGAAGAGACTACGCAAGAATCGTCACAAGAGCAAGTAAATGATTGCTCAACAGGAAAGAAATGAAAGGAGTGTACTAATAATTCGAAGGAAGAGTTAGTGCACCCTTTCCGTTAAAACCAACAACTAAGTATGAATAGTGAATTAATTATTGACGTCCAGCCAAAAGAGATATCAATCGCCCTCCTCGAGGATAAGGATCTGGTGGAATACCAGAATGAGAAACGGGAGGCATCTTTCTCTGTTGGCAACATCTATCTGGGTAAGGTACGCAAACTGATGCCCGGACTGAATGCATGTTTCGTGGATGTGGGCTCTGAACGTGATGCGTTTTTACACTATCTTGACTTAGGCACTCAATTTAGCTCTTACGAGAAGTATCTTAAACAGGTACAAAGTGACAGGAAACGATTGTTCCCCATTGCAAAGGCTACACGCCTCCCAGATTTACCAAAAGAAGGGAGCGTACAGACCACGCTCAAACAAGGACAAGAAATCTTAGTACAGGTTGTCAAAGAACCAATTTCCACAAAAGGTCCCAGACTGACCTGTGAACTGAGTTTCGCAGGCAGATATATGGTACTGATGCCTTTTCAGGAGAAAGTCTCAGTCTCCTCAAAGATTAAGAAAGGGGAAGAGCGTACACGCCTGAAACAACTCATTCAAAGTATCAAGCCCAAGAATTTCGGTGTTATCGTCAGGACATCAGCCGAAGGCAAACGTGTAGCTGAGCTTGATGCTGAAATGAAAATATTGGTAAAACGTTGGGAAGATGCCATCGCCAAAGTACAGAAAGCCACCACCACCCCCGTCTTGGCTTTCGAAGAGACAGGTAGAGCCGTTGCTCTGCTCCGCGACCTCTTCGATACTACTTATGATGGTATTTATGTGAATGACACAGAGGTATGCCAACAGATTAAAGACTATGTCAATCTTATCGCCCCTGATAAGAAAGATATAGTGAAACAGTATACAGGCACTGTACCCATCTTCGACAATTTCAATGTCACTAAACAGCTGAAATCTTCATTTGGACGGACTGTAAACTATAAGCGGGGTGCTTATCTGATTATCCAACATACAGAGGCTATGCATGTAGTGGATGTCAACAGCGGAAACCGCACCCGAGCAGAAAACGGACAAGAAGCTAACGCACTAGAAGTGAACCTTGGAGCTGCCGACGAATTAGCTCGTCAGTTGCGTCTCCGTGATATGGGCGGCATCATTGTGGTCGACTTTATTGACATGAATCTAGCAGAAGACCGTCAGCTGCTTTATGAACGGATGTGCAAGAACATGCAAAAAGACCGTGCTCGTCACAACATCCTACCTCTGAGTAAGTTCGGACTGATGCAGATTACTCGTCAGCGTGTTCGTCCTGCTATGGATGTCAATGTCGAGGAGACCTGTCCTACCTGTTTCGGTAAAGGAAAAATCAAGTCCTCCATTCTGTTTACAGACCAGTTAGAGAGCAAAATTGACCGTTTAGTCAATAAGATAGGTATCAAGAGCTTCTCACTCCATGTACACCCTTACGTCGCAGCCTATATCAATCAGGGCATCGTTTCTCTGAAACGACGCTGGCAGATGAAATACGGCTGGGGAATACGGATTATTCCTTCGCAGAAACTGGCATTCCTGCAATATGAGTTCTACGACAAGGACCGCCAGTACATCGACATGCAGGAGGAAATAGAGACCAACGAATAAACAAACAACCGTCAAACAATGGTCACTCTGAAAGTTGCCTTTTGGATATGCCTTTTTCTGGTATTCTATACTTACCTCGGATATGGGATACTATTATGGATACTGGTGAGACTGAAACGGTTTATCAAAGGTAAGCCCCAAAAGTCCATATTGCCCTCTAAGGAGGACTTGCCAGAGGTGACATTGATGATTTGCGCATACAACGAGCAGGATATAGTAGATATCAAGATGGAGAATACCCGTCAGATAACCTACCCTAAACTGCACGTTGTATGGGTGACTGACGGTTCTAACGACGCTACCAACGATTATCTTGCCAAATACCCTGACGTGCAAGTCATCTTCTCACCAGAGCGTCGAGGAAAGACTGCGGCATTGAACCACGGACTCAGTGAGATAAAGGATGAGCTGGTCGTGATGACTGATGCCAACACTATGCTGAACCCTACATCCATCCTGGAGATTGTACGCTGCTTCATGGACCCGCAGGTGGCTTGCGTGGCTGGAGAGAAAAGAGTAGCAGCACGCCATGAGGGACAGGCTGCCGCTGAAGGGGAAGGTCTCTATTGGAAATACGAGAGTACGCTGAAGCGTTGGGATGGAGAGCTCTACTCTGCCATGGGTGCCGCCGGAGAACTTTGTGCCATCCGCAGGTCACTCTATGAACCGATGCCCGAGAATGCTTTGCTCGACGATTTCGTCATGTCGCTCCGCATGGTAGATAAAGGTTATAAAATTGCTTACACTTCTGAGGCTTATGCCATGGAATATGGCTCCGCCGATTTGGCTGAAGAATCGAAGCGTAAACGTCGCATAGCAGCTGGTGGTCTACAAAGTATCTGGTGGCTCCGTGACATGATGAATCCGTTCCATCATCCTTTAGTCGCTTTCCAGTTTATCTCCCATCGTGTCCTACGATGGAGTATTACTCCCATCGCACTTTTCCTACTTATCCCGTTAAACGTGGCATTAGTATTTATAAAGGCTGGCGCTATCTACAACTGGACCTGGATACTCCAAATACTCTTCTATGCAACAGCTTTCTTAGGTTACTATCTGGAAAAGAAAGGCAAGAAAAGCAGACTTCTTTATGTTCCGTATTATTTCCTGTTTATGAACCTCAATGTATTCCGGGGAATGGCATATCTAAGTCACCACAAAAATACTGGTGCATGGGAAAAAGCCAAAAGAGGATAAAAATTAATTAATTATTTTTGCTATCTAAAGTTTTTTTTATACTTTTGCAATATTATAGACACTATTTGCGGTAAGATGACACAAGACGAACGTGAAATACTCCTGCAAAAAATCGCAGAAGCCAACGCTAAGTTAGATGCAGCAAATCAAAAACTGTTTGCTGCAAACAACAAATTGGCTGAATATGAATCTAAAACGAAAGAAGCAGAGAAAGCCAGTAAGATGAAATCTCTCTTCTTAGCCAACATGAGCCATGAGATACGCACTCCATTAAATGCAATCGAAGGTTTCTCTCGAGTTATGTGCGAAACTGATTCTCAGGAGGATCGAACCAAATACATGGAAATTATCGAGAGCAACAACGCCCGTCTGCTAACTTTGATTAACGAGATTCTAGACTTGTCAAGAGTTGAGTCTGGTGAAGTTGTTGTTAAAAAGGCGATGACAGACTTAAATGAGTTATGCCACAACCTTATGAACACTTTCAAGTTCAGATGTCCAGAGACGGTACAGATGATTTGGAACAAGCCTAATATGGCTGTTACGCTGAATACTGATGCTAATCGAATTATGCAGGTTCTCTCCAACCTCATCAGTAATGCGTTAAAACATACTTCAAAGGGAAGTATCACTTATGGTTATCGCATGATTAACGATGGGCAAGACGTGGAGTTTTTCGTAACAGACACTGGATCTGGTATTGCTCCTGAAGATCTTGGGACCATCTTCAACACATACTTCTCCAAGGATGCAGAGACTATGCAGAATGGATATGGACTGGGACTTCCACTTAGTAAGATTATCGTTGAGAAATTAGGTGGCACTATTTCTGTATCATCTACCCTTGGTGAGGGTTCTACATTTCGTTTTCATTTGCCATTCGAAGGTACAATCGGCGGTGTCAACAAGAACACTCGCATTACGACGAACTCCAGAACAATCAGAGTCAGTACACGTACCGATGTACAGAATGCCCCTCTTATCTTAGTAGCAGAAGACGAGGATAACAACTTTGAACTGGTAAAGGTAGTACTATCTAAACGCTATCGCCTATTGCGTGCACATAATGGCATCGAAGCCGTTACTATCTGTGAGGATGAACACCCTGACTTAATTCTTATGGATATTCGCATGCCAGATATGAACGGTTTGGATGCGACACGTATCATCAAAGAGGTAAACCATGACATACCTATCATTGCATTGAGTGCTTATGCTTTTGATGAGAACATCAAAGAGGCGAAAGAAGCCGGATGTAATGATTTTATGGCTAAACCATTCCGTGTCGAGGACTTACTTGATAAGATTCAGAAATATTTGAAAATATAATTCATATGGGAAAACTTGCTGTTTATAAGTATGTAGCCATGATGTTTCTTGTGTTACAACTAATTGTGTCTGCATACACCTTTATGGGTCTTTTCGGAGGTGATGTCAATCCTGCGGGTAACATGGCACGTGCTATGGTTGTTTACATCCTACCTATTTTAATAGTAGCCAATTTCCTTTTACTGATATACTGGTTGGTCCGCAAACGTTGGCTTTTTGCCATTCTTCCGCTTGTAACTATCCTGTGCTGCATCCCATACATGGGAACGCTCGTTCAGTTCGGTTCTACAGATGAAAGAATAGGAGATGCACAGAAAGGATTGAAGGTAGCTACTTATAACGTTGCAAGATTCAACAGAGAGACATCTGGTTTCTTGGCACAGGACATTCTTGCTGAGATGAAGAGGCACAAAGTGGACGTTTTCTGTATCCAAGAATATATGGAGACTAGTGGAGATATCAAAAATACCACATCATATAAAGAATATTTCCCTTATGTTGCATTAGCAGGAAAAGATGTTGTTATTTTCAGCCGTTATCCTATAAAGAAAATGAAGCCATTCCTTTTTGAGGATAGTAATCAAGCTGGTATGTATGCAGATATTGAGGTAAATGGTGAGAAGATTCGTATTTTCAATGTCCACCTGGAGTCTACAGGTATTAATCGTACCATGTATAAAGCAGGAAAGTTAGAGGCAGAAGGTTATGATGTCAGCAAGAATCGTGTATTCAATGCTATCTATGGCAATTATTCTTTGGGAATGATGTTCCGTGCAGCTCAAGCAAACATTATTGCTAATGAGATTCGCTCTTCAGAAATACCTTGTATCGTATGTGGTGACTTCAATGATGTTCCATACTCCTACGTATACAAGACAATGCTGGGGAATCTGGTTGACGGTTTCAAAGAGTGTGGTCGTGGCGGATATATGGGCACCTACCGTGGCAAGAAGAATGTCCGCATAGACTATATCTTCCACAGCGAAACATTTAAAGGGTTAAACTATTACAAAACAGAACTAACGTATTCTGACCACTATCCTGTATTCATGAAATTAGAGATACCACAATAAACAAAGCATCCCGGCTAGGTAGCTGGGATGCTTTGTTTATACAATCTTAAATCTTACCCTGAACGACCGATTATGCTCGTCCCAGTTGGTACCGAGCATCTCAAAACGTCCGATTTGACTTGTGGAACGAACATGTTTTCCAATACACGGGCAGACATCATAGTCACCAATACGTACCAACCGAATCGTCTCTGACGCATCACTGGGCAAACGATCAAGAGATATCCCTTCTGGAAGACTATCCTGCGTCACATACTCGAAAGTAACAGGAAGATCGTCTTCGATAAGTGCATTCATCTGTCTCTCGATTTCCTTTTCTTCTTGACGTGTGGGCTTATGGTCAATATAGAAGCTCATCTTACTTTTCTTACGCTCAATATGGGCATTATACGAACGCTCACATCCAAACAACCGTATCATTGTTTGATTCAGGAGATGTTCTGCAGTATGTGCAGGAGGAAACTCCTCTTTGTTATGATCGTTCAACACATAATCTTCCATAACGTTCTAAACTCTAAACTTCAAGACATATGCCCCTCTGGCATCCATGGTAAGACGCAGTACACCATCGCAATTCAAGGCGGTGTCCTCTTTTTCTTTCGTCAACAGATCAGTGGCTTCATACACCCCTTCCGTAATCTTCAAATAGTCAAAAGCATGCGCAGGTATCTTCACATCCACGGCAACTGCATAGTCATCAAAGTTGACAGCAACTAACAGGAGATCTTTACCTGCCTTACGGAGGAAAGCATACTGTCGCTCCATCTGCGGATTTACATACATCAGGTCAAAGAACACACCCTCCTTGACAGCCTTTTCTTTACGGGCAATCTGCATCACCCGCTTATGGATGTCGAAAAGCTGTTTTTCCTTGACAGTCAGTTTCCTCTCAGCAGCACGACATAATGTATCAATGCTCCAATAATCAAAGATAGTGGTACGACCATCATTACCACTGAATCCCTCCTTATCCATACCATGCTCACCGTACTCCTCTCCAGCATAAAGCATGAAGGGATTCTGTTGCATCAATAACAAAGCAATCATAGCGGGTACACCTTTCAAGCCATCTGCCGCAAAGAAATCACTTCCAATACGTTGCTCGTCATGGTTCTCCAGGAAGTAGAGCATGTGGTCACGGATATCATCTGTCTGTTGCCATGCGCCACTGATGGCTGCAGCAGGAGTCTGATGGCAGATGACCGCACGCATAGTATCATACATTCCTACTTTATCATAGAGCCAGTCGAAACCGGAGGCGATATAATGACGATACTCGCTAGGATTATACACCTCACCCACAAAGACAATATCCTTGTATTTCTTCTTGACAATAGTAGTGGCATAAGCCCAGAAGTCAGCAGGTACCATCTCCGCCATGTCACAGCGGAAGCCATCAATACCCTTCGATGCCCAGAACAGCAGGATGTCCGTCATTTTCTTCCACGTATCAGGAATCGGATCGAAATGACCAACACCACCAGCATAGTAGTCTACACCATAGTTCAGTTTTACGGTCTCATACCAGTCGTTCTTGCCCGGGGCATTGTCGAAATGGTCATTACCTGTTGCCTTGGCTGGCTCCTCGATGTAAGGTTCCTGCTCTCCATGATACAAGTCGAAATAGGGTGTAAACCGCTGTCCAGGGCAGTAATAGAAGTTATTCGTAACAGGATTGAATCCATTGCTGGTATCGTCATCCTCACCTAAATCCCTCACACCTTTCGGTTTACAGATAGAGTGATACTGACGCGCCACATGGTTAGGGACGAAGTCGATAATGACTTTCAATCCTGCATCATGTGAACGCTCCACCAACTGCTCGAACTCCAGCATACGCCGGTTGACATCTACCGCCAAGTCGGGGTCTACATCATAATAGTCAGTAATGGCGTATGGAGAGCCTGCCTTTCCCTTAACGACAGCAGCATGCTGGCGGGGAATTCCATAAGCAGTATAGTCGGTTGTCGTGGCATGACGGATGATACCAGTATACCACACATGACTAACTCCCATCTGTGCCAGGTCTTTCAGCACCTTAGGGGTGAAGTCGACCATCTTTCCACAACCATTCTCCTCGATAGTACCGTCTTCCTGCCGAGTCGTGTTCCTGTTACCGTAAAGACGGGTGAACACTTGGTAGATGATTACTTTTTCTTTCATTGATTACTCAATGCCGTGAGCAGATACCTCTTTATTTATCTTTGCTATCATACCCTGTAATGCCTTACCAGGACCACACTCTGTGAAGTCGTCAGCACCATCGGCAATCATATTCTGAACACATTGTGTCCAGCGTACAGAACTGGTCAACTGAGCAATCAGGTTAGCCTTGATCTCAGCAGGGGCTGTATGAGGCTTACCATCCACATTCTGATAGACAGGACATTTCGGCGTATTGATCTCTGTCTTCTCAATAGCTGCCTGCAACTCGTCCTTGGCTGGCTGCATCAGTGGAGAGTGGAAAGCACCACCCACCTTCAGAGGCAGCGCACGCTTGGCACCAGCAGCCTTCAACTGCTCACAAGCCTCGTTGATAGCGTCAATGTTACCGGAGATAACCAACTGACCAGGATTGTTATAGTTAGCACATACTACTACATTTCCCTCGCGGTTGATACCGGCACACACTTCCTCTACTTTCTCATCAGGAAGACCGATGATTGCAGCCATCGTGGAGGGCTGTGCCTCACAGGCTTTCTGCATCGCCATAGCACGGGCATAAACCAGTCTCAGTCCATCCTCAAAACTCAAGGCACCAGCAGCCACCAGTGCGGAGAACTCACCCAGCGAGTGACCAGCGGTCATCTCTGGTTGGAACTTGTCACCCATGCAGATGGCAGAGATAACAGAATGCAGGAATACGGCTGGCTGTGTCACCTTCGTCTGCTTCAGGTCCTCATCAGTACCCTCAAACATAATGTCGGTGATGCGATAGCCCAGAATATCGTTGGCTTTCTCAAAAAGTTCTTTTGCTGTGGCGTTGTTGTCGTAGAGGTCCTTACCCATTCCTACGAACTGTGCTCCCTGTCCGGGAAATACAAATGCTTTCATTTTTCGTTCTTATTTTGATTAATTTGACTTATACATTATTATAATTGGGTGCAAAGGTAGTGTAATTTGGGCAAAAAACCAAATTATTTTGCACTTTCATCCAAAACATTTGGTGTTATCATGGATTTTCCTTATCTTTGCATGATAGAATCTACTAAATAACTTTTAATATTATGCTATCACAACAAGACCTAAAACAACTTGCCCAGAAGGGTATCAGCGAAGCACAGATTGAGCATCAGCTCGGACAGTTCAAAACAGGCTTTCCTTTCCTGAAGCTGGAGGCCGCCGCCAGTATCGAGCGTGGCATTGTAGCTCCTAACGAGGACGACCGTAAGAAGTATGTCAATGCCTGGGAGCAGTATAAAGCTGCCGGCAAGCGTATCGTGAAGTTCGTGCCAGCCAGTGGTGCTGCCAGTCGTATGTTCAAGGACATGTTCGCCTTTGTCGATGCAGACTATGACGTGCCTACCACTGATTTCGAGAAGAAGTATTTTGACAATATCGAGAAGTTTGCCTTCTATGGTGAGCTGGATGCTGTCTGCCAGAAGAATGAGGGCAAGGGCATCAAGGCACTCATTGCCGAGGGTAACTACAAGGCTGTCGCTGCCAACATGCTGAAGGCAGAGGGACTGAACTACGGACAGTTGCCAAAGGGACTGCTGCTCTTCCACAACTATGCAGAAGGACCCCGCACACCTATGGAGGAGCATCTCGTAGAGGGCGCACTCTATGCTGCCTCTAATGGGGAGGCTCATGTCCACTTCACCGTCAGCCACGAGCACATGGAGCTCTTCAAGCAGAAAGTGGCACAGAAAGCTGACATCTACGCTAAGAAATATGGTATCAAGTATGATATCACCTTCTCTGAGCAGAAGCCATCTACCGACACCATCGCCGCCAACCCCGACGGCAGCCCGTTCCGCAACAGTGACGGTTCGCTGCTCTTCCGCCCAGGTGGTCATGGTGCATTGATTGAGAACCTCAATGAGATAGAGGCTGACATCATCTTCGTAAAGAACATCGATAACGTGGTGCCCGACCGTCTGAAGCCAGAGACAGTGGAGTGGAAACAGATTATCGCCGGTGTCCTCGTCACCCTACAGAAGAAAGCTTTCGAGTATCTGCGCCTGTTGGATACTGGTAAGTATACCCATGAAGAGATTGAGGAGATGATCCGCTTCGTACAGCAGGACCTCTGCTGCCGCAAAGCTGACATCAAGGACTTGGAGGATGCGGATCTCGTCATCTATCTGCGCAACAAACTGAACCGCCCGATGCGTGTCTGTGGTGTGGTGAAGAATGTCGGAGAACCTGGTGGTGGACCATTCCTCACTTATAATCAGGATGGTACCGTCTCCCTGCAGATTCTGGAGAGCTCACAGATCGACAAGTCGAACAAGGAGTATATGGAAATGTTCACCAAGGGTACACACTTCAACCCCGTCGACCTCGTATGTGCTGTCAAGGACTACAAAGGCAATGCCTTCGACTTGCCTAAGTATGTAGATCCGACAACAGGCTTCATTTCACAGAAGTCAAAGAACGGCAAGGAGTTGCAGGCACTGGAGTTGCCCGGTTTGTGGAATGGTGCGATGAGCGACTGGAACACCATCTTCGTGGAGGTTCCTCTTGGCACCTTCAATCCCGTGAAGACAGTCAACGACCTGCTCCGCGAGCAGCATCAGTAAAAGAAACATAAACAGACGGCACGTTCTCGTTAGGAACGTGCCGTTTTTTCTTTTTACACTTTTTCCCAAAAGTATATAACGAACTATATCTTATACTTTTTCTTCTCATGAGTGGCACGCTGGGGAGTTCCTGAGATGCCACCGAGGGAGGGTGACTTCACACCACGATAACCATTCCAGCGTTGCATGATCTTCTCTACATAACCAGCAGTCTCGGAACCCCGCATGTAACCATATTTCACTACAGGGTCGTTATAATATTCTGGTTGGGAAAGCATGAGGATATAATGACTGACATCTGACCAACGCTGCGGGTCACGCCCGTTCTTACGAGCCAGTGCCATGGCATCACGGACATGGTTGGCACCCCCGTTATAAGCGGCAAGGATAAACTTGATACGCTCCTGTTGGTTGCGGATATCACTAAACGAGCGGTCCAGTTCACCAATCAGTTTGGCTGCCGCCGCTATGCTCTTCTCAGGATTGAACATATCCGAGCGAGCCAGTCCGAGGTGGTCGGCAGTAGATGGCATGATCTGCATCAGTCCACAGGCACCAGCCCATGAGCGAGCCTGGGGATCGAAGGTAGACTCCTGGTAACATTGCGCCGCCATCAGACGCCAGTCCCAACGGATGCTGCGACAGTATTGCTGGAAATAGGCATCATAATGGGAGATGACACCACCTTTGGCATTCAGCATGGGAGCAAAAACACGACGCTTGACAGAACGGGATGACAACAGGTAGTCCTCCTCTTTACGCACCTCATTAAGCATCTGCGGACGATACCACTCTTTCAATGCCTTGGTAAGTTCGGGTTTGTCCTTTCCAATACGCCACGCCAGTTGTTTCGATTTCCCGTCATTACGGAAAAGGACCAAGTCCGCCTCCCCGTCCGTCAACCGGCGGAGCATCTCTGCAGAGTCACGGCAGACCTCCACACGGAGGCTCACCCCAATCTTATTGGTGAAACGCTGACAGAGCATATACTCTGTTCCTAACTGACGACCGCGATAGTCGTAATAGGTCTCTGGTCCTGTAAGGGCAAGAGCAATCAACTCACCATTAGCCACTATTTGCTCCAAGTCAAAGGTGGTCGAGTTGGTCATCTCCTCCTCCCCACCCCATGGTGTCATCGGTGGCTCCTGCTGTTTCTGAGTACATGCCGTCAGCATGAACAACAGACCTAAAAGATGAATATAAATGCTCTTTTGCTTCAATTTCTTCGGAATTTGGCGACAAAGGTACGACTTTTCTTGGAAATATGACGAGAAATATGTACCTTTGTGCACTAAATTAGCTAATTAGATCGTATGTTAAGAATTGCAGTACAGTCAAAAGGTCGTCTGTTTGACGACACGATGAACCTGCTCACAGAGGCAGATATTAAGGTTAGTTCAGGACGACGCACCCTCTTGGTACAGTCAAGCAACTTCCCGCTGGAGGTGCTATACCTACGTGATGACGATATCCCGCAGAGTGTGGCAAGCGGAGTAGCAGACATTGGCGTAGTGGGTGAGAATGAATTCGTAGAAAGAGGGGAGGATGCCGAGATCATCTCCCGTTTAGGTTTCTCCAAATGCCGTCTCTCCCTTGCTATCCCCAAGGAGATTGACTACAAAGGTGTGGAGTGGTTTAATGGCAAGAAGATTGCCACATCCTATCCCAATATCCTACGCCAGTTCCTGGAGAAACATCATATTGAGGCAGAGATTCATGTCATCACCGGTTCCGTGGAGATCAGTCCGGGTATCGGGCTTGCTGATGGTATCTTCGACATTGTCAGCAGCGGCTCTACCCTCGTAAGCAACAACCTCCGTGAAGTAGAGGTGGTGATGGAGAGCGAAGCATTGCTCATTGGTCATAAAGGTATGTCGCAGGAGAAACGTGACATCCTTGAGCAGATGCTCTTCCGCTTCAAGGCTGTCAAGGATGCCGAGGATAAGAAATATGTGCGCATGAATGCTCCGAAGGCACGCCTTCAGGAGATCATCAATGTCCTGCCGGGCTTGAAGAGTCCTACCATCATCCCACTGGCTGACGAGGAATGGTGTTCCGTGCATACCGTCCTCGACCAGAAGCGTTTCTGGGAGATTATCGGTAAACTGAAAGAGATGGGGGCACAGGGTATTCTCGTGACTCCAATTGAGAAAATGATTCTTTAAAGATTGAAGAACTAAAGGATTGAGAAATTGAAATGAGAATCATCAAATATCCGAAACGGGAACAATGGGCTGAGATTATTGAACGCCCACGCCTGGACCTCTCACAGCTCAACGCTACGGTTGCCTCTGTCCTTGCTGACGTGAAGCAACGGGGTGACGAGGCGGTGAAGGAGTATGAGGCGAAGTTCGACAAGGTGGCACTGACCTCCCTTGCCGTTACAGAACAGGAGATGGACGAGGCGGAAAGCCTCATCAGTAATGACTTGAAGGATGCCATCATTCTCGCCCACCATAATATCAAGGTGTTCCATATCTCCCAGCGTTTCGTAGGACAGAAAATCAAGACACAGGAGGGTGTGACCTGCTGGCAGAAGAGTGTCGCCATCGAGAAAGTGGGACTCTATATCCCTGGTGGCACTGCCCCACTCTTCTCTACCGTGTTGATGCTTGCCACTCCTGCCAAGATAGCCGGCTGCAAGGAGATTGTGCTCTGCACACCTCCGAACAAGGAGGGAAAGGTGAATCCTGCCATCCTGTATGCGGCACGTGTGGCTGGTGTCAGCAAGATTTTCAAGGCTGGTGGCGTACAGGCTATCGGTGCCATGGCATACGGAACAGAGTCTGTCCCTAAGGTCTATAAGATATTCGGTCCCGGCAACCAGTATGTGATGGCAGCAAAGCAACAGGTGAGTCTCGACGAAGTTGCCATTGACATGCCTGCCGGTCCTTCGGAGGTGTGTGTCATTGCCGACGAGACAGCCAACGCGGAGTTCGTGGCTGCCGACCTGCTCTCACAGGCAGAGCATGGCATCGACTCACAGGTACTGCTCATCACCACCTCGGAGAGTAAGCTGGAAGAGATACACCAGCAGGTTGACAAACAACTTGAGGAATTACCACGTAAAGAGATAGCTTCCAAAGCATTGGAGAACAGCTGCTATGTGCTCGTAAGAGACTATGACGAGATGATGGAGTTGACTAATCTCTATGCTCCGGAGCACTTGGTGATACAGACGGCGAACTACGAGCAACTTGCCGAGAAGGTGGTCAATGCTGGCAGTGTCTTCCTCGGGAAATATGCCTGTGAGAGTGCCGGTGACTATGCCAGCGGTACTAACCATACCCTGCCGACTCACGGCTATGCTACTGCCTACAATGGGGTGAACCTCGACAGCTATTGTCGAAAGATCACCTTCCAGCACTTGACAGAGGAAGGTATCCGTCACATCGGCCGTGCCGTGGAACTGATGGCAGAGGCAGAACAACTGGATGCCCATAAGAATGCGATGACGGTCCGCATCAAGAGTCTCACCTAACACACCTATAATACATACCCGCCCTATGAAACCTTTAGACCAACTAGTCAGAAAGAATATCTGGAGCCTCGCTCCATACAGCAGTGCCCGTGATGAATACTCCGGCAAGGAAGCGCATGTGTTCCTCGATGCCAACGAGAATCCGTATGGAGCACCTTATAACCGGTATCCTGACCCTTTACAGCGGGAGTTGAAGAAACAAATCTCGAAGGTGAAGGGTGTTCCCGAGCAGATGATATTCCTCGGCAACGGCAGTGACGAGGCGATTGACCTACCCTACCGCATCTTCTGCGAGCCGGGCAGGGACAACGTAGTGGCGATAGAGCCGACATACGGTATGTACAGGGTTTGCGCGGATATCAACGATGTCGAGTATCGCCCAGTGCTGCTGGACGACAACTATGACTTCAAGGCAACCGACCTGCTGAAGGCTTGCGACAGTCATACGAAACTCATCTGGATTTGTTCACCGAACAACCCTACGGGCAACTCCCTCAACCGTGACGAGATCATCAAGGTGATAGAGGGTTTCGAGGGGATTGTCATCGTCGACGAGGCGTATAGCGACTTCGCCCAGCAGAAGACACTCCGTGCTGAATTGGCAAAATATCCCAACCTCATTATCCTCAATACGATGTCGAAGGCTTGGGCACTGGCAGGTATCCGCCTCGGTATGGCTTTTGCCGCACCAGAGATTATAGCTATATATAATAAGGTGAAGTATCCGTATAATGTCAACATGCTGACACAGCAACAGGCTTTAGAGGCACTGAAAGACCCGTACGAGGTGGATAAATGGGTGAAACTGTTGCTGACAGAGCGTGGCAGACTGATGCAGGCGTTCCTCGAATTGCCTATCTGTGAGAAGGTGTATAAGACGGATGCCAACTTCTTCCTCGCCAAAGTGACCGACGCACAAGGTATCTACGACTACCTCGTTGACAAAGGTATCATCGTCCGCAACCGCAGTCGTATACAACTCTGTCAGAACTGTCTGCGTATCACCATTGGTACCCGCAACGAGAATAACGAACTGCTTGCTGCCCTGAGACAATTCTAGTAATACTAGGAGCACTAGAAGAACTAGGAATACTAGAAATACTAGTTACAATGGAACGCCTTTGGAATCGGAACTATATCAAGGTGATGACGGCGAACTTCTCGCTGTTCTTCGCCTTTTATCTGCTCACCCCACTGCTACCCCTCTATCTGCACGAGACCTTCGGGGCAACGAAGGACGTGATAGGCTTGGTATTGTCGGGATATACCATCACGGCACTGCTCTTCCGTCCGTTCAGCGGCTATTTCGTCGATTCCTTTCCACGCAAGAAGGTACTGATGGTCTGCTTTGCCGCCTTCGCCATCTTCTTCGCAGGCTATCTTGCGGCAGGCACCCTGCTGCTCTTCACCATCGTCCGTACCTTGCATGGCGGTCCCTTCGGTGCCTTGACCGTTGCCAACTCCACCGTCGCCATCGACATACTGCCCTCCTCCCGCCGTAACGAGGGTATCGGCTATTACGGTCTCAGCAACAACCTCGCCATGGCAATCGCTCCCACCTTTGCCATCTATACCTATGCGCAGACCCATAACTTCCAACTCCTCTTCTGGCTTGCCCTCGCCATCGCCACCTTCGGATGGATTGTGGATGCGACGGTGGAGTTAAAACCCAGAAACGCTCAACTCTTAAAGCCCAACTCTAAACTTTCATTGGACCGCTTTTTCCTTGCCCGTGGCTGGCTGCTAGGACTCAATATGGTATTCTTCGGATTCTGCTTCGGTGTGATGAGCAACTACCTTGCTATCTATGGCAAACAGGTGCTGGGTATGACCGGGGGTACAGGAACATGGTTTATGCTCTGCTCCATCGGACTCATGCTCTCACGGATACAAGGTGGCAAGGCATTGCGACAAGGGCGACTGACCCATAACGCCTCTGAGGGGATGGTTATCTCACTCGTCGGCTACACCCTGTTTATCCTCCTGCCTACCTTAGGCGGCAGCCAACTCTTCACTATTCACTCTTCACTCTTCACTTACATAGGTTACTACTCCTCCGCCATCCTCATCGGACTGGGCAACGGTCACATGTGGCCCGCTTTCCAGAACATGATGATTTCCATGGCACACCATAATGAACGGGGCACCGCCAACAGCACCATCCTGATCTCATGGGACGTGGGAATGGGACTCGGCATCCTGGCTGGAGGAGCTATCGCAGAACATTTTGGCTACAGCACAGCCTTCTGGACGGTCGCCGTCGTGAATGCTGTCGGAGTCATCCTCTATTTCCTCAAGACCGAGCAATTCTTCTTGTCCAAAAGAATCGAAGTTTAAAATAAATAGATTACCTTTGCACGCAAACCTATAAACTATAATTTTATGAAGAAGATTTTATTTCCTTTGACCATCATGGTCATGATGGCGTTGGTTCTTGCCTCCTGCGCCACCAAGAGTGAGACGAACGACGGAGTGAATAACTTCCGCATCAAACGCGGCACAAACCTGAGCCACTGGCTTTCCCAAAACAATGAGGACCGAGGGGAGGCTCGTGAGAAACACATCCAGGAGGACGACTTCGCACGTCTGGACTCCTTAGGATTCGATTTCGTACGCATCCCCATCGACGAGGTACAGTTCTGGGACGAGCAGGGCAACAAACTCCCTGAGGCATGGAAACTGTTGACCTTCGCCCTCGACCAGTGCGGCAAGCACCATCTGCGTGCCATCGTCGACCTTCACATCATCCGCTCGCATTACTTCAATGCCGTCAATGAGGAGGGTGCTAACGCCAATACTTTGTTTACGTCGGAGAAAGCACAACATGACCTCATCAATATGTGGTATCAGCTGTCGGACGAACTGAAGGGTTACAGCACCGACTCCGTCGCCTATGAGTTCATGAACGAGCCCGTGGCAGAAGACCATGAGCAATGGAACCAACTGATTGCCAAGGTACACAAGGCACTTCGTGAGCGGGAACCACAGCGCACCCTCGTCATCGGTTCCAACCTCTGGCAGGGCTATCAGACCATGAAGTTCCTGAAAGTACCAGAAGGCGACAAGAACATTGTACTGTCCTTCCATTACTATAACCCCATGCTGCTGACACACTACGGCGCATGGTGGACACCACTGGCAAAATACACTGGCAAGGTGAACTACCCTGGTGTCCTAGTGTCGAAGGAAGACTATGACGCTGCCCCTGACTCCATCAAGTCGCAATTGGAGCCATACACCAAGGAAGAATGGAATATCGACCATATCCGTGCCGATTTCAAAGATGCCATCGCTGCGGCAAAGAAATATGACCTGCAACTCTTCTGTGGCGAGTGGGGAGTCTATGAGCCTGTAGACCGTGAACTTGCCTATAAGTGGACGAAGGACATGCTCACCGTTTTCGACGAGTTCAATATCGCATGGACCACCTGGTGCTACGATGCCGACTTCGGTTTCTGGGACCAGCAGAAGCATACCTTCAAGGACAAGCCCCTCGTTGACCTGCTGATGAACAGCAAAGGACTGGAGAAATAATTGCTGACTTAGAGTCAGCAACCATGTCGACTTAGAGTCAGCAACCATGTCGACTGGAGTCAGCAACCATGTCGACTGGAGTCGACAGACGATTAGGATGCTCCTGACAACTGCGAACAACGGCACTTCACATCGATTACAACGGCACTTTCAACTGCGAAGGATGGCACCTACGAACCGTAAGTGCCATCCTAACGTGCTGACAGCATAGGGTATCACTACCACGGCAGTGGCTGGTCACCCGGCCATTCTTCTTCTAAAACCATCTTCAGAGGGTCACCAGAACCATCTAACAGGGGCTTGCCACCTTGCAGTTGGTAGGTATTCATCATGGGCGACTCATAGGGTCGTCTGTCTTTATCATCTATTCTTATATTCATCATACGTTCCTCCTTACTTAAAAATTATCTTTTTACCATTCTTCACATAGATGCCCTTGGTGGGATACAGCACACGGCGACCCTGCAGGTCGTAATACGCATCATCCGTTTTCCTTCTTACATCTGACATCTCACTGATACCTGTCGCCATGCCGTCAATGGGTACGAACTCTCTGGCTCCAGCACCACTGATGACGAGGTAGCCGCGATTAGCGGGAATATCCGTACCCGTCCAGTGGTAGAAGCCCACCCCACTCGTTCCTTTAGTCAGCATATAGGTATTGGAAGGTGTGGTGATGTCGGTAGCGGAAGCCAACAACTCATTGTCGGCAAGCGTTCCTGTAGCGGCGACATCGTATGTCAGGGTAGCAGTAGCTGCAGAGGACTTCAGCACCACAGCATTACCCGCTGGGATGGTCTTGTCATCAACCGCTGTCAACTCCACCTTCTCCTTACCGCTACTTACCTTTGCCGTATAGACAGAAGTGGTGGCATCAGCCGTAAAACCGGCAGACTCGTTGTAGAAGGTAGCCCAGTAGTTGCCCTCACCGTCACTGTTGAGATGAGCATAGACAATCGGGGATGTCTCAACCGTCCAACCTGCAGGGATGCCGTGTACGAACGTACAAGGCTTTGAAGGATCATCAAAGTCTGTCCCCTCAGTAGTACCCTTTACACTCCAATCAACACCTGGTGCTTTCACAAAAGTACCCGTAGCAGGAACATTTGTCATCCAACCATCTGTTGCCGTCTCATCACCCAGGTCTGTAGCGAGACACTTCACATAGTTCAACGAAATGCAGTTCATGAACATATGCTCATAGCAGTTGCCTTCCAATGTAGGAGCAATCAAATCAGGAGCCTTCTCCAGCGAGCTGCACCCAAAGAACATCATAGTGTAGCAATAAGGTACCAGTTTGGTAGCAGGCAACACGGGGGCGTTCTTCAGAGCCGTGCAGTTCCAGAACATATCATTATAGCAAAGCTCGGCAAGATTGGTAGCAGGCAGTTCTGGAGCCGTGACCAGCGACGTGCATTCGTCGAACATGCGATTGTAGCAATACGAGGTCAGCGTGGTGGCAGGCAGTTTGGGAGCCTTGGTCAGACTCGTGCAACCGTGGAACATCCATGAACAGCTGTATGATGACCCTAAGGTAGTAACGGCAAGGTCGCCAGCCGTAACCAGATTAGTGCAGTCGTAGAACATTCCCTGCATGCCGTCCTCGTCAATCATCGTTGTGACGGGCAGTGCCGGCGAGGCAGTCAGTCCCGTGCAGCCACGGAACATCATGTTGTAGGAGTAGCCATAGATGGTGGTGGCAGGCAACGCTGGAGTCTCTGTCAGACTGCTGCAATTGTAGAACATCTGGTTATAACCGCTCCGAGGTACCGTCAATGCGGGCAAGGCAGGTGCCGTGGTCAGGGCGGTACAGCCATAAAACATCTGATAATAGCAACGATCGGTCAGCTCGGTAGCGGGCAACACAGGGGGCGTGACCAGTCCGCTGTTGGCAAACATACCCGTATAGCAGCCTGCTGCCAGCGCTGTCGACGGCAGTTCGGGAGGCGTGGTTAGGCTCGTACAGCCAATAAACGTCGCAAAGTAGCATCCCTCCGTCATGGTCGTGGCGGGTAATTCAGGAGCCTTTGTCAATCCATAACAGTTCTGGAAGGTGTAGCGATAGCAGTTAGGAGACAGCGTGGTGGCAGGCAGCACCAGGTCTTTGGTGGCGTGACTCTTCAAATGGCTGTTGTTCCTGAACAGGCGAGCAAAGGCATAGTTGCCCGTCAGCGTGGTGAGCGTGGCAAAGCCAGTGCTGCTGACAAGGCTCATCATGTTTCCATACAGATAATAGTCCTTGTCGGCCGTAATACCCATGCTATTAGCAGCTGTGCCGTCAGACGAGTAGGCAGCATTGTCACCCCTCAGCAGCACGGTCTTTCCTGAATTGATGCCACTGATGGTGATGGTGGCATTATTGGCGGAAGTCCACGACGTGCCGCCGTCAGTGCTGTATTCGATGGTCAGTGCCAGCGGGTTGGTGATGGTCACGGTAGTGGCATCTTCCGTGGCTTCTATAGTCAGCGGAGTCTCGTTCATAGAGGCGACCTCCTCGCTGGCGTTCTTCACTGTCCAACCTGCGGGGATGCCATGGATGCTACCCCATTCATCCTGCGGACCTACCGTCCAGTCATCCATGCCATCGGCCTTGACGAAGGTGCCTGTGACAGCCACACCGTTAAGCCAGAAGCCAGTACTCCCCTGGGCTGAGATGTCGGTTGCCAGACACTTCACGTAGTTCAGGTTGGCACATTGGTCGAACATCGAACTGTAGCCTTCATGAGGAACAGTAGCGGCAGCCAACACTGGTGCCCGCTCGATGGCGGTGCTGCAGAACATCTGGTGGTAACAGCCCCATCCCAGTTCAGTGGCAGGCAGTTCGGGGGCACGGGTAAGGTTCTGGCAGCGTGCAAACATATACATATATCCACAACGTGTAACGTTCAAGGCAGGGAGTACGATGTCCTTGGTGGGATGGTTGCGGATGGTGGTATTAATAACAGGGTCTAAGTATTCACCCGAGGTGGTGAAAAGATAAGCGAAAGTATTGTCGGAGTCATACGGTCCGCTACCACCCACCACAGGCAGGGTGGTGAGCGTGGCAAAGCCTATGCTACTAATCAAGCTCATCACGTTGCCATAAACGTAAATGTCGTTGGTGGCGGTAATCTGCGTGGGTTTTTCTCCAAATTCCGTCATCAAGCAATAAGCTTGGTTGTCGCCTCTTAACTGTACTTGGTCGCCAGCCGCGACTCCAATACTGATAGGGTTGTTTGAGGCGGCAGTCCATCCTCCACCATTCTTATTATACTCAATCGTCAGCAAGTTTGGGTTGACGATATTGATCGTTCCTGCCTCCACCGCCTCCAAGGTCAGCGGAGTACTGGTCATGTCCTGTGCTTTTACACCTACGACTATCATAATGAATGCGAACAGGCAGGACAGTGACCTTTTTATAAATAGGTTATTCTTTTTCATATGATTATTTTTTAAGAACTTTCTTTCTTCCGTTGATGTAGATGCCCTTAACAGTAGGATTACCTACTACCTTACGACCATGAAGGTCATAGTATACATTCTCTTTGTTGCCACCAGCATTGATCACATGGATACCTGTAACCACTGGAACAACCTTCAAGTCGTAGATACGCAGAGTATTGTCGCCAGGAACACGATTTCCTCTTGCCGAAGCAGTTTTCTCTGTTGGGAACAATAGTATCCACTGGTCGCTGTCAACATTGTAATTTATGCTGACCACACCCTTGCTTGCGGAACTATAAGTATCCAAAGTCTCTGTTCCGCACATCGCTGTCATCTCTATGTCCCCTGCCGTTTCCAACTGGACATCCACATGTCCTTTACCTTCTGCCACCATCAGGTAGATACCTTTAAACGTGCTCAGGAAAGTGGCAGAGCCAGGAGTTGTTGATTCCATCAGTGTCTTTACAGCATCAGCAGTAATCGTTGACGTAAATGTCACACTACCGTCACTATTGACAACATCCTCGTTACCAATCGCCACTGTCACACCAGTGTCCGTAGTTGTCGCAGTCCCTGGAGTCGCTCCTGTTCCAGGAATGATTGTCACTTCCGTGTCAGCGGGCTTTTGTTCTGCTTCTTCTTTGGTCTTTGAAGAGTAGGTGAAATTGAACTTATAGTATTTGCCACCGTTGCGGTGAATATAGGCTGGCTCCAGATTGACGTTATATTCGGTAAAATAGAAAGCAACGGTATAGGTCTCACCGTCCTGAAAGTTCCCATTGCTCGCCGTGTCATAGCCCCAACCGACATTGACGGGATGGGTGCCGGAATATGTCCAGTTCCCCCACACATCTAATGGATAAGCCTCGTATGCCCAGTTTTCACTAAGCGGGACCAATCCGTCTGCGGAACCGCAAAGAATGGCAGGAACCAAATCAGAGTTAATCGTACCGAAGTTTCCCGTCTTATAGTCTCTGTTGTCCACTTCGTAGCCTCCAATGATGTGCTCGTCGGCAACGCTCTTCTTGAGGGTAGTAAACGTCATGGATGCACCATATACATGTGCTGCCTCGGAATAAGTGACGGGCACAGCAGACTCAACAACGAAAAGGTCGAAGCTCAAGTCGGGGAGCATCATCTTGGTCTGGTCAGATGCCAGGGTTACCTCTTTCGAGTAAATCGTACCCAAATCGATGGGGTCTTGGTTCTCACCAAGCAAATTGTAATTCGTTTGCTCACCGTTGACTGACATACTGACTATAGCAGAGGACGTTGCCTCATCAGCAGCGTATGTGAAACCTGCCAGCAGACATTCTTTGGAGAAGTCTTCACTCCAATAGAACGAGGAGTACTCACCACCAGAGTTTTGCGGATAATGCCATGAGTTGGTACCGCCAATACTCATATGTGCTATTTCCGTAAAGTGGATGGCTATGACATAGGAGTGTCCTTTCTGATACTCACCTTGTTTATAGGTGTTGGACACTGCATCATACACCAGTGGAGAAGGCAACACGAAGTTGTCAACCATACCGTCGCTCCAGGTAAACTCGCTGGCACTCATCACCTCATTCATAGGCTCGTAACTGCCTTTGTTGCCCGTCAACTGGTGACCGAATGGCACCGGTGCGCTACTGTTTACAGGCTTAATGAACAATCCTTCCTTTGCTGTGTCGAAGTATGCCTCTGAGTTGGAAATGTTGCTGTCGTAAACACCGATATAGACCTGCATATAATGGCTGTCCTCATATTCGAACCCTTCACGGTCCGTGCTGATGACAACCTGATAGCCCGTTATGCCAAGATTCGGTTTGTCTTTGTCAGGACTCCGATAAACCACGCCCAAGTTGTAAGGTGCTGGCACAGAACTGGAGAATTGGCTAAAACCAGGGACCTTTCTGTTCCCGTTGATGCTGAACTGCACATAAGAACTTGGTGCCACAGCCCACAATGCACTGTTTACCAATATGACTCCGAGGAGCATGAGTAGTTTCTTTTTCATACGCATTATTTTTTTTAATGAGACAATCTTAAACTATCGCAAATATAGGGAAAAGATAACACAAAGCCCTTCCATGTTAAGTGGTTTTTGACGAACTGCCCTCTGTGAGTGACGAACTCGGCAGGCGTTACAATAATTATGGATGAATACTTTTGGGATTCCACTTTTTTTAGTAACTTCGCATCATGGAAACAATGAAACGACCTTTTATCGTCGGACTGATGCTCTGTCTCTCCGTCAGTCTGTATGCTCAAATAGAGCATGCCCTCACCTACCGCCGCTACACCACACAGGACGGTATGCCGCAGATGCAGGCGGAACGTCTTTTCCAAGACGCACGCGGGTACATCTATATAGGTACGCTGTCGGGGTTCGTCCGTTATGACGGAAAGGCGTTCACCCCCTTCCTGAAAGGACGACGGCTGAACATCGTGGGATTCACTGAGGTAGCCAACGAGGTAAGGGCATTGGGATTCTTCCGACAGTGGAGGGTAGACTATGAGGAGGTGGAGCCTCTCCCACTCGCCCCCAAGGGTCACTGGCTCCTCAATAACCTGAATGCGGGAAGCCTGCCCAACGGTTATGTGCTCTTGGAGGACAGTCTGGAACAGCACCGCCGCCTGTGCCGCATGACAAAAGAGGGATTCAAGCCGTTGCTGAGAGGTGCACTGCTCGACGAGATGACTCCTGACAGGAGACTCTTCATCGACTCGCTCCATATCTATATCCCAACAGAGCGGGGACTCTTTCAAGTCAGAAGAGGAAGCAGGAAAGCTGTCTGGATATCATCCAGGAATGACATCTACACGCTGCTGCCTACTGACTCGGCACTACTCGTTTTCACGTCAGAGGGCATCTGTGCCGTCAAGAAAGGTAAGATAAAACAGATAGCCAAAACAGACTGGTCTGCCGCAAGTTACGGATTATGCGTAAGAAGACTCCGCAATGGCAATCTGATCATTGCTGACGAGCACAGCATCTACCTCTATGACGGGAGATCGGTACAGACTCTCTTTACGGGAATCAACCTCATCCGTGATGTGTTGGTCGACCGCTGGGACCGTCTGTGGGTGGCAAGCTACCAGGGTGTCTACTGTTTCTTCAACCGCTGCTTCACGAACTATACCCTGACGGAGGAGAGCGATATCATGAGGGCTATCTCCTTAGATGCCGCTGATGAGCCTGTGATGGGAACACTGAACGGAAAAGTATTGGTGAGTGGAAAGGTTATTGACGACAACCCGGAACAGTTCTATGCACCGAGTGCCGTCACCATAGGAGGAAGTGTCTTTATGGCAGGCAACGGGGACATTGCCTGTATACGGGACTCACGACTGCAATGGCTTCATCTGCCACGCGACCGCTACCAGTTTGTAGCGGAGGCGTGGGGAAAGGTCATCACAGGCAACCGCAACGGCATCATCGCCTATGACCCGAAGACGGCAACTGCCGACACTCTGACAACAGAGATACTGCACCCATGGGGTGCCACTTACGACGGAAAAGGGAAGTTATGGATAGGCAGCAGTTCCGGACTATTCGCCATCACCAAGGATAAGAAGGTCAGCAAGATGGAATACAAGACGCAGAAGCTCATCATATCCACCATCGAGGCTGACCAGCAGGGAGCGGTCTTCTTCGCCTCCGCCGACTCGGTGTTCGTTGTCCGTCAGAACACCATAGAGACACTGAACAACCAGATGCCGCAACTTGCCGGTCATGAGGTACGCTCACTGCATGTATCACCTCATGGTTATCTGGTAGTGGCAGTGGTTGACGGACTGTTTGTCTGCCGTATCAGCAAAGACTATCTGATCAGCGATGTGCGCTTCTATAACCATCATAATGGGTTCACCATGACAGAACCGCTGAAGGCTACGATGGCAGAGAGCAAAGACGGTACGGTATGGCTCCCTGGTATCGAGCAGATGACCTCATTCCGACCTGCCGACCTGCTCGCCTTCCATGAGGAGGACATCTATATCGCTCCCCCACTCCGCTGGTGGCAGCACTGGTGGGTATGGCTGACAGGACTGGCACTGTTGTCGCTGATGGTATGGGCAGTCACCCGCTGGTATGAGAAACGGCGTAACCAACAGAGAATGGTACGGCTGCAAAGGGAGAAACTACAAAAGGAACAGCAGATAGAGGCTATCCGCCAGAAAGCGATAGAAGCGGAAACTACCGAACTGTCTCAGGATATAGTAAGGATGACGGAGAGGAATACGGAGGAGCGGCTGACACTGAGGACGGCAAGTGGCACCATCGTCGTCAACGTGAAGGATATCGCATATTTCAAAGGTGACGGTAACTACTCGCAAATCGTCACCTTCTACGATAAGGACACCGTACTGCTCGGTCTGGGTGCCTTAGAGAAGATGCTGGACCCTGAGACATTCGTCCGTGCCGACCGCAGCACCTTGGTGAACATCCATCATGTCTGCCACCTGTTACCCAAGCAACGGCGCTGCATCTTCCGCTCACCAGCAGGACAGGAGGTAGAGACCACCCTCCTCGCTCCCGCCTTCAAGCGGTTGCAGGAATTACTGTGAACGAATAGCGAAAGGTGCCGCCTTCAAGGAGTAAAGGCGGCACCTTTCGAGGATTTGGAATTACTTTCGGTAGTCTATGTCCCTGACATAGTCGTTCTCATCATTGAGTGGCGGATTGCCGCATGGTACACCGGGGTTCTTGGCGAACCAGCGGCTCCAGCCTGTCTTCTGGTCAAAATAGGTTTTCTTGTAATAATCTGCCCACGCCAACCATGAAGAGTTACTAACCCACTTGAAGTCTTCTGAGAAATCAGGCTTGTAGTTCTTGTCCATCCAGGTATATGTCCAGACATCACCGTTGTCGACAACAATATGGTTGAAGTAGGGATTACCAGTTAACCCACGCTTTTGCCCGTGGGGTCAAGCTCATAACAGTAGTCGGCATGCCCGGCGATAGCAGCTCGGATGGCAGTCTCTGCCTCCTGTAAGAGAGCGGCGTACTCGGCATTGTTGGGGAATACATTGGTCTTGAGAGCCTTCAGGTAGCTTACCACATCGTAGAACGGCTCTTTGTTATAGAACTGATAGCAGGAACAGGCTGCTTTGATATATGCGTCGACATTGCTGACATCCTGTTTTACGAGGAAGTCTGTGAAGTTCTCATGACTATGCCCGCAAAGGTAGTAATATTTTTTAAACAATCAGCAAATCCCTCTATTTTTTTGCAGATTGCTTTTGCATTTCCGCTTTTTTTAGTAACTTCGCACCATGATTAGGAAAGCCAACACAAAAGACATCAAGGGTATCATCAAACTGCTGCATCAGGTCAATATGGTGCATCATGTGATACGCCCCGATTTATTCAAGCCGTACACGACCAAATACAACGAGCAAGAACTGGAGACGCTGCTCTCCGACGACAGCATGCCCGTCTTCGTCTATGACGATGGAGAGATACGGGGACATGCGTTCTGCCAGGTCAATGAAGTAAGAGACCACCGATTACTGATGAATGTCAAGACGCTGTATATTGATGACATCTGCGTGGACGAGTCGGAACGCGGCAAGCACATAGGAAAAGCACTGTATGAGCATGTCCATGACTATGCCAAGTCTATCGGCTGCCATAACATCACCCTCAACGTATGGGAGGGCAACGACAGCGCACGCCACTTCTACGAGAGCATGGGACTGGGCATCCAGAAAACGACCATGGAGGTAATTATCACATGATAAAGTATTCTGGCTTCAGTTTATGATTTCCATCGCCAGGTCTTTCTGACGATGACGTTTATCGTATGGCTGATTGTACGCAGATGGAAGTCCTTGCCCAGTACGATCAGCAGGACGGCTGAAAGGATGAGCACGATGCCGACCACGAGATGGAACGTGAGCGATTCGTCAAAGACCATCACGCCGATGGCTACCGCCGTCAATGGCTCCAAAGCTCCCATGATGGCAGTAGGCGTGGCACCCACTTCATGAACGGAAACGGTCATCAAGACAAGCGAGAGAACCGTTGGCACCAGACCCAACCAACATGCAAAGAACCATGCACGCGGCGACGGCGGCAACATCAGATGCAAGTCGGGTGAGGTGAAGGAATAGGCAAGCAACGATAGCATACATATCAGCAGGACATAGAACGTAAGCTTCAACGATGACATGCGGATGCTCGACTGATTAACCACCACGATATAGACGGCGTAAGTCAGCGATGACACCATGACCAGAAGGACACCTGTCGCACTGATTGGCACACCTGCGTCGCCTCTGTAGAGCAAGCCTATGCCCGCTAAGGCAAGGATGATGGCCGTAACCGTTGAAACTGTGACCCTCTCCCTGAAGCATGTAGCCATGATGACAGCCACCATCACAGGATAGACAAACAGGATGGTGGAGGCAATGCCGGCATCCATAAATCGGAAGCTCTGATAGTATGTGATGCTCGATGCAGCAAAGAGCAGTCCGAGCGAGCCGAGCGTCTTCAACTCTCTGCCGCTGATTCGGAAAGAATTACGCTCCACAAGCAACATCACAGCCAGCATCAACACCGCCATGGAGAAACGATAGAAGAGTACGGATGACGTGTTCACACCCTCCTCGTAAAGCGGCAAGGCACCGAACGGGTTGGTGCCATAACAGACAGCTGCCAGAATGCCGCAGATAATTCCCTTATGCTTCATTCACCGGGTGGTCAATTACAATGACTTTTTTCATATTCGTATTAGTCTGTGTGATTAAACTTTGTTGCAAAGTTAGTCAATTCTGATAAATTCCCGTGAATATTGCGTAACTTTAACTTTCGCAAAACACATGTATGTTATATGTTTTTGCGAAATTCATAATAATCAGTTGCTGACTGAGGGGCATTCAGTTACCGACTAAAGCCTCCATTTGACGGAAATGCTTCGCATTCCTCACTCCAATTAGATATCTTCTGAATTTCATCGATAACAAGAATAATACTATCTAAGCCTTTGCTCTCTTTCAGGCTACGAACAGCCGCCCAACAGTTAGATACCCAAGCAGTATTTGAGGCTGGCACATTATCGGCAGAGAACTGCTGATAAGGCAAATTCAAATCTTGAAGTACCTGCTTAACAACAGTAGATTTACCCACCTGACGCGGTCCCATCACAACTTGAATGAACTTTCTCGGCTCTTTCAGTCTACTTGTAATTACCTGATATTCGGCTCTTTTGTACATAATTAAAAGTTTTACTCAGTGTAAAGATATAGATTATAAATAGAATCACAAAACATTTCCCAAGAAAAATTCTGTTTTAACATCATATATCTTGTATCAAAGTCTGAGCATAAAGAAAAAGGGACCTGCCCAAACGGACAGGTTCCTTTCATTATATCAGAGAGTTTAATTACTCCTCAACAGCAGCCTGCGCGGCGGCTAACAGATGTTGTTTATCAGCGAGTTACAGAGTTTTTAAACTACTGGCGACTCTTTTGCGACACATTCTGCACGTCCTCACGCTTTCATAACTGTTATTTATTTATACTAAATTTTGATGTATCATATGAACCTTTATAGGGTTTTGCTGTTCCTTTGCTTGTAAAAAACCTATCCTTTATGGGATTCCAATCACCAACCTCGATACTTCCATCAAAGAAACACAATCTATCATGTATTTTATCTGTTCCAGTTTTTCCCAATGAACGATAAGTTGGTACAGGTTCTATGACCTGCCCGTCAGATTCATATATCAACTTAGGCATACTCTCATTCTTGCATGCATTCAATATTTCATCTTTACAATTCAAAGGACCAGCTATAATCAAACCACTATTATCTTTTATTGCCCTAATAAGAATTCCGCCAAATTTGCCTTCGTTATTCTTATAATGACTATCAAAGCAAATATCTATTCCGCTAAGATGATAAAACAACTGTCCTCCTTGATAATTATCACGAGGATATGTCACTTCTTGCCATTTATTTAGATTTTTGTCTTTCAAATACATTGCCCTATCATAATAATAGAATTCTATTTCTGCAAAACGGAAAGTTTCATTCCCGCATGCGAGATGATAGTTACTAAATAGTTCACGTGCAATTTCTGCACATTTATCTTGGATACTTTCATAGTTCGATAATCCTTCAAATGGATTCTTAAATAGTTCGAAAACTTTTTCCATGATTCATTTCTTTTGATTTATTTTGCAAATATACTAAAAAATGGACGTTGTCCCTATTGGTAACGGAAAAACTATCGCTTACATTTGGTTTTAAGCATATCATCAATCTTGTTTTTGATTTGATCTTTCTTATTATCTTCCAAATCTATTATGGGAATGCGTGCACATTTCGCTAATACTTTAAGATAATTCTCATAGATTGTCCATGTTAGACAATTCAATGCACCACCATTCTCTGCTATAAAATCTCGCATCTGCACTTGATAGATATTGTCTTCATACTCGGGGTATAGTTGCTTGTATTGGGCCAATGTTTCCGCGTCTGTGACTTCATCTCCAAGTCCTGGAATGATAATGAAATCGCATGTTTGTAAACTGTTGATATATGCCCAACTCAAGTCATCATATTTGCTTAGTTCGAGTTCTATGACTTCAAAATGCTTTGCCAGTGATGAATACATCTCTTGAGCTATCTTGTCATCGTACAGTTGCAGATTTACCAATACTTGAGGCTTGCCAGATTTACTTATACCAACATACCTAACTATTCCATCCGTGTGACCAAAGATATCTTCTTTATCCCATGGAAGCCAAACGATTGTCAAGTCTGGTGACTGGAAAGCACATTTAAGAAGACACTCTATTTGCTCTTTGCTGAAAGATGGATTTTCGTTGAAAACTTTTTCAGTCATGACTACGTATTCCGTTTCTTTGCCTTTTTTCTTTCCTTTACAGAATACCATATTACCTCCGTCAACGACGAACGGAATATCCACAACTTCGTAATTTTGTGCAAATGGGCAGTTTTTTATGACTTTATCAACATTTGTAATGTACTTCTTCTTGTCTTGAAGATAATCTGGATTATAAACGAACTTAACGAAAACATACTCATCCATTTGTATTGGCATAAAATCTCTTACCCAATAGTCTTTCGTGTGAGAAACAGTTCCCATACCTTTGTGATATGTCCCAATAATGTCCCAAAGTTCTAATTTCAGTTCGGGGTAGTGTCTTTCCAACAGGCTTGACAAGACGACCTTACTTTTTTCTTTTTCTGTTATTATCATATCGCAATTCTTTTTAATGTTAAACATGATGATTCGTCGACTAATCACGACGCAAAGATACAACATATTTAATACTTGGACCAAACTTTTTTTGTTAACTTTTGCTAGAGTTTTCGGAATAGTAATTTATTGATTATTAATATGTTATATGAATATTTGCACTAAAATTCCCATCGTATTTATATTATAAAAATTGCATGTTTTATGTCTATGAATTAAAACGCTAAGGAAAAATAATGATGCACATTATGCGACGTTTTTAGTCAATAATCGTCGGAAGCCTTCTTCTGAAGACCAAAAAGGGACCTGCCCAAACGGACAGGTCCCTTTCATTATATCAGAGAGTTTAATTACTCTTCTACAGCAGCCTGGGCGGCGGCTAACGGGAACTGATTATCAGCACTTTACGGCGAATCTGGGAAACATTTGGGAAACATTATGAGCATGTACTGCACATTCTGCACCC